>NZ_JBQEPI010000002.1:0-610395 GCF_052045695.1 Mucilaginibacter sp. 22184
CAAAAACATCCGCTCCCAGGAGCCTATCTGTACAACAACTTTACTCTCTTTCAAACCCTAACTCAGAGGGGTCACTTTAGATTGGCGAAGAGGGGTCAATATCATTGGTATATCCAAGCAGGCCATTATCAATAACTCCGACTGTAAAATCTTACTTGACCAATCGAAGTACCAGAACAAGTTTGATGCGATACAGGAACTATTGGGCTTAACTGATAAGGAAAAAGCGCAGGTACTTTCCATGAACCGGTCCAACGACCCCAAACGCAAGTACAAAGAGGTTTTCATTTCTCTGGGCGGGCAGTACAGCAAAGTATACCGTACCGAGGTAAGCATTGAAGAATATTTGTCCTACACCACCGAGGAAAGTGAGAAAATGAAGGTGCAGCAGTATGCCGAAAAGTACGGCAACATACAGAAAGGTATCGCGGTACTGGCTAATGAGATCAGAAATGCGAAGCATTCATGAGGACAAAAAATTATAAATGCTTACCGAATAACTCAAAAACAATAATACTATGAAACATTTAATCTTATTAATTGCAATCGTGGCCGTTATCATGGCTGCCTGCAACAGCAAAACTGATACACGTTCTTTCATTCCGGGAACCTATGTTAACCAGGCCGGAAGTGAGTACAGTATCGCCAGTGATACGCTGGTCATTGAGGCATCCGAAGGCAATAACTACCTCATTCACCGCAAGACCGGTTTTAACATCATTACCGATGGCAAAAAAGGAAAACGGCAATATGAAACCGAGGAATGGCGGGCACTTTATGACCAAAGCACTAAGTCGATGACCGAAACCGCTAAAGGTAAGCTGCTGACTTTTTACCCTGAAGCTAAAAAGCTGCTGGTCGGCAAACGTGAGTATCAGAAGATCAATTAATCAATTCAATCACCATGAAGATTATAAAAATTATGAAAAAGTACATGGTCGTCCTGCCCATGAGCGCCATGACGCTGTTTGTCGCTTTGCCCACTAATGCAAACGCGCAGTTCGCGATACTGGAAGTGATTCAGGCAGGTATTAAAAAAGTTATCAAGGCTGTTGACCTGAAGGTACAGCGGATGCAGAACGAAACTATCTGGCTGCAAAATGCTCAAAAAGTATTAGAAAACCAGCTTTCCAAACTGAAGCTGACCGAGATCGCCGACTGGACGGAAAAACAAAAGCAGCTTTACAGCCAGTATTATGAGGAACTCTGGAAGATCAAATCTGCCATTGCCTACTACAAGCGGATCAAAGACCTGACCGAAAAACAGGTGGCTATTGTAGATGAATACCGCTGGGCCTGGGGATTGTTTGGTAAGGACAAGCATTTCAAGCCCGAAGAACTGCAATACATGGAAACGGTTTATTCCGGCATACTGGATGCCAGTATCAAAAACCTTGACCAGATCTTATTGGTGGTGAACAGCTTTAAAACCCAAATGCCTGATGCCAAACGGCTGGAGATCATCGATGCCGCCGCAGACCAGATGGATACAAATTATTCCGACCTGAAACGGTTTAATGCGCAGAATATCCAGTTAAGCATCCAGCGGTCACAATCACTGGACGAAACAGCCACTTTAAAAGAAATTTATGGAATCCATGAATAAAACCGCCCTGTCGGTATGCTTTCTGCTTTGCTCTTTTTGCTTTCAGCAGGCAAAAGCGCAGACCTTCGCAGAGTTTTTCAGCCAGAAGAAAAAGCAAAAGGAATACCTGCTTACGCAGATAGCAGCCCTACAGGTCTATATCGGTTATGCCAAAAAAGGCTATGACATTGTAGGCAGCGGCATTAATACGGTAAAGGACATTAAAAACGGTGAATTTAGCCTTCACAGCGCTTTTTTTAGTTCACTCAAAGCGGTCAGTCCGGCTATACGAAACAACGCTAAAGTAGCGGAGATCATCGCCCTCGGGCTGGCCATTAACAAGAGCTTTAATGGTATCAGGAGCAGCAGCCTGTTATCGGAAACCAACAGGGGTTATATCGCTTCGGTCAGGGAAAAAGTACTGGAGGAATGCGCCGCCGACCTGGAGGAATTGCTCTTGGTTATTACCTCTGGCAAGGTGGAAATGACCGAGGACGAACGCATCAAACGGCTGGATAATGTCTATGCCGCTATGCAGGACAAGTCGGGTTTTACCAAAAGTTTTACCGGGCAGGTACAGGCGCTGGTCAGCCAGAAAGAGAACGAACAACGATCCATTAACCAATCCAGGAGGCTTTATGAAACTACAGAAAATTAGACCGTTCCTGCTTGCGGCAATGTTTGCGCTTGCTGCGTTTTGCATTCCGTTTAAAACACGGGCGCAGGCGCAGGAAATTGAGCAGTTGCTTTTGAATATGGAAAAGCTCAGCCAGTTAAAAAATATACTGGAGGACATGAAAAAAGGCTACCAGATTGTCAGCACCGGTTATAATGCGGTAAAGAACATTTCTCAGGGCAATTTCAGTTTGCACGAGGTATTTATTGACGGCCTGATGCTGGTCAGTCCCGAAGTTAAAAAGTACCACAAGGTGGCGGGCATTATTACCTATCAGAAAAATATAGTGAGTGAGTACAAAAACGCCTTTAACCGTTTTCAGGCTTCCGGCACCTTCACTACGCAGGAGATCAGTTATATCAGCAGTGTGTATAAGCAGCTCTTTGACCAGAGCGTAAACAATCTTGATAACCTGCTTACGGTGGTCACCGCTTCGCAGCTCCGAATGAGCGATGATGAACGCTTGCAGGCCATTGACCGAATTTTCGCCGACACGCAGGACAAGCTTACTTTCCTGCGGGACTTTAACCGGCAGGCCAGTATCCTGAATGTACAGCGTAAAAAAGAAAAGGCCGATGTATCGGCCACGCAGAAACTGTATAACACGAACCCTTAAAACCTACCGATATGAGACAATTATTTAACTCCCCTTTCAGGGGGATTGGGGGATTGCTGCTTTTATTGTTGCTTCCCGCTCTTTCCCAGGCACAGGGACTGGCGGGCGAGATCAGCAGTATGCAATCCGTACTGGACAAGGTGTACAGTGAGATGTTACCGCTCTGTTCCCGGCTGATCGGCGTTGCCCGTGGCATCGCGGGGTTTGCCGCCCTCTGGTATATCGCCAGCCGGGTATGGCGGCAGATCGCAGCCGCACAGCCCGTTGATTTTTATCCATTATTGCGCCCCTTTGCGCTGGGACTGGCGATTATCGCCTTTCCAGCGGTCATCGCCCTGATGAACGGGGTCTTGCAGCCGACTGTTTCGGCAACCGGCGCAATGGTCAAAGACAGCGATAAAGCCATAGCCGTATTGCTCAAACAAAAGGAAGATGCGGTAAAGAAAAGTAAGTTCTACGAAATGTATGTTGGCGAAGACGGCAGCGGCGACAGGGATGCCTGGTATAAGTATACGCATCCGAAAGATCCCAGCGCCGAAGATGAGGGATTGTTTGAAGGCATCGGCAACGATATGAAATTCTGGATGGAGAAGCAGAGCTACAATTTCCGCAACTCCATCAAACAATGGCTAAGCCAGGTACTGGAAGTGCTTTACGCTTCAGCGGCCTTGTGTATCAATACGATCAGAACTTTCTTTTTAATTGTCCTTGCTATACTTGGCCCGCTGGTATTCGGCTTTGCCGTCTTTGACGGCTTTCAGCATACGCTCACCGTCTGGCTTGCCCGTTATGTCAACATTTTTCTTTGGCTGCCCATCGCCAATATCTTTGGCAGCATACTGGGAAAAATACAGGAGAACATGCTCAAACTGGATATTTCGCAGATCGGCCAGCAGGGTGATACCTTTTTCAGTACCACCGATACGGCGTACTTGATATTCCTGGTGATCGGCATCGTAGGCTACTTTTCAGTGCCCAATGTCGCCAATTACGTGGTACATGCCGGTGGCGGTAATACTATACTGGAACGGGTCAATACCATTGTGAGCAATACCAAAGCAACTGCGGCCAGTTCCGTTCAGGGCGGTGCGGGAATGATCGTAGATCGTTTTGATAACGCACGTTCCAATCTGTCGCAGGGCATTGCCGAAGCATCCGGCAACGATTATTTTAAGGACAAGCTTTCCGGCAAGTAGTATTCACCCATTAATCCAATCAATATGTTTAGTCAATTCAAAAATATAGATACCGCATTCATGCACATCAAGACATTCAGTATCTTCCTGGTACTGGCCAATGTGCTGGTGATGGGCTTTTGTATCTACAAAAGCTATGATATGGTAAATGCGGCGCAGAACCGGGTACATATCCTGTATAATGGCAAAGTACTGGAGGCCATCGCCTCAGACCGGAAAAGCAACCTGCCCGTAGAGCTAAGAGATCACATCAAGACCTTTCACCAGTACTTTTTTAACCTTAGCCCTGATGACAAGGCGATACAGGCGAATGTCTCCAAAGCCCTGTATTTAGCGGATGAATCAGCCAAAAAACAGTATGATAACCTGCGGGAATCCGGCTATTACAATAACCTGATCTCTGCCAATATCTCGCAGGAGATCGAGGTAGACAGCATCCACCTTGATATTAATGTTTATCCCTACACTTTCACCTGTTATGCCACTCAAAAACTGGTACGCTCAAGCAGTACGGCGAACCGCAAACTCATTACGCAGGGACAGGTCAGGGATATAAAAACACAGACAGATAATAATCCGCATGGCTTTCTGGTACAGGGCTGGGAAATACTGGAGAACAGAGATCAAGACCCCAAAAGTATCAAACCATAAGAGCGATGAAATTATTCCGAAAAAACAGAACAGCAACCGGCCCGAAGCAGGAAGAACTGGCGGGTAAGATCGCAGGCCGCATCGTCCGGTTGCAGGTACGCATAGCAGGTTACCTGAACAACCGTACAAAGCATTTTACCCGCAAACGGAAACTGCTTTTACTGATCGTATTCTGCCTGCTGTTCGCGGCGGTCAATCTCTGGCTGCTCATCAGTTCAATTACTCATTAATCATAAAAACACAATGGAAACAAAAGAGAAAAACACCAGAAAACTATTGATGATATTGCCGCTGTTAATACTGCCATTCCTTGCTTTGGGCTTTTACGCCCTCGGTGGCGGAACCGGCAAGACCGGAACACAGGAGTTAAATGTAAAACAGGGTATCAATACCAGCCTGCCGGATGCCACTTTTAAAGATCAAGACCCGCAGGATAAATTAAGCCTGTACGAACAGGTAAGACGTGATTCCGGCAGTATCAAAGATCAGTTTGAAAACCTGCCCCAAAGCGGTGGCAATTTAAACGTTCCCGACCCGAACGAACAGCGCATTAACGAAAAACTGGCGCAGATCGGCCAGGAAATCAGTAAACCTGTCCTTGCACCACCAACGGGTTATAAGCCACAGCCAACCGCAGGCACTTCCGGTATGGGCGGTGATGTGGACAGGCTGGAAAAGCTGATGCACAGTATGAAAGAGGAAAAAGGCGAAGACCCCGAAATGAAGCAGTTAAGTGATATGATGGATAAGATCATCACCATTCAGAACCCGGCGGCAGCGCAGGATAAAGCGGTTAAGCCCAGCACCATTACCGACAGCCAGTTTCGGGCGATACCCGCCCAGATCGTCAGCAACCAGAAAGCGGTACAGGGGGCAAGCATCAAATTGCGCTTACAGGATACCATCACCCTTAGCGGTCAGCTTATCCCCAAAGGGCACGAGATCACCGGCACCTGCCGTATTACCAACCAGCGCCTGTTACTGGATATTAAAAATATCCGCCTGGGCACGTCCATTATTCCGGTTGATTTATCGGTCTATTCACTGGACGGCATGGTGGGCATCAATGCGCCCGAAGCGGAACTGGCGGATGCAGCGGGCAGCGGCGCAGACGATGCCGTGCGCAGTATCGGTATGTATGGTGTTGACCAGAGCATCGCCACACAGGTAGCGGGTGCCGGTATTGATGCCGCCAAATCGCTGTTCAGTAAGAAAATCAAAAAGATCAGGGTAAAGCTGGAGGCCGGACAAGCTATTTTACTGCGTAATAACCAGCTTAAAACACGATAACCGCAGTGTATTCATCACATAAAACGTATAATCATGAACAAGAATAATTTAGACGATCTGAAAGACGAACTCAAGGAGCTTCGTTTTCCGAAGAAAGTAATCGAGGAAATGGAAAAGAACATGGAGAAAAACGTGCCGGAATTCCGTCTGCGCCATCAGCAGCCCGGCGACAAGGGCCAGGTGGATATGGTACTCCATTTTAAACAGTCCGGCCAGTCGGATTATTATTATTTCAATAAATACAATGTTACCCTGAATAATGCTAAACCATTAGCCGAAGGGCACCAGTATTTAGTGATTTCGCCCGGTGAAAAGGACAAGGCGATGATGCGCAAGTTTGACAGCCCGCATGAAGCGATTGCTTATTTCAAGGAACAGAAAGGCAGCAGCGAATTGGCCGTAGGCAAGATCGACAAGAAAGAACTGGCCTTTAAAACGACACTTGCCACGATGGAGAAAGATAAGATCAACTTCGTATCTAAAGATTTTAACAAGGTGTTTTATACGCCTGCGGTCAGTCAAACAGTCTATGTAGAAAAAGGACAAGGATTTACTGCCGAGCAATCGGCCAATATGCTTCAAAGCCGTGCCGTTCACAGGGACAACCTGCTTAACCTGGGCGGTCAGACTTATAAGGCATGGATTGAGCTTGATTTCAAAAGCCCGAAAGACCGTTTTAATAATTACAAGACCAAGCAGTACCACGACCCTTCCTATGGCTTTGACCTGCAAAAAACACTGGATAAATACCAGATTAAGGAACTTGCCGACCCTGCCAAAAGGGAAAAACTGGAGGAATCTATGCGAAACGGTAACAGCCCATCAGTTACCACGGTTAAGAATGGCGAGGAAGTTAAAATGAAAGTAGTTGCCGCACCGCGTTATGGTGAACTTAACTTTTATGCCGAAAACGGCAGGCCGGAAAAAAGGGAGCAGTTCATGACACCGAAAGCGCATCAGGAATTGTTGGCCAAACAGTCAGGTAAAGAAAAGGTACTGGAAGAAGGTGTAGGAATAGGTAGGTAACGGATTACCCATTAGAATAAATTATAAAACCAATTAATTGTTAAACATAAAATTCAAAAATCATGGAAAAATTCACAGAGTTAAAAGAACTGATTGCAGCAGCGGAAAAGGATGCACAGGCGTTTTTTGAAAAGGGAAACAAGGCTGCCGGAACGAGGTTGCGTAATGCCCTTCAAAAAAGCAAGGTGTTAGCGCAGGACATTAGGAATGAGGTTACTGCTAAGAAAAACGAAAAATAGCACCATTAGTTATTCTAGGAAAAAGGTTTGGCTGGAAGCAGCCAAACCTTTCTTAGGTTATAGATTTTCTAACTTGTAGTAGGCTTTATCGCTAAACTAATATATTTGATAACCGGGCTAAAGCCAACAATAATTTAGCTATCCCTTATTTAAAAGAACGACAATGTTTCAAAAAATCTGTATAAAATCTAAGGAACGTGATAACCAAAAAATTGACATTTCGTTTTTGGTTGATAGTATGCTGTTTTATGGTAAAATAGTTGTGTTGGCACACAAAGAAGAACTCATTACATTATTAAACTATTTTGGTGAAGAGTTTCTAAAAGAGCTTATTATCTCTGGGCGTCTTGACCTAAGAATTAGGGAAAACATATTAGGGTCAATGTTATTTCCGGACGACAAATATAATATCGACCTTTTTTCCGGAAAAGATAAAAGTTACTCAGCTATCTTGTATGAAGCGCATAGAGAAGTGATTAGAAATAGTGTCAAAAATCAAAAATTCTCTGACGATTTATCTAAAATCACTCAACCATTTGTATATACTGGGGACATAACCGAACAAATAAGAGCAGATTTTGAGAATGTAAACTTACTAAAGAAGTTGCTTCCAATTTATATACATTCGAGGCTACCAGAGTTTCAGTTACCTAATGAATTGCAGATTGAAATAACAAAAGATAGCTCGTTTGGGCCCTTTGATGCTTACTCTTTAAATAGCAATATTGATATTGCTGATTTTAACTCATTAAGCAAACAGTTAAAGGGAGAAAATCACTTTGATTTCAATTACAGTGGTTTTCTTTTAGCCTTATCTGAATCAAAAGGAGATATTTTTATTGCATCGCACTTTGAAAGTGAACTTGTGACCACTAAATTATATTCTGCTTTCATTGGCCAACAACTTGAAGACCTAATACAACGAAGGTTAAAAAGCCAAGAAAATCTCAATCTATTTGACGAATATGTTTTAGCTGATTGCCATACTATAGGCGATGCGTTTGTAAATGGCTTAGTATCTAAAAAAGACTTACTGGATTTACTGGAAAAAGCAGACAAGTTTAGAGACTGGCTATTGAAAGTTCCTGATGACAAGAATTTAATTGGTGAATACCATAAAGAAGTAACAAGAGAAACTTTTGCGGACAAGCTACCAACAAAGGCAACGAGATTCGTGATTTTTGAAGGTATAGGAGTTGCATTAGATCTTGCCGGAGCAGGTGGTATAGGAACAGCCATTGCAACTGGCCTATCGGCAGTTGATAACTTTTTTTTAGATAAATTAATTGCAGGTTGGAAGCCGAATCAGTTTATCGACAACAATCTGAAACCAATGATAAAAAAACAATAGCCTTAGATACAAAATCCTCAAACAATAAAAGACTTTCGATAAAAGGTCTGGCTGCTAAGCCAGACCTTTTTAGTTTAATGATTTCATAGAAGAGCGGGGAAGCCCTTCATTCCGTGCCTGCATTCAGCAGCTTTCCCGCAATTTCACAAATGGCTTCGTTCCTCGCCAATTGCTACAGACGCAGTACTTTCCATTTTTTTGACCATTTAATAGCTCTGATAAAAAGTTTCCCCAGGACTTTTTGGTAGCAAATTTCTCAACAATCCTTTTGCTGGTCAAGACCAAGCCCTTCGGGTTTTAAGAAAAAAATCTTCCCTGCTCGCTACGCTCACGAGGTTTTTTTTTCTTAAAAGTCTTGCCCTGCAAAAGGATTGGTTTAGGTGCGGGTGCTTATCAAAAAGCCCGGAGGCTCTGCCGACTGACTTTATAAAAGAAACAGCACCATGAAAACACTAAAAGGAAGAAGCCCACCCACAGACTCAAAGCGGAGCAGATAGCGACCGCATAGGCACAAACGCCCATTTTGGGCACAATTCAAATCATAATCAGTAAAAGTTAAAAACAAAAAATCATGAAAACTACAGTAATCGGAAGCAACAAAGAAAACGGAAAAGTAAATAGTTCAGCGGTAATTAAAGCAGACAAAAAGGACGAACAGCCAAAAACAAACGGGCTGCCGTTAAGCAAGGAATTTGACGACAAGCCAAAAGACGAAGCAGGAACAAAGCAAACGGAAACGCCCGCACCTGAACAGCCGAAAAAGGATGACGCACCAAAGGCAGAAACCGAAAAGCCCAAAGCCAATGCGGAACAGACAAAGCCCGAACCGACCAAAAAAGAGTTAAAGGCATCTATTGCGGAAAAGTTGGCCGAGCAACGGGCAATTTTGGAGCGTCATATTGAGTTGGGCGACAAGCTGAACCGCAAAATCAGGCACAGGGATAACCTGAACACTATTGTTAAGACCCTCAAAGAATTTGAGGTATCGTTAAAGGACAACGAGGAAGGAACAGAAAGCAATCATTTTCAGGGTTGTTTGCTAACCATTCAGGACGATAAAGGCAAAACCTTTACCACCAAGAACCCCACTCTTATTAAGGAAGTGGCAGAGAATGTTAAAACGTTCTGCGCTGATAAACTTAAAGACGTGGATTTGGAAATTATCAACCTTATTCCTGCCTAAACAAATTTGCGCCCCTGCAATTGCAGGGGCGTTTATTCATCCCTTAAGACTAAAGCTATGGAAGAAGTATTTATAGATCACCTTGCCCAGCTCTATTGGCAGGGTTACGGTGAGGCATTCAGAGAGGATAACCCCGATGCTTTTTATCAGCAGTTAGCAGAATTTAACAACACCTATAAAACACCAAAATATGCAGTATCAAACCCTTTATTTAATGGTACGGGTAGCAGTGCAATCCGACCATGCAAACATAGCAGACACGGTAAACGAGGTGGAAACACTGGCGACCTTTTCGCTAAATGACACTTCGAAAGTTAAAGTACTGGAAACAGAGATTTTACTAACAAGGGTGCGGAATACACAAAATATTCATTCCACCCCAAAAAAGTAATAGCATGAAATGGTTTAACAATTGTCAGACCTTAGAGGAAGTAAAAGCCCTGTACAAGAAACTGGCTAAACAATACCATCCCGATTTAGGAGGCGATACTCTGACCATGCAGGAGGTCAACAAAGAATATGCCTTTGCATCTGCCAAAGCCATTAAAGGGGCTGACCTTTCTGAAGAAGAGACAGAAAACGAAATGCAGTTTTCTGAAGAATACAGGCAAGCCATTGAAAAGATCATCCATTTGGAGGGCATTGTCATTGAATTGGTTGGTTACTGGATTTGGGTTACCGGCAATACTTATCCCGTTAGGGCTACCCTAAAAGAAGCGGGTTACCTGTTCGCCTCTAAAAAATTAGCCTGGTATTTTCGTACAGGAGAATACAAGGTAACCAAAGGCGGTAAAAAATCACTTGATGAAATCCGTTCAAAATACGGTAGTGAGGTTTTAAACGAAAACAAACCTAAACGCAGGAATTTTATTAAATAGCCAGCTTTTCAGTAACGAAATGCCCTTGCTCATTTATTATGGGCAGGGGCGTTTTTGCGCGCGGCCCCTTGCGGGGCAAAAGTGCTTTAATAAGGTAATCAAAAATAATTTAAACGTTGTGAATGTCCGTTCTGCACATAATTTGTAATATAAAACTTATTATCGATGACATCAACCAGATCACTGCAAGGATATGATACATATTGCTTGTCTCCCTTCACCAGAAAAAAACGATACATTACTACTTTGTCCAGTTTTAAATAATAATCAACTGCGGGGGGTATCATAACAATATTAAGTCCTCTGCTTTCGCTCATTGCGCTTGGGTAAATCACACCGGCCGGAAGTACGCCATAAGTATTTTCGTAATAATACAGGATTGCATAAAAAAGTGCGTTCAAGATGTAATATCCATTTTCTGGTTGTGCAGTGCAGCTTAAATCGGAAACAAAAAACATTAGATCCTTCACAAATGCTGTTGCCCTGCTATTAAAATAGTTGCTCATTTCTTTTAAATAACCGTTTGTCGCGGTTTGTAGCACTTTGTTCCCCGAAAGATGTGTTTCGTTGAAACAAAAATTAACTACTGGAAATCTCTCACCTACTGTCCATCTGCCAACAGTCATATCTTGTATTGAAGGCGGATTATCAGGATGTATCAATTCTTTGCAACTTTCAAGTGAGCAAGCCAAAACATAATCTGTTTCCGGGTTATCCACGCGGAGTCCGCCGTAAAACAGCCCCTCTTTGGGGCGATTGAAGCGACCTGCCTGAATTACATCGGTATTGGTAGAATTATAGGAGATTTGATGCTCAAATTCAAAAACCTCTCCTTTGTAGTTAGGTCGGGCACGAACGATATAGGTTGGTTCGATAAAGGTTACCATGAGCGGAATTTTATCAATGATAAAATGGAAATCATTGATTGCCTCATTGAAACGGGTATCATTGACTTCAAGTGTGAGCAAATGCCGGATGTTAGCTAACTTATTTTCGAGCACTTCGACATTTTCGTTGCTCCATTGAACAACCTGCTGATAATGCGCCGACTCGCTAATGCTGTTGATAATGGGAGACAACCCCTTTGCGGAACCTTGTTTCATAATAACAACTATTTATAAATCTAATTTACGACTTTTTACTAATATTTTTAGTTTAAGAGGTACGCTTATTTATCTTTGTTTAATAATCACAAATTCTATTATGTTCAATACACGGGAAATTGCTTATCTGATATGGGGATCGCTACTTTTGATAATTCTCCTGTTTTCCAGGAAGAACCGGTTATCCTTATTTGATCTGGTAAAAGCTTTCTTTTGCAAGCAGTTCCTGTATGTTTACCTGATTGCATTAAGCTATGTTTCCATTTGTGTTTGGATATTATATCAGGTCAGGATTTGGGATGCCTCATTGATAAAGGACACAGTAATGTGGTTTTTATTTGTCGCTTTGCCTTTGATGTACAACGCTGCAAAAATTAACAGTTTTCAAAAATTCGTAAAGCAGGTAGTAAGACCTTTAATAGCCTTTTCGATCATATTTGAGTATATTTTTGGGCTATATACATTTGACTGGTGGATTGAGATTTTAATGGTGCCTGTCGCGGTTTTTATTGGTGGAATGCTCGCATTCAGCGATAAAAAGCCAGAACATCAACAGGTGCATAAACTGATGAATGGCACATTTATTCTTATTGGGCTGATCTCATTAACCGCTGTTATCTTTCATCTGTTCCATCATTATACCGACTATCTCAATAGGTTGACGCTGATGCAGTTTATTATGCCGCTTTCCCTGTCATTGCTTTTCCTTCCGGTTTTGTATGGCATCGCCATGTACACACACTATGAAACTGCTTTTGTGGTTATGAAAAGACAATTTAAATTGCCGGGGGTCTACAATTACGCAATGCTGCAAGCATTAATTCGTTTTAACGGCGATCTTGACGGGATGGAGCGTTGGAAAAGAATGGTTTTTACCAAAAACCTGCAAACGCGTGAAGAAATTAATCAGGCGATAACATTAGTTAAAACCCTGCAAAATGCGGAACAAAACCCTCATACGGTAAACGAGGGACTTGGCTGGTCGCCTTATCAGGTTAAAGACTTGCTGGTTTCAAAAGGAATTGAAACACCTGATTTCCGAAATACCATTGACGAAGAATTTTGTGCGATTTCTTTTCCTTTTAAATTGACTGATGACCCGATATTTTCAGACACTATTACTTATATGGTACTCGGAGAGCAATTGATAGCAACTGAACTCCACATCGAACTAAAAGTTTTCAATGGAACTATCGATAATACAGTATCCCTGATGCAATTATTACAATGTTCGGAAGTGATTCACCAAAGCGTATTCGGCTTGCCCTTATCAGATAAAATAAAGAATGCTATAGTTAAGGCTAAGAATGCAACCAGCGATAATGAACTTGCTAAATTATCTGTTAAAAAAGAACTTTGGACAAACCAGACAAGGGGCTATAGTGTAGATTTCAAAATCACCCACATCAGACACCGTTTGTAGGGGGTAATTCATGTTTAAAGATCAGGCATTTAACCGCGCAAAAATCATTGTTTCCAGTTGTATTAGTTCAGCCAATTGTTTTTCCAGGCTATCGGTCATTGATTTTAGGATCGCTTTCGAGGGATTCATACCTAATACGTTAGACAGCAGTTCATCAGAAAGATTTTTATTATAGGTTTCTTTCATCAATCTGATATAAGTATTAAATGTAATTCCTTGAAATATTTCATTTTCTCCTATACCTTGAGTCTCTACCATTGCAATTAACTGGTTTCTAACCTTAACCGATGTAGATTGTGTTGCTTTAAACTGAACCAAAAAATGTTCTATTTCTTCTTTAGGTTTATCAAGGAATGTTTTCTGATAAGTAAACCATGCAATCAGCAAGCCTAATACACCGATAGTAATTTCAATCATAACAATATTTAACGTTTGCCAATTATGATACCTAAAAATAAGAAGTATTACTTACATTCATCTATGATATTATAATATGGATAGTATAATTGACCATACCAAGCTTATCGATTCGAGAAATGAAGATTTATATGAGAAAGTCCTGTCAAAATTTGAACTTAATTTCGAGCCGTCCTACAACGGTGAACATTCAGTATATTCCATAGGAAATTCTATTACCTTTTATATACCTATAGGTGTTTATTCAGCGGATTCCTTTACTCACGAGCTGTTACATGCTTATATTGATTACCATGAAGCGTATATTGGCGGCAACTTTAAGAACACGATGTGGCAAAGTAATATTTTAAAGCAGATATTTGATCTGCATTTAGCTGAACACATCACTAACAGTATTGCCCATACACTAATGTTACCAATATACCTCGAAAGGGGTTTTGAAAGAAGTATGTTTCTGCTAGATTACGATGAATTTAAAACGGAACCCGGTTTCATCGGCCAGATTGCACGATATTATAAACGGGGTGCTCTATATAACCTTTCGGCTATAAGAAACTTCATTGGCAAATTTTTCGCGTTCAAATGTGATCCTAACCCAACGTTCAACTACGATACCGAACTACAGCAACTCAAAAAAATTGACCCTCAATTGTACCAGATATTGCAAAACTATTTCCTAAGATGGACTAATTACGATTTTACCGCAGATCCGCTAAGCGAGTATCGGGAAATCAATTCAGACTTTTATGTTGCTTTAAAGCCTTGGATGAGTGGGAAAAGATTTGGTTAATTATTCGACCTGTATTAGCCTAACTTGACAATAATCCGGCCTTGTTTTTTTAACTCCGCTCATTAGCCCCTAAATAGACGATTTACTTAATCCGTTAAAAACTCAGTGACAACAATTCGATTTGGAGTACTTATTGAATTTTGTCCGGTTTTTGAAAGGGTTGCTCCAAAAGAGTAACCCTTTCTTTTTAATGATCAGCGAGTTAATTTTTATTAATTGTCTGATAGTTCAATTAAAGAAAACGGTGAAACTATTGGCTATTTTTGTTAAATGAACCTACCTGTTAATCCAACGGAACTATTAAAGGAGTATTTCTTTAAAGCACTCCTAATTCAACAATCTACCAAAATGATAGATGAGAATTGGGGAGAGAATATTTCCAGAAGTATTTCGAATTTTATATTCACAGATCCTTTGAATGTTGCAGTTCAAACAGATAAAGATCAGGTATCGTTCTTCAATAAACTGCTTGGAACATCGCAAGATACTATCCAATGGAGTATGAAGAAGAATTCGCAATGCTCATTGGATATTACAGAAAAAAACAAAAAAGAAATTATTCCGGATATTCTCTCGCAGATTTATTGCCTTCTAAGCGTATCATTGTTTGAAAATCTTGTTACGTTGCTAAAGAAATTATGTTCGATTGAAAAGAATGGGACGAGTTTTCAGATCATTAATGAGTTTTATGATAAATTTAAATATGAATTAAGATTAATAGATCAAAATAAGGTTGACAAAACAGCAACGGTCTTGGGCATCCATAATTTACGGATTTTTCGTAACTGTATAACTCATGCTAATCCATCAATGGAAGAAGTTGAAAAGAAATTTGATGAATTTAACCTGAAGATCAAAGAAAAAGATAAGACTTACAGTAAAATACATGATTTAGGGGAACTTCGGAGAGAATTATTGTATTATAGCTTTGATCCAAATCGAAAAAGGATTTTTCTATCTCCTAAGTCTTTTAATAATTTATTAGATTTCTATTCCCAAATCGCATACATTGCCTATTTATGTTATTGTAATAAGTTCGAGCATAAGGTAGAAATAGAATAGTTATAATTGAATTCACTATCAACCTGTTAAATTCCAAATCTTGTTACCCGAAGATGCAGGTAATGGTGTCGTTTAATTAAATCATCATAAGTTAATAACCTTACGTTCGCCTTTGGCATCGCCATGAATGTGTTTAAGCCTGAAAGGTTTTGCAATTTATCTTCATCGGTTCCCATCAATAAAGAATATTGAAAACTTAACTTTTTTATGGATACATCATGTTGAAGCGATTTTGATTGTATTTCTTCCAGATTGGCAGGGTTAGAAAAATAATTAAAATACTTTGTTCCAATTTGATGGAAATATTTTTGAGCTGGCTTAAGCATGGTAAAATTTTGTTTGGAAAAAAAACGCTGGTTTGGCAATTTAACTTCGAAAAGCTCATTCAAGTTCATAGAATATTGATGTGCAATATTGAAAAAATCAACTTCTTCATATTTCCTGGAATTGTTATGATAATAGTGCTGTTCGTAAATTGATTTATGAAAATTCTCAGACTTTAATAGGTGGTGATAGGTCTGAAGGAATAAGTGTATTTGCTTTTCATTCCGTAATGACGGGTTCTGACTATAAGTTTTTAACAATTTTATTAAAGCATCAGCGGTCGATTCAACAATTTGCAGACCATTACCCATCCATAGATAGTCAAGTGGCTTTTTGTTTTCATAGAACACTTCGGACAAGACCCTTAACTTATAGGCCCTTGCGTTGAATATGCGCATATCCACTTTTGTGAAATCAGACCTGGTATCTAAATCCAAATCATCGATATCCGATTTTAATCTATCCAACCATCTGTCGATACCCTTAGCTAAGGGATTATTTGTAGTTCCTATTCTTTTATTATTTTCTGGTTTATATACCAATCCGTCAAATAAATTTTCAATCAATTCATCTACGTGTTCATAATGTTGCCGCTCATACCCAAGCATGTTATTCATCAGAAAAAGCGGCAATGCAGAAAGTTTAAAATTTTTATCGGAATAGGTAAAATGTGATGCCCGTACCCACTGCGCCAGTTCTGTATAGCTTTGAGAGAAAGCATCACTGGTAAAATCGGCGATAATAAAGTCAATATGCTTTTGATTCTCTATTAATTCTGTTTCTATAACGATTTTGGCATCGGCAATCGAATATCTGATAATAACATCGGTTTCATGCTCGATGTATTCCCCAACATACATTTTAAGATATTGTTCAACATCAATAGTAACTTCAGAAATGAGAATAAACTTCATAATGCAGTAATCTCCTCACAGAAGTTACCGCTACGTACCACTATATTGTTAAAATAAGTTTTATCCAATATTTCTTTGAAGTTTAGTTAAATCATTTTATTTGCTCAGTTTCGAAAAGCTGTCGCAAAACAGATTTTTTTTCAAATCCAACCATTTGTAAAAGATGTGCCTCATAGGTTGGTAGAAGTGAACCGAGAAAGTTATGCAAATGCTTTTCGCTCTCTCTAATTACAACATCAACCAATTCTACTTTTTCTTTTTTGTATTGCCTTAATTTGTATCTTGTTAAGGCTGGCGGAAATAATTTCTTAAATTCATCGTCAATTTTAAAGCCATTAGCTTCTTCTTTATAGAAGAATAGGCCATAGTAAAGATCAATTTTATCTTTTTCTTCGTCTTCGTAATAACCACGATGACTATTTAGATGTCTTAGACCAATTAGATTTTCAAAGGTTTTAAAATATGCATGTACATTTACCAGGGGAGCTTCTGTCGAGGAGATTTTTTTTATAATAACCGACCACCTACACTTCGTTTCAGGCAGATTTAGCCCATAGACTTCGTTTATCATTAACAACATGATTTCATGTATGGTATGAACTTTATGGTAAAGCGCCTCTATATGATACTGTATATATTCTAGTTGTGATATTCCTTTTGATAGATAGTAACTACGAAATGGATATCTGTTAATATATTTTCGTACATGATGCAACTGTTCGCTAGTCTTAGTCAAAGCAGATTGGATACGAAAAATCCTAGAGGTGTATTTCTCGTCTTCATCTAGCAGATTATAATTATTAGAGCCTTGAACATAGCCAGCCCTTCTTTCAAAACCATCAAGCGAACTCGCCATATCTTCCTGTAAACGTTGCGAGAAATAATTCATTAAGAAATCATTTTTTGCATAAGTGAAAGTCACTTTTTTGTCGCCACTATTGATTTGTATCATGCTTTTATATTGCCAATTCTCAGTCCACCCGATGCAATTTATTATATTAAATAGTCGTCAAAATGGTATTTATATATATTTATCGTTGGAATTTAAATACTAAGTTAGGATTTCTTCAATTCAAGTTTCGCTGATATAAACTTATAACCATTTTTAATTTAAGATTAGCTAGTTATTGGATAGGTGATTTTTTGAATATCGAGATTCTTATATTTTGTAAATTTATGGGAATAGAAAAGTCATGAAAGAAACTATCATCAATCTGATTGAAAACGAAAGTGAAAACACCAAGTTAGATTTTAAGCTAGAGCAGTATCCTATAGAAAAAGGCAATGACAAGAAGGGTGAGTTTTTAAAAGATATATGCGCATTTGCAAACCTCATTAGCAAGGAGGACAAGTTCATTATCATAGGGGTTAAAGAAAAAAATGGCGTTGCAAATGATTTTAAACCTGTTGATAAATTGCACGACCAGGCATCTTATCAGCAATTTTTAAATCAATATATCGAACCGGAGATAAACTTCGAGTACAAAGAGATTATACACCAAGGAAACCGCTTGGCTTACTTTAGGCTGTTTAATAATAATAAAAGGCCGTATTTATTTAAGAAAGAATACAAAGATCTTCAGCCAAAAGGAAACCAATACCGAATCGGTACAGGTTTTATTAGATCAGGAACTTCAACACGAGAATTAAAACGAGATGATTTTGAAAAAATATATTTGGAACGTTTTGCCACTAAAGACCGTAGCAATGAAATAGATTTTAAAATAACACTTGGCGGATTCAAGTCTTCAGAGTTAAGAAGCACTATTTATAGACATCTACAAGTTGATGTTACAAATTTATCAAATGTATCTATCGACTTAGATGTTGAGGCTAAAATTTATAATAACAAAGGTGTTAGCGCTCGGTGTACACAAGATGTTGAACGTGGAATTGCCGAAAATAAACGGGATAATAGCATGTTCGCTTACACACCATATTTAGACAAAATGATACCCCCACATTTGTTCATGGATATGAATGTAGAATTCAAAAATCATGCTGCTTATTCTATCTACGAGATTACTCCAAAAAAAGGCACGCATACAGCCATTCGTTTAAAACAGAAAGGTACAGAAACTGATATCTTTAACGGTCAAATAGTCTTGATTTTTTCAAGGCCGGCAGAAGTGAAAATTGAGCTTATTGTACGGAGCAATGATTTCCCAGATGGGCCAAAATCCTTTTCATTTAGTTTTTCGGAAGACGAGACTCAGCAACTCTTAGACCCTTGGGACTTGTGATACACTATGCAATCATTTATCAGTTAGTTGAGAAATGCAAATCAAAAGTTCTAAAGTTGATGCGCAAGGGTATTTTGTTTTTCAACAATCTATAAATTGATTTACTTTTAAGTCTCGTTTTATAACAAATCTTTGTTTTTTAAGTCGTCAATAATTGGCTCTAATATCATTAAAAAGCGTTCTAAGTGTTCCATTTTTTCCTCTTGGACGGTACAAAGCCCTCTTGATTTTTCAAGAGGGCTTTTTCATTTTAGCGAGGGAACCGAATGATTATTGCAGGTTTAATAATTAAACTTGATCTACTTTTGACAAGTAATAATTGATACTGTATTGTTGATGAATAGTATCGTAGTCCAACAGATCGTTATCTGTTCTGAATCGTGTATCCAGAATCTCAAATGCCCGGCCGTTTTTATAGATCTTCTTTAAATTTTCCAGTGTAAGCAGGTAAACTTTATCTGAACCCTTTATGCTGAAGTAATGGGTAAGGATTGGTTTGAAAAGGTTAAGCTTATCCCCCGGACGCTGGCGTTCGTAAATGATAATTGCACCTCTTTCCAGAATTTTAAAATCTGATAGCTTCAGATTTTTAATTGCCACGAGTGAATCCTGTGTTAACGGAGTAAGTTGAATATTAAAGCTATTGGCCTGCACTAATGATTTTGCCAAAAGCAGAACAAATAAAATGATCGAAAATTTGAAAGTTTTCATTGTAAAAAATATAAGTACCGAAATTCTCCAGCAACAAATTGATAAATAGGAGATATTAAATAATAAGTTGAACAATTAATTTCGCCTGAATAGCGATTAAATGATTATGGGGTGAAATACCTGAGGTATTAAATTCTGTAACTGGAATATAGGATGTAAAGAGGATTACGCTGAACATGTGGTGCCTCACTATTATAACCCTGTAATTCTTTTAAGGCGATCTTTTCCAGGGAAGCTGGATTGAAAAATACAAGATCAACTAATGCAAACGATTTTTTTAAGCTTAAACCTGTTTTGGCCGAAACATGATTGTCTTTTACTTTGAAGTTTGCCTTAACAATTTTGCAGCAATCGGAACCACTTGCTGCCTTATGGTCACTTTTTAATGCGGGACTAACAGACAGAGAAACACCGGCTAATTTACCACAGCAATAAAACTTAGTTATGGTAATTCCACAAACAGATGCCGTGTAGATCAGGAGAAGTAATATGACTGCGACTCTTTTCACAGTGCTAAATTACGGCAATTCTTTGATCCGTTTTTATACAATTATGGTAAAAGTTTATACTCTGTTGCAGGATATAAAATTCAATTGCATCGTAGATATCACAACCATTCAATATTGATATACCCTCTCAAAATGAGAGTTCTTTCAAAGCGTGGCGTATACATAGCACTCTGTTATTTTTCAATTTAATAAATTGACCAACAATCAATTAGTTTAGTTTACTGCGATTTTCTCCTGGTCTGGCCCTTGTTTTGGCACTACGAGGCAAACAAGAAATGCTCGCCATGCAAAAACGAATACATCTCCCCGCCACTAAGTCCTCTGAAGAAAAGGAAAAATACACATTTAAGGATGTTGTCATTATTGTTTTCGCCTGGCTCATGACCTTGTCCCTGCTCTATATCTGCTACTTAAAATTTCATTTTTTCCTGCATCACTAAATAAATACTCAAAACAAATAACAACTATGATCTATGCCCTGCTCGGCCTCGCTTTCTCGCGGCTATTTTTAAATCTGTCCACTCCTTCAGAAACTAAACCTTATGATCTTCATCCTTGCCATATTCATGTTTGCGTGCATGGCTTATGTGCTCCTAAACTCCAAATTTCTAATTACCAAAACTATAAATCCTGTGCTACAGGTGTTTAACTCAGCGAAAGTAAATGTATTATAATTAAACGCGCCATTAGACCAGTTGAGAACAAAGAATTAAAACAAAAAAACAAATGAAAAAACTTATTACAGGAATAATATTATTAATGACTGCCGGTGCAATGGCACAGGAAACAAAAACTTCTCCCATTACCATAAGTGCTTACCTGGAAGCTTATTACAACTATGATTTTAACAGGCCGCTTAATAATACCATGCCGCCATTTTTATACAATTTCACCAGGGATAATGAGGTTAATTTAAATCTGGCATACATTAAAGCCGCTTACAGTTCTGACAAAGTGCGGGGGAATTTCACATTTGCCACCGGTACCTACATGAATGCTAATTATTCTGCAGAACCTGGCCTGCTCAAAAATATCTATGAAGCTAATATTGGTGTCAGGTTATCATCTAAAAATAATTTATGGATAGATGCCGGTGTATTGCCCTCACATATTGGTTGGGAAAGTGCTGTAGGCAAGGATAACCCAACACTTAGCCGCAGTTTGGCTGCCGAAAACTCACCCTATTTTGAAACCGGAGCGAGGCTGAGCTATACCTCCCAAAATGAAAAATGGTATTTAAGCGCCTTAGTGCTGAATGGATGGCAGCGCATACAAAGAATTGATGGTAATACCACTCCGGCCTTTGGCACACAGGTTACTTTTAAACCATCATCCAAAATAACACTGAATAGCAGCACCTTTATTGGAAATGATAAACCGGATAGTGTGCGAAAAATGCGTTACTTCCATGATTTTTATGGCATTTTTCAGTTAAGCGACAAATGGGCGGCCACACTTGGGTTTGATATAGGAGCTGAGCAAAAAACCAAAGGATCATCAGATTTTAACACCTGGTATACATCTGCCCTGATCTTAAAATACGCGGCTACGTCCAAAACCAGCATTGGTGTAAGGGCTGAATATTATAATGATAAAAATGGCGTCATTATAGCTACAAATACACCCAATGGTTTTAAAACATGGGGCTTTTCGGCAAATGTAGATTATAACATCCTCAGCAATTTAACATGGCGAACAGAGATTAGGAGTTTGAATAGCAAAGACGATATTTTTGTCAATAACAACAACAAAACATTGGATCATAACATCGCCTTAACCACTTCACTGGCGTTTAGCTTTTAATTGACCGGGTACCGATTTAAAAATTACGGGGTAATGGTAAGAATTGTATCCAGGAAGCTTTTTTTTCATGGATACAATTCCTTTCATAAAAAAGCCGATTTTACCCTTAGACCGTCTTGTTAACTTTTTTATATAATTTAACTTTCGTATTTTGATATAATTGCATCAGATATATCCTAAATATGCCACCTCCTAAAATGCAGCACCAAGAATTTGAACCTCCTGAAGAGCTACGGGATACCATAAAATGCTTTTGGTACAACATAAGAGAATCAGGAGAATTACCATCAAGTTTTGAAGTGCAGCCTGATGGCTATGTGGAGATTATTTTTTATTTCGGAGATATCTTCATTTCATACAATGGCGATTTGCAGCCATTACCATCACCGTTTATGATGGGGCTACTCAATCAGCCTGCCCACTTTTACTCAAAAAAACGTTTAGAGATTATCGCCATCAGGTGCTTTCCTTGGACGGTTTTCGATTTGCTTGGACTGCCTTCTGGTGAAGGTGGGGTGCGTACATTTGAGCATCCCATAGCCCAGCTTCAGCCTGCATTAAACAAGTATATTCAAACAGGTAAGATAAACGAAGCGATAGCCGAGGTAAAACAATACTTTATGAATGCACGGTCGAACGTAGCTACCAGCAGCATGCTATTTAAAGCAGGAGTTGCCATGAGAGAGGCAAACGGCACTATGCCGGTAAGTCAGGTAGCGGAGGCTGCTCATGCAACTGTTCGTACCCTCGAGAGAAACTTCAAGCAATCATCGGGACAAACGGTTAAAGATGTATCTGCCCTGATACGTTTTGAGCAGGTACGAAACCAATTATGGACTAATCCAAACGTCAACATTACCGGCTTAGCTCATGAACTGGGCTATACGGATCAACCACACCTAAGCAGGGAATTTAAACGTTACAGTGGAACAACACCAGCTGCCTTCGCGCGAAAAGCCAGAAAAGAAAGACCGGCTATAAGCAATGATTTTGTCGCGTTTATACAATCCTGATACAGGAACATTCGGGAGTTTTGTGTATAAATAATTCAATATGAAAACTACACAAAATCAATCAATATACGATGTAATTATTGCAGGCGCCGGCCCCGTGGGTCTGTTCCTGGGTTGTGAACTTGCCCTGGCCAAATGCTCAGTTCTTATACTGGAAAAGGCCGAGAATCCTCATTCACCTCTAAAACAGCTTCCTTTCGGTATCCGGGGACTTAACGCGCTTTCTGTTGAAGCGTTATACCGCCGTGATTTACTAAAAGATCTTGAGCTACATAAGCGCGTTAAAAACCCACATCAAAATACCAAACAAGGCGCACAACGCCCCGGAGGTCACTTTGCCGGCATTCAATTTCTTGATGCCAACATTGACACTTCACAATGGAAGTATCGCCTGCCAAGTTCCACCGATACCAATTTGATCACCGAAATGCAGGAGCTTGAAACCGTGTTGATCCGTCGCGCGGAATCCCTGGGCGTAGAGATCAAACGCGGGCTGGCCATTACCGGCTTTCATCAAACCCCGCATGGAGTTACCGTTCAATCAGATGAGCAATCTTTTCAAGGTAAATACCTGGTTGGTTGCGATGGTAGCCGTAGCGTGGTTCGTAAAACCGGCGGCTTTGAATTTGCCGGTACCGAACCGGAATTTACCGGTTACTCTACACTGCTTGATATTACGGATCCCGAAAAGCTCAAACCGGGCCGAAACGTGACAGATAAAGGCATGTATATGCAATCGCAACCGGGTTACGTACTATTACAGGATTTTGATGGCGGTGCATTCCATCACTCAAAGAAACCTCTTACGCTTGAACATGTACAGAAAGTGCTGCGCCGCATCTCCAATACCGATGTAACTATCAGTGCCCTGCGTACCGCAACCACCTGGACCGACCGGGCACGGCAAGCCACAACCTACCGCAACGGACGGGTATTTTTAGCAGGCGATGCCGCTCATATTCACTCACCCTTGGGCGGCCAGGGACTTAACCTTGGCCTGGGCGATGCCATGAACCTTGGCTGGAAGCTTGCTGCCACCATTCACGGGCAAGCGCCGGAAAGCTTACTGGATAGTTATTATACCGAACGCTATCCTCTTGGGGCACAGGTGCTGGATTGGTCACGCGCCCAGATCGCAATCATGAAACCGGGTACCACAGCCAATGCACTTAACACAATTTTTCGCGACCTGATTAATACCCGCGATGGCGCAACCTACTTTGCAAGCCGCGTATGGGGCATTAACACGCATTATAATCTAGGCGACAATCATCCGCTGCTTGGCCGTAGCGTTCCTAACTTTGAGTTGGAAAACGGCGTTACAATTGGCGAATTCATGCACCAGGGTCAGGGAATATTGCTTGACTTTGATTCGAATGCTTCACTTAAAACACTCGCGGGTGAATACGGTAACCAGATCAGGTATGTTTCGGGCCGGGCAAAAGAACAACTAGGCCTAAGCACCTTACTAATACGTCCGGATGGGTTTATCGCCTGGACTTCTGATCAGGATCCTGACCTTGCAGAAATTCAACGGGCTGCCGAAACCTGGTTTGCTGCTCCACACTATAAACTTACCTAATCTACCCCATTGCACATTTTAATAAGTTCGTTGGCATCATCGTCAACGAACTATTATGCTATCATGAAGAATCCTTTTTTTGTTATTTTCACTGCCATAGCACTTGATGCCGTTGGCATCGGTCTTATATTTCCTATATTACCTGGCTTGCTCCGGGAAGTGACACACACCAGTAATGTAGCTCCTTATATCGGCATAACAACCGCACTTTACGCAGTAATGCAATTTGTATTTGCACCAGTGCTGGGCGCGCTCAGCGACAGACTGGGGCGGCGCCCTGTATTACTAATATCGCTAGGCGGAGCAGCTATCAGCTATGTACTGATGGCATCTGCATCAACACTTTGGTTATTACTGATCGGACGTGCCATCGCCGGACTTACCAGCGCCAATATGGCCGTTGCAACAGCTTATATCACCGATATATCACCAGAAGATAAACGAGCTGGCCGGTTCGGTGTTTTTAATGCCATGTTTGGCGTTGGCTTTATTATAGGCCCCGTTCTCGGTGGTTTACTGGGCGATTACTGGCTGCGGCTCCCCTTCATCGTTGCTGCGGGCCTTAATGCCTGTAATATGCTGCTGGCATTATTTGTACTGGCCGAATCGCGCAAAGCTCAGCAAGAGAAGATCGATCTAAGCGCATTAAACCCACTACAGCCAATGAAATGGGCTTTCTCCATGAAAGTGTTAGCGCCATTGATCTTAGTATTTTTCATCTTCAGTTTTTCTGGTGAGGTATATGGCACCTGCTGGGCGCTATGGGGCGCCGACACCTTTAAATGGAATGGGTTATGGATTGGTTTATCATTGGGTGCATTTGGCGTTTGCCAGGCGCTTGTGCAGGCTTTCCTCACCGGGCCCGCGGTTAAACTTATGGGCGATCGTCCAACCATATTTGTGGGTCTTGCTTGTGCATGTCTTGCACTGCTGGTCATGGCTTTGGCAAAACAAAGCTGGATGATTTTTGCGATAATGCCGGTCTTCGCCCTTGGTGGTATAGGCACCCCAGCCCTGCAATCACTGGCTACAAAACAAGTAGAAAAAGGTAAGCAAGGGCAGTTTCAGGGAGTGCTTACCTCTGTTATCAGCCTATCTGCTATTATAGGTCCACTGGTTTTCTCTTCCATCTATTTTCTGGTTCAAAAGCAATGGCCAGGTGCTGTTTGGCTATCCAACATTGCTGTTTATATGATCATCGTACCCATAGTTATGAACCTACGCCTGAAGAAAGAAGAACCAGGCCTCATCAATGACCTGGGTTAATGCAATACTATTTATAGTTCAAAATCAAGGCTTTTTTATAGTGGAAAGATCAAAAAGGACAGTATTCATTTTGGGCTTTAGCCGGAACAAAACTCCATTGCCAGGTTTTGAAAAGCTGCCCCTGATTGGTTTAAAAACATAGTCCATACCTTCAAAACTACATGCGATCTGATTATCAAGGATTGCTTCAAAGGGCAATTTCGCGTTAGCAGCGGTAGTCATATCAAAATACCACGTATAAGCATGGTCACTAACCAGCTTCATTTTCAATCGCTTTTCGTCCATATCCATCTCAAAAGATCCCTTAACAGAGGTTAAGGGCCAGGTTACATGTAAGTGACCGGCCTGAGTTTGACTATATACCGGATCTTTCCCTTTTACCAATACTTCCTGCCCATCAATCAATACTTTCAATCTTAGGCCAGCTATTTGATCAGGTTTACTCCAAATATAGCCATCAATAACCGGTAAGGTAAAAAATGAGCATTCATTAGAGGTTGCTACTTGTTTGGTATAAACAGAGGGAAAACTTTCATCAAAAAGATGAAGATCACGAATACGGAGCGTACCATTTTCCCACAACATATTGATCCGGTAAAAACGACTATTGAACCATACGGTTTTCAGATCACTTCCCTCCATATCTTTACTCACCGCGAATGAAGTGGCTGGTGTAACTTTATATTTCTCTTTAAACCAGCGGCCCGAAGTTTCCATAGTTTCCACCCTGATCTTGTGCTCATCTCGTAATCGCGCCAATAAAGGCATCTGTATTTCAAAACCTTTAGCCATAGCATCCCAGGTAAACGAATTTTCCTGCCCCGCTTGTGTATAATTAAATCCAAGACACTTATCCTCTGTAAATGATTTTAAAAACCAATTTACCCAGGCAGAGTCGCCGCCGCCAAATTTGTAAACGGGCTCTAATGTTACCACGCCCTGGCGGGTTGTCCCCAGACCAGTATCATACTGACGTATGGGATCAGATCCCAGCATCCGGAAGATCGGCACGGGGATCTGGTTCTTTTCGTTTTGAGCAGGCATATAGGAGTTGATCTTGCTCGGATAATAAGCCTGGTTCCAATAACCACCCCAAAGGGTATAGCCATCCGTACCGTATTGATCTTTGCAATTGCTGGACGCCACAATATGGTATTTTTGATACATATAATTCAGGCTGTAACTATCAATGAACCAGGAACCCACAGACTTAGGATAATAACCAAAGATCCGTTTAAATTCGGCCATGTACACATCAATCAGCTTTTCCCGTTCCTCTGGTGTATAGCCGGTGGAAAAACCAATATTGGCGCGCCAGTCCCATGGATATCTTCCGCGCCATTTTAATCCCGCTTTTTCTACCTGTGGCTGGGGTATTTCCCACCAGGCTCCTATCTCAAAAGAATCGCGGGGTAAAGCTTTCAGCAGTTTTTGATACCGTGGGTCAATCAGCGCGTCATATTGTAATAAAAAAGTCCCCCCGAGTTTATACTTCTTCATGATCTCTACCTGCTTCACCACAGTCTGGTACAATACATCCTCGGTAATCGCGGCATCACGGGGTTCCAGTAAACGAATGAAATTGACAATATTAACGATGCGGGGTGTTGGCTCATCTACCGGGGATGTTGCTTTCTGCTTATTTTGATTCCGAAACGAGCTTAACGTACCGATACACAGCAATCCTATTATAAAAGAAGCACCAAAAATTTTACTGATTATATTTTTCATTAACAGATTATAAAGTGGCATTGTGAGGGAAGTTGTTCTATTACGATCTTCTGAACAGAAATACCGGTAAATTTCATCACATAGCGTTATAATGGTTCAGGCTAATGTAATCATAGCCAGATAATCCACTATCCTTGTCTGTCTTTTAAGGAAAAGTTTTTCTATCGTGGTTTAACTGGCAGCCCTGTTAAGACTTACCAGGTTATTGTTATAAGCATCAAGGTAACCACGCGGAGAATTACCAATAATATACTTAAACACACGGTTAAAATTGGTTATGCTGTTAAAACCGCATTTATAGGCAATTGAGTTAATGCTTTCAAATTTGTGAGCGATCAGTTTTTTGCAGGCCTCGTTGATCCTGATCTCATTCAGAAATGAAACAAAGGTATGCCCAGTGTGTTTTTTAAAATAACGGCAAAACGACTCTGGTGTCATATAGGCTACTTTAGCTACATCCTCCAGGGTAATAGGATCGCTATAATGCTGCATGATAAAATTATAGATTTTACCGATGCGTATACCTTCATTTTCGGTGATACCGGGGAGATTACCATAGGTGGATAATGGATCTAATTTATCTTTTAGATTAGTAAGCCCCTTAAGAAGATATAAAAACTGCACAAGCTGATCAGGGCCCGATGCATTTTTCAAAGTGGTCATTATTCGCAATATCTCATCTGTATTCTCACCAGGAATCTTAAACCCTTGTTGATGCTGTTGCATAAATATCCTGCCCGGGGTCATCTCCGGTAAATTAAACAAAGAAGCCAGCGCTTCCTCCGGGTCAAAAAAGATGGTTAATGCTTCTACCTGTTTATTGGTGTTTTGCGCAAAATATTCGGGATTGCTTTTAAATACATGCGGCAAATTGGCTCCTAAAAAGAATATATCACCGGCCGAATAATCATGCATATTATTTCCGGCTATCAAAGTACCCTCCCCTTGCCGTATCCAGGTGATCTGGATCTCTTTATGCCGGTGCAGATAAGGATAATGATGAGGTAGATGAACCTTTTCCACTATTACACTTTTGTCATGAGGCAACGGGATGGTAAATTGTAAAACTTTCATCTTGCTGTGAATTAATTCATTCTGAAATTACATTTATTTAACTCAAAAAACCATTAATCAAACATAAAAAGATAATATCCGGCTATTAGTGGATAATTTATTGTAACATCAGGATAAAAATACCCTAAAAATTGACGGATAGTTTGCTTTTATTGTTAACTAAACAATTTTAAAATATAGAATAACTATATATAAATATGAATATTTATAATTGTAAATAAAACAATTATAAATAAATTATTAATATAATTCTACTAATAAGAGGATAACTATCATGAGAATTTGAATTTATCCTACCGGTTAGGATCAAAGCCATTAATATTGATGGTTGTTGGTTTACCCGAAATAACTTCAGTTACCAGTAAACCGGTTGCCGCCCCCAAACTTAAACCCATCATGCCGTGCCCGGTAGCTATGGTCAGATTAGCGTATTTATTACTCCTGCCTATATAAGGCAACCCATCTGCCGATGCTGGCCGGAAGCCATACCAGATATCTTTTTGCTGTGGAACAACAGGTTTAAGATCAGGAAAATATTGAGGTACCGACTCTACTATGCCCTTTACTCTGTTCATATTTATCCGGCTATTGATCCGGTCAAGCTCCATTGTTCCGCCGTAGCGTAAACCTCCGTTCATGGGGGTAATAGCAACACGGGCTTCGGCCAATAAGGCTGGGATCTGCATTACATCGGCATTATCCGAAACATTAAAGGAATAGCCCTTACCCGGCATCAGCAGGATTTTCAATCCTAATAATTTGCCTATGGCTGGCGACCATGAGCCACCTGCTATCACATATTCATCAGCTGTAAATTCTTCTCCAGATGCCCATGCACGGCTTACTTTGCCGTTTGAAGTTTCAATTTTTGTAACTTCCTTGTTAGCGATCAAATTAACACCTACAGCCCGTAGATATTTTAATAAAACAGTCATGAGCTTATTGGGCGAAAGGTGCGCATCACAACCGTAATGCACTGCACCCAATACATCCAGATTCAATTTGGGTTGCAGCTTTATGCAGTCGGCTGGTGTGAGCACTTTCATATCCAGGCCTAGTTGCCTGCCCTTTTCAGTCATATGAGCTTCTTCTTCGGCAGCCTTTTCGGTTTTATAAAACATCAAGATACCCTTTTCAATCAAATCAAATTCAAAATCAGGCTCTTTGCTCAGCTCCTGGTAAAGTTGTTTGCTCAATAAAGAAAGTTCTGTTAAAGGAATAGCCGATCTTTCCACATGCTCAGCATTAGCCTTTTTCAGGAATTTAAGGCCCCAGGATATCAATTCCGGATTGAGCGAAGGTTTTACATAGAACGGGCTTTTACTGCTAAACATCCAGCGGATACCCTGACTTACCATACCTGGTGTGGCCAGGGGTATAAAATGACTTGGTACGATCATGCCGGCATTCCCATAAGAGCAATTGTCGGTCATATTTCCTTTATCAACCACGGTAACCTGGTGCCCGGCTTTATGTAAATAATAAGCTGAACTCAGACCAACAATCCCACCACCAATAATCAGCACTTTAGTCATAATGTATTTTTGAGATTTTGATTTTAAAAATAAAGCAAGTTATATCACCTGGAAACCATGAGCGTAAGGATCGTCATCGTCTATTTTAATGGTATTGTAGCCATACACCTTTGCCCAGCCTTCCACACTTGGAATAATGGCATCTATATCATTGATCTTTACCACTTCTTCTACCCTGCCTGTAAATTTACTACCAATAATACTTTCATGGATAAAAGGCTCACCAACCTGCAGCTTTCCCTTGGCATGCCATTGCGCCATACGGGCTGAAGTACCTGTGCCGCAAGGCGACCTATCTATAGCCTTATCGCCATAAAATACCGCGTTCCGGGCTGTGGCATCGGCGGATAATGTAGCCCCGGCCCAGAGGATATGTGTACAGGTATTGATGGTAGGGTCCTGTGGATGCACGAACTCATATTTTTCGTTGATACGTTTGCGTAATACCTGGCTCCAGGCAATCAGTTGCCCGGCGGTATAATGCTCAATCCCTCCAAAATTGGGCTGTGGATCAACTATGGCATAGTAATTTCCACCGTAGGATACATCAATGGTGAGCATGCCCAGGTCCGGGCATTCCACCTGCAGATCTGTTGCTGCCAGATAAGCCGCTACGTTTTTAAGCTTTACCGAAGTAACTTTTTTACCTTCCTGTTTATATTCGATCAATACCAGGCCTGCGGGGGCTTCCATGCGGATGATACCCGGCACTTTAGGTTGTATCAGTCCCTCTTCCACAGCAATGGTAATAGTTCCGATGGTTCCATGACCACACATGGGTAAACAACCACTGGTTTCGATAAACAAAACAGCCACATCATTTGCCGGGTCATGAGGCGGATACAGGATACTACCCGACATCATATCATGGCCCCGGGGCTCAAACATTAGTCCCGTCCTGATCCAATCATACTCCTTCAAAAAGTGCTGGCGCTTTTGACTCATGTTATCGCCCTTTAATGTTGGGCCGCCACCGGCCACCAACCTTACAGGGTTACCGCAGGTATGCGCATCTATGCAAAAAAAAGTTTTACTGGCCATGTGTTTTATTGTTATACAACCACGTTTAATTTACCCCAACTTCCTACAGGTAACAACGGACGAACAGCAAGCGCATCGTTAATGATCTTTTGAACTTTTTCACGCTCAGCACCAACTAATGGCAAACGCGGAGCACGTACATTTTCGGTACCAATACCGGTTGCCACTTCTGCCAGTTTAATGTATTGTACCAATTTGGGATGGATATCCAGCTCCAATACCGGTAAAAACCAACGGTATATAGCCAGTGCCTCATCGTATCGTTTAGCCTTAACCAGGCGGTATATGGCTACAGTTTCTTTAGGGAAAGCATCAACCAGGCCAGCAACCCAGCCGTCTGCACCCATCACCAGGCTTTCCATAGCCAGGGGATCAACACCGGTTAATATTTTAAACCTGTCGCCAAAGCGATTGATCATGCGTGTTACGTTAGATACATTGCGGGTTGATTCCTTTACCGCCTGTATATTATCATAGGCTGCAAGTTGTTCAAACATATCCAGGGTGATCTCTACCTTATAATCAACCGGGTTATTGTAGATCATGATGGGTAGCGGCGTGCTTTTGGCAATAGTACTGATATAAGCGATGGTTTCGCGCTCATCGCTGCCATAACGCATGGGCGGTAATAACATTAAGCCATCAGCTCCATTGTCAAATGCTTTTTGCGCGCAGATAACGGCAGCCTTGGTTGTTTGCTCCGCAATATTGAGTATAACAGGCACTTTTCCCTCCACAAAGGCTGCGGTATGAGCAAGCAGATCGTATTTTTCCTGATCGCTCAGTACGCTTGCTTCACCTAAAGACCCGCCCAGTATAAAACCATCAACACCCGCTTCCAGTTGGGCATTTAAGTTGATATTAAAAGCTTCAAAGTCCAATTCATCATAATTGGTAAACTTGGTAGTTACGGCGGGTAATACGCCTTTCCATTCAAATGCTATCATTGCTAAATGTTTTTTACAAACTTAGTTTCGCAGCCCATATGAATAACTCAATAATTTAACTGGTACTAACCATATTTTATCCAGGCAAACTGTTTTCGGCACTCAAATCGTGATAATTCATGGTGCAAAAAACTTTTTAAACCTTGAATTTTAACACTTTTTTAGTCAAAACGGAGGTAAAAGCGGCTATAAAATATTCAAAATAGCCTCATTTTAACACTTTTTAACAAATTTAAACCCCATTTTGATAAGCTTTTTTAAGGCTTAAAAAGTATTAAATAATTGACTATCAAATAACTAAATAAAAAACAGACTATCTTTGTTCCTTTCTGCGTTTAACCAAAACAGCCCGCTCGTATTTTTTACATACAAGCGGGCTGTTACCTACACAAATATACTAAATAAATTTGAGCCATATACTGACAGCAAAATGGGGTAAAATCCGGTTATCACCCTGCAAATTATCATCCATCACATTTCTGTACATACCTGTAGTTTTACTTTACATATCCGGAAAACCAAACGTATGATCAAGAAAAGAAAAACAGTCTGCATGCTACCGCTATTCATAATAGCATTTTCAAATATGGCCTTTTCACAGCAAAAAGATTATCCTATACAGCCTGTGGTCTTCACCAGTGTTCACGTGAATGATCATTTCTGGCAGCCCAAAATGGAGGTTAACGCCAATGTGACCATCCCCTACGTTTTGGCGCAATGCAAGGCAAACGGCCGCATGGATAATTTTTTAAGGGCCGCCAAAAAACTTGATGGCGATAAACTAAGCGAATTCCCGTTTGATGATACCGATGTATATAAGGCTATCGAAGGAGCCTCCTACTCCATGCAAAACAAAGCTAACCCTCAACTTGATAAATATATCGATACACTGATCAGCATTATCGTTGCCGCACAGGAACCCGATGGTTACCTGTATACCTTCCGTAGTGTACATGCCCAAAAACCGCATGAATGGATAGGCGCCAAACGCTGGGAACAAGAGGAAGTACTAAGCCACGAATTGTATGATTGCGGCCACTTGTACGAAGCTGCCGTTGCCCATTACCAGGCTACCGGTAAACGTACATTGCTTAATATCGCTATAAAAAATGCCGATCTGCTGGTTACGGTTTTTGGACCGGGCAAGCTGGAAGAATATCCCGGCCACCAGATAGTAGAAATTGGGCTATCAAAAATGTACCGGGTCACCGGCAACAGGCAATACCTTGATCTGGCCAAATTTTTCCTGGATGTGCGCGGCCCCAAGGGCGACGCTTACAACCAGGCCAACAAAAAAGTAGTCGACCAACATGAGGCCGAAGGGCATGCGGTAAGGGCAGCTTATATGTATACCGGTATGGCAGATATTGCAGCCTTAACGGGCGACACCAAATATTTAGCCGCTATTGATGATATATGGGGCGATGTGGTCAACAAAAAACTATACATCACAGGCGGTATAGGTGCAACCGGTAACGGCGAGGCTTTTGGCGACGCGTACCAGTTGCCAAACATGTCGGCTTATGCCGAAACCTGCGCGGCTATTGGTAATGTGTACTGGAACAACCGGATGTTTTTGCTGCACGGCGATTCCAAATATATTGATGTACTGGAAAGAACACTTTACAATGGTTTGCTCTCGGGTGTTTCGCTCAGTGGCGATCGTTTCTTTTACCCTAATCCACTGGCATCTATGTCGCAAAACGAACGCAGTGCCTGGATCAGCTGCGCCTGCTGCATCAGCAACATGACCCGTTTTTTGCCATCGTTGCCGGGGTATGTTTATGCCAAAAACAAAAATGACCTGTACGTAAATCTGTTTATGGGCAATACCAGTAACATCAAACTGGCATCAGGCAATGTGAACATCGTTCAAACAACTGATTACCCCTGGAAAGGCAAAGTTGATATCACGGTTAATCCGGAAAAAAACACCGAATTTACCTTAAGGATACGTATACCAGGGTGGGCCAAACAGCAACCAGTGCCGGGTGATCTATATACTTTTATGGATAAAAAAGTGTTACCCGTGATGTTATCCATCAACGGTAAACCGCAATCATTTGTTACCGAAAAAGGATACGCGGTATTAAAACGTACCTGGAAAAAGGGCGACCAGGTTTCCTTGCTGTTACCCATGAAAACCGAAAAAGTATTGGCCAACCCATTGGTAAAGGATGATATCAATCGTTTTGCTTTTGAACGCGGACCAGTTGTGTATTGCCTTGAAGGCCCCGATAATAAAGACAGCCTGGTTCAAAACATTATGGTTGATAAAAACGCCATTGCCGAGGCAAATTATTATGCCGATCTGCTCAACGGCGTTGATGTGATAAATACCGTGGGTAAAAGCACAAAACGCCAGTTAAACAGCAATCGATTAATCGAGGCCAACCAACAGGTAAAAGCCATTCCCTATTATGCCTGGGCAAACCGCGGACCAAGCGAAATGACCGTATGGATCCCGTACGAAGCTTCGGCTGCAAGGCCAAAACCTGCACCTACCATAGCAAGTACCAGCAAGGTAACATCGTCGTTAAAAAATACCAGGATGTTTGCATCTATAAAAGATCAATATGAACCTGCTGACTCTAAGGATACCAACTACCCTTACCTGCATTGGTGGCCGGCTAAAAACACCAGCGAATACGTACAATATAATTTTGATACCGCACATACCGTCAGCGAATCAAAGGTATACTGGTTTGATGATGGCCCCTGGGGCGGCTGCCGTATCCCGGCATCGTACAAAATACTGTACCTGAAAGACGGTCAATGGGTGCCGGTAAAAAACACTATTCCGTACAATATCAGTAAAGACAGTTTTAATACCGTAAGCTTTGAACCAGTAAATACTACGGCTTTAAGAATGGAAATTCAGTTACCGGCAGATAATTCATCGGGGATACATGAATGGGTGGTGAAGTGAGTAATAAACGATGAAAAGGCATAACGAAAAATACTACTAAAAAGGGGACTGTCACCCTGAGCGCCGTCGAAGGGTGGAGCTCAGGGCCCCCCACCACAATGCTTCGACGGCGCTCAGCATAACATACTTTTTAGGATAGCTACTACTTAATGGGTTATTACTGTTAAGTGATCATCACACCAATGATTGCCACCAATTATCCCATCCTTTTGTAATTGCCATTTGTTACATTTACATATACATTAACCTATTTTATGGCAACAGTGGCATTAGGCAGTTCGGCCGGTAAATGGATCATGGTTTCGTCTATCATGGCCTCGGCCATGGCTTTTATTGATGGCACTGCCCTTAATGTGGTACTACCATCGTTGCAACAAAGCCTTAATGCCAGCGGTACGGACCTTTTTTGGATACTGAACGCTTATTTATTGATGCTGGCCGCATTAATCATGATCGGTGGCGCTCTGGGCGATAAATTGGGCCGAAAAAAGATATTTATGGCAGGCATCTTTATTTTCATCGTGGGCTCAACAACCTGCGGCTTTGCCCCCGATGTTAATTTGCTCATAGCATTCCGGATGCTGCAAGGTATTGGTGGCGCATTGATGATACCGGGCAGCTTATCTCTAATATCCTCCTCCATAAACGAAAAAGAACGGGGCAAGGCCATCGGCACCTGGTCGGCTTTTACTACGGTAGTTACTTTAGGGGGCCCTATTTTAGGCGGCGCTTTTGGCGATGCCGGTTTATGGCGCTATATCTTTTTCATTAATGTACCGATAGGCGTTGTAGCCTTGCTGATCCTTTGGTTTAAAGTAAACGAAAGCCGTGATGAAGACACCGACCACACTCTCGATTTCCCCGGAGCGATTTCCATAGCACTTGGCTTAGCCGCGCTTACCTTCGGCTTTTTACGTGCGCCAGCTATGGGATTTGGACACTGGCAGGTTTACACTACCTTAATAGCGGGGACAGTGCTGCTAGCCACTTTTATCTTTATCGAAAGTAAAAGCACTCACCCGATGATGCCCTTAACACTATTCAAAAACATGACTTTCAGCGGGGTTAACCTGCTTACGTTTTTTTTATATGCCGGCCTTAGCGCGGCTATGTTATTTCTTTCGCTCAACCTGGTACAGGCACAGGGTTATAGTCAACTACAATCAGGTCTTACTTTTTTGCCTTTCACTATACTGATGATCATTATGGCCCGTTTTTCCGGGGCCATTGCGGATAAGCACGGGCCAAGATTGTTATTGATAGCAGGGCCAGCGACAACAGGCATAGGCTTATTAATCTTATCATTTGTTGGGCAAACCAAAGGCCCGGCAGATTATGGGACCACCTTTTTCCCGGGTATCATCATATTCGGTACGGGCATGTCGTTTACGGTGGCTCCTCTTACAGCAGCGGTTATGGGCTCGGTAAGTGATCATTATTCGGGAACGGCATCGGGAGTAAATAACGCACTTTCGCGCATTGCCAATGTTTTTGCCAATGCCATATTGGGGGCCTTTGCGGTTTTGCTTTTCACCGGCGCGCTACAACAGGATATTCAGCAAATCCCATTAAATGAAAAACAAAAACAGGCAGTGATGACGCAGGCGGTTAACCTGGGCGATGCCAAAGTGCCAGCAGGCTTTGACACGCATGACCAACAGGTTATTAAAAAACTTTACCGATCTGGGTTTATTACTGTTTACACCAAGGTGATGCAGCTGTCGGCTTTGCTTGCTTTTTTAGGTGCTTTGATGTCATTTCTGTTTATTCGGAACAATACCATTAAAAAAGGCTCTACCTTGGATGCCTCATAGGAATAAATATTTTTGAGATTCAGGAGGCTCCTCTGGAGCCACTGCACTTTATTACTCTTTCTATAAACAGGATGCTCCTCCGGAGCTATAATTTACGCTGGTTTCACGATGGGACACCGGTTATAGTTAATACGAGTTTTTTTCTCGGCAACCATTCATTTTATTAATTTTTATGAACGCAGGAACTACAAACTATCAGGCTCCAGAGGAGCCATCTGTTTATAGCTGATAGGAGATATTTCCCGGCTCCGTAGGTGCCTCCTGCACCATCGTTTCGGGCGGCAATGCTAATCACGTCCAATACGTTCAATCTCATAATATGGAACAATCATAACAACTTTTGCGCCCTGAACAGGTTATCTGTATTCTGTAATATTTTGGCTTTTAACTTTGGATTATAGTTGGGATGAGTACTTAAAAATTTTTCTACAACTTCGGCAGCTTCCTTGTCCTGATAATAACCAAAGATCGCCTGCAACCATGATTGCGGGAAAAATATGTCTCCCGTTCTCTGTAGCTCTTCTACCAGTTCCAGGCTTTTGAGCAGATACTTTTCCGAAGTTTTTTGTCTAAGCGGATGATGCAGGTAAATCAAAGCAGTGGTTACCCAGGCTTCTTTTTGCCGGTTCTTCACATCCTGTAAACTATTAAAAAAACGGTCTCTTTCCTGCTCGTCTGAGGAGAGTGCCGGAATTAAAAATTCCAATCGTTTTTTACGATCTACATTGGCAATTCTTGTCTCCTGCATCTGTAATACGCCGGGCACCGAATCACTTTTTAAAGCGATACTCAGTGCCAGGGAGGTATAATCATCTTCATTTAACTTTACGCCCAGCGGTGGTTTTTGCTGCTGCCATATAGTGTAGATATTCTTTATAGCAGCCCTGGTTAAATACACATCCTGATAAGCGCGGAACAGTACTTTTTTATTATTTGGCTTCTCTTGTTGCTGTAATGCATACCATAAATTATTCTCCAGATCAGCGGCTATAGCATCACGAACAGCAGGTGTGATAAACTCCCAGTAAATATTACCCATATAACCGGTTAGCAGCCTCAGATTTGTTTCTTCTTTTTCCCGGGCTAACCCTTTTGAAAAAATACTTAGTAGCTCCTGTGGCTTAAAATATCGCCCTGCCAACATATTTTCGTAGGCAGATATATATAGCGAGGCCCTTTGCAGAGGGCTGCCGATCCGGAATAAACTATCCGTGCCAGCCTTATCTACCGGAAACAAGCCATATCCTATCCCGTTTGAATTGAATAGCACATACTGGGGCTTATCAAGACCTTCCGCTTCCTTTAGTTCAATACCCGCGCTTTTCATATTCACAGCAATGTTTTTGGTGTAGGCCGGGTAAACCAGGGTCACGTTGAACGATTGCGGCCAAATACGTGCAGCACCAAACTCAGGATGTTGGGTTATGGTAAAATTGCTGATCTTGTTATCCTTGTAAAGGACCTTATCGTCAAAAACAGGCCGGCCGGGTTGATTTACCCATACTTTATTCCAGGTATACAGGTCGGTTGTAGTGTGTTTACTCAGAATAGCTATCAGATCGTTCCAGGTGGCGTTGCTATAAGCATATTTTTTCAGATATTCCTGTATTCCCAGCCTGAATGGCTCCTTTCCCATCAATAATTCCAATTGCTGCATCATGATGGGTGCTTTGTGGTAAATAATGTTACCATACAGCGAGCCTGCATCTTTCAGGTTATCCAGATCCTGCCGTATAGGGTTAGCGCCTTGTGTACGATCGATGCTGTAAGCCGCCGGGTAATGATCCTGCAGAAATTTCAGATCAAAAGTTTCGCTGCCCATGAGCTTTTCGGTTATTTTATCGGCCATAAAATTAGCGAATACCTCCTTCATCCATACATCATTGAACCAGCGCATAGTTACCAGGTCACCAAACCACATGTGTGCCGTTTCGTGCGAGAACAGGTTCGACCGAGCTATAATCATATCTTTGGTAGCCCCATCATCCAGAAACACCGCCGAAGCTTTGTATTGTACTTCGCCAGGGTGCTCCATACCACCGAACTGAAAATCGGGTATGGCTATAAAACCCACTTTTTGAAAAGGGAACGGGATGCCTGTCCACTGTTGTAAAAAGCTAATAGCATCTTTATGGGCGGTAAACGTTGGAGCGATGCTCAGTTTAATCTTGGTGGTATCTGTTTCGCGATATAAAAACTCGGCCTGCCTGCCATCAATAAGCTGTTTAATGCTGTTGAATTTACCTGCAGCAAAGGAAAATAGGTAAGTACTCAGTTTGTCCGATCTTTTGAAGCGATAAGTGGTTCTTTGATTCCGGGTTACCGAATCGGCAATAGCCGCGTTGGTCAAGGCTTTCCATCCTGCCGGTACGGCGAGCGTAAGCAGGTAATTAGCTTTCAGATCGGGCTGATCAAAGCAAGCAAAAACCGTGCGTGCCCTGTCGGGTACAAATAAAGCATATAAATAATCGTCATTACGGTTAAGGGATTGATCGCCCATAGTAAATTGAAGCGAGATGGTATTTTTACCCACACGCAAATATCCGGGAGCTATCAATAAATGCTCCTGCTCCAATTTTACAGGAATTTGTTTGTAATTCACTTGTATGGCATGCACCTTATCCGCACCCTGTTTCAAATCGAGCTGCAAGGGCTGATCAGTATGTTTTAAAACCAGGCTGATGGATTCTTTAGCTTCGATACCTTTATTTTTATCGGCAGGAATATCCAGATTAAGTGTGTATTGAATATCGCTGATCACCGAACGCCGGTATTGAGCCAGCACCCGTGATACGCCCGGTTCAACTACCTGATTGTTGGTTTGCGCATAAGTAATTACCGCGTTAAAAGCAATAAGGAATAAGGTAATACCGGATTTGTGTATTTTTTTAAAAATCATAGGGTAAATCAACAGCCTGGTACCAGGTCATCAAATTTATAAAAATGAACCCGGTTATTCATGATCAAAACAAACCCATAAATACTTTCATAGCATTTGACTGCGGCAGGTCTTTGCGGTAAGCGATCAACGTAGTTAATACGCCCTGCTCGCCCTCGATGCGGTATGTTTTTAACTTCCGGTTATAATACATCTGGCTGAACAGATCTTCGGGCATAATAGTTATCCCCACCCCTGCTTCCACAAAATTTACTATGCCCTCCAGCGTATTCAGCACGGTACATTGGTAATTAAATATCCCCTGGGCTTTTAGCCAGTCTTCCAGCTTGGGGCGATAGCTACAACCCACGTCAAAAACAACAATTTTCACTTGTCCTTTTTTTACGTAATCCTGCAGATCCGGATAATTAGCGGCCGTAGCGATGGCCAGCGTTTCTTCTTTTACCAGATGTACACCCAACTCCGGCGCGGTAACCGGAGCGGCTACAAAAGCGGCATCGAGCTTATAGTTCAAAACATCATTGATGAGATTACCGGAGTTGTCGGCCCTGAAACTCAAGGTAACATCGGGGTATTCATCAGTAAACTTCTGTATCAGTCCGGGCACTTTAAGCGCCATAGTGGTTTCAATACACCCAATTTTAAGCGAACCGGAAAGCTGATGAACATTGGATAATTCCTGTTTTAAGGTTTCGGTGAGATGGTTCAGTTTTTTACAGTATTGGATAAATATCTCACCCGCCGATGTTAACTCTACCGTGCGCGATGTTCTTTTAAATAACTGCACATCAAATTCCTCTTCCAGGCTTTTTATCCTCGCGGTAACGTTTGATTGTACGGTGAACATGGCCTCGGCAGCTTTGGTAAAATTACCATGGGTGGCCACCGCTTCAAATATTTTAAGATCATTACTATTCATAAATCACTTTTTATGATGTTTTGCATTATTATTAATCGTTTTTAATAATCAAATATACAATATAAATTTGAACTATGAAATCAATCACATTAATCAAATGGCAGTTTATACTACTGCTTATCACGGGCGGAACTTTATCCCTGCATGCCCAGCAAATACATACAACAAAAAACAATCAAATGAAAACGACAACCATCCATTACAACAATGTTAAGGTAAATGAGCTGAATATTTTTTATCGTGAAGCAGGCCCAAAAGATGCACCGGTTATCCTGCTATTGCATGGGTATCCTACTTCATCATTCATGTTTCGTAAGCTGATACCTATACTGGCTGCACAATATCATGTGATAGCGCCCGATCTGCCTGGTTTTGGTTTTTCAGATGCTCCCGATCCTAAAACTTACAGTTACACCTTTGATAACCTGGCTAAAGCGATGCAGGGTTTTATTGATAATTTGAAGATCAAACGTTTCGCGGTTTATATTTTTGATTATGGCGCTCCTACCGGTTTACGTTTGGCATTGGCAAACCCCGAAAAAATAACCGGTATCATCTCACAAAATGGGAATGCTTATGAAGAAGGTCTAAGCACCGCCTGGAACCCCATCCAGAAAGCATGGGACAACCCATCGCAGGAAAACCGAGATGCTTTGAAAAGCTTTGTATCCTTGGATATGGTAAAATTCCAGTATGAAACAGGCGTGACCGACAAATCGCTGATAGAACCGGAGGCCTATACCTTTGATAAGTATATTCTTGACCTGCCCGGTCACGTAGACATACAAGTTGACCTGATGGTTGACTACAAGAGCAATGTGCTGCTGTACCCTAAATTCCAGGCCTACTTCAGGGATAAAAAACCAAAACTACTTGCCGTATGGGGCAAAAATGATCCCTTCTTTTTGCCAGCCGGCGCTGAAGGCTATAAAAAGGATAATCCCAACGCCAAAGTGAAGTTTTATGATACCGGTCATTTCGCCCTGGAAACTCATGCCCAGGAAATTGGCGCCGATATTCTGGAATTCATGAAAGGTCTGCCAAAATAAGTTCAGGTCTGTTACAAAAAAAAGCCCGGTATGATGTGCCAGGCTTTTTGTTTTGATCAAGGTTTACAATTTCACTTTCTTTTCGCCTTCATCCACACCTTGGATGAATTTTATTAAACCGTTCATATAGGTTTGCTGGTCATCATACATACTCATATGGCTGCCATTGGCACAATACAGGTAACTGCCATTTTGAAACTGGGTCGCCATCCACTGCATGTGTGCGGGATCCATCGTATCATATTTGCCACCTATACTCAAAGTTGGGACTGAAATTTTAGGCAGATCTGCTTTACGATCCCAATGTGTTAATTTACCCGCTATGCCAAATTCACTTGGGCCTTGCATGGTTACATATAAGGACTGGTTGATCTTGTTGAAAGCCCGCAAAAGAGGTTCGGGCCATTGGTCAAACGGAAAACGGCAGATATGTTTGGCGTAATAATTGGGTATCAGCAATTGCATATACTCCGGGTTTTCAAAATCGCCTTTGGCTTCAATTGCCCTGATGCGGGCCAATACCTTGGGATCAAACTGCTTGGCCAAAACATTATCGGCATATTTACCATAGTCCGGACAACTGGACATCATGTTGGAAATGATGAGCCCTTTTAAATTCTGCTGATATTTAAACGCGTATTCCAGAGCCAGGATACCACCCCATGAATGGCCCAGCAGGTAAAAATTATCTTTATCTAATTTGAGCGCCTGCCTTAGCTGCTCCACCTCTTCTACATAACGCGGTAAGCTCCACATGGCGGTATCTTTAGGATTGTCGGAATTTCCTGTACCCAGTTGATCGTAATAGATCAGTTCAATGCCCTCGGCAGGTAAAAAGCCTTCCATGCATTCAAAATACTCATGGGTAGCGCCCGGTCCGCCGTTCAGCAGCAGTAACTTAATCTTAGGATTATTACCAATTTTCTTTGTCCATACATTAAATTTTCCTTTTGGCGTATTGATGGAAACTACCTGCACCCCGCCTTGTTGTACACCTTTTGTAGTGTCTTTTAAAAAACTGTGCAAACTCAATTCGGTCTTCTGCGCTGCATCAGGGTCTTTACACGCTGCCAACCAGGTAAGCGCGATAAAAAATGCGATTTTTAAATGTTTTATGTTCATAGTAAGTGTTTGGTATTACAACAGGATATAACCAATTGCACTGTTTGTAATTTATAGCCCTAATTTATCAACTTTAAATCATTAAGCATATCACCAAAAGCGGTGGTAAAAATAGTTTACCTGTTGATATTTAAAATAAAGGGATGTTTGTTGATTGCTTTAAAGTTTATACATTTGCGGTATTACAGTTTCACATCAAAAACATGAAAAGAATATTAGGGCTTTTAATCACAACAATAGGTATCTTAATCATAGGCGGTTTCTTTATTTTCACGCCAAACCACGCGTTTAACCCTGCTGATTCTATTAGCGGTGTTCAGGCTTCTGCCGGTGTTGTTTATGGTGGTTTTATAACTTTCGGTATAGGTATGGTTATCTTTATATCTACTTTACCATTCGCCGGAGAAAAATCAAAAAACTCCTGAGTGATATAATCCTTAAGGAAAATTCTTTTTCGACATATAAAAGGCGGTCTGTTAACAGACCGCCTTTTACTTTTTAAGGCAAATACTATCAATACGCAATTGCCCCCGCATATTGTCACATTCACACCCTTTTCAGTAGGATTGCTTCAGGTAACTTTGGTATAACAAAACAAATTGAAGTAAATCATATTAAAACAAATTAAGGAGAATACATTATGCAAAAGATCACCCCATGCCTTTGGTTCAACGGAAAAGTTCAGGAGGCTCTCGATTTTTATACCTCGATATTCAAAAACTCAAAAGTTTCAGATATTACCCGCTATGGTGAAACACATCCACAATTAGCCGGCGATATACTGGTAGCCCGCTTCGAGCTGGACGGACAAGAATTTATGATATTGAACGGAGGCCCTGGGTTTCCGTTTACCGAGGCGATATCATTATCGGTTATCTGTAAAACCCAGGAAGAAATTGATTTTTATTGGAATGCCTTATTAGCCGATGGTGGAAAAGAAAACCAGTGCGGCTGGCTTAAAGACAAGTTTGGCTTATCATGGCAGGTAAGCCCTATAGAAATTGAGGCCATGCTGAAAGATAAAAACACCAAAAAAGCCAACAATGTGATGAATGCTATGATGCAGATGGTTAAAATTGACCTTAATGTATTAAAGGAAGCCTACGCGCAAGGCTAATCATCAATTCGGTATATTTATCTGCTATGAGAGGTTCAGATCTTCCGGCACCACGAGATGCCGATGAATATATTGCCCAACAACCAGCAGCATTCAGAGCGATACTGGAAAAGTTAAGGCTCATCATCAAAGACACCGTTCCGCAGGCCATTGAAATGATTAGTTATCAGCTGCCTTGCTACAAGTATCATTACATGCTGGTGGGGATCGGAGTAAATAAAAAGTACTGCAGCTTTTACACCATGAACCCCAGCCTGGTAAAATCTATGAAGGATGAGCTCAAAGATATCAGGGTATCTGGTTCTACACTGCATTTTGCACCAGGCGAAGCCTTACCTGTTGAACTCATCAGGAAGATCATATCAGAACGAATGATGCAAAACGAGATCCTGGCCCTATCCAAAAAAAGTAAAAAATAACCTTCATCTCTCAGGTACGCTACCGGTGCCTGAGAGATTTGTTTTAGTTAGTTTCGGTATGATCATCCGTTTCGATCATTTCCAGGCCACCCCGTTCATTCACACTATATTTTGAAAAAACTTTAACACTTGAGGGTCGATCTGGCGTGTTTTCCCGTCGCCTGGCGGGCCCTCGAAATGGTAATATCAGGATACAGAGAAAAATACAGACCTTCATTATAGCTATCAGCATAACATTGATTTTGACGCGACTTTAACAGCCGCATTACAGCATAATAAAGCACATGATTGGTTGAGCTTTGCAGATGTTTAGCCGCGGTTGATTAGTCCCGGCTCACAAAGGCTAAGATAAGGAAATGATCAATATTTCTAAAATTTGAGTCTGAATGTTATTCAGGCTGGGCAATAGCAGTGATGGCCTGCATAAACCAGGCCGCATGAGGCAGCCATTGCTCTGTCCAACGCCACTCGTTTCCGTTATCTTCAGTTTTAAAATCAATGCCGCTGCCATCTGGGTTGCCTTCTTTCCCGGTAATACCATTAGATATACCACCCTTGCCCGATCCATGCCCAAAACTGGAGCTCATGTACGGTACATTATTTTTGCCAAATTGGTACATAAAGCACATGGAATACGGGTTGCAGCCCAGTATCCATGATAACTGATCAGATGCATAAACAGCCAGATCTTTCTTTACACCCCAGCCGCTCTTTTCGGGGTAAACCAAACGACCGCCAACTATAGCCGCGGTCGCCAATGAGCCCAGCCGGGCATTTTCGCCCTGCCACCACCAACCGGTTTCATTTTCATGTGGTATAAAAAATCCGTTCTTGATTTGATTATTTAAGCGGAAAGTTTGCCGGGCATAGCCAAAGGGATTATTCACTTCATTGGTTACACGCAGGTTGTAATCAAGCGCTTTTTTGATTACGGTTAACGCCGCTGTTCTTTCACCCTGCTCTTTCTCCTTAGTTAAATATCTGCATAAAGCAATAATGGGCAAACCGGCATCGGAGGCATGCCAAAATGGGCGCCCCTGGTCGTTACTGATAAAATAGCCTGCGGGGCTCATTCGCTTTTCGATATGTTGTGCCCGCTTGCGGGCTTCGTCCTGATAAAATGAACTATCTGTTGCTATCCAAAGCTCAGTTGCAGCCATCAATGCGCAATAATCATCAATGATATTTTCCTTACCGTCATCATCATATTTAGTATTGTTGATGAGCAGATGGGCATAAGCACGTTTAGCCGCAGCAAGGTATTCTGCCGATTTATAGTCGCCATCTTTTTTTAAAGTAGAGATACGGGCAAGGGCGGCTATACCCATACCGCCTCCCTCGCGAAAAGCGCATTGATATTCGTCGGTTGTAACACTGTTGGCTCTTAAGCCCACTATACGGCGTGCTTTGGGATCTTTGCTGAAGTAGCTAAAAACGGTCATATAAAAATAGCCTTCTTTGGATAGCGAGCGCATGATGTAATCGCCTCCCCATAGAGCCTCGCTGGTCATACTATTTTCTGCATTGATCTGTTTGAGCAAACCCGGTATAGTTTGCACCGCGTTCACCATTGACCAGGTTACCAAAGGAATTTGCTGCGGCGACATATAATTGGCATAAGCCAGGTGCGAAAAATACTTACTTACATCTCCCGAGGCATCACACCAGCCGCCGCGTACATCCGCGGTTTTGTTGCTGCCAAAAAGGATGATAGCTTTATCAACATCGAGCTCTGTTGGCGTATTAGCCCTTTGTTTATTATAATAGTTAATGATGGCAGGCAGGGTGTTTATCGCGAGCGCGTTTTCACTAATCTCAAAACCATCTGAAAGATATACTTTGCCGTTTACGCTGATGCTCAATTTATACTTACCCGCTTGTTTAAATGATGAAAAATCGGCCTGGTAAAAAAATGCACCCTTAACCCAATCTTCAATTTGCTCAGGTCCTTTGAGTGCGCCTGTAAATGCAACCTTACCAGATGAGTTGAGCAGGTTAAACGTTAGCCCGCTTAGGTTAACATCATTACGGATAACCGCCTGTTTTGCACCCTTTGTATCAAAAGCCACCTGGTTAACATAAATGATAGGGGCCGCTTTAGCTATAAAAGCAAGCGTGATTAAAAAACAAGTCAGTAAGGTTTTGAATTTGTGGCTGTAGGTCATTTCTCTGCTGGCAAAATTTATATGTGCAAATTACTAATTAATACGCCGCTGATCTCATGAACAGTCTTAAATTGGCCGGTCACGAGCCCCTATATTACCTCTACAGGATACCAGCAGGCATTAAATCATATCAAATAAAGTCCGGTTTAACTTTTATCATCCCAGCATGAGTCCTTTGCACATTAATTTACTTAGCTTTGAAAAATCATGCGGTAACATTATGGAAGGCCTGCTGCTCGCCGTTACCTTAATTTAACAAACAATAATTTTCAATAAATAGGATCAGGAAATATCACCTGTTCTTACAATCATTTTACGCCCTTGTAGAATAACCTCACGAGGGCCTTATTTTTTATAGAATCATAGTTTAGTATGGAAGAAAGAAAGTTTTTAAGTACCTGGCAAAGGTATATGCCGGTTATTCGTTTGCATTTGAAGAAGAGCCTGAATGAGGATCAGCAGTTTAAATTGAATATAACCGATTTTGAGTCGGCAGGTGGCCGCAGTAAAACGGGTTATACGTTTAACATCAGTATGGAAAACGGCAAGGTGACCAACAACATCAGCGGATCGCCAATAGCACGTGACCTGTACGAAGCTATTAAAACCGACGAAGGAGTAAAAGCATTATTGCAGGATAAAAACGTGAAAATAAGCGTAGGTAAATCATTTATGCTAAGCATAAAAACAACCCATCTTTCTACTTACAGATAGGTTTTAAGACAGGTAAAAAGGAAATAACCGATTTGGTTATTTCCTTTTTTTATGAGCTCTTTTTGAGCTTTTATGATCCTTTTTTGAATTGCTATGTTTTTTCCGGCTTACTTTCCCATGTTCTCTTTTTGAAGCATGCCGAACATATGACCGGGCTTTAACCAGCTTAACACGTGGTACAAAATCAACAACCTCGGGATGAAAATTTGGCTCAAACGGGTTATAATAGTAAATACCGGCGGCATCATAGTTTTTAAAATCAGCCTTTAATTTTTCTGTAAAAGCCAGCTCATTTTTTTGGTCTGGTGCAGTCCAGGCAGCTTCGGCTAAACCGGCTATACGCGGGAAAAGCATAAAATCCAGACGTTTTTCAGACTCTATGGTTTCTGACCAAATATTGGCCTGCACACCTACAATAAGTTTGGAATTGAGCTCATCGGCAGACACTTGCCTGTCGGGAAAATTATAAACATCCGTTACCCTATTAAATACGCCATTCCAATTCCTGCCCGCCACGAGTCCCGTATCCTGTAAAAAATCAAAGTACAGCGGTAGCCTTGGACAAAGTACTACCTGGTAATTTTTCTGCAAGGCAAGGTGCAGCTGACCGGGTAAGTTTTGACGCCACCAAAAAATAATAGTTTTATCAGCGGGTAGGCTTCCGCCGGTGGCTTCGTCCCAGGCCAGTATCTTACTATTCAGGCTGGTAACAGTATCGGCCATACGCTTAAAAAAGTACTGCTCCAATTGGCTAACACCATCAAAATTTTTCTTTTGCATCATACGGGCAATAGCCGTATCCAGCGACCACGCTTTAACGCCATAGGCAACTTCATCACCACCCAAATGGATCATGCGTGCCGGAAATAACGAATTGGTTTCTCTGATAATATCAGCCAGATACTGGTAAGTATTTTCGTTAGCCGGATTAAAGGTAAAATTGGGATAACCGGCAACGCTACCGCCCGAATACTCGGGATAGGCTTTATTAGCTGCTGTCGCATGCCCGGGCATATCAATTTCGGGTATTACGGTTATAAAACGTTGCGCCGCATAAGCTACAATTTCGCGGATTTCATTTTGCGTATAATACTCAGCCTCAGCAGAGGTATCACTGTAATTGCCCATGCCACCTACTGTTGCCAGTTTGGGGTATTTTTTGATCTCGATACGCCAGCCCTGCACATCGGTTAAATGCCAATGAAACTTATTCAGTTTATAATAGGCCATCCAGTCAAGTAACTGTTTTACTTTGTCTTTACCAAAAAAATGTCTTGCTTCATCAAGCATCAGACCGCGCCATTGGTAACGTGGAGCATCAGCTATTTTACAGGCCTGTAAACATAAATTATTGTCGTTATCTGCCTGCTGATCTTTTATGAGTTGAAGCAGTGTCATCAACCCATAAAACACACCCTCCTTATTGGATGATGAAACCGTGATATGCTCTGGTGTTATGTCTAAAATATAAGCTCCGGCTGTTTGCGGAGTGCTGCTTAGTTTAATATCAATTAAGCTTCCGGAACCAACATTTTGTACAAGTGCTACATTTTTTGCTTTATGTACCTCTTTCTGGAAATAACCAACCAGAACAGATAATGCGGTATCGGTTGTACCAATTGTGGTACGGTTGTTTAAATAAAACTGACCTTCCAGCCGGTTAATAGATTGCGGTTGCGGAATGATGTTGAGATTTTGGGCCCAACCGTATGCAGAAAGCAGAAGAAATGCTGTTAATAGTCTAAATTTCATTCAATAAAAAGTTCAAATCTCTCAAGGGTACCGCTATGATAGCAAAAATATGGCTATTTCAGGGTAATTATTTGCAATATGTAAAATTAATGATCTGATAGAGCGCCATTTTTTTTAAACAGCCGGTTTATTCAAAAAAACGCAAAGGTTTATTCTTTATGTATTTTTCAGCATTATATAATAATATTTTTTTTATAGACAATTACACTAAGTATTGTATGTACCCGGAGCTTTAAGATACACTATGCTTAGCCATGTAACCCTAAAAATTCGATATTTTTATAGCTAAAACGCAAACGTTTTCGTAAATAAATTCCTCAACAACAGCTTGTTGTAACATACATATCATATAGATTTGGTTTACCAATATATACCGAATAATAATAATTTTTTGATAAAAATACCGAACGGAGATCCTGCAAACTCCGAACAGGATTTTTATGTGCTTTTGCAAACCAAATAATAAACCATATACTAAACTTTAAATTATGAAAAACAAAAAAATCAGCTCTACGCTGATCGCCATTGGCTTGGTTGCCGGGAGTACATTTTTGTACCAATGTAAAAAGTCATCAAATCAGGAAAACGCAGCATCCGGCAATGCTGCCAAATCTGATAAACTGGCTGCAAGTGCAGTAACTACCTTTGTACACCCGGGGGTATTAAACACACAAGCCAGCCTGGATCTGGTAGCAGGACAGGTAAACGGAGGCGATGCAACCCGCACAGCTTATTACCAAAAAGTTCTGGATTACATTAACAGTCACTCCTATCCTACTTCATTTCCAGCAACAGTGGTAGTAGGTTCAAACGGTGCTACTACCCCATCCAAAGATCAGATCCGTAAGGATGCCGAACTAGCCTATGCCACGGCACTAAGATGGGCCAAAACCGGCACTGCAAGCTATGCACAACAAACCATTGCTATTTTAAATGGCTGGGCATACAATTTCCAGGGCTATGGCTTGAAAGATTCATCTACCAATCCGAATCAGCCAGATCTGGAAGCTTCCTGGACAACGCCGAGTTTTGTTGCCGCCGCCGAGATTATCAGATATTACAAAGTTAATGGTGTAGGTGCCGGCTGGTCGGCTGCGGATATTACCCAATTCAGTAATTTCCTTAACCTGGTTAAAAACAATTATATCAATAATACGCCTACATCGTACAATAACAATTGGGATACTTCAGCCGGATACGCTAAGATGGCCATTGGGGTATTTTTAAACAGCGCTACCGTTTTCCAGAATGGTGAAGATATAATTAAAAACTATCTGCCAATAGTTATACAAAGCAATGGTACGCTCCCTGAACTGTGCGACAGGCAAGATTGTGTGCACTATCAATATACCCTGACTGCACTGGCTTATGCCGCACAAATTGCCGGCATACAAGGCGATGGTTCCATCTGGACAGCCAACTCCAACAGGATTAGTGCTGGTTATGATTTTATGAGAAGTGCTTATAATCAAAGTACCGGTTGCAATTATTGCTCAACCTCAAGCCCGGTATTCCCTGGTACCGAGGTGGCATACAACCATTACAAAACAGCTAACCTGAAATCATTAAGAGAGATCAATCCACCAAATGGCGTGCCGAATGACAACACCTTTTTAGGGTTTACAAGCTATACACATTTCAATGTATCAGGGTTATAAGTAACCCACTTTAACCAAAAAAGCGGCCCCGTAATAAACAGGGCCGCTTTGCATATATATTGGGTGGAGTTATTTTTATTTCCAGCCACCGCCTACTGAGCGGTACAAATCAGATACAGCGTTTAAACGTGCATTCTTTACGGTTGCCAGATCAAGCTCGCTTTGCAATACATTACTTTGAGCAGTGATCACTTCAAGGTAAGTAGCCTGGCCGTTTCTGAACAACAGGTTAGCATTGCTGGTAGCTTTTTGCAAGGTGCTCACACGATCGGCAATAATACCTTGTTGTGTTTTCAGCTTTTCGATCTTTACTAAAGCGTCAGATACTTCACCTACAGCATTTAAAACAGATTGTCTAAACTGTAAAACAGTTTTTTCGCGATCAACCAAAGCAACTTTATATTGAGTTTTCAGTTGTCTGTGCTGTAATAATGGCTGAGCCACCGCACCGGCTACGGTACCAAATAAGGAAGCCGGGATGTTAAACCAGTTGCTGGCTTTAAAGCTATTTAAACCTCCGCTACCCGTAATAGTTAATGAAGGGTACATATTAGCCTGCGCGATACCAACATTAGCATTAGCAATGGTTAAGGCTAATTCTGCACTTTTCACATCCGGTCTGCGACTTACTACGGCCGATGGTACACCGGCTGATAGATTATCAGGAATGGTAACTTCTTCTAAACGAACAGTACGTTCAACCCTGTCAGGAAGTGAACCGGTTAATATCTTAATGGCATTCTCCTGAATAGCGATGTTCTGTTCAAATCCCGGTACCAACTGAGCGGCGGATAAGCGTTGAGCTTCGGCCTGTTGTACCGCCAATAATGTAGTTTGACCTGCATCAAATTGTAAACGGATAATACGCAAAGTGCTGTCATTAAGCTTTACATTTTTTTGTGCGATAGCCAACTGATCATCCAGCATCAGCAGATTATAATAACCTTGTGATACGCTGGCCACAATATTAGTCTGAAGCAACTTTTTAGCTTCGGCTGTTTGAAGGTACGATGCTAATGCTGATCTGCTTTGATTGCGGATCTTACCCCAGATATCAGCTTCCCAGGTCAGGGCCAGATTAGCATTGTAGTCCTCTACATGCTTCGTTTTCAGGAAAGTGCTTGTACTTAAACCATTCAAACTATTATTAGAAGGCCTGTTGGTATTAGCCGTTACATTTAAATCCAGCTCGGGAACGTAGTTCCATTTTACCTGTTTAAATAATAACTGCGATGCTTCGATGTTTTTAACAGCTATCTGCATATCGTAATTTTTAGCAATAGCGCTATCGATTAGCTTTTGCAAAGTAGCATCGGTAAAAAAGCTTTTCCATTGAATATCAGCAATACTGCTGGTATCGCTGGTATTGGCTGCATTTCTGAAATTAGCAGGCAGCTCTGCTTTTGGTGTAGCCACATCCTTTGATACTTTACAGGCGCTTATGAAAGCAACTGCCAGTATTAATAAGGCGTATGGTTTTATATATGGTTTCATCGATTAATTATTGAGTTAGTAATTTTCATTTTTCAGTATCAAGTAGTGAGTATCAAGTATCAAGATTGATTAACAATCTCAAATACAACTTTTTTAATTATTGATACCTGATACTCACCATTGACATATACTAAAATTAATTTTTAGCCAGTTCAAAGTCTGTTACATGAACATCTTTACCACCATTATTCGCTGGTGCTTTAGGTGCTCCTGAAACTTTTTCCTGCAAGTATTGGAATATCACAAACAGTACCGGTATGATGAATAAACCCAGGATTACTCCTGAAAGCATACCACCTGCTGCACCAATACTGATAGAGTGGTTACCTTGTGCAGACGGACCTGTTGCGATACTCATCGGGAACAAACCGAATACGAAGGCCAGTGATGTCATGATGATCGGTCTTATCCTTAATCTGGCTGCTTCTATAGCCGATTCAACCAAAGTATGACCTGCTCTTCGTCGCTGTACCGCATACTCCACAATAAGGATGGCGTTCTTGGCCAACAAACCGATGAGCATGATCAAGGCTACCTGTACATAGATATTATTTTCGATACCGGTTAAGCCTAATACCACAAACACACCGAATATACCTGTAGGGATGGAAAGTATTACTGCCAGTGGCAGGATGTAACTTTCATACTGTGCTGATAGTAAGAAGTATACAAATATCAAACAAAGCATAAATATCACAGCCGATTGACCGCCTGAAGAGATCTCCTCACGTGTTTGGCCCGAGAACTCATAAGCAAAACCATTTGGCAATTCTTCTTTAGCTGTTTCCTCGATAGCCTTAATAGCATCACCAGAGCTGTAGCCTGGTTTAGGAATGGCTTGAACCTCAATAGAGTTAAACAGGTTATAACGTGAAGCAGTTTCTGAACCATAAACTCGGGTTAGTTTAACCAAAGTGTTAATAGGTACGGTTTCTCCTGCTTTGTTTTTAACAAATACACGGTCAATAGATGCAGGGTCGGTTCTGTCGGCAATATCAGCTTGAACTATCACACGATAATATTTACCAAAGCGGTTAAAGTCTGATGCTTGCGCAGTACCGAAGTAAGCCTGCATGGTTGATAAAATGTCTCTGACATTTACCCCTAATTGATTAGCCTTTTCGTCATTAACCTCTAATTGTAATTGAGGGTAATTGGCTTTATAAGAAGTAAAGGCATAAGCTACTGCCGGTTTTGCCATCAGCTTTCCGATAAAGTTATTGGCTACGCCGCTAAATTTATCCAGTCTGCCGTTGGTTCTGTCCTGAAGCTGAACGTCCAAAGCTTCTACGTTACTAAATCCGGGAACTGTTGGAAAGCTGAACACGAAGAACGTACCACTTGGTATACCGGCTAATTTGCCTCTTATTATATTTTGTATATCATCAATATTCTTAACGGCCCCTCTTTCTTTATTAGGTTTTAACAACAGGAAGATCTGACCTGCTGATGGGCTGTTTGATAGCGTTAAAAAGTTAAAGCCAGACAATGCCATCACAAATCTTGCTGATGGTAAAGCTCTCAATTCTTTTTCGGCTTGATTGATTATTTTACTGGTATTGGCTAATGAAGTTCCGGATGGTGTTGAAACCGCGATAGCCACGAAGCCCTGGTCTTCTGTTGGAATAAAGCCTGTTTTTGTTCTGTTTACCAGGTAAACTGTAGCAACAACTATTAATGCAAGGCCAGCCATACTGATCCATTTATTGCGAATAAGGATCTTTAAGGCTCCAACATATCTGGTGGTCATATAATTGAACCCACCGTTAAAACCAGCGTAAAATTTTTCGACAAAACCTTTTTTAGGCGCTTCATGACCATCGGCAGTATGTTTATTCTTTAAGAATAAAGCAGCCAGGGCCGGGCTTAAAGTTAAAGCGTTAACAGCCGAAATAATGATGGCTATAGACATTGTTAACGCAAACTGCCGGTAAAATATACCTGTTGAACCTGTCATGAAACTAACCGGTAAAAACACCGCCGCCATAACCAATGTAATTGATATAATGGCACCGCTAATTTCGTGCATAGCCTCGGTAGTTGCCTCTTTTGGGGTAAGTTTTGGATTATCCTCCATTTTGGCATGAACCGCTTCCACCACCACAATCGCGTCATCCACCACAATACCGATGGCCAACACCAGAGCGAACAAGGTTAACAAGTTAACAGAGAAGCCAAACAGGTTCATGAAGAAGAAGGTGCCAATAATGGCCACCGGAACCGCTATGGCCGGGATCAATGTTGACCTAAAATCTTGCAAGAATATAAATACTACGATAAATACCAATATAAAGGCCTCTACCAATGTATGCTCAACCTGATCAATTGACTCATCAAGGTCGGTCTTGGTACGATAAAACTGATTGAATTTGATACCTGCCGGGAAATCTTTTGATAATTTCACCATCAGCTTATCAATGGCAATCTGGATCTCGTTGGCATTTGAGCCTGATAATTGAATAATACCAATAGTAATACCTTCGTATCCGTTTAAGCGGTTAACACTGCTATAGCTATAAGCGCCCAGTTCAACACGTGCTACATCTTTTAAACGCAGTACGGAACCATCTGCATTTGCACGGATAGCAATATTTTGATATTCCTCTGGTGTGGTAAGTTTACCTTTATATTTAATTACATATTCAAATGCTTCATTGCTACGCTCACCAAGTCTACCAGGTGCAGCCTCCAGGTTTTTGTCCTGTATAGCGGCCATTACTTCGGCAGGTGTAATTTTATATGTAGCCAATTGAGTTGGATTTAACCAAACACGCATGGAGTAATCCTTAATACCACCAAATACACTGGCAGAACCTACACCCGGGATACGTTTGATCTCAGGAATAATATTGATCTGTGCATAGTTGTTTACAAAGGTCGCGTCGTATTTTTTTGGATCTTCTGAGTAAATACCCATAGCTCCAATAAAGCTATTTTGTTGTTTGGTAGTAGTTATACCATATTGTACAACCTCGGCAGGTAATTGACTGGTTGCTTGTGAAACACGGTTTTGAACGTTTACAGCAGCCTGATCCGGGTTGGTGCCTTGCTGGAAGTAAACGGTGATACCCAGTGTACCGTCATTACTGGCAGTGGAGGTCATGTAGGTCATGTTTTCCACACCATTGATGGCCTCTTCCAATGACGGAGTCACGGAACGTAAAATAGTCTCGGCATTAGCGCCCGGATACACAGCAGATACCAATACCGACGGAGGCGCGATATTTGGAAACCGCTCTAAGGGCAGTTTTGTTAAACCAAGTATACCAACTATCACCAATAATATGGAGATAACAGTTGATAATACCGGTCTTTCTATAAATTTCTGAAACATGACTTTAAAGTTTAAGTGTATGTATTATTTTTTTGTTACAGCGGCGTCAGCTACTTTATCTGTAGCTTTTTGAGGTTGGATAACCATACCCTCTTGTAATTTATCAACACCGCTTAACACAATCTGGTCGCCTACTTTTACGCCGTCTTTAACCAGATAATTGTCACCGTTTTTACCAACAATAGTAATGGCCGCTTTTTTCACTTTGCTGCTATCACCAACGGTAAACACAAATACTTTATCCTGCATATCAACAGTGGCTGATTCAGGTATAATTAAGGCGTCTTTATGTTCAAGACTTAGACGTACTCTGCCAGTATTACCTGAACGTATTAAACCTTGTGGATTAGGGAAACTTGCACGTACGGTGATAGCGCCGGTGTTTTTATCAAACTGACCGTCGATCATATCTATTTTACCTTGTTTGGCATACTCTGTACCGTCAGCCAATAATAAGGATACGGCTGGCAGTTGTTTTAATTTTTCACTTAAGGTTTGACCAGGATATTGTTCTTTAAAGTTTATAAAATCCTTTTCGCCTAATGAGAAATAAACACGTACATCATGCACATCTGATAGTTGAGTAAGCGCGTCAACATCTGCCGGAGTAACTAAACTCCCTTGTTTTTTAAGTAGCCGGCCAATATAACCGCTTACAGGAGCTTTAATTAAAGTATAACCCAAATTGATTTGAGCAGTTGCTATGTTTGCTTTTGCCTGTTCGATATTTGCTTTAGAAACCTGATTGGTTGCTTTAGCTGTTTTTAACTGATAGTCAGAAACTACTTTGTTTTCAACTAATGGAGTTAATTTATCAATTTCCAGTTGTGAATTGAGCTGGGTTGCTTCGGCAGCGTGCAAGGCAGCGATCGCGTTGTTTAAAGCAGCACGGTAAGGTTGCTCATTAATTTTAAAGATTGGTTGACCAGCGTTTACAAAAGCACCTTCGTCAACAAAAACTTTATCTAATGTTCCGCTTACCTGCGGACGGATTTCTACGTTAACAATCCCTTCTATTGATGCAGGGTAATCTTGATAAGTAGTTTGTGTACCTGCTGTAACAGCAGCTACGGGTAAAGATGGTGGCGGCGGAGCCTGCTGCGTTTGCGGCTTTGAAGAGCAACCATATAATGAAAGTGCTAAAAGCGCTAAAATGAAACTTTTCATAAATAATTAATTTTTGATGATGATAAATGATAGGAGTTAAAAATTGACCCTGCGGTCTGCATATATGTTGATTGAGTTATGTTCATATGTATATGATCCGGTTGTATGCAGCTAACACGCTTTGTAAGCAGTGCTGGCTTTAACAGTTTTAAGCTTCTTAATACCGTTAATGAGTAGCATGTAAAATTTGATGTCCATGATTGTTTGTATTTATATGTTTGATAGATAGATGTTTAAACTTTATATGTTTAACAGTGTTAAATGATTTAACATTGTTTTAATCCAGGCAAAATTTTAAGCCCTTTCTATTGATTTGATGATTGTTCCGATAGCATCCTTTAATACCTGTTGGTTCATTTCATCAGAGTAACCCCTGCGCAGGATATTGATCGAGATCAATCCGTGTACTACAGACCAAAAAGTGTAGTATTTTAAACATACCATATCTTTGGTTGGGTTTTCAATGTGCATGAGTTCAATAATAGCCTGACTGAATTCGTTATACGGCCCTTCTGATTCTTCGAGGGTTGCCACCATATCGCAGCAACAATTCATTTCTACACCGAACATCAATTGATAAAGTTCTTTATTCTTCATCGCAAAATCCCAGTAGGCAAGCCACATGGCCTCCAACTGTTTTGCCGGCAATTCATATTTAGCTCTCACCTCCTGTAAATCCCGGGTCAATATCAGGTAACCTTTCCGGGTAAGCTCTAACAGGATGGCTTCCTTATTAGCAAAATACTCATATATAATGGGCGCAGTATATTCAATTACATCGGCAATTTTACGCATGCTCAAAGCTTGCCAACCCTCCTCCTTTACAATTTGGAGGGAAGCATCCAAGATATTGATCCTGGTTTCTTCTTTTAAGCGTTGTATCCGTTCTTTGCTTGCCACTTTTTTACTTAATTAAATTATTTAACAGTGTTAAATGATTTTACAAAAACAACCGGGTTTTATCTCAGTTCCCGGTTTATTTTAACGCTTGTTAATTTATTTAACAGCGTTAGGCAAAAGTATAAAGGATCTAAATTTTATTTACCATCCTTTTGTCAAATTCATTTCACCGAATTGTCACGTAAAGCCCTTTATACGTTTGGTTTGCTCAACAGGTAAACTAATTGCCCTAAATGATATCCCTGATGAATGGTTCTGTTGATCAGAATATTCAGTTTATTACGATGCGGTTCCCGCTCAAAGTCTTCTGCCGACACAGCGCTGTGTTTAGCAAACCAGGCTTCTACAGGCAATGCTTCTATTTTTTGTTTAAGTTGTGCATTTACTTCAGTCCAATAAGCCTTCAATTCCACTATTGATGGTCTTTGCAGCCCAGCAGCCTCAGGGTTTCTCAGAAACAACTCATCTAGCTCAGGATGTAGCCTGTCGCCTAGTTCCAGATAGGTGAACATACCGTCACTTACGCCGGTAAGGTGTCCCAGCAGATATACGCCGCTGTTACGTCCAGGTGCCGTTTGCGCGGCCAGTTGTTCGTCGCTTAATTTGTCTAACAACGAATTAAGACGGGTATTTTGCAGCTCCCAGTTAGATATAGCCACTTTAATTGCTGTGTTCAGCAATGATAGCGCATTAGTTTCGGTTATAATATTGCTCATTTTGTGGTGGTTTTTGATGAGTAAAAGCCCGGTGTTTTTTACCGGACTTTTAATTTGATGCAATTATAGGTTAAATCCATATTGTTTGGCCCATCTGTCTTTGATCTCCGCACGAGATTTTACAAACTCATGATCTGTACCCTGTGCAACGGCGTCCAATGGAAAACGTAAGGGGCGTGTACCTTTCTCTTTATTGATCAATTCCAACACACCATCGGCTATGGTTTGCGGATCCATTTTAAACTCGGCCATTTTGCCAAACAGCGCTGTACCCATAGCGTTAAAAGTGTCTACAGCGACACTTCCATAAGCTGCTATAATATCTTCCTTATCGGCATTAACCCCGGGCTTAACGCCGGTATTCATTTCGGTTGGATATACCCCGCTTTGGATAGATACGTTTTCGATACCGTAATCTTTTAACTCATGCTGAAAACCTTCGGTAAGGGCCTCCATGGCAAATTTAGAAGCCATGTAAGGCACCATAAAAGGCAAAGTAAAACCGCTGGCTCCGGTTGAAAGGTTAATGATCAGCCCATCTTTACGCGCTCGCATAGATGGCAGCACCGCATTATAAGTGCGCAACACGCCATAGAAATTCACCTCGAACAGGCGTCTTACCTGGTCAAGCGTATAGGCTTCGGTTACACCAAAACCGGCTAAACCCGCATTATTCACCAATACATCAATATGGCCATATTTAGCAAGGCTTTTTGCAAATGCTTCCTGCACAGAGGTATCACTCGTTACATCAAGCTCAACCACATCAACACCGGGCAATGCAGCGAGCTCCCGGGCAACCGCCTGGTTCTTATCGTTCACTCCGCGCATGGCGGCTATTACAGTATGGCCTTCTTTTGATAACGTTTGGGTTATTAATTTGCCGAATCCTGTACTGGTTCCGGTTACTAAAACTATCTTTTTCATTATTGCTATGTTTTTATTTACATAGCAAAGGTGAGATAAGCCCAAAAGCTGCTAAATGATATAAAGCAAAAAATTACCTTGACATTTATCAAGAGTTTAGGATGTAACCACAGCTTCGGCTTGCGGTTTAAGCTTTGATACCATAACAATGATCAAGGCCCCGAAACCAGCCACAATACCAAAGGCCCAGCGTAATCCTGCCGCTTGCGCTATAAAACCTACCGCCGGTGGTATGATCAAAAAGCCCAGATAGCCTACTGTTGATATAGCGGCCAACGCCTGCCCTGTATTCATACTTTGCGATTTGCCCGCCATACTGAACACTAACGGTACCACGCAGGATACCCCCATCCCCACCATCGCATAACCCACATATACTGTATAACTATATGGTAAAAGGACAGAAAACAACAAACCAGTCAATATCAAAATACCGCTAAAACTAAGCACTTTTTTTATACCTGCCGATGCCACAAGCTTATCCCCGGTAAACCGGCCGATGGTCATAGATACCATATATACTACAAATGCAGCCGTTGCCGCTGGTTTTGAAGCATGAAGCACTTTTTGAAAATAGATACCGCTCCAATCATACATGGTATTCTCACAGGCCATGGATGCAAAGCAGATCAGCGAGAATTTGATCAGGTGTTTATCGGGCAAGGTAAAAACCGAGCGATTGATCTTATTAACCGGCTTTTCATAATAAGCATGCGGGTAAAAGATCAGTGTGATAATGATCATGCTGATTCCAACAAACAATAAGTGGTAAGAAGGGGCTACATTATAAGATACCATCAAATATCCCACAGCAGCGCCGGCAAACCCAGCCATACTCCAGATACCGTGAAACGTAACCATGATAGACCGGTCATAAAAGCCCTGTACACTCACCGCCTGGGCGTTTACCGAAAGATTGAATATGTTACGTGCAGAACCAAAGAAAAACAGCAATACTACCAGTTGCCATATATAGGCTGTAAAACCAGGTAAACACAGTAAAAGATTAAAAGCGATAGCGCCCACCAGCATAATACTCCGGCTGCTGAAATGCTTTAACATTTTTGCAGTTATAGGGATAGTAAGCATTAAGCCTATAGGCAGGGCAAATAATACGGCCCCCAACTGGCCTTCGTTCAAGTGTAATTGTTGCTGTATGGATGGGATACGTGAAGCCCACGATGAATATCCAAACCCCGAAATAAAAAAGAATACCCCGCAGGCAATTCGCAATTTCAATTTCCCCGGAGTTGTGAGCTGATCCATACCTGTATTAAAGTGGCAAAAGTATGGATAATTTGCAAGCGGGGGTACTATTACTTCAAAGTCATTTGCTTACGTATACGGCTTAATGTCTCGGGAGAAATGCCCAGGTAAGAGGCGATCATACTTTGAGGAAAACGCTGCAAAAATTCGGGGTAAGTATTCATTAAATCGGTAAAGCGCTCTTCTGCAGTTTGACTGATGGATGAGCGGATGCGTTTTTGATGAGACACGTAACTCCGCTGGTTCATTTTTTCGATCATGGCGTCAATAGCCGGAACTTTCTCCTTTAACTCCTCCAGATGTTCGCTGCTGATCTGAAAGAGCTCGGTATCTTCAATAGCATCAATATCATAACTGCAGGGCGTTTTGGTGGTAAAACTTTCATAATCGGCCATCCACCAGCGCTCAATACCAAAGCGTACAATATGTTCGACGCCTTTATCATCAACAACATACTGCCGCATTGCGCCTTTGGCTATAAATGAAAGATATTTACACACATCGCCCTCCTGCAGCAGGTATTGTTTTTTACGCAGTTTTTTGGGTTTGAAAGCTGCCTGTATCAGTTTAAATTCCTGATCTGATACTTGCATTAGCGAGTAATCAATAATATATTGTAAGAGCGTTTGGTACATAACATACAAATATCAATATAAAGACGATGCTCCTGATTATAAAATTAAGATATTACTTTACTAAAACAGAATTATCCGTTAATTGCAATTTTGAGCTATTTGTTTGTGATGGCAGGTAAATAGCGTTATTTTTGGTAAGATAACAAGCCCTCTATTTGAAAAAAATGAAAACCAGCAGCACCACTTCAGAACCTACTTATAAAGCTGCCAGGGTTGTAGCGCCTGCCATTGAAAGGCATTTTAAATATTTTCATTCGTTAGTGAATGCTAATGCCGATACGGAAGACGTTGCCGCCCCTACTCCTGATATCAACACCATTGAAAATATAATTGATATAGCCTTTTGGGCAAGTTTGCGGCGTGAAGAGGGCTATTCGCCAAAGTTTACTTTAGCATTTCTGCCGCCTGAAAGTGCCGGGCAGCCTTTGCTGTTTGGTCATAAAATACCGCTCGCTCCCAATATTCTCACCAAGTTTGCATCTGCGGTTCAGCAACCAGGCATCCATTTAGGTGTGTGGATTGATGATGATGGACTTTACGTTTGGGGAACCACTTTAGCCATACCCGCTTATTGTTTTGTATTGGAAGTTATAGAACCGGGCCTGCTGGTGATCAAGCACCGCAGAGTCGATGGTTTTGGCAAATTTGTAAACATCGCTATTTTAAAAGGTGATGACATCAAGGTGGTAGATGAGCAGGGTTCAACCTTGTCCGATTGCCCTACTATACTCACTTCCATGCTTGATTTTACCCTGCCATCGTTGTGGAACGACCCGGTGAATGTATTGGTACAGCTGGCTGCTTCTATGCAAGCTCACCGTCGTGGCGGGATCTTGCTGGTAGTACCTTCCGGGAACGACGACTGGAGGGAATCGATCATTACACCGATATCTTACCCGGTATCCCCAGCCTTCTCTGGTCTTACCGATCTGATGATACACGAGGGCATCGAAAAATACCATACCTCCTGGCAGGAAAAGCTGCGCCGTGCGGTAGATACCATTGGTGGCTTAACCTCTATAGATGGAGCTACTGTGATCAACGACAAACACGAATTGCTGGCATTCGGAGCCAAGATAGGCCGATCATCTAAAAGCGTTCGCGTTGAGGAAATTATTGTTACAGAGCCAGTAGTTGGCTGCTCTACCCAAATCATCCACCCGGCACAAAATGGAGGCACAAGGCATTTATCGGCTGCTCAGTTTGTATTTGATCAAAAGGATGCCATAGCGCTGGTAGCCTCGCAAGATGGCAGGTTTACGGTTTTCGCCTGGTCTCCGGTAGTAAATATGGTGCATGCGCATCAGATAGATATCCTTTTACTCTAAACTTTTAAGAGAAAGACTTACGAAGTTTTAAAAACTTCGTAAGTCTTAAAATCACTTTATTACCCCAAAAAGTGGGTTTACATGGTTTACACTTTTCACGGTTTACATTGAATTATATATTTGATAATCAAATACTTATTTAAATTTATGCAAAAAATGTGTAAACCCACTTTTTGCATAAATATTACCGGTTAAGTGTCAATTCATCCCAAACGTTATCTGTTTTTATTCTCTTGTTATTTTATAAAATGATGGGTAAAGACTTACGAAGTCTTTAGAATGTCTATTTAAAACCTGAAACCTATCGATATATAGGGCAAAGCGCCTTCTTTGGAAAAACCAACCACCCCTTCAATCAGTACCAGTTGAGCGGGTATCAGGTAGATACCGCCTCCGTAACCATCATGCCATTGGTCGGATGATTCACCTGGTTGCCAAACCCGCCCTACATCGTTAAATCCGATAATGCCTAAGGAGCCTGGTAACAGGTATGAGCTAAAGTCGAGCACTTTTAAACGGAGCTCCAGGTTATTGTAGGCGATGGTTTTACCGGTAAACCTGTTGGTATGGAAACCCCTGAAATTTTGCGCCCCGCCGAGTTTCATCAATTGAAAATAAGCTGCATCGCCTACGGTTGTACCTAAGCCGGTGCGGTTAGCTATCACCAAAACAGAATCCCTATCGGGATTTAAGTAAAAGCTAAACTCGGACAAGACCTGCCCATAAGTATTGTGACTACCAGCGCCACCACCCGAAAAACCGCTGATGGTTGTATTCCATAAGACCCCTTGTGTAGGGATAATCAATTTATTACGCGTATCCAACCTGGCATTTGCTGTTACTCCGCCATAAACCTTGGTGCCAAATACTTTTTCATTGGGATATGCCCGGTTATAATCATTCAAAAAACGCTCATCGTTGTTGGATGCCTGGCTATTATAAAACTGCCCGGCTATGCCTGCGCTTATGCGCCAGTTGCCATAAGTATGATGTAACGAAACATCGCCGGTAACATAATCATAGCGGTTACGATAGTAAGATATCTTATGGTCATCCTTATTTTCAAAAACGGTATTATTACCTATCCCAAAAAAGTTACTGAGGTTGTTTGGCCCCCGCGACAGTATATTGATACCAAAATCATTATTGCCTATCAGCTTTTTCCATTCGGCTACATAGGTAAACAATAATGATTTCCGCGCGAGCGAATAGTTGGTTAAAAATTCCTCCCTAAAAGAATAAGGCTCTTTCCGGAAACCATGTTTTTCATACGAAAAACCACCTATAAGCAATACGCCGATATCATTGCTGTAGTTAGCTAAAATAATGGGCTCAAAACGGTCGAATTTATAGCTGGTTTTATCGTAACTATTTACAGCGGTATCCGTTGAGGTTTTATTTTTTGCCTGGGATAACAGCGGTAACTTATTCTGCTGATCGGATCGGTCGTAAATATATAAATTGCGCTTATTATGCAAACTATCGTTTACAGCAAAACTATCCATACCATCCCCACCTACCATACGCACTTTGATGGGCGAAGGCTGGCTGCCGGTAACTGAAAACACATCATCACCGGCGAAACCATATAGCCTGACTTCTTTGGTTACCGAAGGTGTAAATGTACGGTGATAGGTTACTTTATCGATGCTGCCATCCTTTTTGATCTTGTTAACCGTTACGGTTAAATTACCATCCGCTTCGTTGTGAATGGTGAACTGATCCGTTTTATCACTCGCCGGGATCTCTACCTCACGAGATATAAAACGATAGTATTCCAACGCTTGTTTGGCAAGTCCATTCCTGCGGGCTATCATTTTTGCGGCTATCTCTTTACCAGAAAGCTGATAGATCGTATCGGGCATCAGTTTCATAGCCTTGTTGATCAGCTCATCCGTTAATTTCGATTGTACAAAGCTGATCTGCTCCTTCCAGTCATCCTCGCTTAACTGGTTTAAAAAGTAACGGTCGAAATAACGGGCATTAAAGTTCCAGCCGTTGATATCTCTAATCTCGTTGCTATACCCCTGAAACTTTGATTTTAACCATTGATGGGCTACTATCCAGGGTAATACACCCGATGTTTTGTAATACACCTGGTCACGGTCGCGCGGCACAGGTTCATAAATGGTTTCATGCTTGCCATCTATCTTTTCCCAGCGCCACTGGTCTTCGTGCCTGTCCCAATCGCCCAGGAGCATATCCAGCAGGCGTGCCCTTAAAACCGTTTTTTCGTTAACCCGGTTGTCATTATCTTCCTGCAGTTTCCGCTGTACTTTTAGGGTATTGTCCGTCTTGTCGGCATCAAGGGGCTCGCGTTCTTCAAATAAGAAAACCTGGTTGGCAAAATCTTTCCGGTAATCGCCCAGTGCCGGGTCATCTGACACATAAACTACTTTGGGGTTGGAGTGCGGCACACCCAATGCTTGTGCCAGTGGCGGTACCGTAAGCGCCGAGAACGGATGTGCTGCCGATACCTGATCCTGCAGTATATCTTTGGCTACCGTAGGCCTAAGATCAACAGGTAAACCCTTCTCCGGGTATTTTTGAATGGTACGCAATACCCATTGCTGACCGGTAGGGTCTTCCAATCGCAATGATTTGGTTTGCTGCCCTCCGCCCTTTTGCAGAATTTTTAAGCCCCCTTTTTCTGTAGCGATATGAAATATGGGAAGCTTAACAGGTGCGGCCCAAAGTTTCCGGTAATTTTCGCCCAGGAAAAACCGGTGTGTCCCGCTTACATCATTATAGGTGGGTTCTATGGCCAGTTTTATGCTATCGCCGGTAACCTGTGCTTTTAAGCATTGCGGACCTAACAGGAGAACTCCCGTTAAAAACAGGAATAATAATTTAAACACGTTTTTAGCAGGCCGCATGATATGGTTTTTGTTTAGCAATAGTAGAACCATTGTATATTACAAAAATAGTTTTATTTTTCTAAAGCTATTTCGTAATTAACACCAACCCTTAGTGCTTTTAAGCCGGTAACACCCTGCAATTCCTCCAATTCAAGCTCTTCCAGGTCATCCAGCAATATATTTTCTTCCTGCAGGTATTTAATATATTCCATGTATTCGGCCGCTTCTGTCTGGTTAAAATAAACCAGGGCTATTTTGCCGGGCTGGGTTAAACGTTCAATAGTGCCGGCTATTAAAACCTTATCAATGCGTTTTTTGACCACCTCGTACCGAATGTTATAAGCCCCTTCCACATCAAAGCGCCTTTCATCGTTCCTGAAGCTGATATCGATAGGATTTGAGTGTATAAATATCAATTGCGTAGTTTGCAAAGGCCTTGAAAGCTGATCGGTTAAGCTATGGGTAAGCCTGGCTATTTCGGCCATTGACTTGAGCTGCCACAAGCGAATATTCTTTAAATACAGCACATCAAATGCCTTGTCTGGCGCTATAGATTGCCCTATGTAAATATCATATTCTACCCCATCTGTTCGAAACTTTTCAAAATAGCATGGGTACGATCCCTGTACTTCTTCCTGTGCCTGCTCCAGGTAATGGTTGATGGAAGTGTTGATCAGTTGCATAGATGCCTCCAGGTTGCGCCTATTGGTATACGAAAGGCCATTTTCTTCACCAAGGGAATCAAAATAGCGATCGATCACCTCTTTTTCGTTCGGATAGTTTTTCCGGAAATGGTCAAGGAAGGGATTTACCTCATCCCGCAGAAAACCATCCAGCATTAACTCATCGTTGGTGGTTATAAAGCCGTTCACTTTTTCCAGCCACTCCTCACATTTATATATCAACCTATCGGTGAGTGTGAGATGAATATGTTTTTTTAGTACCGTTAACGTTTCCATAATAATGGTTAGCAACGCTTTTAGATCCTCCTGCAAGGCACTATTACGTTCGATAGTAGAGTTGCGGATGTCAACAGCACCAAACAATGGATACACATCATCAAAAACTACAGTCTCTATTTCCTGGTTTTTCTTTTTCCGGTTGCCCTTTTTCAGATAATTCCAGGCCACTTCGTTAAATTTCCACTGAACCGATGGCTGTAACGAGGTAAATTTATCTTTGATAATGGTTTCTATACGGAAGGCAAACTGGTCGATGCTGTTTTGCAGCAACTGAGCTACCAGGGGAATAGCCGCCTGTAACTTCGACAACAGCTTTTCATAAAACACGATCTCCTGATAAGAATAAACCTCCATAATACCGGCCATTTTTTTGTTGTAATAAACCGGGAAGATACCGTACGACTTGATACCCGCCTGTTTTAAAATATTCAGGAAGGGGTGCTTTGATACCTTCTCATCAGTCAGCGACCGGAAAAATACAGGCTTGGGATTCTGCTTATAATCGTCGGTAATGGCATAAAATGTTTCTTCTGCCAGGCTAAACTCCTTCGCCGATGAAATGAGTACGCTTTGCGAACATTCGTTTGTATCAAATATCAGTTTATTGTTGACTGTTAAAAAAGGCAGCAAACCAAACTCGATAGCCGAATTTTCAGAAAGCGTTTTCAATGAATCGATGATCTGATCATACTGATCGGCTTCCTTATTGGAATGGTTAACCAGCTCGTTGCGGATGCTTTCAACCGCGTGAGGCAAGGTTACATCGGTAAGGGTTATCACTGTAAAACCTTCAAACTTAAAGTTAGAAAGCGGCAGTATGTCTTCTAAAACATCTATCCCCTCGTAGTCATTAATATAGGGCTCAATCGCATCAAAATTGATCTCGGGTAACTCGCCAATCAATTTCACATTAACAAACTGCGTATTGGTTTGGATATTATAATAGCGGGAAAGCCCTGTTTCGGGATCAGCATTAGTAAACAGCAATTCATTTTTCGACACCGTTGTGAAGCCGTATAGCCGGTCAAGTATCAGGTTGTATATGAACCGTTTCTGGCGCTGGCTAAACAGTTCGCCCTGGGTCATATTTACAGCGTGCAGGCTGGAATGATTGCTGGAATGGAAATCGAAAAAAGCGTCGGTACTGAAAAATATTTTTTCGGGCACGGGTGTACTCAGGGCCCAAAAAAACTCTTTTTCGTTTAAGATTGGTGGTGTAAGTATGCTATAGATAAGTTCGAGCATTTCCCGGTACTTTTCGGCATCTTCGGGATGCATATCCAGATCTATACAAGTGTCATTTTCAAATTTATTCAATACATACCTGTAAAACTCACTTTTAAGTGTTTTTTCAGTTTGTACGCGTTCTTGCAAATGCTCCACGAACGGATTAAATGACAGGCAAGTATCTACCTGGCATAAAAAACAATCATCTTTATTTATATTTAAAACTTCTGTGTGCATTGTGATTATAAAATTACCCTGTTAAAAACTACAGACAGATACGGGTACAGTCTCTCTCCGGATTGAGCAGCTTATTTCTTTTTAAGAAAGGCTCTACGATTTATTTTGTCAAAGTTATAACTATCACGCACAATTGTCAGTAATGCTTTTGTAATTAAAACGATTGGTATTATACTTATTATCAAACATATACATTAATCAAACTTTTTAGATTTCTGACGTTGTTGAAATAACTTTTGGTTAAACCAATGCCCGGCGTAAGCCGTACCAATGCCCACAGCTGCCCCTGCCAGTACATCTGTTGGGTAATGTTTACCTAAATACATCCTGGAATAAGCTACAGAAGAGGCCCATACGTAAGCGGGTACAGTAACATACCATTTCTTGTATTGCATAGATAATGTTGTTGCTGTTGCGAAGGCCAGACTGGTATGCCCTGACGGAAAAGATTGGTTATGCGTAGGGGTATTGACAAATATCAAATCAGGATATCTATCAGCTGGACGGGTACGGTTAACACTGATTTTTATCAGGTCAGTAACCAACACATTTGCGCCCAAACTGATCAGAGTTTCAACCGCGTTATGTTTCACTGTGGCATTATCACTTGCCAAACCATATATTAAAGTACCAAATGAAGCTGCACCCGCCACATAATATGCAGAATTACTGGTACCGCGCCAATATTGCGAAGTTGGATATCTCGGATTAATACTTTTTAAAATATTAACATCAAGATTTTGTGCTAAGCTACGTCCGGTGTTTATAAAGACAAAGAGCCATATTAAAAACAGGAAAAACTTTTTGTTTTTTATCATTAAATTACTTTGTATAGTTAAATTTTAATACGTTACCTGCGCTTACCAGATCGCCCTCATTTGATATGTAAAGATTGTTTTGGTCATCAAACGCAATACCCTCTGGCTGATTAAACAGCGTGGGGTTCAAGGGATAAACATTTTTAATCTTCCAGGAAGCATCAGCAACCACCAGTACCTTATTTACCGACGAAAGAATATACCACTCGTTGGTATTTAAATTTTTGGCCAATGCCGAAGGACGAAATGCGCCTTTCTTTTTACCTGTAAGTAGTTGTTCTACCGCTTTAACATTGACACTAAAACCACCAGCAGATTTAACCGTCCCGTCGTTTTGCAGTTGTAAAATATAACCACTGCTAACCTTGCCCTTATCGCCATCACAGTTTTTACAAAGGATGTATAACCGATTTGCTTTTTCATCGGCATACATACCTTCGTACTCGCCGGCAGGTACTACATCCTTTAATTTCTTAACATCTTGGATCTCTTTATTCCTTACCTGGTTAAACGGAAAAGTAAACAATGTACCATCGCTGCGCAAAATGATCGTGTAATTATTACTGATAGCGATATCTTCATAATCACCCGATTTGCCAAAACGGCTTTCGCTTACCTTTTTATCGCCTAATTTTAAATAATATACATTACCATTCTCATCCTCCTCCGCATATAACGAATCGCTTTTACCGTGCCGGAAGGCAATGCCCGATATTTCGGTTAAATTGATGTGCATGTTATACTTTACCGGTTTATTCAGGTCGTATCCCTTTGGATTTGTAATAACTTCGGGCTTACTGGTGCATGACATGCCTAACACTACCGCAATACCAGCAATCACCATCATGATCAAAGCAGCAGTCTTTCCCTTCATTTTGTTGTTTTTAAACTTTCTCATCGGTTTTGTGCTGTAAAAGTTCATATATAGCCCGTTGCGATTGTATGAGGGGTTCGTGCTTTTCGATGCTGATGTTTTGCAGCTCTTCATTAAGCATTACCGCCTGTACATTATCATTTAACTGCAGATCGATGATTTGCATGATCTCGGCCCTGATACCCTGATCATAAACCGGGAAACAGACCTCGATCCGCCGGTAAATATTGCGGTTCATCCAATCAGCCGAACCCAGGAAAACCTCCGGTTCGTTATTGTTATGAAAAATAAATATCCTCCCGTGTTCCAGGTAACGATCAACAACGCGGCGTACTGTTATATTTTCACTCATCCCTTTAACACCAGGTATAATACAGCAAATACTACGTACAATAAGTGATATTTTTACCCCGGCCTGTGATGCCTCATATAGTTTAGAGATCAATATACGCTCTTCCAGGTTATTTAGCTTAATGGTGATAGCACCGTCCAAACCCTTTTTTACATTATCTATTTCCCGGTCAATCAGTTCCAGGAACCGTTGCTGTAAATTAAACTGTGCCACCAGCAGGTGCTTAAAATCAATAGGATACCCTTCGGATGTCTTCGCTTTTTTACCCAGGAACATAAACAGCAGCTCCATTTCGCGAAGCAAAGCCGGATTAGCCGTCATTAAAATATGATCGGTATAAAAAGCGGCGGTACTTTCGTTAAAGTTACCTGTGGCCAATAAGCCTGCATATTTAACCCGGCCATTCACCAATCTTTTTACCAAAGCAATTTTGGCATGCACCTTTAATGCCTTATCGCTATAAATTATCTCGACACCGGCAGCCTTCATTTTTTTGGCCCATTTAATATTATTGGCCTCATCAAAGCGGGCCTTAAGCTCCACCATTACCCTCACCTTTTTGCCATTACAAGCTGCGCTGATGAGCGCGTTCACAATACGGGAATCACTGGCTACCCGGTACAGGGTCACGGAGATTTCCTGTACATCCTTATCTATAGCCGCCTCGTTAAAAAAACGGAGTATGCTGTTGTACGATTGATAAGGTGCATGGAAAATATGGTCGTGATCGGCAATGTGATCAAACAACGATTCTTTATCTATCAAACCTGTATTGACAATTGGCGGCCAGCGGGTATAACGCAAAGCAGGTAAATTAACAGGCAGGCTCATCAGATCTTTCAGATTATGATATACGCCCCCTTCAACCACGCTTGAACCCTGCAAACCCAGCTTTTCGGTGATGGAGTGTAGCGTACGCAGCGGGATTCCGGGTTGGTGCAAAAACCTGGTGGCCATGCCCATGTCTCTTTTTAACAATTGCTTTTCGATCTGTTCAGACAGGTCGCCGTGGTACTCGTCTTTGAGGTCGAGCTCGGCATCACGGGTTATTTTAAAACTGTAACAACCGCTTACGGTTTCGCTGGTAAATAGCCTGTCAAGGTTAAACCTGATGATATCATCCAGGAATATAATATACTGCTGATCATCTGCGGATACGCTGTAAAAACGAGGTAGTTGATTTGAAGGGATATTAAGCAGTATCGTTTTTTCCTTTTCACCCTTCACCTCCAGGCTGATCAGGAAATATAAGCGGTTGTTTTCTGGGAAGAACTTTTTCCCGGTCTCCGAAAGGTCAACAGGCTGCAAAAAAGCCATCACCTGGCTAAAAAAGTAATCAGTTACTTTATCCCGCACCACTTCCGGAAGTGGTTCATTGAACAAGAGGTTTATCTTATTTTGTTTAAGCAAGGGTATTAGCCTGCTAGTAAACACTTGTCCGAATTTTTGCTGCTGCCGTTCAATCAGTTGCTGGGCTTCCAGTAAAACGTCTGCTTTTTCGTGTGCAGCGCCTTTACTCAGTTTGTTAACCGCCAGTATAACAGGCATCCTAACCCGGTAAAACTCATCCAGATTTGAAGAAAATATCGAAAGAAAATTCACCCTTTCCATTACAGGCAGATCTTCCTTTTCGGCCTCCAGCAAAATACGCTCGTTAAAAAGCAGCCAACTCAGGTCTCTGTCAAAAAATGAGTAATGATCCATAAAGATGTTTGTTTAGCAGATTATATCAGTGATGAGATCAGGAACGCCAATACCGAAATAATAAGACCGAACATGAATACATTATAAGAAACCCGCAATAACCTATATTTTTTGCCCAATACAACACCCTGCGAATAATTATCGCGGATAAGACTACCGTACAAGAAATCCTTATCGTCCATCATTTTTACCATACCATCGCTGTAATCGTTTAACGACATACGGTAAAAATTACCAAAGAAAAGTAGATTGACCGTCTTTTTTTCAATATCATCGGGCGAAAAAATACCCGGCGGAATTGAAGGCCGTGTGGACAGGATAGAGAATATCATGGTGGTTAAACTTACTGTGAGCAGCATAAAAGTAGGAATCAGCAGGTTGGAATGCTCATCCAACTTGCGCAATACCAAACTGATAATGGCAGATAAGATGATCGAATTCACTGTGATCATGATATGGGCCTTATTGTCGGCCATATCGCTCAAACGCTGATGATTTGCTGAACTGATACGAAACATGGTTTCGATACCCCTTTCCGGCTTATCACTTTTATGTTTTTTTTCATGATGTTCCTCTTCTTTAACAAGAGCAGCTTCAACATGATCTGTTTCAGTCACATTTCGGCCTTCCGCCTTTTCCTTTTTTTCGGATTTCTCTTCCACTTCGCTTTGTTTATCCTTTAATTTTTCAAGGTTCTTTTGCTTCTGGTCATTTAACAGCAGTTGGCAATAATCGGTAAAGTAATGGTGCGACTCTAACAGTTTAATATTACCCTCGCGCCAGGTGTCTTTATTAATTTCGATGCGCCTGCAGGCCTCCAACTCCTTGCGCATCAGCTTGCTTTTTTCTCTAAAATCATCGGTACCCAGGTGAAACAGATCGGCATCGCACAAAATTTCTTCCGACAGATTGGTTGGTTTTTGGGGCATTTCGGTAGCCATGATACAGGCATTTACCTTATCAATTACCGCGTTATCTACCTTTTGTTGTTTCAGAAAATGGGTTGCATTTTCGGTACTTTTCACTTCATGATTGCTTTTATCAACAAAGTAGCCGGTATCATGAAACCATGCTGCGGAAAGCACTATAAAAAAATCTTCGTCAGATAGCTGGTAGTGGTTGGCTATCTGAGTAGCAGCAGCAACTACGTCTTTAGTATGTTTAAGATTATGGTATGCAAGTTCGGGATCATCATGCACATCAAAATATGATATGACATAATGTTTTACCTCTTCTAACAACTGTTGAAATTTCATGATGGCTTTTTATGGTTAAAGTAATCAAATTTATTTTAAAAATTAATATTTCCGGCAGGCCGCTAAATGTTAATTGGATATTATAGAATGCACCCGCCCGAAAACTTTTTAAACCCATAATTTTAACACTTTTCTGTTCAAAAACGACTAAAAACAGCCGATAAATATTCAGTTTAATGGAGTTTTAATGCCATTTTAACAAATTTTCAGCGGGTTCTGAAAGCTTTAAAAAGTATTTGATAATTGATGTTCAAATAAGTAAATCTAAAACAGTCTCTATTTTTGGTCGGTTTTATCCTTTAACAGAACGGCCTTGCTTTCTGTTAAACAGAAAGCAAGGCCGTTATATATACAAATATACGAAATACCCTGCAGAATACATAGAAGGCATAAAAATCACCTCGGTCAACCTGTAAAAGATCTGTATAGAGAGTATACCAGGGCGTTTTTACCCTTCCTGGTGTGGCTGTTCTTTAGCAAACGTTTCGGGCCCTTCATAACTGTAATTATATGGAGGATACGGCACAATAAATGTTTCGGCAACCCGGGTTGATTTCTTGAAATAAGAGATCCAGATAACTGCTACCACAAACGAACGTACCGCTACCGAGATACTATCATTAGTTAAGGTCGCTTTGTGCAACGGCTGCACAACAATGATCTTTAAGGTAAAAAAGATCAAGCCATATATAAAATACCCGATGATGAAAGATGGTAATATGTCTCGCTTATTAAGCAGCAATACCAGGCAAAATATGGCATAACCAGCCAATATTGTATCACCTACCAACTGATATACAAGCGCCAGTTTATAATTAAACTCGTGCCGGCTGCCAGCATAGAGAGTCCAGGTATGCAGACTAAAAATATGATCCGAAAACTCGCGAAAAATTGCCGCTAAAGCGGTTAATGCCAAGCCTATAGTCACCAATACCAGCCAACCGCCAATAGGATGAAAGCCGGAGCCATGAGCAAAAACTATGGCCGGTGTTTCCCGCTGATATATCCGCATGCATAAAAAAACAAATCCTGCTATCAGTACAACAGTCAGTATGATCAGAAAGCTGTTAACGGCAGTTGCTGATGATGCAGAACCTGCGCCAATGTAAGAGAAGCTATAACTAAGCTCTTCATTATTGATTGTTTTAATATCACCTTTAAATTCGGCGAGCTTATTAAGAGGCGCGTTGTCTTTCAGAAATGTAAGTTTGTATTTCAAAAATAAGCTATCGCCAACAGCATTACGATTTGAGGAAAAACGAAAATAATCCCTGTTGATGGAGGCGCTATCAGGTGTTATATCCCAGCCGCCTGGTAGTATTATCTGCTGTGTATACTCCAAATTGTATGGATAGCTTAATGATACGGGAGTTTTTGTTTGCCCGGTAATGGATGGAAACATTTCCGATATACTGTAGGCATAAAGCCCCCCGGTTAAGCGGTTGGTTGTGGAGTCTTTTTTAAAAAAATTATTGATCAAATAAGTTTCTGTAGTAGTGATGATATTCTTTTGGAGATCGTCTGATATGGCTAAAGAATCTTTACGCTCAATTTTGGTATATATTTTAGCATAATATTCCAGGTAGCTTTTTTCAGTTTCGGCAGTGCTGTTAGAGGCTAATCTATCGCGTACATTATCTGCATGGTTGCCGGTGTACACCGTTTTAACAGTAAGTAATACCGGCGATTTTTCATCTTTAATGGTATAAATATCCTTACCGGTGATCTTGCCTGTTTTTGAAGGCGGTATGGTTGTTAAAGCGTTATTACCTGCTTTTAATACCAGTCCCCTCCCATAATCGGGGAAGTAAATATCAGTGCCTTCACCACCCTGGTAATCAATAGTAGCATCAACCCAAACCTGTTTGCCATTAACATTAGCGGTTACTACAGCGTGATTAAAAGCATAGTAGGTAGGTATATAGTCGGCTATATGTTCATTGCGGCTGGCATTTACCAGCACCATATGCGCTTCTATGCAGTTGGCATTCAGCATGGATACCAACAACAGGGATTTGTCTTTACAATCGCCATAACGCTGTTTAAATACTTTTTGAGGGTCATTGGCCCGGTGCGAGTACTGTCCTATCTCGATACCCATGTACCGAACCTCATTTTGCACCGTCCGCACAGCCGCCCTGAAATATTTTTCCTTATCGTTACCGGCCTCGATTTTAAGTTTTTTTATACGGTCAGCCAATTCACCTGTGATATGCGTATCGGTTGGATTAATACTCAGCGCCCAATCCACCACATCGGCCCAACTGTTATATTCACTGATCTGTACATGCCCCAGCGGATCGTACCAGGCGGGCTGGTTATTATCATCCTCACCTGCCGGTATCTGAAAATCTTCATAAGCGTACTGTTTAAGTCCGACGTTTTCAGAAACTGTTACTTTGGGTGTTTTATTGAAATATTTAAAATTGAGCTTTCTTTGTGGCGACGTGATAACAGCGGTATACTGATGAGCTATGGGCGTGTACCATTGAAAATAAATATTATCGCAGTATTTACCCTTAAAAATGGGGTTACGACCGGTAAGTGTATAGGAATACTCGATCCGGTCGCCTTTGCGGATATCATCCAATATGCATAAAGCCGAAAAGGTACCCTGGTATAAAAAATCAGAGAGGTTTTTTTCGTCGGCCAGCACTTTAAACGCCGATATTTTTAAGCGGTTTAGTGGTTTATTATCGCGCCAAACGGTGATATCATGAAAGTCGAGACGTTCAAAGGCCGGGTCAAAACTGATAGATATCTGCGAGGCATTTTGAATTCCTGCGTCTGATACAATTTCGCGGATCACGTGATGATAATCGGCCTGTTTTTCTACCTGGATCTGTTCTTCTATCAACGCATAAAAAAAGCCTCTTTCAATGGTTCGTGCCGATGGCTTCTGATCATAAGTTTTAACGCTGCTTAACCATGTTGGCCTGGGCGATTGATGTATAACGGGGGTACCTGCTTTAGCTAATTGACTTTTAAACAATACTAATAGCAGGCAAAAAATTAAGGTTAGGTATATTTTTAAACACTTTGACATACAGGCATTGAAAATAAACAAAGAACCCGACTTTTTGATATTTATTTAAAATATCAAAAAAGCTTATAAAAAAAGCCATCTCACAAAATGAGATGGCTTTTTGATATAGTTGAAAGTATACTATTGTCCGCTGCCTAAGATTGGCGCAAACTTTTTCATATAATCATTCAATTGCGCTGATACCTTTTTATTGATATCGGTTTGCTTGTTTTCTTTGGTGAAATCGGCTATACCGTTTAGCAATTGCAAACTGATCTGCACATCGCGCATGTTTACGTTACTGGAGTTATCTGATAACAAATGATAGTTATAATCTAACTGATCGGTCACGTAATCATCAATGCTGGCAGTAAGTCTTTTACCAAGAACCACATCATTAAGCTGGAATGCCAGCTGGGCCAGAAATAATTTACGACCGGCCACATCAATATATGGCGTAATATCGGGCATTTCCTGATCGTACTTATGGAGCGCTTTCAGCGCCAGGCCATTATGCCCTTCCTGCATCAGGTTTTGTATCAGATCAATAAAGGTAGAGGCCATCACCGGGTAAAACATGGATGTTGACTCATGATCAAGATAACGAGCATTTTTAAAGTTGCCGAATTTAAACTTGTTCATGATGTTGTTATACATTACCATGGTATTGGTTTTGCCCAACTGATCGCGTTTGGTGGTATCTTTTTGAAAAGGGATCAGGTGGTAGGTAAAGCCTTCTTTATACAAATAAGGTTGTAAACCTATCAGGTTATCGTTACCGATAGTGGTGGTAAAACAAATTGGCCTTTTCCAATGGTTATGGGCCAAAATATCCAACATGGCCAGGTTATCTTTAGTAACGTAGTTGGAGGTATATTTCCAATCCATCACCTTGGCTATCTTATCTTTCTGATCAGCCGCTACTACACCATTTTTAATCACCTCATCAGGATCAATAGTGATCTTAAAGTTTTTGGTTGGTAAATAGTTACCCCAATCGCCACTTTGATACTGCACCTGCGTCGCTCTATCATCAGAAGAGATAAAGTCGAAAACCTCTTTTACTTCTACAGGTCCGGCTATTTTACGATCATTGTAATAAATGATGTCCCTCACCCCTTCCTTATATTTATCATAAGGCATGGTGATAGGCAATGGTTCCGACTGGTTCATTTTTCCCTGCATCTGGCGGATATACCAATCGCCTGTAAACAAGCTCAGGTTAACAATGCGTACGTCCGGGCGTATACCTTCCACTTCCTGGTCATACCATAAAGAGTAGGTATCGTTATCGCCATAAGTAAACAATATGGCATTTGGCGGGCACGATATCAGGTAATTATAGGCCATGTCATGGGCGGTCCACTTGGTTGAACGGTCATGGCTTTTCCACTCTTTGCTGGCCAGTAATACCGGCGCCAATAATAAACAGATTACGGTTGAGCCGATAGCGGCGGTATTAGCATTGATATATTTACGGGCAAATTCGGCAATGGCAATAACACCAATACCTATCCAGATAGCAAATGCATAAAAAGAACCTACGTATGAGTAGTCACGCTCACGTGGCTGTATAGATGGCTGATTAACGTACAGCACAATAGCAAGCCCTGTAAAGAAGAATAACAATAATACGATAAGCGCATCCTTCTTTTTACGGTTAAGGTGATAAAACGCGCCAATTAAGCCAATAATAAGTGGAAGCGCATATAACGGTGTATAGGTGGTTCCGTGTAATAATGATTTGGGTAGATTCTTATCAAAAAGGCCTGTAGTCCAGTTTCCATCAATGCCACCAGTGCTCGTTTGCCCGTCGGCGTCATTGGTACGGCCCACAAAGTTCCACATAAAATAGCGCCAGTACATCTGGTACATTTGCCAGCTAAACATAAATTTCAGGTTATCGCCAAAGCCCGGCGCCTGGCCATCCGGAATACGCAGCCACTCTTTATAAAACTGAACGTCATTAGGTTCGGTACTATACATGCGCGGGAATGGCGTAGTATGGCTATACTCAGTCTCGATCTTTTTACCGGCATTTTCATACTTTGTTTTTCCTTTACGGTAAATGGTACTGCCTTCTTTCTGATCGGTAACGGTAGCATCATAATATGGGCCGCTTAATAATGGTGTTTCGCCGTATTGGATACGGTTTAAATAGCCATAAAGTGTAAACGCGTTATCCGGGTGAGAGTTATTCAGATCGGGATTAGCAGTAGCCCTGATGGGGATATAGGCAAAAGCCGCGTAGCCAAAATATATAAAGGCCACACATAATAAAGCCAGATTAAGCGTTGGCTTTTTAGCGCGGATACTATATATAATACCACCCACAAGCACTACAACAATTAATAAGATAAAGAAAAATGCTCCGCTGCCAAAGCCCAATCCCAGTGAGTTCACAAAGAAAAGATCAAAATAAGCCGCGAATTTGATAGTATACCCCCTGATGCCGTATTGTACCAGCCCCAGGATAACAACGCCTGCTAAAAATGCCAGTATACCGTTTTTAACTGTAATATTTTTGCTCCTGCGGAAAAAGTATACCATGGCAATAGCCGGGATGGTTAACAGGTTAAGCAGGTGGATACCAATAGATAAACCGATCACGTAGGCTATAAAAACCAGCCATTTGTCGGCGCCTTTTTCATCGGCGTGAGCATCCCATTTTAATATGGCCCAAAATACAATGGCGGTACATAGTGATGATAATGCAAATACGATAGTTTCAACAGCCGAAAACCAAAAGGTATCGGTATAGGTAAAGGCTAATGCGCCAACCAGCCCTGCTCCCATGATCAGGATGAGGTTTGATTGCTCAACCACATCATCACGTTTATTTAAAAGCATCTTTTTGGCCAGGGCGGTTATCGTCCAGAACAAAAACATAATAGTAGCACCGCTGGCTACTGCCGAACCTAAATTGGTAAAATAAGGAACCTTGGTATTATCGCCAAAGGATAACAGCGAAAATAATTTGCCCAGCATAGCAAAAACAGGATAACCGGGTTGGTGGGCTACCTGTAAACGGTAAGCACATGAAATAAATTCGCCGCAATCCCAGAAACTTACGGAGGGCTCCAGTGTTAAAATGTAGGTAACAGAAGCTATAACAAAGCAAAGCCAGCCTAAAAGGTTATTGATTTTTTTGTATTGCATTTATATTATATATGGGTTCATTAGTTCATTTGTCCATTAGTTTATTGGTGCATCTGTTCCATGTTCATTAGCGGGATGTATATGAATAACCATGCAAAGCTATTCGTTCAACAACCAATGAACAATTGAGCCAATAAGCGCGCAAATATCAGGATTTTTATAGCTTATTAAAAGAAATCAGCTTAGTGTCACCAAATTTAACATAAATTAACTTTTACAATCAAAAGATTAAAGATTTTTGGAGTATAGAATATATACTTCCTATAAGCGGATCAATCATACTTTCAGATAGTTATAAATCTGGAACTACTATAATAAAAAGCCCTTACTCAAAAAATGTTTACGCTAAAAATCGAAACTCAAGCATTAATATGTTATTTTGTGAAACAAATAAGGGGGTTATTTCCTTAGCCAATTAAGCGCTGATCCAATTTTCATGTTAATATAAATAATGCTTACTTTGTTGTGATGCAAAAACTTTACTTCGTTCAATCTATAAAACTTTTTTTGTTAGCGGGGATACTCCTCCTTTCGGTTCAGACAAGCCATGCACAATCTGTTTATTTACCACAATCCTATCTGCTTTATCAAAAATTTAACGGTGATATATATAGTGTAAAAAGCTCATTTCATACATCCTTACGCCCTTTTTTGATAGACAGTGTGATCAATGGCACCTATGATTCTGTAATGAACATAGGCGTTAGCGACAAACGTAAAACCTGGCTTAGCCGTAAGTTGTTTAACGAACATTTGTTTGATGTACAAACCAAAGATTATACTTTTTACGGTGATGTTATTGCCGATCTGCAGCTGGGCAGAGATTTTTCGGGCAAACGATCCACCTATTTAAATGCCCGTGGTTTTCAGTTTGGCGGTACGGTGGGTACAAAATTCTCCTTTTACACCAGTGGATTTGAAGACCAGGCCAAGTTTCCGGATTATTATAACGATGTTGTAAATGCAAACGCCTTTGTACCCGGCCAGGCTTATGCCCGCCACTATAACGGCCAGGCACAGAACTCTCAGGATTGGTCGTACGTTACAGCTATCGCATCTTACACGCCTATAAAACAACTGAACATTACCCTTGGACAGGATAAAATGTTTGTAGGTGATGGCTACAGATCGCTACTACTTTCAGACTATGCTGCTAATATGCCATTGTTAAGAGTTACTGCTAACCTTGGCAGTGTACAGTATATGATGGCCTGGGCCTATCTGGAAGACCTTAAAGCGCCAAAATTTGACCAGTTGGGAAGCAACAGGCGCAAGTGGGCCCTGTTTCATTATGTAGACTGGAACGTAAGCAACCGTGTATCGCTGGGTTTCTTCAACGCGCTCATCACCCCGGAAGCCGATGCACAGGGCAACAGGCGCGGGTTTGATGTAAACTTTATCAATCCACTGGTGTTTTCCAGCGGTTTAGGCTCGTCTGGCTCACCCAGAGACAATGTATTTGTAGGCTTTACCGGCAAGTATAAGATATTTGATAAAACGGCTATTTATGGTCAGTTACTGCTCGACAGGTTTAAATTCAACAACTTCTTTTCGGGCAATAACCTGGATAATACCAATGGTGTACAACTGGGTATACGCGGGGCCGACATATTTAAGGTTAACCGTTTAAACTATCTTTTTGAGTTTAATACCGTGAAACCGTACACCTACTCCAATACGCAGGTGCTTAATAATTACACCTTTTTTGGAGATCCGCTTGCTCACCCATTCGGAGCCAATTTCAGAGAGTTTCTGGGTATCATCAACTACTCTATCGGCCGGTTTGATTTTCAGGGCCAGGTTGATTATGGTAAATACGGACTTGATGCTAATGCGGCGGATAATAACGGAAAATTATTGACAAAGCCATACCCGGTTAACCCTAACCCAACTCCGGTTATTGGCCAGGGCATCAGTACACAACTTTATTATGGTGAAGGTACCATATCATTCCTGGTAAATCCTAAAACTAATCTCCGTATTGAAATTGGCGGCCTTTACCGCCAAGAGAAGAATGCGCTGAATGATAATAAAACCACCTTATTTACATTCGGTTTAAAGAGTGGCTTCCGGAATTTATATCATGACTTTTAAGATAGGAAAAGTAGCTGGTATCAAGTAGCTAGACAAGATATCAATAAGTCGAAAATCTTGATACTAACTACTTGATGCTAAATCTCACAATTTCAAAGCGATGATAATCTGCCGTACCAGTTCTGCCTCGGCAAATGGTTTGCTTAAAAAACCTGAAAACCCTTTTTTGAAAAGCTTTTCAGCATCTGATGGTCTTGAGGTGCCACTGATAGCAATAACCGGTACTTTATTTAACGGGGCTTTTAAATGCCTGATAGCGGCTATAAGCTCATGACCATCCATGGCAGGCATCTGGATATCGGTTAGAATAACAGTAATGGATTCTTTAGCCAGGATATCCAGTGCAGCCTCTCCGTTATTGGCCTGATAAAATTTAATATTCCATTTGCTGGTCATCATTTTCAGAAACATTAAACTAAGCTCGTTATCGTCTACAGCAAGGATACTGATACCGCTAAGCAAGGATAGCGGATCATCTATTTTTTGTTTATCAGCAACCAGGTTGCCCGCCTCATAAGGTATATAAAAACTAAATGTGCTTCCCTTTCCGGCCACACTTTTTACACTGATCTGTCCTTTTTGCAACTGAACCAACTGCTTACAGATATAAAGCCCAAGCCCGGTACCTGTTTGACCTTTCGCGGAGTTGGTTTGGTAATATTTAGAAAAAAGGTTTGCCTGCTGCTCTGTACTTATACCTGCACCCGTATCTATGATGTCAACCGTCAACCTGCTTTCTTTATTTACCTGTACCAGGGAAGCTTTTACGGTAACACTGCCTGTATCGGTGTACTTAATGGCATTACTTAGCAAATTAACCATCACTTGTTTAAGCCTGAAACTATCGCCCAAAATCAGGGCACCCTTATCGCCTTCAAAATGATATGCCAGGCTGAGTTTCTTTTTGGTGGCACTAAACTCCATGCTCTCTATCACCTCTTTCAATACAAAATCAGCGTTGAAAGGATCGCGGTTTATCTTAAACTCGCTATTCTCCATTTTAGCGGCATCGAGCGTATCATTCAATGTACGCAGCAGCATATCAGACGAAAGCCTGATGGAGCCCAACATATCTGCCTGCCGTGGCGAAAGATTAGTTTGACTGAATATATACAGAAAACCTTTTATAGCGGTAAGTGGGTTACGTATTTCGTGGCTCATATGCTGCAGCAGATCCATTTTCTGCTGAGCAATGGTGACCGAACGCTCGTTTTCTTGTCGTAGCAGGGTTTCAGATACACCCAGTTTAAGGATAAATACAATGAGCAACGCAGCAAATATCAGTACTAAGAAAAGAGCCGCCAGATAAAAATTATTGATTAGCCGGGTTGTTTCCTGGTAACTTTTAAATGTCATCCCTTTAAACTCATTGGCCATATTGTAATTGATATCCTTTACACCGTTTATAATACTCTCCATCTCGTTACGGATATGAATATTAAGGGCTGTCAGATCTTTTTGAGTAGCCAGTAATTTGATATTCCGCTCCTGTAACTGCTTTAACTTTTGATTAAAGTTCTTTTTATCGCGGTAAGCCACTTTACGGGTTGCCGAATCGACCAATAAGTTTGTGCGGCTATGGTTAACCACGATAATGCTGGAGGATGTATTGTTGTTTTTATTAACGATAGCGTCTTTGATTCGTCCGAAAAGGCCCTTCTTTTTACCAACAATATCTTTTTTTATGGTATCAGATTTACTCTCTACATTTTTTTTCTTGGGCCCGGTGGTCGTGGTGATAACAACCGGTTCTTTACCAGTAGCCTCATTAAAATCGGCATAAACAGTAAGCAGGGAATCAAAATTATGCTTAAGCTCATATAACTTGCCCGATAATTCCAGTTTTTTTACGCGCCAAAACAGCACTTTCTGATGTTGCTCGTCGCTTAAGCCCGGTATATTACTGTGATCTCTAAGCAGCGTATCTATCAGGTCAAACGCTTGTGAGAGTTTTAACTTGTATGCTTTACTTTTTTCGTCGTCGGCACTTAATAACGATTCCTGAAAATCATCTTCGGCCTCATGCAATAATAACAAGGCTTGTTGGGGTCTTGACTGATCATATTCAACATCGTGCGCTAATTTTGAAAGGTCCTGTAATTTATTGGAAATAGAATTACGTACAAAAAGCGCGATGATGGCAAGGATAATGATCAATGCCAAAAACGCCAGCATGATCTTCCTTGAGATTTTTTGAGTATATGTAGATTTCATTAAAGCAGTAACCTAAGCAAGTATGATGCCGATATTTAAATGGAAAAATTAAGGGCAATAATAACACTTATTAAAACCGGGGAAGATATATTTTTAACTTCTTATGAGAATAAGTTTAAAATATAAACCATTAAATAAAAGTATAGCTCGTAAACGAAAACCAGAAGGCCAAAAATGGATGGTTATGCGGGCTGTAGATACCACTTAAAAACTCCGCCAACGGTTAAATATTGGGTAATAGTAACAGCAGAAAAAAAATTGAAATATTATTTTGGATTGATTTTTAGGTATAACCAGGTCAAACAGGAATAGCCATGCCGACCTGGTTATGCATTTGAATTTTATTTTCTTTCCAACAGGATACGCCATGCCGCGGCACTTAATATAGCACCCAATATGGGAGCCACAATAAATAACCATAACTGGCTGATAGCCGCCCCGCCAACCAGCAATGCCGGGCCAATGCTACGTGCCGGATTTACAGATACACCGGTAACCATGATACCTACGATATGGATAAGCACCAGGCTTAAACCTATTGACAGACCCGCGAAACCACCATGTATATTTTTTGTAGATGTTGAACCAAAAATTACCAGCAGGAAGATGAAGGTAAAAACAGTTTCGGCAATAAAGCCAGATAATAAATTGTAATGCCCCGGTGAAAAGGCATCAAATCCATTTTGTCCTAAACCATTAGCGGCTACGCTATACCCATCCTTCCCCGATGCTATGAGCAATAAGATACCAGCGCCGGCAATAGCCCCCAATACCTGGGCAATAATGTAAATAACCGCTTCACTTGCTTTCATACGGCCGGCAACAACCATACCTATAGAAATGGCCGGATTAATGTGGCAACCAGATATGTGACCAATAGCATAAGCCATTGCTACAACCGATAAGCCAAAAGCAAAAGAGATACCCAACAAACCAACACCACTTGTGCCATTGGCGCCGGCAATCACCGCGCTGCCACAGCCCATCAAAACCAATACCAGTGTACCGAAAAACTCGGCCGAAAATTTTGAAAAAGTGCTTGTCTCCATCTGAATTATAAATTAGGTTAAAGGATTAGGTAAATAATAACTAAACTGCAACATGGGTTTAGTTATACATAACCTGTGCATAGTTATATAAAGCTACGCATTGTTATATTGCAAATCCGCATCAAATAAAATAAGTTTTCAATCGAATGTTAAATAGTTTCGACAGATACTATTATCCTTTCGACAAAAGTTCAAAACCAGAAGATAAAGCTTAAAACCACTTATCGATAAACTTTTTAAACGGTTCCCGGTACTGTTCGCTAACAGGTATCAATATTTTTCCAAATCGGATGGTACTCCGGGTAACACTATCGATCTTATCCAGCGAAACGATGAAAGAACGATGCACCCTCATAAATGCGCCACTCTTTAATTTTTCTTCCAGATTTTTCATGGTAGTGAGTGATTTTATATAACCATCGGTATTGGTTACATAAACTTTTACATAATCTTTGAATCCTTCAATGTAAAGTATATGCTTTAAATAAACCTTTACTAATTCATACTCAACCCGTAAAAAAATAAAATCATGCTCTGTATAATCTGTGATTTGCAATTGCGTATTACCTTCCAGATCTGCTTTAGCTTTATACATTGTTTTCAGAAACACCTCATATTCAATTGGCTTAAGCAGATAATCAAAAGCATTTACTTTGTACCCTTCTATCGCAAAACGATCAAAACCTGTGGTAAAAATAATACGTGGCGCATCGGTGCCCATACGCTCATTAATAATACGGGCGAGTTCAATGCCGTTGAGGCCAGGCATATTGATATCCAGAAAAACCAGTCTTGGGTTTTGGTTTTCTATGGCTAACAGGCCCTCGTTAGGGTCGGTATAAAACGATAACAGGTTTAAAAACGGGGTATTGTCAATAAGACTACGAAGATGAAAAACAGCCATCTCATCGTCATCCACAATCATGCAATCAATCAACATAGGTTTCAGAGTATAGCTGATCAAGACAAAATTCAGACCACCCAAAAGCTATCTCCAATGACCTACATGACACATCATACAACCAATAGGAATAGTTTTAAAAGCGTGTATATTATTCCCCAATTGGTAAAAAATAATGCGCCCTTAAATAATGGCGCATTATCAATCAATATAAGGTTTCCTCTAAAAATACATAACTCGAATTAAACGCTAAACCTGGAATATCGCTTTTAGCTAATTGTGATAAATAGTTAAATCAGACCATCCTATTAGAAACTGTGATGACGAAGAGTAAAGTTTATTTTGACACTCTTGCAACGTTTGTATGTTAAAATACATTTAAAAGAAGCCAAAAAGATGAAATATTTATTTGTTGCTGCAATTTGCCTATGCCTCAAATTATTATTGGAAGCATATAAATAAGTAACACGTACAAACATATAAACCTTACAATAATGAAAACCATGTATACAGCTATTTTGATTGTAATAGCACAAATCGCGCACAGCCAAACACCACAAGGACATTACGAAGGTGCCCTGACAAGAGATGGATCTGTTCAATTAATCTCCTTTGATTTTGCTATAGATAAAACAACTTACGACATTCCTGAAATTGGTTATTGGGATGTGACTACAGAAAAAATAGCTTTGAGAAAGGACACTTTGAATTTAAAAATATTCTATGGCGATTTCTCCTGTTTTTTAGACTCTAAAACAGGAGATTTAACAGGTATAAGCAAGGATATGAATCCTAAAATCCGGATTCACCTGAAAAAAACGGCGGCGAAAAAAAAGAGCTTTTCAGAAGAGGAGATTAAATTTTCTAATGCAGATGTTTCCCTTGCAGGAGTTTTGTTTAAACCCAAAAAATCAGAGAAACCTATTCCTTATGTGATTTTAGTACATCGATCCGGATGGGAAGACAGGAACACACCTTGGTATCATTCATTAGCTTATAGTCTGGCAAGCAAGGGTATAGGAGTTTTACTTTATGATAAACGTGGGACAGGTAAATCAACAGGTAATTTTTCATCAGCAGATTTCAATGTTCTGGCAGACGATGCTGTTTCCGCGTTCAATTATATAAAAGAAAGAAAAGATTTGAATTATACCAAAATAGGCTTTATTGGCGCAAGCCAGGGAGGATGGATTACACCGCTTGCAGCCAACAAAGTCTCAAACTGTGGCTTCGCAATTTTAATAGTAGGTCCCGCTGTTTCTCTTTATGAGCAAGATGTTAATCGTGTTCAATATACGTTGACTGATGAAGGTTATTCAAAACATTCTATTGATTCTGCACTTCATTATTCGGGACTTTTTTTCAAATATATTCAGAGTAATCATACAAAAGATTGGGAAGCGCTTAAAGCTTATGCCTCGAAAATAAAAGATAAAAAATGGATAGATAATCTTGATATACCTCAATCACAAATAGGGGACGACATATTGTGGTGGAGAAAAAATAGGTATGACCCTAAAGAAGCTTTAAATAACATAAAATGTCCTGTGTTAAGTATTCTTGGGGAAAAAGATGTATTAGTGCCCCCAGCCGAAAACAAAATTAAAATGGAAACCTACCTGAAAAATGCAGGCGTGGATTATAAAATTGTTATCGTAAAAAATTGCGGGCACGACATGATAACAAAGGGAGAGCTGAATGGTACAGATTGGAATTGGCCATATACTTATTGGCAATGGCAAAAACAACCTCAGGAATTTTTCAATTCAATATTTGAATTTATAAACAAATAACAGCGAAACCAAAGCTAAAACTGCAGCAGATAACTATAGGCTCGGCAATATGGCGCAGCAACATGTTTCTTTATAAATTCATCTTCTCGACAGGTATGTTACTCATAACTCTGATTATCTACTTCCTGCTGCACACCACCCAAAATGGTCAAATCATGCTTACCAAATACTTTATGAAAGTTTAACTGGCTATAAATGGTAGAGTGTGTTAAACACCTTAAAATAAACAACTTTCAAAACTATATACATGTAACCGCCCGTTACCACGTATTTAAACATCTGAAAGCTGCACGAATTAATTGTGTGGAATACATGGAGCAGTTTGCAGAAACGGAAGAAATGGTGGTATACAACACCGCCGACAGCAAACTGGGTTACGAATCATTTGAGACAGAACTGGCGCAGCTATTAAAAGATTACCCCGCCGTTGCCAGGAGATATTCTGGTTAAGCCGGGTACAAAATTTAAGTAATGACGAGATAGCGGGTAAACTCAACATTTCTAAACGTACGGTTGAAAACCAGATAACCCAGGCGTTAAGAAACCTTCGTGTTTCTTATACAAAACTATCAACGGTTTCATCGCGGTGATCATTGCCCTGCTTTTGAGCAGAGTACACTGAGTTTTTAGCTTCTGATCTCACTAGGCAATATCCCAAAATACTTTTTAAAAGCTTCGGACAGATGAGACTGGTGCTTAAAACCAACCTCGTAGGTCACTTCCCTGATGGTCATTTTCTGATCAACAAGCAAGTGCCGGGCACGCTCCATTTTTAACCTGGTTACGTAGCCATAAATAGTTGTACCAAAGTATGCCTTAAAACCACGCTTCAATTTAAACTCATTGAGGGATACCATACGCGATAAAACCGGCAATACGGGCGGGTTGGCAAAATCCTGGTCCAAAATATCACGGGCCTGCTCTATCTTTTCCTGCTCAAGGTTGGAATACTTGCGCACTTCATCATGCTGATCGTTCTGCAATTGTTCCATCTGAAGCATCAGCAGTTCCAATATTTTCGATTCGGTATGCAACCGTTTCAGTTCACCGGCTCTTTTGCATTCTACGATATCATTGATGGTTTGTCTCATTTCGTGCGATACCAGCAAATCCTGGGCGGATATAGAAGTGAATTTTCCATTCTTAATTTCCTGTACAAAATCAGCATGCAGCAAAGAATCTTGGTTGATCAAATGAAAATAATATTCTTTCGACAGCACTACCAGGAAGTAATTGTACACCACATCGGGCAACAACTCATATCTGCCCGACAATGAGGGGATATAACGAATATTATGCCTTGCTCCTCCCCGCATTTTTTTGGTGCGCTGTTTATCGTCCAAAGCTTGCTTTTGCTCATAAAATATAAACTGCGAGGTTACAGTTTCACCTTCTATCTCAAAAAGGATACTGGCAGGCTCATTAAACTGCATCTGCACATTCATTAGAAACAAACCACCCGAGCTGATCATATGATTTGAGAACTGCTTAACCGGCGGGCGCTTAATGGTCATGCTTTTTTCGGCCAATGGCGTTTGCACGTTATAGTTGTCAGGCAGTTCTTCTATAAAAAGCCAGTCTTCAAAACCTTCTATTTTTGATTTGATATGCATATGGTACTTTAACTTTATAGCCCGCATCCCAAAAGATGCAGGCTATGTTTTCATAGATATATGTAGGTGTTTGTGTTATTCTGTTACTTGTATTCCATTGCCAGATCTGTCTATACCATATAGCGTATCATTTTTATCATACAGATAAATGTTTTCGATCTTGATCAATGGTAAATCAATCGGTACTTGTAATTTTATTTCGTCGTTGGTTATGCTAACTATATTTACCGGTTTTTCGGTGAAAATATCAATGGACATAGTCGCCCTGACAAATATTTGCTTGTAATATTTTAATGAACCATTATCACTTGTAATGGAAAGGGTTCCACCACGTTTAACCGTAGTAATTGTTGCAGGCACCACCAATGATAAATCAGGTGGGGCTATATGGATTGGCCCTTTTAACTGAATCAGGCTACCTGTTTTAAGCTTAACCCGGTATGAACCGGTATCAATTGATATCGGAATATTAGCTATGAGCCGTGATGCCGTAAATTCCGTAAAGGAAGAACCCGGCAATTGGGTCTCTTTATTGTTTTTATCAACAATATATAATTTTGTACGACTGGCATCGGGCACCATGTATTCGCCGAATAAAACAAGCACATCTCCTAAACGTGAATCCCCAACCTCAAAAGCAGGATTGGGCTGATTTATTGCAGGTTTAAGCGTGTAGGTTTTAACGCTACCGTCCTGTGCCTTTACTTTAAAAGTCACCCCCGTTTTAAAGGCAACCTGCGCACCAGAGGCCGGCTCAATAACCGCCCTTTCAGAAACAGTGATCTGCGGATTGATAAAATCAGGGACAGCCATAAAAGGAGGATAATAAACTATAATATCTGATCCTTCAATACTTGCTTTTATTTCTGTACCATTTGCATCTTTTATGGTAAAACGCTCAATATCGTTATAAGGATATTTAAGGTACTCCTTTTTACAGGAGGATATAACAAAAACAGCCGCAAGTAACGATAGCAAGAAACATAGTCTTCCTGATTTAAAGTAGATCATTATTCGAATATTTATTTTATTAGGGTAAATTGTAAAGAGGCAAGCCGGATAACCGGCTTGCCCCGATATTTAATTAGTTGTTATTAATTACACCGGTTTTAATAGTGTATACACCTCTGTTGCTGGTAGCTGTACCATCACCGGTAGCTCCGGTAACTTGTAGGGCATATGGGCTGCCAGACGCAGGAGTAACCAGGATGTAAAAGTTAGCGATAGCTGTTACACCACCTGGCTGAACATAGTTGTACCAGCCATTAGGAGCATTTGGATCGGTTGAAGTGTTTCTGCCGATGCTTGCGACTGCGGTAATGCCAGCAAAATCAGAAATTTTCAATGAGGCAAATGTTTTAGTTGGAGCATACAAATACTTTAAAGTAGAGCCTGAAATGGTTTGTATAACCGAGTTATTGGTACTTGTAAAAAGCACGTCGGCAGCGGTAAAACTGCTTGTGCTTTGAGCACCAGTAGCCAGATCTACATAAATAGTACCATAACCGGCCGGGCCTTGTGCCGGGTTGGCATAAGTGCCGGTTACTGTATAAGTATTGCTGGTTGGCACCGCGTTAACAGATAATTTTGAATTTGCCGAAGCATCATTGTTTGCAGGGGCAACGCCTTTGTCTTTAGAGCAGGAAACTGCCAGAACCGCGATAGCAACAACAGCTACGCCAGATTTTAAAACGCCTAGAAAATTGTTTTTCATGATGAATAAGATTGAATTTTAATAAATGAATTGAATTAATATATGTTAATCACCTTCGTACGCAGGTGGGATAACCATGTGTTATTTGGCCGTTACCGTTAACGCCCCGATTTTTTTGACCGCATCCCAGCCATCAAATTGAAAACTGTATTGGGCCGTGTAATAATAAACCCCTACCGGAAAATCATCAGGTATCTTTAACGTCATGTTGGTATAAGTGTAGCTTTGTATAGGCAGATCATAAGTTTTACCATTAACCGTTACCGAAGCCGCTTTAAAACCAACAAATACAGTATTAAATGAGGTAAAACTGATTGTGCCTCCCTGCTTTACTTCACGTGATGGTATCAGCAGATTGGGCTGTTGAAAAAAAACATGAATAGGGCGTGTTATTTCGGGCGTATGCCCAAGATAAGTAACCTTAACCTTGTATGATCCGGTGTCAATATCAGCGGGTAATATTACCCCGTTTAATACATACAGGTTATCTGAAGGGCTAAGGGAAAAAGCAGACCCCGTAGGGAACGTAACCACCTTATTGCTTTTTTGATTGGTCATTTGAACCTGCACCAAAGAGCCGTTCCTGCTTTGAAAATCACCAATAATCGGGGGCAGTTGTAATAAAGGCGACACTTCCAGGGTAGCGTTAGCACTCCAGTCAACTGTTAATGATGGTGTATTTTGCTGTACTATTTTAAGTGTATATACATTGGTGCTGCCATCGGCTGCCTTAACCGTATATTTAACGTCTTGTGCGCTAATAGGTATCGGTTCAACTTTTCCTACAATACTTGCTCCTTGCGATACTGATATAGCAGGATCAATAACCGTGAGGTTAAGGTAAAACGGCACATACACCGTGATAGATTTATCAATTTGATCAATAGCGCCGTAAATAACCGTATCTGTAAGGTTAACTACCTTATACTCCCTGATCTTGTTTTGGGGCTGCGCGAGCGGTTCAACAGTTTTTTTGCATGAAGCGAAAACGGTTGTTATCAAAATAGCTATTAAAAAGGGTATTAGTTTTAATTTCATCGGGATATGCAGGTGTAACTATTATTTAATTTCAAACTTGGTGCTGCCTTTCGGGACGATCACATACTCAAATGTGAAATACATGTGCGGTGTATCGCGAAACCATTTATCAGCAGTAAACACGTCTTTATAACAGCTGATCATTTTGATCTTGGCATAATTACCCGTTGCGGTACGCACTACCAATGTGCGCGACTCAGGCATCGCATAAGCCACATGCTGTTTATTATAGCTGCCATCGCCCCTGATGTTTCCGCCAAAATCATACAGATACCAGCCGGTTCCCTCGCCAAAAGCTCCCTGGTCATCTGTACCAAAAGTTTTGGAGGTTGAAAAATCCTTATCAGCCGGAACATCAGTAACCGTTTCAAATGCTTGTTTTAAGATGAGTATACCACCTACTCCATTGGCTGTATAGCCCGGGTTTGTTGCATCTTTACCATTATTGGCACCAATAAAACTGTTATACAAATTGGAAAAAGATAGATCCCAGCGGGCCGTTTTTTGATAGTCGGCAGGTGCTTGCGCTTTATTTTCAAGACTGAAATAAAGAACAGGAGGCGCTGTTGTGGGAGCGCTGTCATCCGTAGGGGCCGAAAAATTTTCAACTCTTTGCAGTTTATAAAAAGGTACAGACCCAGATGCAGCTGGCGTATCGGTTTTTGGGTCAGGTTCAGGGTTGTTACTTTTTGAACAGGAACTAAAAAGCATACCGGCAATGGTAAGCACGCCAAGCCATTTAGTGAGATTATGGGTGATTGATCGCATGATAATATGTATGTTGGTGTAATTATTCAATTAGTCTTTGGTTGATAGATTGCGGCTTCCGTCCTGCTGTACAAAATACCTGAAGGTGAAATAAGGTGCCGGCCAGTTCAAATCGGTTACTACAGCTGGCGCCCCTTTATACATGCTCACCATTTCAAGTTTGGCATATTTACCATCCGCAGTACGTAAAACATAAGTACGGTTCTTAACTGGCACTGCCAGGTGGGTTTTCAGGTCATAGAAATACCAACCGCTGCCATTACCACTATCCCAACCTGCAGAAGTTATTGCCGCGGAGGTAAATACATTATCAGATGGGGCTTCAGTAACCTGGTCATAGGCTTTATTTACCACTACCATGCTGCCTTTTCCTGTTCCGCCAAAACCTAAACTGGCATCGTTAGTACCGTTATTTATACCTACATAGGAGTTGTACTCCCGTGCGAAAGAAATATCCCATTGCGAACTTTTCTTCTGACCGCTATCAATTTTAGCATTGGTAGTAAAACTGAAATAAAAAGTTTTGAAACCGCTGCTGATCGTGCTGCCAACATCGCCGGGCAAATCATTTACTACAGTGCTTTTGCCATCCTGTAGCTGAGGTTTTACTTGTTCCTTAGTACATGAACTGATCAATAAGGTCGAGGCAACCGTAATGAGTAGTGTTTTCAAGTAATTGTATTTGGTCATTTTCATATATCTTATCTGTTAAAAGAACCGGTAGTTTAATCCGGCCAGTATCATACGGCCAGGTTGCCCGGGCATCAGCATATCCCGGTAGTTGAATAGGTTATCGGCCGTAAGCTGTATGGCCATGTGCTTGTTGAGCAGTGTTTTTTGAACCGATGCGTTGAAAAGGAAAAAGCTCGCCACATAAGTATCATAGGGATCTAAAAAGCCATTTGGTCGGTTTGATTCCTGAAAGCCATACTTACCACGATAGTTTACCCGGAACGTGCCAGTGATACCTTTAGGCTCATATTCATAGCTAAACCTGATATTGGCCATATGGCGCGAGCGGTTGGTTAACCCGAAATAATCAGAAACTTTTGAGCGGCGCTCTTCACTCGTATTAGGGTTATAAACCGTAGCGTAATTATCTGTACCTGCTTTGATGGAATCAATAACGCTACGGTCTTTGGCATAGAGCAATTGGTATCCTGCCGCAATGGTTAAGCCCTTGGCGGCCAACCAGCTCATACCTACATCCAGACCAGAGAGGAATGCCTTATCAATATTAAAATAGGTGAATACCTGCTGCCCCCCTTTTTTGGAAGCCACCTGATCGGTATTGATGAAATTATGAACGTTGTTATAAAAGCCGTTCACATCGATCTTGAACGCGGCAACAGGTGTAAATGTAAAACCAGCACTATATGATACCGAGCGCTCGGGTTTTAAGGCGCTTACTTTAGAAGCATTAGGAAAAACAGCTGATATTTCGCCGGCATCCCGCAATTTTTTTAGTTCTGCCGCAAATTGCTCGGTGCCCAATACGGTATAACCGCCACCAGCAAAATTGGTAAATACTAAATATAGCTGCCTGAAGTCCGGTGTTTTAAATCCTGTAGCTATGGCTGCTTTTAAAACCAGCATTTTTAAGGGCTGATAATTGATGCCAAAACTTGGTGTAAGACTGCTGCCATAACGGCTATGGTGCTCCAGCCTGAATCCGCCTATTACGCCCACTTTATTGCTTACTTTCCAGTCGCCCTGGCTGTACAAGAAGGAATTTTGCTGATGCTTGCCGCCCGGGAAAGCGTCATTATCCATGGTTTCATACTGCGTGCCTATACCGCTGGTAACAGTTAAGGAATTAAACCACATTTTAGATGCCTGTACTTCACCGCGGTGCAGATACTGCGTAAAATTATTGCCCGGGATTACCTGGTTTGAGGTAAGATCAATAATGTTTTGCCCGGTAGCATAGCGGGTAAGATAATACTGCGATTTAATACGCAAGCCGCTGCTTAAGTTGGTATTCAATACTGCCGATCCGTTCAGATCGTCCTCATCCAGTTTATCTGTTGTTGGACTACCGGTATATGATTTATCATTTACAGAATGGCGTGATGCAAACCTGCCGGTAAAATTGAGGGTGTTAACCGTACTCAACATATATTTTGCACGCCCTTGTATGGTATAGCTGGTATATGGTGGTACGGTTTTTCCCTCTGATAGATAAGGATTGGCATTAAAGCCGTCAGTTCGATAATAATTTCCAGCTATATATCCCGAGCCTTTACCATTGGCAAAGGGACTTTCGCCTTCCAGATTGGCATCAACGGTATTGAAGGTTCCGTACCGTACACCTGCCATTCCCTGGCTTTGCGATACGTGCTGACGTGTTACTATATTAACTACGCCAGCCATCGCATCGCTCCCAAATAAACATGAAGAAGCTCCTTTGATGATCTCTATCCTTTCGATATTGGCCACTGTAATGCGCGACAGATCAAAATTACCCGAGTTACGGCCCGTCATGGGTTGGCCGTCTATCAATATCATGGTATAACCGCTATCAAAGCCCTGCATCTGCAAACCAATGGCTCTTGCGCCAGAGCCAATATCATTTACAATGGCAAGGCCGGTTTGCTCTTTCAGCACCTCATCTAAACGTCGGCTGCCCATTTGCTCAATTTGCTTGCGTGTGATCACCATAGATGGCATTGGCGTACGCTGCAGATCAATAAGGTTATCGGGATTATATTTTTTAGTGTTGATGTTTACCTCATTCAACATATTCATATCCGATTCTACGCTGATTGGTAAAACCAGATGCTCATTTGTCTTCAATATGGCCTTAACCACCATGGATCGGTATCCGATAGCATTTACCCTGATATGATAAACTCCAGCGGTGATATTGCTTATAGTATATTTCCCTTTTTCTGTAGTGGCACCACCTTGCCCTGTTTGTATAATAGTAACCGCCGCTCCTGCAACCGCATTGCCCTTATCATCAGTAACCGTACCCTGTATTTGAGCCGATGATGATTGAGCTTGAATATGATTAATGTACAGGAGCATGACGAGTAGTGGTAAAAAGTATTTCATTTAATTTTTCTTATTTTTAATCAGTCTAAATAAGAACAAGACAAAAATGCTTAGTTTATTTGATACTTTGTTACCGGAATTCGGATTATTTTTTACGACTTTGGGACTATTATTTCGGTAATTATCCTATCTGGATGCCATATTGTAGACCTAAATAATTAAACAAATACTACTTCTCATACAATTAATAAATTAACAATCAATTATTTAATGAAATATCATTGACTTATACTACCAGATATAGGCCCGAATCACAAAGAGCCGGATTTCATAAATAAACATCGCCTTATTTGGAATAATTATAAATAAGAGGTTCATTTGTGTTATGAAAAAGAACAAATGCTACAGGAACGTTTTTGTCCTGACTTTAACCATACTATTATATGGCAGCCATATCATGGCACAAACCAGCACCAGAACATTCAAAATGGTAAATGACCTGGATGCGGTTAAGCAAAAAATCTATTTCAATTTTGACAAAGGCCAAAAGGTTGAAGGTGCAGATACGACAGGCAAAGACTGGGACCTTGTTTTTGCCCGTACTGTAATACTGGTTAACAGCGGCATCAGCGGCAAAGGAAATACAACCGCTCAATTGTTAAAAGATGCTTCTTTTGATAAGATCCTTAAGGCTCCAGCAAACGGTTACCTGGAAGACAGCCAGAAAACAAAAGCAATTCCATGGGGCAGTAATAATGGCTGGTACACTTATGATATGACCAATCATAGCATCACTCCTATACCCGGTCGTATTATTATTGTGCACACCAGTTCAGGTAAATATGTTAAGGTTGAGATTCTGAACTATTACAAAAATGGCGATGGTGACCCGGGCTATTACACGTTCAAATACGCCTTTATCGAGCCGGAGAATTAATTATATAGCACAAACACATGAAAAGATATTTTTATCTCCTGCTATTCATAGCCGGGCTTACATTACATTCCAAAGCGCAGGCACAACCTAAGCGTATCGTTACCCTAAATGGTGCTTTAACCGAAACCTTGGACGCATTAGGTTTGGGTAAAAGCATTGTTGCTGTTGATGTTACGAGCACCTACCCTGCTTATGTCAATACGCTTCCCAAGGTGAGCAAAAACCGCTCTGTATCCGCTGAGGGCTTAATATCCTTTAGTCCGGATGTGGTGTTGGCACCAGATGGTTCGGTATCAAAAGAAATTGAATCTCAAATTAATGCCGCGGGTATTAAACTGGTGCGTATAAAACAGATTTTCACCTTAGATGGCACCTATCAATTTATTAAGGATGTTGCCGCGGCAGTAAATGCTACAGCCAAAGGCGATATATTGATCAAGCAAACCAAAGATAAGGTAGCTAAAGCTCTTGCCTTGGTAAAACAACAGCCTAAAAACGCCAAAGTACTGTTTATTTATGCCCGAGGCCCGGGGGTAATGATGGTAGCCGGTAAAAACACACATATTGATGCTATCATTGGTCTTGCCGGTGGTAAAAATGCGGTAAGCTCTTTTAACGATTTTAAGCCCTACACCACCGAAGCTTTAGTTGAAGCCAATCCGGATGTGATCCTCATGTTTGATTTTGGCTTTAGCAGTCTTGGTGGCATGGATAGTATCCTGAAGATCCCGGGCATGGCGCAAACCAATGCCGGTAAAAACAAACGTATTATACAAATGGATGCCGATCTACTGATAAATTTCAGCACCAGGCTTGATCAGGCCATTTTACAATTGCACAGCAAAATTTAACTGTAGAGTCAAGAATCAGGACGAAATAACATGCGCAAAGGACTCATATATATTATTCTATCTATCTGTATTTTAATTGCGGGCATTTTTTCGGTTGGATTAGGCGCCGTGCCTATTCCTGCCGGAGAAGTATTTCAGTTGATGCTGCACAAGCTGGGCATTTACCACATGGCTCAGGTGAATGAACAGCATAACGTTATTATCTTTATTGTAAGGTTCCCCAGGCTGTTACTGGCTATTTTAGTTGGTGCTGCGCTTGGCATATCTGGTGCAGCCATTCAGGGCATCTTCCGGAACCCACTGGCCGAACCCGGCCTCATCGGCATATCTGCGGGAGGTACATTGATGGCTGTAGCCATTATCGGGTTAGAAGGGGCTTTATTAACCGGTCTGAGTAATATCTTTGGTTATTATCTTTTAGCTTTTGGCGCGTTTGTGGGCGCGGGTATTACGGCACTGCTCATTTACCAGATATCAAAACACAACGGCAAACCCAATGTAGCTACCATGCTGTTGGCAGGCATTGCTATCAATGCGCTTGCCGGGGCACTTACGGGTCTCATCACCTATTTATCCAGTGAACAGCAGTTACGCAATATTACCTTTTGGATGCTGGGCAGTCTGGGCGGTGCTACCTGGCAAACTGTAACCTGCCTTGCGCCTTTTGTATTGATCCCTGTTCTTTTGTTACCGGCATCGGGCAAGGCCCTGAATGCTTTTGCCCTGGGCGAGATGCAGGCCGGTCACCTGGGTCTTGATGTCAATAAAACCAAGCGCAGGGTTATTCTGCTATCCACTATGGCCATCGGAGCGGCGGTATCACTTACCGGCATCATCAATTTCATGGGCTTACTGGTACCGCACATTGTACGGCTGGTACTGGGTGTTGATAATAAACACGTTATACCGGCATCGGCCCTGCTTGGGGCGCTGACCCTTATTGTAGCCGATATTATATCCAGAACCCTGATAGCACCTATTGAACTACCCATCGGGGTGATCACCGCCTTAATTGGCGCACCGGTATTTCTGTATATCCTCATCAGGGACAAACGTAAACTAAGCTTCGCGTAAATATGCTGACCATAAACAATATAACCTACAGTGTTGGGCAAGCTAAATTACTCAAGGACATATCCTTCAGCATAAAACCTGGCGAAATGGTAGCCATACTGGGTGCCAACGGCGCGGGCAAATCAACCTTACTAAAAATGCTGGCCGGTACCGATCAGCCCGAAAGCGGTTCGGTATCCCTTCATGGCCGGCTTCTGAATAGCTACACACAACTTGAACTTGCCCATCAGCGAACAGTATTAACCCAGCAAAATGTGGTGAGCCTGCCTTTTCTGGTTAAAGAGATTGTGATGATGGGGCGTTATCCGCATTTTCAACATAGCCCGGCGGCCAAAGATTTCCATATCGTACAAACCGCCATGGAGGCCACTGGTGTACAGGCATTTGCCGATCGGCAATACCCTACCTTATCCGGTGGTGAGCAGCAACGGGTTCAACTTGCCCGTTCGCTTGCCCAGGTTTGGGAACAGCCGAATGCGCTACTACTGATGGATGAACCCGTGGCCGGTATGGATATCTTATATCAGCAACAAACACTGGCCATTTTAAGATCGATGGCGCAAAAGAAATTCATCGTGGTAAGCGTCCTTCACGATATGAACCTGGCCTCACAATATGCCGACCGCATTATCATGATGAAACGCGGCCGCAAGTGGTATGATGGTACCCCCGCCGAAGTATTGAACCCTAAATCGGTTTATGAAATATTTGAAATTAAGGCCGATGTATTTACCAATCCATCAACCCTGAAACAGATCATCATGCCGCACGAAATAGTATTTGAACAAAGTAAAACACCTTTAACACACTAACCCTATGGAAACAACAACCAGCACATTAAAAACAAAATACGAAGAATATAAACTGGCCAACCCTAAAAAGCGCATCAGGGATATCGCCGCCGACCTACAGGTAAGCGAAGCAGAATTATTGGCCACCGGACTTGGTGAAACCGTAACTCTGCTGAAAAAAGATTTTGAAACGATCCTTAAACAGGTAAACAGCCTGGGTTACGTGATGGCTCTTACCCGCAACGAATATTGCGTGAGCGAGCGTAAGGGTGTATATGAAAATATATCCTTTACCCCGCATGCAGGTCTGGTATTGGGCGAAGACATTGACCTTCGTTTATTTATGCAGCAATGGCATTTCGGGTTTTCAGTAAAGGAAAATAGGCGCGAAAGTCTGCAGTTTTTTGATCGGCAGGGTACCGCCATACACAAAATATATCTAACCGATACCAGCAATAAAGCTGCTTACGATGACTTGGTACAGCAATTTCAGGATACAGAAAATCCGGAGATCGTAGTGAGCCCGGCGCAAAACTCAACAATAACAGAACTGCCTGATGCTGCTATCGAAACCACCGCTTTTCAGGATGCGTGGAAGGGGATGAATGATAGCCATGAGTTTTTTGGACTGTTGAGAAAATTCAAACTGAGCCGAACACAGGCATTACGCCTTGCCCCTGCCAGATACACTAAAAAAGTTGATCTGCAAGCATTTAAAACCATTGCCGAAACATGCTCCACACAGCAAATACCTGTAATGATATTTGTAGGTAATAAAGGTTGTATCCAGATCCATAGTGGTAACATTACCAAGCTGGTGCCTATGGGGCCATGGTTCAATGTTCTTGACCCGGAATTTAACCTGCACCTGCGCGAAGATATGATAGCCGAAGCATGGCATGTGATCAAACCATCAACAGACGGCGATGTAAATTCTATTGAATTATATGATGCCGATGGCGAAATGATACTGCAAATGTTTGGCAAACGCAAACCTGGTATTCCTGAGCTGACTGAATGGAGAGACCTGGTAAATAATACAAGCAAAGGCTAAAATAGATCATGGTTCATGGTTCATAGATCATGGAAAAACACCCTGTGTTAATCTACATGCAAAAAACCATGAACCATGAACTATTATCTATGGACTATAACTCCATGAACTAAAATCTACCAGAACCTGATATAAATAGCTGATAACAATATCAATATCACCGCTATCAGCATAACAGATGATGGCTTTAGCTTAAACATCGATCTTTCGATAACAATAGCTTTAGCATTAACCACATGTCCTTTTAAGCTGATGACGATCATCACCAAACAAGTGATCAGGAACGACCAACTCAGTGAAATAAAGAATGGGATCTCATAAACGCCTTTTGCGTTGTGAAATGCGGAGTAAAATATCGTTTCAGGTCCAAACCACTCAACTGCAAAACTGTTAAAAAATATAGAAGAAGTAATACCTACCAATATCCCGACAATAGCCGCCATAGCAGTGGTTCTTTTCCAAAACATACCCAGCAGAAAAGTAGCTAATACTCCGGGACTTACAAAGGCCGAGTATTTCTGAACAAAGGTATATCCGCCCTCACCGCTGATGCCCAAAACGTCGTTCCAGGTAAACATAACGGCTATAAGCAAACTCATTAAGATGGCCGCTCTGCCTGTCCACACCATGCGGCGTTCGCTGGCGTCTTTCTTGATGTATTTTTTATAGATATCCAGCGTGAAGATGGTAGCTATACTGTTTACCTTACCAGCCAGTGATGCCACTATAGCAGCCGTTAAAACGGCCAGGGATAAACCTTTTAAACCCGACGGCAAAAAGGATAACATGGCAGAATAAGCTCCATCCTTACCCCCGGCTAACTGCGGCAAATGACCATTTTTATATAGTACAAAGGCCACAATACCTGGCAGCATCACAATTACCGGCATCAATATTTTCAATAAACTGGCAAATAAGATACCTGTACGCGCGGTAGTAATATTGGCACCCAGGGCTCTTTGAGTGATGTATTGGTTACATCCCCAGTAATTTAAATTGCTGATCCACTGCCCCGAAATATACATGGCAAAACCGGGTAAGATCAGGTACTTGGTGATAGTTTCTGTTGAAGCGCCTGCAGATGGCTTTTTGAATATCAGGTGAAAATGATCGGGCGCGTTTTTCAATAACAGGTTAAAGCCGGTAAGCACGTTGGTGCCAAAGCCAAATTTTTCGCTCACGATGGTTAAGGATAGATAAGTGATAGCCAAACCACCCACTATAAGCACCCCTACCTGTATAACATCGGTATAACCTACCACCTGCATGCCACCCAGCGCAATGATAACCCCAAATATGGCCAAACCAATCATAACCTGGTGAAAATACTCACCACCAAGCAAACCATTAATGGCCAACGCGCCCAGGTATAATATAGCTGTGAGGTTGATAAAAACATATAAAAGCAGCCAGAATATCGACATCACCAGCGCTACACCGCCATTATACCTGTCCTGCAAAAACTGCGGCATGGTAAATATCTTGTTTTTGATATACACCGGCATAAAAAACACCGCTACAATGATCAGGGCCGCTGCACCCACCCATTCATATACGGCTACGGCTATCCCGGCAAAAAAACCATCACCGCTCATGCCTATAAACTGCTCTGCCGAAATATTGGAGGCAATGATAGAGGCACCAATAGCCCACCAGGTGAGCGATCCTTCGGCCAGGAAAAAGCTATGTGAGCTATTATTGGTTTCTTTTTTACGACGATTATAAATGTAGTACCCGTAACTGGCAACTATGACAAAATAGAAGAAAAAGACCAACAGATCGGCCGTAGAAATGTGTTTCAGCATGAGTTTTTTTGCAATAGGATATTTAGGCCGGTATTTTTTGGCCGGTTCAATTTTTCAAATCTATGAAATAAAATGAATTGACATAACCGCCGGTGATATAATGTCACCAGCGGTTATGCTAATGGGGTATTTGTAGGAAACCCTGTTAGAATTTCAGTGTTGCCGGTAAATATTTGGCAACCAGATCTTCATAGTACGGGCGCAATTTTTTCCAATCCGGTGGAACCGGACTCTTGGAGTAAAGATCATATGGATTAAACAGATCAACAGATTTAAATAACTGGTGATCATGTGGGGTCATTAAATGGCTGTAGGCATTTTCCCGGTGCTGTGGGTAAAACGAGTGGTAACGCAGCATGTACAAAGCCTGCTCGGGCAAGTAAGGCTTCATGATGTGATAAATATACTCATCATGTCCCCAGGTCATGTGTACGTTCTCTAAACCGCAATTGGGCTCATAAACACCATATTTGGTATTGTAACGCGGATCGTGATGATCGGGGTTCAGGTCAAAATACTCTGAGTAAACGATCTTGTCAGAAAAAGCGCAGCCTACCGGGTAGCTATCACCCACTACGGCCCATTGCGGTTCGCCAAACAGGCACAAAACCTTACCCAGGTCATGGAATAAGCCGGTGAGTACCATCCAATCAGGTCGGCCATCGGCACGGATAGCTTCTGATGTTTGCAATAAATGCTGTAACTGATCCAGGTCGGTATCCGGGTCTGAATCGTCAACCAGTTGATTTAAAAAATCAAAGGCTTCCCAAACGGTCATTTCCTGTTTGTCAAACGACAAGTATTGCTGTTTTTTTTGCAATACAAAATCATAGGTTTGGTTGATGTGCTGTAAACGATAAAACTCCCTTACACTATCTTTTGTAGTAGCTTCGTAGTCACGATATGCTTGTGTATCCCTGCCGGCAGCTATGGAATTAGCATCGGGGTAACGGGCTAATATATCATCTTCCCACTCTTCAATAGAATTCAACGGACCTTGCTGCGGTGTTTCGATTATCTTGCTCATGATGTTATAATTTAAAAGGAAATATAATTGGTAAACAATCCTTTATAGCTGGTTTTTATAGCTGTGTTATACAAATTTGTCCATTTTTAAAATCAGATTTATCAAAAATGGCGTATTTATTTGCTTAAACGTTTACTTAAACCGTACAAATGACAGCTATCTTATGCCTACATATTTTAAACGCTATTTTTATTACCTTGCTAAACTTTTTTTTAGTTTAGCGATAAAAATCGCTTAACAGTTAGTTAAAATCCGGAAAAAATCTGTACCCCTATGGCCGAAGCAAAAAGCAACAAAGTAAACATGAAAACACTGGCAAAAGTGTTAAATGTGTCTATTGCAACTATATCAAAGGCCTTGCGGGATAGTCATGACATTGGCGAAGAAACCAAACAAAGGGTTATAGAAACCGCGAAACTACTGCACTATGTACCTAACCCTTACGCCAGCAGTCTCCGGAAACGGTCAAGCAATACCATTGCCATTATTATTCCCGAAATTGCCGACAGCTTTTTTAGCCAGGCTATTAACGGTATCGAGAGCATTGTAGGGCAGGAAAAATACCACGCACTCATCTATTTAACCCACGACAGCTATGAGCGCGAAGCACAAATGTTTGCCGACCTGAGCAGTGGTCGCGTAGATGGGGTGATCATGTCGGTTGCCAGCAATACCAAGGAGATCCGTCATATACAGGAATTGCAGCAGGCCGGTGTGCCTATTGTATTTTTTGACCGGGTTTGTGAGGATATCCCTACCGCCAAGATCAAAACCGACGATTTTAACAGCGCCTATATGGCCACCAAGCACCTGCTTGAACAGGGTTGCAAAAACATTTCGCTGGTTACCATTGAGGGCTATCCCTCTATTTTACAGGCTCGTGAAGGTGGTTACAAAAAGGCACTGACCGAACATCAGGTGAAACACAAAGAGCAAAATATCATCAGCTGCTCCAATAAATATAACCAGGAAAACATTGCCTTTTTAAAAGAGCACATCGACAAAATAAAACCCGATGGCATCATCGCTACGGTTGAACATCTGGCCACAACCACCTACCTGGCCTGTGAGGAACTGAAGCTAAACATCCCTAACGATATCAAAGTGGTTTGTTTTACCAACCAGATCACTGCGGCCATATTGAACCCGCCGCTTACCACGGTTTTACAACCGGCATACGATATGGGCCGCAAAGCAGCCGAGCTTCTGTTTGGTCATCTGGCAGGCAAGCCTATACAGCTGGAAAAGGAAAATATCACGTTGCCATCTAAACTAGTGGTCAGGGATTCTACGCGGGCGGGCGACTAACCACAAATACTGCCCGCAGCAAACACACGTTAAGTAAGCACATTCAACAGGCGTAATTTGATTAAAAGTGGGTTTACATGGGTTTACACTTTTCAGGACAAAAATCAATTTAACTATTTGATTATCAATTAGTTAAATAAAAATACACCCAAAATAGTGTAAACCCACTTTTTAAGGAAATTTGAGTTCAATCCAACATATGCTATTTTATAGTTTTTGCGGTTTATCGGTCATGGTAAAGGCCAGTGTACCGCCCTCGATGATCTGTTTGTGCGAAATGGTATAATCCTTTATTGGCGTACCGTTGAAGCTTACTTCTTTTACATATTTATTTTTAGCCGAAAGCCCCGTAGCCTTGATGATCAGCTTTTTATTGTGCTGCAGATTCAAAACCATATACGGGAATTGCGGCGCGCCAATACTGTAAACTCCCGATGCGGGTGCTACCGGGTAAAAGCCCATCACGTTGAAAATATACCAGGCTGATGTCTGTCCGCAGTCGTCATTTCCGTTGATACCGATAGCCGCATTCCTGAAGTTTTGTGATGAGGTGTGCTCGCGTACCAGTTCCTGTGTTCTCCAGGGCATACCACAGTAATTAAACAGGTACAGGTAATGGTGCCCGGGCTCGTTATCGGCACGATAATGCCCACCGCTGAAATTCTGGCTCAGCTTATTGGCAAAAGCCTTTTCGCCACCCATCATTTTGATCATCCCCGGTATATCATGCATAGCGCCGAAGGTATAGGTCCACTTGGTACCTTCGGTAAAGCCCGAGTCAGGCTTGACCGAAAAATGCCCGTCGGAGTTACGCGGGGCCATAAAGCCCGTTGCTTTATTGTACACATTCTCGTAGTTTTTGCTCCAGGTCATCAGCTGTTTATAGTCGTCATCTTTACCCAAACCTTTAGCCACCTGGGCCACGGCATAATCATCGATAGAATACTCAATGGTACGTGAAACTGATTCCCTTGTCTTATCCACCGGTACATATCCCAATTTATGATAATTGGTGAGGCCGCCGCGGGCTTCAAAGCTCGTCCACAGGTCACGATCGCCCCAGCGTTTATGGGTATCACCATCGGGGGCATCGTATGAGTCTTTGTGGAGGGCTTCATAAGCCAGTTTGGTATCAAATCCTCGGAAACCTTTTACATAAGCATCGGCCACAACAGCATCACCGTGGGTACCAATCATAATATTGGTATAGGTTGGATTTGGCCACATCGGCATCCAACCTCCCTCCTGGTACATCTGTAGCAGCGATTGCACTATGCCGTCTACCCGTTGCGGTTGGGTAAGCGTTAGCAGCGGGTGCAGCGCTCTGAAGGTATCCCACAAGGAATAATCGTTATAGGATATACCATGATGCACTTTATCATCAAAGGCGCTGTAATATTTACCATACTCCGAAAACTGCCTCGGAAACAGCATGGTATGAAATAATGCGGTATAGAAAATCGTCCGCTGATCTTTGCTTACCCCGCTTAGTTGTATTACTTTTAAAGCCTGCTGCCATTGGTCGCGCGTGTTTTTCACTACCCGGTCAAAGTCCCAATCAGGGATCTCTTTTTTAAGGTTTTCGCGTGCCTGATCAATACTGATAAATGAGGTGGCTACTACAACTCTTACCTCATCGTTGGCCTTAGTACGGAAGGATATGAATGCGCCCATGCGGGTACCGTACTGCTCATGACTGCCTTTGTTGATCACCTGTTTATCCCAGGTGCCGTATTTTTTGATCTGCTTGTTGAATTTGATCACAAAATACCCTTTAAAATTCTTCAGCTCAGGACCTAACTGGGCCGATTGCCTGTCGGGGTTATAGCCTGTTATTTCGTTATTTACGGTATCTACATGTACGTAACCCTTCAGCTTTTTCAGTCGCACGGTATAGTCATTGGCCCAATCTTTAAGCTCGGGGTTCAGGTTGATACCTTGTATAATGATATGCGCCTGATCGGCCTTGGGGAAGGTGAACCGGAACATGCCAGAGGTATTGGCACCCGCTATTTCGGCTTTGATCTTGTCTGTGCCGGTCGCCTTTAGCTTTACCGAATAGTAATACGGTTTGGCAACTTCCTCGGTATGGCTATAGGTAAGCGCCCGTTCTTTCGGCAAAACACGCAATTTACCTACTTGCGGCATCACCGAAACATAGCCGTAATCGCCCATCCAAACGGTGGGCTGATGAGTTGCCGTGAACCCGATAACCTTGCTATCCTCATAGTGGTAAACCATGTAGCTCATTTTGTTTTCGCGGCTTTGAGCCACAAAATTGGTCATGGCAAATGGTACGTTTACACAGGGCATAGTACCGCCACCACCATTGCCCGCCTCGAAATCCCTGGCGAAACCTTTTAAAGAAGTCCCTATTATAGGATCAACATAATCAACCTCATCCAGTTGCTTTTTAGGGGTTGTGGTTTGGGCGAAGTTATCCGCGTAAACAAAAACTAGTAAGCCTAACAGGTAAATGCTACGTTTTAATTGCATAGTTAGCAGAAAGTATAATTGGTGAATGATCTGATCACAGACCGAAAACAAATCTCTCATTTTTAAGATCACATTGCTTAAAAATTCTCGAAATATTTACTTAATCGTTTTCCTGATCTTTTGTTTGATGATGATCATGTTTTATTGCATGCCCCTCTTCAAAAACTTTTTAAACCTTGAATTTTAATATTTTTTCAGGCGAAAACAGCGTGAAAAGAGCTTGAAACCGATTAAAAAAATTCCCATTTAACAAATTTCAACCTGTTTTTTTGGTGGTTTTGAAAACTTTAAAAAGTGGCGGGTAATTGGTATTCAATGCTCATAAAAAACGCGTCATTGCGAGCGCAGCGTGGCAATCCCCAATTGGCAGAGCCGCTCTGTATAGTTAGGGATTGCCACGCTGCGCTCGCAATGACGCTTGGTGAGTTTATTTCTTACCTCCTCCCATTTGCCACCAGATTGTAAGAAATAAGCGAAAATTATCAATTTAATATAAAGTCTATGGAATTAGTAGAATTATTTATATGTTTGCAGTCGAAATCGTTCTTTATTTCATTTTTTAATTATCCAGAAAGACTGAGGGAAAGGCCCTGTGATGTCTTAGCAACCTGTACAGATTGTTATAAAGGTGCTAATTCCTATCTGCAAAAATTGCAGAAAAGATAATGATACGTCCACACAATACAGCTATAGCCTGTTTCGATATCCCCCTTCCATCCTTTCTGTTTAATTGAAAAAGTTATTTTTTACCGCCTGCTTAATTATAGAGGGCCCTATTTAATATATTCAAATGAACAACAAATTTTTACTCATAGTTTATCTTTTCCTGTTTACCGGTATTGCTGCCCGGGCACAATCGGCCCAAGCTATTGACTCGGCCAATATCGACCGCGGTTACCTGGTTAAAGTTGGCGAACAGGCCCCTGATGATTTTGAACTGGTACTTACCGATGGTACCAAAACAACTTTAAAGCAATTACGCGGCAAAGTAGTTATACTGCAATTTACCGCCAGCTGGTGCAGCGTATGCCGCCAGGAAATGCCACATCTGCAAAAAGACATCTGGGAAACCTACAAAGACCAGGGACTGGTATTAATCGGTGTCGACCGCGATGAACCTCTGCAAAAAGTGCAGAAATTTCACCACGATATGAAGATCACCTACAACCTGGCGCTTGATCCGGGGGCGAATATTTTTGGAAAATTCGCCAATAAAAAGAGTGGTGTTACCCGCAATGTGGTGATCGATCGTGATGGACGCATTGTTTACCTCACCCGCCTGTATGATACGCAGGAGTTTGCTTCGATGGTAAAAGTGGTGGACGCTTTGGTGAACAATAAAACCGCCTCTGTAAACTAAAATAAATAACCGGGCAGGTGTCGCTTTATGTTGTCACCGTAACTGCTATATCGATTTAACTGATTATCACAACGCGCATGAAAACAAATTACATAACCTTAAACAACGCTATTGTTTTGAACATTTACACTTTAATACCTTCTTCTACCCCTATGTCATCTATGCAAAACATGTGTTGCTGCTGTTAAAACACAGCGTTGCTCGGGTCGGTCAGGCTTTTATCTCAATCAACGCAACACAACCCAACAATCAAAACTTTTACAGTTTAACGGAATGATATAACCGCCCAATTGGCGGGTAAGTAAAACCTTTGATCATTCCCGGTACTGTATGGTATCATTAACATTCACAATCCATTACCATGTTTAAAAATTACAAACTACTACTGGCAATACTGTTGCCTTTTATTTTCATCCAAACGGTTGCGGCGCAATCTGTTAAAATAAGCGGGGTGGTAACCGCCAAGTCAGACGGGCTGCCCCTGCCCGGCGTGAGTGTTTCTGTTAAAGGAACCACCAACGGTGTACAAACCGCCAGTGATGGCCGGTTTAGCCTCAACGCCAAAGTAAATGATGTGCTACGGATAACTTATATTGGTTTTACTACCAAAGAAATACCTGTTACCGGGGCTGATGCATCACTCCACATTATACTGGAGGAGCAAGCCAACGCCCTGAACGAGGTTGTGGTTACCGCTCTCAATATATCTAAAGATAAAAAGACGCTCGGTTATGCCGTACAGGGTCTTAAATCAAAAGATATATCTGAGGCCAAAGAAACCAACCTGGTGAATGCGCTGAGTGGTAAAATAGCAGGTGTAAATGTAACCAACAGCCAGGGCGATATGGGATCGTCACGTATCATTATCCGTGGCGAAACTTCTATTGCAGGCTATAATCAGCCATTGTTTGTGGTTGATGGTTTACCGGTTGATAATACCCAGCAATTGGGTGTAGGCGGTTCAAGGGATTTTGCCAATCCTATTTCAGACATCAACTCCGAGGATATTGAATCCATTTCGGTATTAAAAGGCCCTAATGCGGCCGCGCTTTATGGTTCACGCGCTGGGGCTGGTGTTATCCTCATCAAAACCAAAACCGGTAAAGGCGCCAAAGGCCTTGGTGTTAACATCAACTCCAATACTTCATTTTCGAGCTTATTGGGCCTGCCTAAATATCAAAACGAATACGGACAAGGTTCAAACGGTAAATTCAGCTATGTGGATGGTAAAGGCGGCGGTGTTAATGATGGTGTTGACGAAAGCTGGGGACCCGCGTTAAATGGCCAGCTTATACCGCAGTTTAACTCCAATGGCGTTCCGGTTCCGTTTGTGGCGCATCCCGATAACGTAAAGAATTTTTTCAGAACAGGTGTTACGCTCAACAATGGCGTTTCACTTTCCGGCTCGGGCGATAAATATGATTTCCGTTTAGGCTATAACAACCTGCACCAAACCGGCGTAATTCCCAATACAGAGCAGGGCCGCAATTCATTTATATTGAATGCTACCTATAAAATTACGCCTAAATTAACCTTAACTACCATTGCCAACTATATTAAAGACGATGCCGATAATTTACCGGGCTCGGGCGGTAAACGTGCTACCAGTACCATGCTGCAGTTTACCTGGTTTGGCCGTCAGGTTGATATCAGCCAGCTAAAAAACTACCGCGATGCCAATGGCAATACGTTTAACTGGAACAACAGCTATTATAGCAACCCATACTTCCAGGCTTATGAAAATACCGTGAGCCAAACCCGCAACCGTTTTATTGGTAGCGCGGAGTTGAATTATAAAATCATTGATGGCCTGTCGGCTAATTTCCGTACCGGTACCGATTATTATAATGATCGCCGTAAGATCAGGATAGCTTATGGCACCAATGGTACACCATTCGGCTCGTACGAAGAAGATGCTTATGACGTTACCGAAACCAATACCGAAGGCAGGTTGCAATACACCAAAAAATTAAACGATGATTTCTCGATCGACGCGTTGATCGGTGGTAACATCCGGGTAAATACTTTCGAAAATAACGACCAAAAAGCGCCTAAACTGGCGGTAAGCGGCTTATATACACTGAGCAACTCACGCGATCCGCTGATATCGTCAAACAACTTTGGTAAATCAAAAAGGTACAGCTATTTTGCTTCGGGACAAATCGGGTTCAGGAACTACGCGTTTATTAACGTTACAGCCCGTAACGATTGGTCGTCAACCCTTCCAAAAGCCAGTTTAGCTTACTTCTATCCTTCTGTAAACGGCAGTTTGGTATTATCAGAAGCGCTGGATATTAAAAGCGATATATTAAGTTATTTAAAACTACGTGGCGGATGGTCAAAAGTAGGTAAAGACACCGATCCTTACCAGCTGATCAACTTTTACAACTTCACCGCTCCGTTTAACGGAAACCCACAGCAAAGCGCCAACAGCATACAGCTTAACCCTAACTTAAAGCCCGAAATAACAACCTCGGCCGAAGCCGGTTTTGAGCTGGGCTTTTTTAACGACAGGATCCGTTTAGATGCAAGTGTTTATAACACCAACAGTAAAAACCAGATACTTAATGTGAATGTAAGCCAGTCGACCGGATATAGCCAAAAGCTTATCAACGGCGGTACTATTAATAACAAGGGCCTGGAGGTAGTATTAGGTTTAACACCGGTTAAATTAAAAGATTTTAGCTGGGATGTAAACGTAAACTATTCCCGCAACAAGAGCAAGGTACTTTCGTTGTACAATGAAGGCAACCTGCAGAGCTATCTGTTAGGATCTGATGGCACTGTACAGGTACTGGCCGCGGTAGGCAAGCCATACGGCGCTATTTATGGTAACGCTTTTCAGCGTAACGCCAGCGGGCAGGTAATTGTAAATGCCGATGGTACACCTGCCATTAACCCAACTATCCAGTATCTGGGTAAATATACACCAGACTGGCTGGGCAGCATCAACAACAGCTTTACCTATAAAGGCATCAATTTAAGTGTATTGATCGATGCGCACATTGGTGGTTCTATTTACTCAGGCACCAACAGCACAGGCACCTATACCGGTATACTGGCATCTACCCTGCCAGGCCGTGGTACATCTAATGGCGGTATAAGCTATTATTACCCGGGTAACAATACATCATCGGCACCGGTACAGATAAGCGGCAGCGCACCAAATGGCGTAACCGTATATAATGATGGTATTGTGTACAATGGTGTAAAAGCCGATGGCAGTAAAAACACCACCATTTTATCAGCACAGGCATACTATAAAGCTTTAACCAACGCCGATGAGCCATTTGTTTACAGCGCCACCTATGTTAAATTAAGGGAAGTAAAACTGGGTTATACCCTGCCTCAAAAATGGGCCAAAAGCATTGGCTTCCAGGGAGCGTCATTCGCTGTTGTAGGCCGTAACCTGTTGATCATCCACAAAAATGCGCCAAACATCGATCCGGAAACCGCATTTAGTACCGGCAACGCGCAAGGTATGGAAGATTTAACCCTGCCAACTGTACGCAACATTGGTTTTAATGTTAACCTTAAATTCTAATTGTAATGAAACTTAAATATACATCCATCATATTATCAGGCACGTTGTTATTATCATTGGCATCGTGCAAAAAAGAGCTGGTAAAAGTTAATGTAAACCCCAATGCTACCGAAAACCCGCTTCCCGACTACCTGCTTACCGGCGTGATCAAAAACATGGCCGATACTTATTGGGGTACCGACAACAACATGAACTCAAGCCTGCTTTTTGCACAGCATTGGGCCAAAATTCAGTATACCGATCCGGATCGGTACATTTATACCAACAGCTCGTTTCAAAGCTTATGGACTACATCATACACCAAAGGTGTTATCAACCTGAATAAGATCATTTCAATAGCCGATGGCCAGGGAAATACTAATTATAAAGGCGTTGCCCTAGTACTGCGTTCATGGGTATTTACCCTGCTTACCGATCAGTATGGCAACATACCTTATAAACAGGCGGTTAATATTGATCAAAACCTTACTCCGGTATATGATACACAGAAAGATGTGTATTTTGCCTTGCTTGATGATTTGAAAGCCGCTCAAACAGCACTTAGCACTTCGGGCAAAGGCATTTCAGGTGATGTGATATATGGTGGTAATATTGCCTCATGGAAAAAATTCGCTAATTCGCTGCGTTTGCGTATCGCGCTTCGTATTGCCGATCGAGAACCTGATAAAGCTAAACAGGTATTGGCAGATGTACAGGCCGAAGGCAGCGGTTATATCAGCTCAAACGGCGAGATTGCGCAACTGGTTTACGTTGATTCGCCCAACCAAAACCCGATAAGCAATTTGTTTGATACCCGCGATGATTACCGTATCAGCAAAACCATAGTCGACCAGCTATTTGCGCTAAATGATCCTCGCCTGCCAATTTTTGCCAGTCCAACCAAAGATGCTACCCCGCAAACCTATGTAGGCGTGCCCAATGGTTTATTGGTTGGCGATGCCAGCAGTTTGGGATTAACCAAAACCTCAAAACCAGGCACCTATTTCCTGGCTCCGCATGCCCCAGCGGTAATCATCAGTTATGCCGAGGTATTGTTTGATCAGGCCGAAGCCGTAGCACGCGGCTTTATAGCCGGTAACGCAGCCGATCTGTACAACCAGGCAGTAACCGCTTCATTACAACAATACAGCATCGGGAATGCGGCCATTGCCACCTATCTTAACACCGCGGCGGTTAAGTATGATGCATCGAACTATAAAAAATCAATCGGTAATCAAAAATGGATAGCCTTATTTGGCCAGGGTCTGGAAGCCTTTGCCGAATGGCGCCGCCTGGACTACCCGCAACTAAAGCCTGCTGTCGCTGGTACTTTGAACGGTAAAATGCCGGTAAGGTTTATCTACCCGGGTACCGAGCAAACGTTAAATGGTGCCAGCTATCAGGCAGCCGTAGCCAACCAGGGCCCCGACGTGCTCACCACCAAACTTTGGTTTGATGTGAACTAATATAATGTCACCTATAAACAAGAAAAGACCGCTTAAGCGGTCTTTTCTTGTTTATAAACTATTGAAACCTTTTTACTCAACCCATTAAAACATAGTTTAGCAGAGCTTAAACAAGCGAAAAAAGATAAAAAAGCAGAGCTAATAGCTCTAAAATCAGTCCTCAAGACCTGAATTTATATAAATACTTACACTTTAGTTTATTTTTTAATTCCATAGGCAATATAAATTTCAAAAAGTACCAATAGCAGGCTTTATGAATACCCCACCTTCTTCTCTTCCAAACTAACTGGCTACCAAACACTTGATAGATATTATTTTTACAGACAATATATAAATATCTAATTATCAATTAATTACATATTAAATTAATTATATTCAAAGCAATTACATCAAGGTAAATTCTACTTTAAATAAATATTAACAAATTAGTCAAAATTACGCCGAATAAAGATATTTAACTCAAGGGAATCTATTTATTAACCAATAATTATCATTATTATTTGAGGTAAATCCTTTAATCTCTCTGATAAACAACATAATATTAGGCCATTACCATATGTTCCGGGGCTTTTTTTTCATTTTGTTCTTTTTCTGTTCATTGTATTCACTGTGCAGAAATATAAAAATATAGTGGTATTATTGTATAATTAATAAGATTAAGATGTCTTTGTTGTTAAATTATTACTTTTTGATTAAAGTATAAGATTGATTTATTATTTTCATCTGCCATAATATTTAGTGTTCTCTATATCCTCATCTGGGATTTGTATGGTAGTTTTTGCAGATAGCCATCTATTTAAAAATTTTATCTACCCTATACCATGAAAAAACGTGCAATAATTGGATTAACCCCCTTCGAAAAACCCGATGTATCGCTTGCACTTGATCTGCATCAGGCGGGAGCTTATCCTGTACTGAGTCTTGGGTTCAACAAAACCATTGCCGAAGCTGCGCTTGAAAATTTAGTAAACCGCGGCTTAATCGATTTTGGTGTTTGTTTTACAGGAGCCGACATCATCGATATCAAACTCCCTGAGCAGGTGAGCATGATCATAGCTCCATTCGGGGTAAAGATCAAACAGCCTAAAAATACCGCGCTTGTTTACCAGGTTTATGACCTTGCTTCTGCTAAACAGGCAAAAGCACAAGGCGCGGCAGGTATCATTATTAAAGGGAATGAAGGTGCCGGTAATGTGGCTTACGAATCATCATACATCCTATTTCAGCGCGTTATACAGGAGGTAAAAGATATCCCGGTTTGGGTGCAGGGCGGTGTGGGTATACATACAGCAGCCGCGTTATCTGCGCAAGGAGCAGCCGGTGTTATATTAGATAGCCAATTAGCACTATTCCCGGAGTGCTCTGCACCAAAAGAATTAAAAGAACTTTGCACTAAACTAAGTGGCACTGAAACTAAACTGATCGACAACTGCAGGGTACTGGTTCGTCCAAACTCTCCTGCCCTGCCAGATAATATTACTTATACTAATCTTAAAGCTTATTTCACCGATCTTCAGGTAGATAAAAGCTATATTCCTATGGGTCAGGACATCGCCCTGGCCACCGATCTGGTTAACCGTTATAAAAAACTAAACAAACTTGTATTTGGTATCAAAGAAGCCATGTATGGCCACCTGAACCAGGCACGGGCCCTAAACGTGATCAGACCAAACAATGCTTTAGCCAAAGATCTGAATATCACCTATCCTATTGCCCAGGGCCCAATGACCCGCGTAAGCGATGTAGCTCCATTTGCCGATGCCGTGGCAGAAGCGGGCGCTTTATCATTCATCGCGCTGTCATTATTAAAAGGCCCCCGCGCTAAAGAACTGGTGATGGATACCAAGAAACTCGCCGGTAATAAAACCTGGGGTGTAGGTATCCTGGGGTTTGCCCCACAGGAACTGCGCGACGAGCAAATGCAATACATTCTGGAAGCTAAACCACCTGTAGTATTGATTGCAGGCGGCAGGCCATCACAGGCTAAACCGCTTGAAAAAGTGGGTATAAAAACATTTTTACATGTCCCTTCAGTTTCCCTGCTGGACATGTTCCTGAAAGAAGGCGCCCGCCGTTTTGTTTTTGAAGGCCGCGAGTGCGGTGGCCACGTTGGCCCGCTATCGAGCATGGTGCTTTGGGAAAAACAAATAGAGCGCCTGTTAAAAGAAGACAAGCCCGAAGAGATCAGCGTATTTTTTGCAGGTGGTATACATGATGCTTTTTCATCAGCCTTTATCGCCGTAATGGCAGCGCCACTGGCCGCCAAAGGTGTAAAAATAGGTGTGCTGATGGGTACCGCTTATTTATATACTAAAGAAGCGGTGATCACTGGTGCCATCCAGGATAAATTCCAGGAGCAGGCCCTGCAAGCAAAGGATACCGTATTGCTGGAAACAGCACCGGGCCATGAAACACGTTGCCTGAATACAGCATTCGCCGATTTCTTTAGTACAGAGAAAGACAAACTACAAGAGGCCGGTATCGACAAAAAAGAAATTTGGGAAAAACTGGAAAGCCTGAACGTAGGCCGTCTGCGCATCGCCGCCAAAGGCATCGAGCGTCGCGGCGACGAACTGGTTACCATCAACGAGGCCGATCAGTTGAGCCTGGGCATGTACATGATCGGTCAGGTGGCCGTGATGCACAATAAAGTTATTTCTTTACTGGAACTACACCAGGATGTTGCCGAAAACAATTATCAGCATATCCAGGAAGCTGCTTTACCAGCAGCGCCAGAGTCGACCGAGCGTTCGCTTGATGTGGCTATCGTGGGCATGGCTTGTATTTTCCCTGAAGCAAAAAATATTGAAGAATACTGGCGCAATATCATCTTAGGAAAAGATTGCGTTACCGAAGTGCCTGATGAGCGCTGGAATAAAGCCTTATATTACGATCCTACATCTACCGCCGACGATATGTCGCATTCTAAGTGGGGTGGCTTTATTCCAAAGATCGATTTTGATCCATTGGAGTTTGGTATCCCGCCGCAATCATTGGCGGCAATTGAACCGACACAGCTGTTAACCTTATTGGTGGCCAAACAGGCTATGGAAAATGCAGGTTATGGCAGCGGCAATTTTGATCGTGATAATATCTCTGTAATTATTGGTGCCGAAGGTGGTAACGACCTGGCCAACAGCTACAGTTTCAGAGGATATTACAAACAGGTATTTGGCGAGATTCCTGCGGAAGTAGACGCCGCACTGCCAAAAACTACCGAGGATTCGTTCCCGGGTATCCTGGCCAACGTAATTTCGGGTCGTATCACCAACCGTATGGACTTTGGTGGCCGTAACTTTACGGTAGATGCCGCCTGTGCATCGTCGTTAGCCGCTATTGACCTGGCTTGCCAGGAATTGTTCCTCGAAAAATCAGACATGGTACTGGCCGGTGGTGCCGATTTACACAATGGCATCAATGATTACCTGATGTTCTCGAGTACCCATGCCCTATCCCGCAAAGGCCGTTGCGCCACATTTGATGATGAGGCTGATGGTATAGCTTTAGGCGAAGGTGTTGCCATGATCGTATTAAAAAGACATGAAGATGCCCTGCGCGATGGCGACCGCGTTTATGCGGTGATCAAAGGTGTTGGCGGATCAAGCGACGGCAAAGCGCTGGGCTTAACCGCTCCGCGCAAGATCGGTCAGGTTCGTGCATTGGAACGTGCTTATGAACAAGCCGGTATCACTCCATCGTTATTAGGTTTGGTTGAGGCACATGGTACAGGTACCGTAGTTGGTGACAAAACCGAGTTAAGCGCATTGACCGATATGCTGAACCAATCGGGTGCCCTTGCGGGTCAAACACACCTGGGTTCGGTAAAAACACAGATCGGGCATACCAAATGCGCCGCTGGTTTAGCCGGACTGATCAAAGCATCCCTGGCGGTTTATCATGGTATAAAACCACCAACCATTAATTTAACATCACCAAACGCGTTTTATAATCCGGAGACAAGTCCCTTCGCTTTCCATACCGAAGCTGGTTTATGGATGGAAGAAAAACGTTATGCTGGTGTAAGTGCATTCGGTTTTGGCGGTACCAACTTCCACGCTGTAATTGAAAGCGGCACCCCGGTACCGGCAGAAAACCCGGCATTAACGTCATGGCCTTCAGAGCTTTTTGTTTTCCGTGGTGATACTTACGACGAAGCAAAAGCAAAACTAAACTCAGTAAAAGCTTTACTGGAGATCAACGGCAATATCGAACTGAGAGACATAGCCTTTAGCTTAGCAACTGCAAGTACCAAACCGGTACAATTGAGCATCGTTGCCGACAATGCCGATGACCTGATGATGAAGGTTGAACTGGCCCTTTCAGGCATCGAAAGCAAAGACACTTATATAGTTAAAAAGCAGGATGGTAAAGTAGCGTTCATGTTCCCTGGCCAGGGAAGTCAGCGTATCAATATGGCACGCGACCTGTTCGTGGTGTTCCCGGCTATGCGTACTTTATTAAAGCAGTACCCTGAATATGAAAAAGTACTGTTCCCGAACGCGGCCTTCGATCCGGAACTGATCAAAGAGCAGAAAGAGACCATTAAAGATACCCGCATGGCACAGCCATTACTGGGTATGGTTGACCTTGCTTTGGCCAACTTCCTGAAAAACCTGGGCATTGAGCCGGATATGGTTGCCGGTCATAGCTATGGCGAATTGCCAGCCCTGTGTTTTGCCGGAGCGTTTGACGAAAACGAACTGGTAAACCTGAGCGCCAAACGTGCCCAATCAATATTAGACGCCGTTGTTGATGGCGACGCGGGCGCGATGATAGCCGTAAACGCTACTCAGGACGAATTACAAAAAATCATTTCGGGATTAAAAGATATTTACCCGGTTAATTATAACTCTCCGTTACAATGTGTAATTGCTGGTACAACCCCTGCCATACACAGCTTAATGGAAACATTAAAAACGGCAAAAATATCGGCCAGGAAACTGGAAGTAGCCTGTGCATTCCACAGCCCGCTGGTTTCCAGATCAAAAGAACTGTATACCGAAGTACTTGCCGGTGTAAACTTTAACGATCTGCACTTGCCGGTATGGTCAAACACTACCGCAGCTGCCTACCCTGTTAAAGCCAAAGAAATAAAAGAACGCTTAAGCGATCACCTGGTAAAACCGGTAAAATTTGTGGAAGAAGTACAGCAAATGTACGCCGCAGGCGCCCGGATATTTATAGAGGTTGGCCCGGGTAAAGTATTAACCGGTTTAACTAAAGCCTGTTTGGGTAAAGACGAAGTATTGTTATTTGCCGAAGATAACAGCCGCAACAAGCTAACCCATCTGCTTTGTATGCTGGCCGACTATATGGCTACAGGCCGTAACATCCATATCGAGAAATTATTTGAAGGCCGCGGCGCCAAATTATTAAACCTGGACGAACCAGCTTTATACAAAAAGAGCGCTGCTGTTTGGTACGTAAACGGCCAGCAAGCCATACCTGCTAATGGAAAGCTGCCGGCTAACGGAGCCCTACCTATCATTGAACCTATTAAAATGAAAAACAACGAAGTACCGACACAAACGCACACCGTCGTAAATTCGGGTGCGGAACTGATGATGCAGGAATACCTGAACAGCATGAAAATGCTGATACAGGCCCAAAGAGATGTGATGATGTCCTTTTTAGGACAAAATCCGGGCAGCCCGATGATTTACCAGCAGCAGGCGCCACAATATCAGCAACAAGCTTATGTGCAGCAACACCCTATCCCGGTAGCCCCTGTTGAAGTTAAACAGGAAGTAAAAGCTATCGCACAACCGGTAGCAGCACAAGTTGCCGCGCAAAAAGATGTTAAACAGGTATTATTACAGGTAGTGAGCGATAAAACCGGTTATCCGCAGGATATGCTGGGTATGGAGATGGACCTGGAAGCCGATCTGAGCATCGACTCTATTAAACGGGTGGAAATCATTGGTACTTTACGCACCGAGCTGGGCGGTTTTAGCAACAGCGAAAAAAGCGAGGACACCATGATGGAGCAATTGGCCGGTATCAAAACCCTGAGCGGTTTGGTAAACTGGATCAATGAAAATACAGCACAGGCACCCGCAGCTGCACCTGTTGCAGTTAATGTGGAGGTTAATGTGCAGACAACTTCAAAAGTTAAATTCTCTATTGAAGACCTGAAAGCGGCCATATTATCTGTAGTAAGCGATAAAACAGGTTATCCGCAGGAAATGTTGGGTATGGACCTGGATATGGAAGCCGACCTGAGCATCGACTCGATCAAACGTATGGAGATCATCGGCGATCTGAAACTAAAGATAGGTTTTGGAAAAGCCAATGAACAGGCAGATGATATGATGGAAAAACTGGCAGCCATTAAAACATTGAATGGCCTGGCCAACTGGATTGCTGAAATTGAATCAGAAACAGAAGGACTGGTGACCGAAGCTAAAAAGATCATAGAAGAGCCCGTAGCCGAACCAACAGCCGACGAAACATTGTCACGTTTACGTTTCGAGCTTACCCCTACCAAACAGGCAACTGCCGAAGACGCCATTATTAAAGGTAAACGCTTTGCAATTACTGACGATGGTGGTATACAGGCTATCAAGATCAAACATTTACTGGAACAGCACGGCGCACTGGCCGATATTGTGTATGCCGGTGGTAACCTGCAGGGCTATCAAGGGTTGATCATCCTTAATATGTTTGCTTCTCAAAAAACAGTAGGTATAATCGATCACTTCGCTTTGATCAAGAAACTGGATTTTGACACTGTAAAATGGGTTTATATCATATCAGATACCATGCTGCATCTGAATGAATTTACGGACATCAGCTTGTTAAGACGCTACCAGGGTTATCCGGGCTTCTTTAAAAGCCTCGACCGCGAGTTTGAACAAACCAAATGCCGTGTAGTAAGCGTAGGCACGCCAATGACCACTGAGGAGATAGCTGACGTTACCCTGAAAGAGATCCTTAATCCCGATAAACCATCGGAAGTGATTTACCGTGATCATCAAAGACATGTAATGGAACTGATCCCGTCGCAACTGATCACCGGTTTGGAAGAATCACATATTAAACTGGATAAAAAATCGGTAGTGATCGTATTTGGCGGTGCCCAGGGTATCACTTCAGAGCTGATGATCCATTTTGCTAAGGATTATCCATGTACTTATATCCTGGTGGGACGCTCTGCCGATCCAAGAAAAGCTGAAGCAAGCGCTGCCGACGCGCTGGAATCAAAAGATGAGATTCGTGCATTCGTGATCAAACAAGGCGTTATTAAAAAACCTGCCGAAGTTGAACAGGAAACTGCCCGTATCTACAAAAACAACCAGGTGATGCGCACCATCGCTCAAATGGAAGCCGGTGGTTCAACCGTAGTGTACAAATCACTCGACCTGTGCGATGAGCAACGCCTGAGCAGCTTTATCGATGATACTTATGAAATATATGGCCGTATAGATGGTGTGGTACACGGTGCAGGCTTACTGGAAGATAAATTATTCCAAAGCAAAACCCCGGAATCATTTGGCCGCGTTTTCGATACCAAGGTAAAACCATTGCGTATCCTGGCCGAGCAACTGCGTCCGGAAACACAGTTCGTGATCCTGTTCTCGAGTATCGCTTCGGTTTATGGTAACCGCGGACAAACAGATTATGCGGCAGCTAACAGCGTGTTAGACAAATATGCATGGGTGCTTAACAAACGCATCAATGGTAAGGTAATGTCTATCAACTGGGGCCCATGGAAAGGTGCCGGCATGGTATCGCCAACCCTCGAAAAAGAATACGAACGCCGTGGCATAGCGCTGATACCGCTGCAACATGGTCGTGAAATATTTTTAAATGAATTAAAATACGGCAAAGAGAGCCAGGTATTAATTATGGCAGGTAACAACTGGTAATTATACATCGGTTAAACCACATTCCACATATGAAGAAAACGGATGTAGCAGTAATAGGGATGTCATGCATTTTTCCGGGAGCGGGCGATGTAGAAACCTTCTGGCAAAATATAATTAACCGGGTCGACTCAACTCAAATAGTGCCACCGGATCGTATTGATCCGGTGCATTTTAGTAAAGAGGGGTCGGCAGTAGATCGTTTTTACTGTAACCGCGGCGGCTTTATTCCTGATTATGAATTTGACCCTCGTCGCTTCGGCATTCTGCCGGTAGCTGTTGAAGGCACCGAGCCAGATCATCTGCTCACGCTCGATCTGGCCTACAAAGCGTTGGAAGATGCAGGTGTATTTGCCCGCAATGTTACGCTGGATAAAACGGGGATTATCATTGGTAAAGGTAATTATACCGGTCCCGGTGCAACCCGTGCCATTGAGATAGTACGTACCGGCGAGCAGATCGCTTCCTTATTAAAAGAAATATTACCCGGCTTGGGCGATGCCGAAGTAGAAAAAGTAAAACAGGAATTCCAACTACGCAAGGGGCGTTTTAGCGCCGATACCGCCATGGGGCTTATCCCCAACCTGGTAGCATCGCTGGTGGCTAACCGCTTAAATTTGGGCGGTGTGGCATTCACTCTGGATGCTGCATGTGCCAGTTCACTCATTGCTATCGATCATGGTGTACAAGAACTGAACAGCGGCCGTTGCGATATGGTGATAGCCGGTGGTGTGCACACCGGGCAAAACGCTGCTTTCTGGAGCATATTTTCGCAATTGGGAGCTCTATCCCGCCAGGAAAAAATAAAGCCTTTTGACGCTGCAGCTGATGGCCTGATCATTGGTGAAGGCTGCGGCTTTGTAGTTTTAAAACGCCTGGAAGACGCCATAAACGATAAAGACAAAATTTACGCAGTTATAAAAGGTATTGGTGTCAGCAGCGATGGCAGCGGCACCAGCGTAATGAGCCCTGCGGTAAAAGGCCAGCTTAAAGCCATTGAGCAGGCCTGGGAAAACGCAGGTGTACCTACAGATAAGATTGGGTACCTGGAAGCGCACGGTACAGGTACCCCACTTGGCGACAAGACCGAGCTGCAAACCCTGGCCCAGTTTTTTGGCTACCATCCCGAACTGCCTGATGCAGGAATCGGTTCGGTAAAATCAAATATCGGTCATGCCATGCCTGCCGCGGGTATTGCTGGTTTTATCAAAACCTGCCTGGCTTTGTATCATGATACTTTGCCGCCAACCCTGCATTGCGAAACGCCTTTGACTCAAATGGAAAAAACCCGGTTTTCACCGGTACAGGCATCCCGTAGTTGGTCGGCATCTGGTTTACCCAAGTTTGCCGGTGTAAATGCCTTTGGTTTTGGCGGCATTAATGCTCACGTGGTATTGGAAGGCTTTAATGCGCCTAAAAAGGACGAGGTATTATTATTGGCCCGTGAAACGCACGAGGCACTGATCACCGCGTTGGAAACAGGAGACTTCAGCGAAGGCCAAGGCAACTTCCGCATAGCCTTATTTGACCCAACACCCGAAAGAATAAAAAAAGCAACCAAAATAGCCGCCAAAAACAATCCATGGCGCAATAAACAGGATATCTGGTATACCAACGCTCCGTTGCTTAACGATGGTGGCAAGGTAGCCTTCGTTTTCCCCGGACTTGATGGTCTGGCAGGTGGTGAGGTAACTACCGTATCCAATTATTTCAACATCACCCACGATACCGGTTCAGAAACTGATGGTTTACTGAGTGAAGCCTTAGGCATACTCAATAAAAGCAGCATCCTGGATACCGCCCTGAAACAATTGGGTGTAAAACCGGATATGAATGCCGGGCACAGCCTGGGCGAGTGGCTGGCGGCACGTTCATCCGAACTGGCTGAGGAAAGTTCGGTACTGGAACTGCTGGATGTACTAAATCCCGAAACATTTGAATTAAAAGATTCGCGCTTTATAGCGGTGGGCTGCGGTATTGATCAGTTGGAGCCTATAATGGCCGGGATTAAGGATGTATACCTATCGAACGATAACTGCCCGCAACAGGTAATCCTTTGCGGCAGCAAACCCGCGTTGGATGAGTTGGTGCCGATATTAAAAGCCAAACAGATCTTTCACCAGATACTGCCATTTCAATCGGGCTTCCACTCCCCTTTTGTGGCCGATAAGCTGGACCTGATATTGGATGGGATGCGCAACATGCAGTTCCGCAAAACAACTACGCCGCTGTGGTCGGCTACTACATTGGAGCTTTATCCGGAGGGTTTTGAGGCCATCAGGCAACTGAGCGCCGAGCACTTGATCAAACCGGTACGTTTCCGTGAGCTTACCGAGAAACTATACAGCGAAGGCGCCCGTGTTTTTATACAAGTTGGCTCGGGTGGTTTGATAGGTTTTATTGACGATACTTTAAAAGGCCAAAGCTTTAGTACTATAGCGTCAAACGTACCCACGCGCCCTGGCTTAAACCAATTGCAACGGGTATTGGCAGCCTTGTTTGTGGAAGGTAAAGAGGTTGCGCTTGACTTTATGGGTCGCCAAAAAACCTCTTCACCCGCTGCTACAAAAGGTATCAAACTGGAACTGGGTTCGCCCATTGTACATAACCTGACCGGGTTGAAAAATCTTGCCCCGGTTAAACAGCAGGTACCGGTAAATCACGAAGCTATGCTGGTTGACGTTGCTGATCCGATTATGCGAGCCTTCAGCGAAAACGTGGCCGAAATGGTGAGCATACAGAACGAGATGCTACAGCTTTTCCAGAACAGGCCTGCACAACCGGTGGTACGAGCTACGACAACATCAATACCTGTTCAGGCACCACCACCTGTGGCTCCACCGCAAATAACTACTGATGCTCCGGTAAAAAGGGTTCCTTTTTCTAAACAACTGGATGTTAGTCTGGATAACTGCCCTTATTTGATTGATCACTCCCTGCTGCGTCAGCCAAAAGGCTGGCATTGTGTAGAAGATATGGATCCGGTGATACCGATGACCATGATATTTGAAATGTTTGGCGAAATAGCTGCCGAACAATCACCCGGCGAACAGGTGCAAAAGATCATGAACATTAAGGTGTTCCAATGGATGAACGTAGTGAAACCTTTCCGCGAAACCGTTACCGGTGAATGGAAAGATCAGCAACGCGTTTACCTCGATCTGGATAAATTTGCCAACGCCGAAGTACAACTGGCCCGCGAGCTTAGCCCTGCACCAGACCGGCGTTTTGATGTAGGCGAACTGCTGGATATTCAGCGCACTGCCGAGCAGATCTATGACGCGCATATGTTCCATGGCCCGCGTTACCAGGGTATTCGTTCCCTAACGGCTGTAGGCAAAAAAGGTATCACCGGTATTATTGAAGGCGATGCCGGTAAAGGCTCCCTGCTGGATAACGCCGGACAACTGTTCGGTTTATGGCTGCAATTAACGCTCACCAAAGACCGTATCGCATTCCCGGTAAAAATTCAGGAGATCGAGTTTTTTGAACCAATGGAAGACCAGAAAGGTCAGTTTGAGTGTACCTGCGTACTCACCGAACTGAATGATGAATTTGCCACTGCCGATTTTGTGATGAAGCGTAACGGCAAGATCTGGGCCATCATCACCGGCTGGCAAAACCGACGGTTGGAAATTGACGAACCACTGTGGAACGTATCCATGTCGCCATTGCACAACCGTTTATCAGAAGAGATAGCGCCGGGTATATTTATGTTCCATCAGGCTTACTCACGCGTGGTATCCTGGGATTTTATCCTGAAACGTTATCTCAACCAGGACGAGAAAAAACACCACAACACGCTGATGCCAAACAAGCGCAAGATCTGGATGATCAGTCGCGTGGCGGTAAAAGATGCTGTGAGGAACCTGCTCAACAAACAAAAACAACAGGCCTGCTACCCTATCACCTTCGAAATAAAGGCTGATGAGCTGGGTAAGCCCTATCCAAGTGGTGGCCTTGCCGATGGTATCCACATATCCATTGCCCATAAAGGAACAGATGCCGTAGGTATTGCCCAATATGATAAACCGGTGGGTATCGACATGGAAACCATCGAAAATCGCGGCACAGGCTTTTTTGACATGGTATTTACCGAAACTGAAACAGCCCTGTTAAAAGACAAGGATGCAGCCGAATGGGCAACCCGTTTCTGGGTGGCCAAGGAAGCTTATGGCAAATACCTGGGCAAAGGCCTGCAAGGTAACCCCAAAGCATACGTAGTTGAGGAGATTAAAGGCGACGAACTGCGCATTAAAGACATTTACATCAAAACATTAAAACATAAAAACTACATAATCGGATGGACACAGTAGCATCAACAGGAAAACTAAACAAAGAAGAAATATTTGATCTGATGAAGCAATTCATCACCGAAGTTATAGGTGAGGAATTTGTGGAGGAAATGGATATCACTACCGAAAGTTCATTCACCAAAGACCTTGAAATGGACAGCATCGAGATCGTGTCTTTTTCCGAAAAAATTAAAGCCCATTTTGGTGACCAGATCGATTTTACCGGCTGGTTGTCATCCATGGATCTTGATCAGCTCATCAATCTGAACTTAGGTATGATCATCAATTACATTTACGAATGCCAGTAATCAAAGTAAATAACAGGGATGTGCATATCCAGGAGCTTAACAAAGGCGCGGCCGAAACCGTGCTGCTGGTTCATGGCATGTTTAGTAACCTCTCTGTTTATTATTTTAATATCGCCCCCATTCTGGCCGAGCATTTCCACGTGGTGATGTACGATCTGAAAAGCCATGGCATGAGCGAACGCACCCTTCACGGTTACGACCTCAACAGCATGACCGATGACCTGAACGGTCTGATGGAAGCGCTGAACTTGAACACGGTGCATCTGGCCGGTTACAGCTTTGGCGGGTTGATCGCTCTGAAAATGGCGCTGCGTTTCCCGGATAAGGTAAAGAAGCTCGTAGTTATTGAAGCACCTGATCCAAAGGACGAGAAAGCACGTGGTATTATTGACGATTACAGTCGTGAGTTTTTGGAGCATTACGTAGAGAACTTTACCGATACCACCAAGGTAAAAATGGGTAAACGGCAGATGGAACGTAACCACCGCATGTATGAATACCTGTTTTACCAAACCAGTATCAAAAGTGATATGATAGCCGAAAAGGATTTTCTGGATGAGCCGGAGATATCACTTTTGAACAAAGATACGCTATTGCTTTACGGAGCAGATTCCAACTGCCTGGAAACCGGCAAAGAGCTCAATGAAAAGATAAAAACATCAGAACTAACCCCGGTTCCTGGTGACCATAACATACCGATACAAGAACCTGTATTGATCGCTAATATGATCAATACATTTTTCAGGAACTAAACTTTACCCGCGAAAAACTTATACCTATGGCAAAGTTTGTATTTATAGTACCTCCTTTAACCGGGCATATCAACCCTACTTTAAGCATGGGCGCTGTTTTACTGGAACGCGGCCACCGCGTAGGCTGGATAACGCTCGACGAATCACTGGCTGCCAGGCTTCCGGAAGGCGGCGAACTGCTGCACATCAGCTACGACGAAAACGACGAACAGAAACGGGAAAGCGAGCAATACCTGGACATCATCACCAAAAAAATAGTATACGGGATTGATAGTCTTAAATTCCTGTACGAGGAAGTGTTGATCCCCCTTAACCGTCATAGCTATGATGGCATTATCCATTTGCTCGACCAATTTGAACCAGACCTGGTGATCACCGACCATCAGATGTTCGCGGGTGCTATTGCAGCTACCAATAAGGGGCTGCCCTATGCTACATCGGTAACTGCACCTGCTGCTATCAAAGTAATGGAGGAACTGCCTAAAGTACATGAATGGGAAATGAACCAGGTAATAGGTTTACAGCAGGAGTTTGGGGTTGACGTTCCTACTCCTATTGTTTGTTCTGACCTGCTAACCATGGTGCTTACTTCGCAGGCCTTTTTTGGCGATATGGAATTAACGCCAAACTTCCGTTTTACCGGCCCGGTGATCAATCGCCCGGCTACCAAAACGGCATTTGATTGGGATAAACTAAAAGAGAGCAACAATCCTAAAATACTGATAAGCATAGGTACAACTTTTGACCACGAGCATAAAAAGAGCTTCTTTACCAAAGTGATAGAAGCTTTTGGTAACGAGGATATTACCGCAGTTGTGGTTTCTGACCCCGACCTGTTTGAGCAATGGCCCGCCAACTTTATTGTACAGCGCCACGTACCCCAGCTCGATCTGCTGCCTCATTTGGATGCCGTAGTTTGTCATGGTGGTCACAACACTGTTTGCGAAACGCTGTCAAATGGTTTACCTATGGTGGTAATCCCTATTGCCTATGATCAATCACATGTGGCTGGTCGTGTGGTGCGCACGGGTGCCGGTGAGCGCTTAAACTTTAACCGTTTTAAGGCCCATCATTTGAAAGAAGCCGTTAACACCGTATTGAATAACCCTGCTTATAAAGAATCAGCAGAAGTGATCAAACAATCATTCCTGGAGGCTGGCGGCACAGCAACCGCGGCCGACCTGCTGGAGCAGGTCGCGTCAAAACAATCTTTGGAAGTATTAAAAAACTAACAATATCATCATCAATCTACCATGGCAAAGTTTTTATTTGTTGTTCCACCATTTTTCGGGCATATCAGTCCAACATTAAGTATTGGTGCAAGTCTTATTGCCCGCGGTCATGAAGTAAAGTGGCTGGGTATTACACCACTGGCCGATAAACATATCCCTGCTGGCGGCGAATTCATATACCCCGCGGCCGAATTAGAAGAGCACCTGGATGAAATAAACCGGATCCTGAAACGCCAGGATGATGGCCCTGCCTGTTCAGGTCCGGAGGTGATGAAACTGGCTTTGGAAGAAACTTACGTGCCCTTTGCCCGTATCATGATGCCCGGACTAAGCAATTTTGTAGATGCCTGGAAACCCGATGTGATCATTAACGATTGTATCACCTTTGCAGGCGCCCTGTGCGCCCACATCAAAGGCATCCCATCGGTAACCACTACACCTGTACCACCAGATGTGATGGGCGATACCGCCAACAGCGCACCTAAAATTTTTGAATGGCAGCAAAACCTGGTAAAAGGCTTGCAGCAGGAGTTTGGTGTTTATGGCGATGAGATCGTTATCCACTCCCACAAGCTCAACATGGTATTTACTTCGCAGGCCTTTGCTGGTTTTGATGAAGTATCACCGCACATGAAATTTGTTGGCCCTGTAAAAGGCAGGCCCAACAATGCCGCTTTTGATTGGGAAAGGCTGGCAAAAGCTACCACACCAAAGGTATTTGTATCATTAGGTACGTTACTGGTTGACATCCGCAAGGAATTTTTCCAGAAACTGATAACCGCTTTTGCAGATCAGCCGGTAACTATAGTAGCCGCCACCAATCCTGATATTTTTGAGGTATGGCCCGATAATTTTATCGTAAACGGCTTTGTACCTCAAACCGAACTGATGCCGCATATGGACGCCGTGATCTGCCATGGTGGTTTCAACACGGTAAATGATACGTTTATCAATGGATTACCTATGCTGATCACCCCTATCGCTTATGATCATTTCCACACTGCAAAACTGATCGAGAACTCAGGTGCCGGTGTGAGTATACGGTATAAGCGCTTGCGTATTGCTGATCTGCGCGATACCGTTTTTGAGCTATTACAAAACCCGAAATACCGGGAGGCTGCCATAAAGGTAAATGAAACCTTTGTAGCCGCCGGTGGTAATGATAAGGCTGTACAGCTATTGGAAGATTTTGCCGCGGCAGAATCTGTCCTGGCGCCTTTGAACTAACCACCAACCTAAACCTTTTATCACAATTTGTTGCCTATGAGAAGAAAATTACTTTTGATTGAACGCGTTATGCATGGAGATGGGAACTACGTATTTAACGCGCTTTTACCGGTACGAGTACGCGGTAATTTTTCAGAAACAGACATCCGGCTTGCGCTGGCAAGTCTGCAAAAAACACACGCCATGCTGAATGCGGTGGTGAAAAATGATAAGAATGGAGAGCCCTGGTTTGTAGTTGATGACGAACACCCGGTTAATATCCCACTACGTATTATGGAACGTATAGACAGTGATGATTGGCAAACAGAATCGGTAAAAGAGTGGTCGGTACCTTTTAACAGCTACCAGGAACCGCTGATGCGCCTGGTATGGATCAAAGGCGAACCGGTTTCAGAATTTTTGCTGGTGATGCATCATTGTCTTTTTGATGGCCGTTCGGCATTGGTTATGCTCGAAGAGTTTTTACAATTCCTGGATGATCCTGATGCCCGCATAGCTGTCGAAGTCCCCATCGCCGATATTGGAGATATTGTTCCGCCGGCGATGCTGAATAATAAGATCCACCAGTTTATGGCCAAATTGCTGTTTGGTATGGCTTCCATAGCCTTATCACTCATACCAGCTAAGGATAAACCGGTAGAGAAAAAAAGAGATTTCCTGATCCATTGGCGGCTTGATAAAGAGCTTAGCTCGGCCCTGTTGGCCTGCTGCAAAGCCGAAAACATCAAGGTAAACACTATCATGTGCGCTATTCTCTTAGATTCCTTTAAACAGGTTCTGCCCAAAAAAGCGCTTAACAAGATCATGTGCCCGGTTGATATCCGCAATTTTAACCCGCAGATAAAAAAGAACAACCTCTTTGCCTTTCCTTTAATGATACTGGTAACAGCTTTTCCGGGTCTTGATTTTTTCAGCAACGCACGGGCTATGCAAAAAGATATCGAGCACAAAATGACCAAGCTTGATCCGTATAAGCTCATTATGCTGTTAGAGGCAGCCCACGGATCTTTACGTAAAATAGTCAAGTTTTTACGTAATCAGAAAGCCAATAAAGATTGCATGTTTTCTAACCTGGGTAAGCTGGACATTCAGCAGCATTATAAACAATTTGAGGTGGAAACCATATTTAGCCCATCGGTTATGGTCCCTGAAGGGCACGCTACAGCGTTTACCACAACCACTTATAGCGGAGAGATGGATTTTTCGTTCATCAGTAATGAAGGAAGCCTCACTTACCAGGACGCGATAGCTATTAAAGATAAAATGATGGAAACAATTTCGACATTAACCGGAACAACGGAAGAACTTAGTGTGGCATGAGAAGAAAACTACTATTTGGCGAAAGAATGTTACATGGCGACGGTACGCTGCCTTTCAATGGTGTTATACCATTCAGGCTGCGCGGCGTTTTTGCAGAGGCCGACATACATTTCGCTTTAGGAAAAGTACAGGAAAAACATCCCTGGCTGAATGCCTTTGTGCAAAATGATAGTAAGCAGCGCCCCTGGTTTATTATTGATGAAACCAAACCAGTTAAGATTCCGGTAAGAATTGAGAACCGCTTAAGTGATAACGATTGGCAGGCAGAATCAATGAGGGAATTGCTTACGCCATTTGATACTGCCAAAGGTCCGCTTTTACGTGTAGTATGGATAAAGGATGAAACCGTATCTGACATGATCATTACCATTCACCATTGTTTATGCGATGGTGGCTCGGCCATGAGCATATTAGCCGAATTGCTGCAGATTTTGGATGATCCGGCTGCAGATATCGGCAAAGAAGACCCGATAAAAGGTGTAGAAGATATTATTCCATCGGCTATTTTAAATAACAAAACCAAACAATTAAAGGCTAAATTCATTGGTGGCCTTGCCGCTGTAGCGCTGAAGCTGATACCAGTGAAAAAAAACGGCATCGACAGGAAAAGGGATTATCTCATACATTGGAAATTTGATGAAGCGATCAGCAAAGAGCTGATAGTTTATTGTAAATCGGCAGGCATTACGGTAAATACCATGTTATGTGGCGTATTACTGGAAGCCTTTAAGCAGGTGCGGAAAGATCAGGCGCATAACAAGGTATCATGCCCGGTTGATATCCGCAGATTCGCTCCCGAGATCAAGAAAGACCAGATATTCGCGTTCGGTTTGATGATCGTGGTTTCGGCTCATGCTGGTTTGAGTTTTTTAGATAATATTAAGGCCATGCAGAAAGATGTTGATCAAAAGTCAGCCAAACTTGATCCTTATGCTACGATGATGATGATGGAATCGGCACACTCTGCGATGGATAATTTTACCAACCTGCTAAAAAACGGAAAATCAACTAACGATTGTATGTTTTCTAACCTTGGTAAGGTTGATATCCCGCATCAATACCGCTCGTTTGAACTGGAAACTATATTTAGTCCGGCGGTGATCGGTCCATTGGGTAACACAACCACCATGGTAACCTCTACTTACCGCGGCCAAATGGATTTTTCATTTATTGCCAGCGAGGGCTTTGTTCCTTACGAAGATGCCCTGGCTATAAAAGATAAAATGATAGCCATGATCAAAGAACAGATTAATCATATAGCGGTAGCCGTAGCATGAAAAGAAAACTAATGATGGTGGAAAGAATTATGCACGTAGATGCTTCTACGCCGCTTAATTGTGTGTTTGCCGTTAAAATAGCCGGGAGCATCAATCCCGAGAATCTGCATACCGCCCTGGCAAAGGTTCAGCAAAAACATCCGTTACTAAGGGTAGGTATAGACGAAGAACAGGAAGGCGGCCCCTATTTTGTTACCAATGAATATGTACGATCGATCCCGGTACGTATAGCTGAGCGTCTTACCGACAACGATTGGCTAAAGGAATCGGAAACAGAATGGTATAAGTTATTTGACGGCGACAATGTACCGCTGGCGCGTGTGGTATGGATAAGATCGGCCGCTGTATCAGAGCTTTTACTGGTGATGCCCCATTGTGTTTGCGACGGAGGCACTTGCGTAGCTCTGCTTAGCGAGATATTAAACCTGCTGGATAACCCGGCACAGGAATTGGATACCTATACACCATTCAATTCGGTACAGGAATTAATGCCCGATAACTTTGATATAACTAAAAACAAACGCAAAGGCAGGATCTATTCGTTTTTAGGCCGATTATTTTTTCTGCTTAAAAGTACCCGTAACAAATTTGGAACCGGCAGAAACTACGCCATACATTGGAAAGTGGATGAAGAACAAACTCTTGCCATAGCCGAAGCTACTAAAAATGCAGGTACATCAATGCATGCGGCTTTATGTGTGGCTTTTCTCAAGGCATTTCAAAAAGTAAGAGGTGCTAAGGCCCGCGGTAAGGTGATCAGCCCGGTAGATATCAGGCGTTTTATACCCGAGATAAAAGCGGATACGATGTTTGCCTTTGCGCCTATTGTGGAGTTGACTATTGATAAAAAAAATCCCAATATGGATTTTTGGGAACAGGCTCGTAAAATAAAAACTGATCTGACTGCCAAAATTGAAACCATGAACGCCTATGAAATGTTATGGATGGGCGAATACATGCATAAAACGGTAAACAGGATGATCAGGTTTTTAAAGGCAACGGATGGATCGCACGACGTTACACTATCAAACATGGGCAGGTTGTCTATTGCCGATAAATACCAGAATTTTGAAGTAGAAACGATTTATAGCCCAACGGTAGCCTTTCCATGGCGCAATCCTAATACACTGGTAACAACCACCTTTAAAAACAGGATGGATTTCTCTTTCATGTCGAATGATAATTTCCTGGAGGAGACCGAAGCATTGAAAATAAAAGATGCCGCAATGGAACTATTATTTGCCAACTTACAGCAATTAACGCATGCCTGAAAAACCAATACAAAAAACTACCTTACGACGGTTTGTACAAAAGAAACTGCTGCAATACATCATTCCTAATATTTTTTTTAATACCATTATTGCTTACGCCAGCTTTGCCAAATTAGGCTATACCTATCTGTTTGAAGGCCAACAAAGCATAGCGAGGCTTACGCTGCCCATGTCGTTGTTTTTACCCTTTATCCTTAGTCTGGACATCCTCAAAAAAACGATACTGGCCGTTGAACAAGGGGCGCTTGATTTGACTATTAGTGACGATCTGAATAAAAACAGATTTGCCATGCAAACGGCCATCATCAATGGTGTGGGTACTTTTCTACTTGTTTTAGCGGTGATGTTAATAGCGCAAGTAAGCCTACCCGCGCACTATAAATTCAACGGACCAATAATGGCCTACCTGGATGGTTCGCTGGCGGCTGCCTATTCTATCATCTTTACTTATTTCCCCATCAGGAAATTAAGAAAACATATGTCCAAACAGGTTGAGGTTCCGGTATCTGCCTAGCGGGTTCAATTTCCGGGCTGATCTTTATAAAGGCTTTGTTCCTTGTTAAAAATCTCCTGAATTTCGGTAGCTGAAAGCGGTTGGGCAAAAACTTTGATGCCATCCATATAACCATGAAATACCCGTTCTGACGGAAATTCTTCGTTGCGCCCTATCTGCCACTTATTAGACACAGATAAGTTCACTGGCACTTCCACCGTTGACGTGCCGGCCAATTTACCATCCATGTAAACAAACAGCACATTGCCATTGCAAACACCGGCTATGTGGTGCCAGTTTTGTTTCCAGTTTGCAGGCAGTTTTACTGTACAATCACCACGCCCCCAGCCACCGGCAAAAAAGGTAAGTGTTTCGTTATTATTCATTTGTAAAACATGGGTATCGCCTTTGGTAAGCATATCCGTAAGCCCAGTTTCTTTTCCTTCGGGATAAACCCAGGTCATCATGGTAATAGTTTGCCCAAGCTTATCCAGGCTCGGTGCATTAGGCACTTCTACAAAGCAACCATCGCCCAGCAATAACCTTTTTCCTTTTCCAATTTCCAGAGAGTTGGAGCGAATAATGCGCGCGTTGTTCTTAAATCCTGAATGATCTGCAATAAGCCGATCATTATCTTTTGCAACAGGTGAAAGATCAAGCAGCAGAGAACCTACATCATCACTAAATACTTTATATATAGATGATAAATTATTAATAGTCAATACTTTAATTCCTTTTACTTTATCTTCAAAATGATAATTCTGAATCTTACTTTCTCCCGGAGCAAGCTGCAGATGATCAGTATATAAAAGAGAGTCGTTCAACTTTACAGGGATAGAAAATGATTGATCCCTACCAGTCAGATTTTTAATGGTGTAACCGATCTGCTGCAAGCTGTCGCGATGTATCAAGGGCTTAGTCTCGATCCCGGATATTTCAAAAGGATGTTGTACCGGTTGTCCTGGCTCAATAATATCAACAATATTATCGCCTGCCTCATTCAAGCTCACTCTTGTTTTTCCAAACCTGTATAATCTACAGCCGATAGAATCAGTGACGGTGCTTCCCTCTGGAACAAGATAATTTTTGCTGGCGACAACCTTTCCATCAGCATATATCCTGATATTCTTAGTACCGGCCGAGCCCCTGTTTTGCACTGTAAACCGCAACCATAACTGCTCATTCGGTTCGACTCTTGTTTTTTGCAAGTTATAGCTGATAATTTTTATATCCGATGCCGTTTTAGTCTCCGATAATATGATGGGATTTTTATCGACAGGCCATTTTTGCACCTTATCGCTCATGGTAAACTGCATTGCTCCGCCACCTGCAATGGTCTCGTGAGGCAAAACCAATTGTTCATATGCCTTACCATTAACAATTAATGAGTTTACATATTTGTTGCCAGCCGATTGTTTTTTAGCCTCAATTGTCCATGTTTTATGATTTGCCAAATGCAGGGTTACCGATTGAAACAAGGGCGCGCCAATAGCATATTCCGGTTTGCCCGGACTCATGGGAAATATCCCCAATGCATTAAATATATAAGCGCTCGACATCGCTCCAAGGTCATCATTCCCCGGCAACCCTTGCGGATTATTTTGATAACGTTTCAGCATAATATCCCGGCACCAGGCTTGTGTAAGATCGGGCCTGCCAGCTGCATTAAACAGATAAGGAACATGTATAACCGTTTCATTATCAAACAATATTACATCATTCCTTAAAGCAGAATCTAAACGATTGGCAAAGGCATTATTACCGCCCATCAGGTTAACCAGGTCCTTGGCATTGTGAGGTACAAAGTATGAGTACACCCACTTGTCGCCCTCTTTGTAGCCAGACATGCCCGGGTTCACCTTAAAATCATTTCCAGCCCGGGGTAACATAAACAAATCATCAGGATGAAACAGGTTCTGATAATTAAGCCCCCTGCGTTGTAAGAGTTGATAATCTGCCTCGTTGTTCATGACCAGCTTGGCGTACCGGGATAAAGCCCAGTCGTCATAAGCGTACTCTACCGTACGCGTAACCGATTCTGAATTGGTATACGGCACATAACCTAAACGGTGATATATGCTCATATCCTTCTGCACAAAAGGCGAATCGACGATATTGCTTTTCATGGCTTTATAAGCCAGTGTTTTATCAAAGTCGGTGATGCCTTTTAAATAGGCGTCTACAATAATGGGGATCGCGTGGTTACCGGTCATGCTTTCGGTGGGTAAATGGCCGGTTTGCTTATAAATATCCAGCATGGACAAGATGACGTCCTTCTGCTTTTCGGGATACAATAAACTCAACAAAGGGTGCAGCGACCGGAAGGTATCCCATGGAGAAAACCCGCCGTATTGATACTTACCCGAAGCATGGTGAACAACACCGTCCTCACCCCTATAATTCCCATCCACATCAGAAATTACCCAGGGAATCAGTAGCGAATGGTAAAGGGCTGTATAAAATATGGTCTTATTGTTTTCGTTGCTATCTGTAATATCAACAGTAGATAATTGTTTACTCCAATCGCTGGCTGTGCGTGAAGCAAAGGCTTTAAAACTGAGTTGAGCTATTTCTTTATCGATATTGTGTTGAGCACTCGCGAAGTCCACTGTTGATGTGCTCAGCTTTAACTCAATAACTTTTGTTGAGGCTGTTGTTTTAAAGGTAAATAAGTAACCATCTTTTACTTGCCTCTTTTCACTAAAGCCTTCACTAAAATTGATCACTGTATTCGATGCTGAGCCATGTATCACCTCGCCTGAAACAACGTTTATATCCCCTGCATTCCCAATAAAAATCTGCGCTTTTGTTTTGGCAGGAAATGTAAACTGTAGTATCCCTGTACGGGTAGATGTACTTGCTTCGGTTATGATATTATTATCAGTGAATTTCACCCGGTAGTATCCCGGCTGTGCGATCTCGTCGCGATGTAAAAAGCGGCTTTTATATACGCCAGATTCAAAACTCCGCCCCTCTATAACAGGCATGATAAATAAACGCCCCGCCGAACCTTCGGGAAAACCACTACGGTGGCCTAAACAGCTGAAATAATAAATGGATGAATCGGCATAGTTATACCCTCTTGCTCCGCTAACCCGTGTTTCCGGACTGATCTGTATAAATCCTGATGGCGCAACTGCACCGGGATAAGTACCGCCATCACCTCCCCAATGGGTAAGTACACCACTTTTGGTAGTGCCGATGAAAGGGTTTACATATGATAAATTAGACTTGTTTTGTGCTTTTGTATTGGAAATTAAAACAAGCGATAGCAACAGCAGTCCAGCGATCTTTTTTGCTACGAGGGGCATTTTAAACATACGTAAACTTATATTTTGATATAGATCTTTCTTTTATCCATCACATAGCCTACCAGCCAGCAAAGCATCATATAACATAGGGCAAAAACCAGCGTACCAAATGCACCCGGAAAAAGCGGCTGATAAAATACCTGGTTCACCCAATCATAAAAGCTGAGGTTTGGCTTCACCCAAACAGTTGAAATAACGGTAAATAGCAATTCCGACAACAGGTATATCGCCAGCGAATTCCGGCCAAAAACCAGGAAAAAGTTGGTACCCCGCTTGATATTCTTTAGTTCGATGGCGTAGATCAATACACCAATAATCACCAGGTCGATACCGGTGGTAAGCAAGGTAAATGTGCTTGTCCATAACTTTTTAGCCAGCGGAAAAAACTGAGCCCAGAACAAGGCTATCCCAATGAGGCAAACCCCGGCTATTATTAGCTTTGCTACCGATTCATAGTTACGTCCCTTGCGTTGTACGTATGCCCCTGCCAGGTAACCTGCTATTACATTTACAATGGCAGGTAAAGTGCTCAGCAACCCTTCCGGGTCAAAAGCTATGGGGCCGCCTTTATCATGGTATAAATGCGCGTTGCCCATAATTAATATATCCAAACGTGTGCCCGCATTGCCTAACATGGTCAGCTCTTTTCCGGGTTCGCCGAGCAGCAGCAAAAACACCCAGTATCCCAATAAAAGTAAAACAGAGATAATAGCAGCCGTACGCTTTGAACAATAGTGCACGATAAGCGAGCCAAAAAAGTAGCAAAGCGCGATACGCTGTAACACCCCCATAATACGGGTATTGCCCAGCGGATTAAATGCCCAGCCACCGGCTTCGCGGTGAAAAAAGGGAAACCAGTACATCAGGTAACCCAACAAGAATATGATGAGCGTACGTTTGCCTATTTTACGCAGAAAAGCGCTGTTACTTTCAAACTTATTTTTAGAAAAACTTAAGGCGTTGCCCACTGCGAACAAAAAAGACGGAAAAACAAGGTCTGTTGGTGTAAAACCAAACCATGCTGCATGATCCAGCGGCGCCCATTGAACCGCGCCAGAACCGGGAGCATTTACAATGATCATGAAGCATATGGTCATGCCCCTGAAAATATCGAGCGTTATAAACCTGTCTTTTGCTAAAGCCATATCTTTTTAATTTTATTATAATTTTCCCTGAAGTATATAAGTTACCCTACCGGCCTCTTTCTCTGATCTGATGCTTACCTTATCTGGCCGGTTACCATTTTCGTCATAAATTACCACTTGATTGATGCCAGCTTTTAACCAGCATTCGGGTATGTACATGCCAATATTGCCCACCTTTTCGGGGTAACGGCCCAGGTTATGGCCATTCACCCAAACAGAACCATAACTCAAGCCATCGGTATAAACCCGCCATATCAAATGTTTACCTTTTGGTTGCGGCACAGTAAATTGTGACCGGAAAAACTGTGGACCTGCGAATGAGGTTTTAAGCACTGGTTTATTCCAGCCATCAACAGCATCCGGATTGCCCGGCCCCCCAAACATTTTCCAATTATTGATGATCATAGCATCACCTATGCTGTTTATTTTTACAGGCCGATCAATACCGCCTTCGTTGGAGTAGTTTTCGATGAATAGTGTAAGCATGATCGGCTTTTTAAGCGTAGCGGTATCATTAATTTCCACAGCAAATGGCGAGTTCCAGCCTTTATGTTGTGCTACCTGCTTACCGTTGATAAATACTGTGGCGTCTTCGTCCACACTTCTGAAATTGATGGTAAGCTTATTAGGATTGCCTGCCTGAACCGGGATAGTAGTTTGAAACCAGCCAAAGCCCTCCTGCTTGTTAAATACATCATCACCAATTTTATATTTTTTCCAGCTGATAGTGTCAAAAACCGGGATGTTGTTTTTTACATCAGCAGCTTTTTCGGCTTTGGTAAAATACCAATTGCCGATAGTAGATATAAACGGTCCACCCTGTTTGAGCTGAACCTGACCCGATAAGCCTTTCTTATCCACATCAGTTATCGAACCGATGTATGCAGCCAGCTTATCGCGACCATCGTGCGCAGTAAATACAGCCAGTGTGTGTTTGCCTTTTTCCAGATCAAATGTCACCTCGCCGTCCCTAACTTTCCATTGAACAGTCTTCCTGCCATCAACAAAAGCTGTAGCCCTATCTCCACCATCAACCTGCATGGTATACCTTCCTGATGTCGGTACATCCACCGAGCTACGATACCAGGCATCGGCAGTCAGGTTGCCATCAGCGCCCATTTGTTGAGGATCGGCGGAACTAAACCAGTTGGTATCATTATAAGCTGGCGCCGCATAAACAGCCCCATCTTTGTTTTGCCATGGAGATAAACTTATGTTTGAATTATATTTTATATCATGCTGATATACAGATTTTAAAAGAGATGAAATATTATTTTGATATAACCAGATCTGCCCATCTTTTTTACCTGTTAAAAGATATTCGGCAGTGGCTTGTAACTGACCATTTTTCAGTTTAACATCGGCCAGGTAAGATACACCGCTGATAATAGCATTTGAACCCGCCTGCTCTACTATCCAGGTTTTATCCATTGTTTTGGCATCCATGGTTAAAATACGAACACGCTGCCCACCTACTTCAAATGAATATTCGCCTGGTTTGTCTGACTGAGTAGTTAACAGATCGATATTACCATCGCTTACTTTAAATCCGGTTGTTCCTTTAGGTACGATCGCTTTTCCTCCCGCCTTAAAATAAAGCGCTACAGGACTGCCTTTTTCGGTTTCGGCCAAGATGGTTGTGGTATTACCTTGCTTTACCAGCCCATATATACGTGTAAACGCCCAATTAAGCGTTATCTGGTTATTGATGATGTAATTGTGCACCAAAGGATATATCTCACCCGGAGCCAGCATTAGAGTGGCTACAGGTATGTCATTATCAACTTTAACAACTGCTTTGAGTGCCTTCTTACCTTGATTATCTAAAAAGACCAGATCACCAATATCGGCCGATCTTGCGGTAACTTTTAAACTGCCGTCTGTTGCAATATCTTTATAAGCGGCAGTAGCATCGGTGCCATTCTCTAATATATCCTGGAAACTACGGGCAAAAAAAGCGGCGCGCTTAAAACCGTAATAAATAGGCCGGATATCGCCAGTCTGCCCAACTGCCGAACCGTAATCATAGGATGCTGCATCTTCATCATTATTGGTATAACCAAAATTCGAGCCGCCATGAGCCATGTAATAGTTGTATCCACCACCACCGTGCGCTATTATTTTCCAGGTGCGACGGGCATACACTGCCGAATCTGTTGGCTTAGCGCCATATTGAGAGTACCATACACTCCAAAACTCGGTTGAAAACCATGGATTAGGTCGTTTTGGGTCATCCAATGTACCATCGCCTGCAGGGTCACTGGCATGGTGCAGGCCGCTAAAAAAATACGGCACTTGTAAACCTAAACTTAGTGCCTTGCTTTGCAGATGTTTAAAATAATTATCTGGTGTTACCGTTCCCCATCCATTATTATGCTCATTCTCCAGCTGCACTAAAATTACCGGGCCGCCTTTGTTGATCTGCTGGTTAAAAACGATGGGTAATAACTTATCAAAGAAACGGTCAACGTATTTCTCAAACTCCGGGTTATCTTCCCGCACACGGAGGCCTGGTTTAAATTTCAACCATAATGGATAGCCGCCCAGATCCCACTCGGCGCAATAGTAGGGCCCTACCCTAACTATGGCATACATACCCAGGCTCTTAACCGTAGTTAAAAATGCGTTCAGGTCATGATCGCCTGCGAAATTGAATTTACCTTCCAGTGGTTCATGAAAATTCCATATCGTGTATACTTCCACGCAATTAAAGCCGGCCCTCTTTAATCGTAACAATCTATCATACCATAGCTGCCGTGGAATACGCGCGTATTCTAAGCCTGCCGATGCCAGGAAAGTACGTTTTCCATTTATTAAAAACCCTTTACTATCAAAATTGATGAAGGGCTTAGCTGTTTCCTGCGCAGGAAATATATGATCATTTATAGCCTGGCTGTAACCCCGATTGCTTCCAGCCAGCATTGCAACAACCAAAAGCGCGGTATAAAAACGTTTGTTCATTATTTACCGTTGATAAGCTTGCTGAATTATAGGGCTATATTTCTTAAATAATTGCTTGGCTTTTTCTACAGAATTACCGCTGATAGTATTTGGATATGCATTATCGTGTTTGTTTACCCATTGCCATTCCCAGTCTTTTACCTGCTTGTCAAAAGCAAGCTCATCAAATTTACTGCCCGAAGCCAGTGATTTATTTAACTGGTCAAAAAACAGAACCCAACGCTGTTTATAATATCCGTTGATCAATCCAGCCCATTGACGGTTGGAATATTCTCGCAAGCCACTTTCTTTATCGCCCCAAAGTGTAACCAGATCGCGGGCGTTAAACTCATACAGGTTCTTTTCTTTTTCGGTGATGCCGTTAGCTCTGGCTTCAGCTATCCATTTACCCAACAGGAAATCTTTACGGGTACTCAACAGCGCATCCATATCATCCATGAGTTGTAAAAACTGGCTGCTGTATAACTTAAATTGTGCCTTATCCCCCGTATGGTATGCCTTTACCATTTGCTGTTGCAGCGGACTTGCATAGTTGGCCAGCACTTGTCGCGTAATATCAACCAGATCATATTGAAAGCCATCGCTTTGTTTTAGACTGTCCGAAGCGTTGATGAACAGCCCCCAGGCTTTAACCAGTTGCGCAGGGTCATAGTCCAGTTTGGTTAGTACCCTATCGATAGTTTTCTTAAAGGTAGGCCGGGCCACGATAATAGATTCCGGGCCACCTTCTGTTAGGCCCCCGGAATACACGGTATTTAATAATATTTGCCAGGCTTCATTTACCTGTGTGTTGCTTTGGCCATAACGTCTTTGCGCGTAGTTAGTCAACCATTTATCCGCATCAATCGGGGTATCAGTCCAAACATTTTCCAACATCAGGGCAAACAGCGCTGGGTTTTGCTCGATACCTTCGGGAGTAATGCCTATGCCCCGCATATTTTTTGATTCGGGATCATGCAGGGCTATCGCCGGATCGGCCGCCACATGGCGCATACGACCAAACAGACTGATATTGCCGCCAAAGTTTTGCAGCATGCTCCAGATCCATGGTTTGCCGTAATATGCTTCGGTACGGTTCCAAACCGGATGTGCGTCGCTATACAGATCCAAAACGATCATTTGTTCGTTAGGTACCGCGTTTAGCAGCGCCTTGATCTGCTGGGGCTGCCAGAATTTGTTGTTATAGTGGAACATCCAGCCTTGCATCACCCAAATTGCTTTGGGATCAGCTGCGGCCATGGAATTAAAAACCTTTTTACTCATGCCATCCAAGTAAGTAGAATCATTTGTTGGCGGCACGTTTTCATTAAAAGTATCGGCAGAGTACAGGTGATCTGTACCAAACTCTTTGGTTTGCGCCTCTATATATTTTTTACCGATGGTTTCAAACATCGGATCGTCGGGGTCGAGTATATAAACATCCGGAAAACCGGCATCCCAGTTGGTTTTTTTAACCTTTGCATCGGGGAATTTTTCTTTAAAGGATGGCGGAACGTGTCCTGTAAATGAAGACAGTACAGGTTTCATACCAAAGGAACGTTCACGCTCCAATATTTTCTTTTGCAGCTCTTTGTGGGAGTCCATCCAATGCTGTGGCAGCGGACCACCCCAGGCATCAATGTTACCCATCCAAAACCAGGCAAAATAAGCAGGACCGCTAAAAAACTCATCCAGTTGTTTATCGGTAAAGCCCATGCTTTTGTATACGTTTTGCCAAACGGCTTCTTCGCCGGTAATGGCCAATGGCAGATTGATGCCGTTTAGGGCCATCCAATCAATTTCTTTTTGCCAGCGGGCCCAATCCCACCAGGCCATGGAATAATTGTAGGTACAATAATTTAAATAATAGCGATATTGATATGGCGTGGCTTTCTGTACCAGTCCCTTTACTACAGGCAGTGTCGCCGGTAAATTCAGGTTGGTACCATTCCACCCGATATCACTAAAACAATAAGTTTTAAGATAGTAGTTTAATGCCGAGGCTACGGACAAGCCATTATCACCCCGTAAAACTATTTTACCATCCTTGTTGTCAAGTTCAAAAACATTTTTACCATTTTGCTGTGGAATAGCCTCGATAATAAAGGAACTGCTTTTGCCGGGAATAACCCGTTCTATAAAGGCATACAGTGCCTTTTGATCAACCTGGGCACTAACCTTAAAGGCAGATGCCATAACAACGAGTACAAGTAAATACTTTCTCATTTAATAATTTTATTGAATAATAATCGTGATGATACGAGAATAACGTAGATGTGTTTTATAAAATGCCGGCAACCAAAATAAAAAATCCTGCGGGAGACTCCTTATCCTGATTACCGGCAATTTATACTATCATCTTTTAGAAATTAGGATTTTGTTTCAAAACACCTTTACTCTTGTCAATTTCAACCTGAGGAATTGGGTAGTAGTAATGTTTCGGCCTAACAAAAATTACATTCTTATTTTGATCGATTGGAGCTTTAGATATCGATAAATTGTAGATAGCGGCAATATCAACTATTTTGTCTTTATCCCAACGCATCAGGTCCTGGTGACGCTCGCCTTCGCCGGCAAGTTCCACACGACGCTCATGGATCAGTTCTTTCATGCCCGCGCCTGATACCGGTTTTAGCAAAGGCGATGCGCGATGCCTCACCTGGTTGATCAGGGCATCCCCTGCCCCTGCTCCTTGCGTACGGATCAAGGCTTCGGCAACCAACAGGTAAATATCTGCAGAACGCATTAATGGTACGGCAAAAGAGTGATCAACACCACCACCTGCCGTTGCACTGTTAAATACCGCGTATTTACGGAAAACATAACCAGTGGCAGAAAGATCTGACGTAAATGTAGTCAACCCTTTACCATCACCAATATCAATTTGGTCACCAACCCCTAAAAGCGTTGCTTGCTTACGTGGGTCATTGGCTTCAAACTCATCGGCCAGTCCTTGTAATGGCTGACTAAAGCCGTAGCCGCCCCATGGACGAGGAATGTAATACACGGTAAAGTCGTTTTGTATTACATTTTGAATGGCTTGTATGGACAATAATAATTCTGTGTTATTGGCAGGAAGTTCATTGGCACGGGTAAAATTCGACTGGTAATTAGCAGCTAACGCATAGTTAGGATTGCTTACCACTTGTTGCCCGGTTGCTATAGCTTCCGGGAATTTTTCCCAGTACATATACAATTTGGTTAACAGACCAAGCGCTGTGCCCTTGTTTACACGACCGCGATCGGCCGGGCCGTAGCTTTCGGGCAAATTGGCAATAGCGAGTTTCAGATCTGATTCAATTTGTTTGCGTACATCCTCAATAGGCGATTTAGGCACATTGAAGTTTTGTTTGGTGTAGTCATCCTCGGTAATAATGGGTACATCGCCATAAATTACCATCAAACGCCAGTAACCAAAAGCCCTGAAAAAATATGCTTCGCCCATGCTGCGTGTTTTGATGGCAGGGGTTATATTGGCGATCTTAGGGATATTGATGATACAATTGGTAGATCGGTTGACTGTTTCATACTTCCATTTCCAGCTATAGTTAACCTGCGCATTGGAGGCATCGTATGTTAAATTCTCTATAGCTTCGTCCTCACTGTGGTCACCTGAGCGCCAGTAATCATCAGAGGCCACATCAAAAGTAGTTTCGGCATGGGCTATATAATCTTCTCCCTCCAGTAAACTGTATATACCGGTTATAGCGCTAACCGCCTGTGCTTCGTTCTGGAAATAATTATCGCTATTGTAAGCACCTTTCTGATTCAGGTCAAGTGCTTTTTTACAGCTGCTTGTAAATAACAGTGCCGCTGTTGCTATATATAATATGTTTTTTGCTTTCATGAGGTTATAGTTTTGCGGTTATACCAAATGTTATTGTGCGTACTGCCGGATACTGGGCCACATCAACCCCTCTTTGCAGGTTACCACCATTGTTGTAACCCAACTCAGGCGTATAACCGGAGTATTTGGTGATGATAAATACATTTTGACCCGATGCATATAACTTTATACTGCTAAAGGTTGCCTTTTTGCTCCATTCTGCTGGCAGTGTGTAACCGAGGGTTACATTTTTAAGCGAAAAATAGTTACCACTCTCAACAAACAGATCAGATGTACGATAGTTATCATTTGCACGATCTAAAGACATGCGGGGGATAGTATTGCTGGTACCCGGTCCGGTCCAGCGACCCAACGTTGATGCGTACATATTAAACGGATAGGTTGGGTCAATACCCTGCATCCTATCGGCATTGTATAAACTAACACCAAAAACACCCGTAAAATTTGCCGACAGATCAAACCCTTTGTACGATAAGCTTCCCTGCAAACCTGCTGTTACATTTGGATTTGGATTGCCCAGGTTGGTACGGTCGTTACCATCAATCAGCCCATTGCCGTCCAGATCCCGGAAACGTACGTCGCCTGGTTTAATATTTCCTTTACGCGGGTCGTTTTTCAGGGCCGGATCATTGTCGATATCGGCCTGAGTCTGGTATAAGCCATTGGTTTTCCAACCATAGAAAGACGCGATCGGCTGACCTTGGTAAGTTCTGGAGATCTCCTGATTAGAGCGTCCGTAAAGAACCGATCCAATATATGAACCCTCGCCATCAAGATGGGTAACCTTGTTTTTAATAAATGATGCGTTAGCACCAACACTAAACTTTAATTTGTTACCGCCCTGATAATTTGCTTCAACCTCAATACCCTTGTTATTCATGGAACCAACATTTTGGCTCGGAATATTAACAAGGCCAAAAGTCCCTACCGTAGGCGGAGAGTAAAGCATGTCGCTGGTATTTTTATTAAAATAAGTAATGGTGGTGTTAAGCTTATTGTTTAAAAAGCCCGCTTCCAAACTTACATTGGTCATGGCGGTAACCTCCCAATGTATGTCGGGATTGGCTATCCGGGTAACGGCTCCTCCGCTGGCGCTTGTTCCGCCAAAGGCATAGCCGCCGTTGCCATAGGTATTGTTAACCTGTATTAAACTTAGGTACTGAAACGTATCGACACTTTGGTTACCCAAGCGGCCATAGCCTCCGGTTAGTTTCAGGTTACTGATCCAGCTGATATTTTTGATAAACTCCTCCTGTGATAAGCGCCAGCCCAGTGAAAAAGCCGGAAAATAACCCCAGTGATTGGTAGGTCCGAATCTTGATGAGCCGTCAGCACGGAATGTCGCGGTAGCTAGAAACCTGTCATCGTAGTTATAAAAAGCCCTTCCAAAAGCCGATTGCAATGACGATTGATCGGGTGGCAAAGCTGTAGCAAACTGATCTTGACCCAGGTAAAGGTACCGCTGATCGGGTGAAGTATCATCAAACCCAATCCTTTGCGCGGTAAAGCCGTTATTGGTATTAAACTTTTGGTACGAATAACCGCCCGTAACCGTTAGGTGACTTTTTCCGAAGACTTTATCATACGTAAGAAAAGCTTCCAGCAATTGGGAATATTCGTCTGTTTCAGATTGCTTTAGTGAAGAACTGTTGGTAGGTCGTGCCTGGTTAATATCCTTAATATCAAACTCATACTGACGGCCTATATCGCCATCAAAGGCATAGTTGACACGCAATTTCAGATCTTTGATAAACTGCACTTCGGCAAAAGCGTTTGCTAATGTCCGGTATTTGCGTTTATAGGCGTCCGTTTCCTGAATGGTTGCATACGGGCTATTGATATCGCCCAATTGATTGGCAAAATTTCTTGATGTTCCAAAGCTGCCGTCAGGATTTACCAATGGTATAGCCGGATTAAAGCGAAGTGCCGAGAAAACCAAACCTGTTTGTGAGCTGTAAGTATCATACCCGTTATTATCAGTATAAGTTAACTGTATGTTTTCGCCCACTTTTAACCATGGTTTCAGTTTATGCTCAGAATTGATCCTTACGCTGTAACGCTTAAAGTCGCTTTTGTCAATGATCCCCCTTTCATCGTAAATAGAGGTTGAGAAGTAATAGTTTGATACCTCATTACCACCATTTATATTGATATCGCCGCTGCTTACATGGCCTGTTCCCATAATAGCGCGTTGCCAGTCGGTTCTTTGGGTGGCATAATAACTATCATTCCATGGCGCGTCAATAGCAACACCATCATTGGTATAACGTTCTCTTTTCAGTTTATACAAATCAGGGGCTGTGAGTAGGTCCAGGTACTTAACCGATTTTGAAAAGCCGTTATAAAAATTAACTGTAGTGCTTAGTTTCTGGTTATAAGTACCTTTTTTAGTAGTTACCATCACCACCCCGTTTGCCGCCCTGGTACCATAAATAGCGCTTGAAGATGCATCTTTCAAAACGTCAACGCTGGCAATATCATTGGGGTTAAGATCGCTAAATGCATTAGGGTCAAATGTAGGTACACCATCAATTACAATTAATGGATTGGCGTCATTGATAGTACCAGTACCGCGAATACGAATACTTGGGGCTGCTCCCGGTGAACCATTGTTGCTTACAATGTTTACACCGCTGGCACGGCCATCCAAAGCCTGTGCTGCCGAAGCTACCGGCAAATTTTGAATATCACTACCCTTAACATTGGCTACTGAACCTGTAAGGTCTACTTTTTTACTGGTACCATATCCAACCACAACCACCTCATTTAGGGCTGATGGCAAAGCATCCATAGTAATAGTTAAGCTTTTGTTGCCGGCAATGGGTACTATTTTTTTGGCAAAGCCGATATAAGTTAGCTCCAGCGTACCATCGTCGGGCGCGTTGATACTGAAATTGCCATTCACATCTGATGTTACACCAATATTTGTTCCTTGCAACTTAATGCTTACACCAATTAAAGGCTCGCCTGTTTTATCAACTACTTTACCTTTAATAATAGCCTGACGATTGGCATCTTCCTGGTTGGATATGATAATCACATGATCATCCGCCATTTTGTAGGAAAGTTTACTATCAATAAGGCTGTTCAATATCTGATCTATCGTGGCATCTTTTACATCCAGATCAACCTTGCCCAATTTTTTGATGGCCGAGTAGTTGTAAAAGAAACGATAATCACTTTGTTTTTGAATCTTGGTTAAAATATTGCTCACATCGGTTTGCTTTACGCTGAGTGTAAACTTTTGTTGAGAATACACTGTTGCCGAAACTTGCATGCATGTAACCAGAATTAGGAGGAAAACTGCTTTCATCAGCAAAATAACTTTTAGACATACGGGAGCCCCCTGAAGCGGAAATACCCTTCTTGTTTTTTTCATTACATTTGTTTTGAAAATTAAATGGATAGAGTAAGCACTGTGTTACAATACCTTACTCTTGTTAATAAGTCCTATTTGTTTTTACAGGGAGGAGTGCCAGCTCTTCCCTTGTTATTTGGAGATGTCAGGAATCTGATAAGTAATTTTTCAATGTCATACGCGTTAGTTTTAGGGGTTAGTTAAATTGATTTTGTTTTTATTTTTTTGACAAGTAAACCATCTTCCCATCCATGCGGTAATTGAATGGGGTTGTTATTTCAATGATCCTAAGAGCATCCTGTAATGATTCTTTATCCAACAGACCACTTATTTGTTCTGCTTTAAGTACCTGGCTTTCAAACACAATCTGTACATTATATTTTCGTTCTATCTGTTTAGCAACATCTTCAAACAGCTCATTAGTAAATAATATCCGGTTATCAAGCCACGCGGTTTCTTTGATCTCATCGACCTTTACAATGGGCAATGTAATTACCTGGTATTCTATTTTGGCTTCCCTGAGATCACCAGAACGCTGTGAATTAGTTTGTGGTTGATTAGCTACCAATAGCTTTTCGTTGGGTAACAGTACTATATTCTTCTCGAGGTTATTTTTCAGTTCAACCTGTACTTTACCCTTGAGCAATGTGGTCTCGATGTTTTTGTCGTTATTATAGGCTTTAACATTAAATACTGTTCCCAGTACTTTTATAGTTAGTTTATTGGTATGTACAAAAAATGGCCGTTTAGCATTATGGGTTACTTCAAAAAAGGCCTCTCCAGTCAGGCTCACTTCCCTGGTATTTTTTGAGAAGGTTTCGGGATAAACCAGCGTGCTTCCTGCATTCAGCATAACCTTAGTACCGTCGGGCATTATTAACTTTTGAGTTTTGCCATAGGGAACGCGTGCCTCATGTTCAACCAGTTTTGCAGCCTCATCTGTTCGGTTAGTGTTCCGGGTATACCATAAACCACTTACGATACCTAGCACAACTACAGCCGCTGCTGCCCACCGCCAATAAAACAGGAATCTTACTTTGTTTTTAAGAGTGCCGGAGTTTTCCTCGGTGTTTTTTATTTTATACCAGAGCTCTTCAAGTTTAGTGCTGATATCTTTCTGTTTTGTTGCGTCGGCTTGCTTTGTGTTGCCTTTTAAAGCATCAGTTACCTGGTGCAGTTTTTTAGACTCCGGAAATTGTTCAAGAAATGTGTTAAGTTCGGCTAATTCTTTAGCAGTGGCGGTTTTGCCCATGCTTTTAGCCATTAACTCAATAAACCTGGATTTGCCCATAATAATTAGTATACCCCGTAAGGACACACAACTCTTAGGTTTTTCCTAAAAGAAATAAAAAAAAATTGAAGAAGACATTTTAGAATATTATTTACCCCTAAGCGCGTCATCTAACTTTTTAAGGGCGATGGCCAATTGCGCAAAAACAGTTTTATTGGAAAGGCCAAGAATATCGGCAACTTCATTGCAGGACAAATCGTCCTCCTTAACCATTTTAAATATAAGTTTGCAGCGCGGCGGTAATTGATTAACAGCATTTAAAACCCGGGCCTCCAATTCCTTGCTGATCAATAAATGAGAAGGATCAACTGATAATCGAAAATAATAGGTTTCAACAAGCTGAAGTTCTTTTATTTTTTTTGTAGATGTGTTGCGCAGGTGATTCAGACAGGCATTTTTTATTAATACATACAGATACACCTGCACATTCCGGATAGTATCCAGATCTTGACGACCTATCCATATTTTCAAAAATGCATCATTTACAATTTCCTGTGCAACTTCCCGATCGCCAAGAATCGAATAAGCAAATTTATTAAGCCTGGATTCATTCAGTGTGTACAGCTCACTAAATGCAGTCTCGTCTCCATGAATCTGAATACGACGAATATGTTCCTGTGTATCCACAACAGACGACATTTTTAATAGGGGCTTAATTAATTGAGAAATGCTTTTACAAGCAAAAGTGTAAATTTATTATAACATAATAATGGACTATATTGGCATATTTATACATCAAGCAAAATATAATCCATCATTTTATAATAATTAGGTAACACGCATGTGGGTTGGTATGCTCAGCTAAATTTAGGCGCATCATAAATAGTTGGCTACCATTTGTCGCCATGCACGAGCCTGATGTGCTTCGTTATCCCATATGTACAAGGAATTGCTAATACCTTTACTTGTTAGCAGATTACTTAAGATTTGGTTATTCTCTAATAATACATCTTCTTTACCAACAGCCAGAACAATGTACAGTTGTCTTAATATTTCAAGCTTATCTGCATCCGTTAAATTGGGAATATATTGTAAAGGCATGTTAAAATATACATTCTCATCCCAATACCCCTCTAACAGGTCTTCATAATGACCTATCTTGCTGGCCAAATCATATCTCCCACTCATGCCAACAACCTTATTAAATACTCCGGGATGCCTTAACGCAATGTTTACCGCATGATAAGCGCCCAAACTACATCCTGCTGCGATTTTAAAGGAGTTAGGGTTTTTAACATCCATGTATGGCATAACCTCCCCGAGGATATATTCTTCGTATTGAATATGCCGTGATATTTTCATCGAGGGGTGAAAGCCAGAACTATAAAAACTTTCGGTATCGAAACTATCGACACAATAAACCTGAATATATCCACTCTCAATTTTATGACGCAGCGCTTCGATCACTCGCCAGTTCTCATAATCATAAAACCGCCCCATTCTTGCTGGAAAAAACAAAACAGAAGCTCCGCCATAGCCAAATATCAGCATCTCCATATTTTTTTGAAGAACGGGGCTATACCATTGCGTGTATTCTCTGTCCATACCTTATGCAAGATGCCTCTATGGTGTGATATTTATATTAATTCTGCATGAAAATTCTCCGAAAGCCTGGCATAAATTGCTTGTTTCCATAAAGCATAGCCCTTTTTACTTAGATGGAGTCCGTCTGACTGAAAATATTCTTTATCAGGATACCCATCTTTATTTAACATTTTATGATATATATTGATAAATTTCCAGTTATCATCACGTTTGATGATGTCATTTTCAATAATATTATTGGTGTATCTGAGCGAATTAATCAGATCCCAGCGGGCTATGCTAGGTTTAATGGATACATAATAACAGGGTATAGTCCCAAATCTTTGTGCTATTTGATTGGCAAGTTGTTCAAAAAAAATAAATATTTCTTCCGGATGCCTTCCATCACCTAAATCATTATCCCCCGCATAAATTACTATGGATTTGGCATCGTAAGGCGCAACAATGCGATCAAAGAACCAGGAGCAGGCAGCAAGTGTTGAACCTCCAAAACCTAAATTAATTGGATTAAAGGATTTAAAATCGTCAAATAAAGTATCCCATAACCTTATAGATGAACTTCCATAAAACAACGTCGACGGCTCATGGGTTAGTTTTACCCTTTCTTTCTCAAGCCCCTTAACCTCATCTTCATACCAATACATACACTTAGCTATAATAATATAGGGATAAAAGTATAAAATTACAGCTAAATGCCAAGATGTACCGCGTTGTTACTTTGTATTTACTGTCTTTGATCAGATCAGAAACCTATTACAAGCCAGTCTTATTTTCCGGTTCCGTTGTTTTGCCTGCTGCTATTGAATGCAGGGTTTAAACGAAAATATCTATTACCCTCGTCAAAATTCACCACATAATCAGATCTAAAATGCGTACTTTTTAGATAATAATCGGTAGTGATGATTTGCGCTCCTGAATTACATGCTGCAATAAAATTGCTTTTATCGTTTGCACGGGCCTGTTCCGTATCAGAATCGGCACGAGTGCGGATGATATAACCTTTTTTAACCAGCTCCTTAATTTCGGGATCATTGGGGTTGTTTCTGATCATCATAGCAGCCTCCGGATTACCGGGATCTGTATTGGTAAATAAAACTCTGCCTTTTAGTGATGGATGGCCTTGAATATACAGAGTTCTATCCTCCTTGGTGTTATCCATTATAAATATGAACTTGCCCCGGGCCGCTTTTAATGTTGGCCAGTTACGATGTAATACCGCGGCTTCAAGCGTTGCATACTTACCCCTAACCATATCCGGAGTAATCAGGCTGTTACCTAAACCATCCCTGATATCTTTATCTAAATCATCAAGGGTTTGTTCTGTAAATTTTTCAGGAACTGTACGATTGGGGTCTTTCGGCGTTTCATCCTTGGGCTCCAAAGTAATAAAAATTGGGTTGTGATCAGGGTGCGCATCAGACCATGTTTTTAATTGCTTTAATCCATCTTTAAACGTTAAGCAATGGCTGCGAAAATCGAGATCAATAATGTGAAATACCTTAAAGCCCGGTTGTTTCATCTCACCGTTAGGGTCAAAAGATGGTTGATCTTTAACCCAATCTAAACCCTTAGGATGCGCATATTTACCACCTTTTGAGTCTGCATAAATATCGATCTCTAAATTCAACAATCCCATATCCAATTGATCCGATAAACCAATATGTTCATAATCGATCTTATCGGCTGCTTCAGGATTCTGTTGCTTAAAAGCTTTAAACAAAGTAGGATATATAGCTTCCTTATAACTATTGTGCGACCCTATTACCTGTATTTTATTCATAGGCACATTATCATCACCATCACTCCACTGGCGCAGAGGTAAAATCAGTATCAGGAATACGCTTAAAAGGGTTTTCATGTTTATTATAGAGTTGTTACTTAGTTTAGCAATTTACAACTATCCACTTTTATTGTGGTGTTGTAATCAAAATTAAAAATTGTGTCAAAATTGCCCCTCAAATGTTTAATTGAAGTTAACTGTTCATTAAAAATGATAATTGTTGAAATTACAATATAAAGTCTATTCAATAAGGATAATTACATCGCAACATCCGGTATTTCAAAACCCATTGATTTTATTTGATTAATTTTATATCAACCAATAATAAACCACGTGGAAAGAATTTCAGAAACCGATCTAATTTTAAATAGTGATGGCAGTATTTATCATTTAAACCTACTTCCCGAAGATATAAGTGACACCATTATCCTGGTTGGTGATCCGGACAGAGTGCCCCGGGTTAGTAGTTTTTTTGATCATATTGAATTAAAAAAAGGCAAACGTGAGTTTATAACCCATACAGGCTGGATTGGCAACAAGCGACTTACGGTTATTTCCACAGGCATAGGCACTGATAATATAGATATTGTGCTAAATGAACTGGATGCCCTGGTAAATATCGATCTTAGCACTCGCCTATTCCACCCTCAGTTTCGCAGTATCGATATTATTCGCATCGGTACTTCCGGTGCCTTACAAGCAGATATCCCCATCGATAGCCTTTTGGTATCGTCCGGGGCTTTTGGTTTAGATTCCCTTATGCATTTTTATGAACACCAACTAAATAATAACGATGAGCAACTTTTAAAAGAATTCCATGAGGTGATTACCTCTCACTTCAATCTTAAACCCTATTATGCACCTGCTGGAAAAAAATTGCTCGACCTGCTCGGCAATATAGCTCCACATGGAATAACCCTTACCGCTCCAGGGTTTTATTCCCCGCAGGGCCGGCAGGTGCGTGCAACATCATCTACTCCTAACCTTCTATCCAGGCTTTCATCTTTCAAAAGCTCCAACGGCTCACAAATTACTAATCTGGAAATGGAAACCGCAGGAATATATGGTCTTGCAGCCTGTTTAGGACATCAGGCACTTTCCTGTAATGTTATTCTTGCAAACCGTTCTACAAATAAATTCAGTAATGATCCGCTTACCACAATGGATAATTTTATAGCGTTAATATTAGATACCATCAGCGGGTAAATCTAAATCGTTTACTGAAATTAAAGTTTCTCTCTTTTAAAAAACTGTTGTAAAGTATCGGGCGCTGTCATTAAAAACGTTTGTATACCCAGTTTTTGCGCAGTTGCCAAATGCTGAGGGCTATCATCAATAAATAACGTTTCGGATGGATTAAGATTATTTTCATTTAATACCATCTCAAAAATCGCAGGATCGGGTTTACGCTTACCTGTTAAATGGGAATAGTAAGTTTTTTCAAAAATGTGATCGTTACCATCATACCCGAAATCATTTTTCAGATAGTTCATGATATACTCATAATGGATCTCGTTGATATTACTGAGCAAAAAGGTGCGGTACTTATTCTTTAAACGCAGCAATAATTCATGGTTCCCGGACTCAATTCCGAGTAGCATACTGTTCCAGGCTGCATTAATTTGATCATTGGTTAGCTCAAGATTGCCGATCTTTTTCCTGACATAGTCTCTGAATTGATCGGCAGTGACTTCTCCCCTATCAAATTTATCAAAAATTTCATCCTGCTGTTTATGCCCAAAAAAATCCGCGGGATTATTGATTCCCAACTGTTTCCAGGCGGCTTGCCCTTTCAAAAAGTCGAGACTGAATATAACGTTACCATAATCGAAGATGATATTTTTAATGTTTTCCATAAAAGCGTTTTGTAATTTGACGGCAAATATGTAAAATTGCACCCGCAAACAAAAACAAATAACCGCGCCTATAGCTCAGTCGGTTAGAGTAGAAGACTCATAATCTTTTGGTCCCTGGTTCGAGCCCAGGTGGGCGCACAAAAGGCCTTAGCATCCGCTAAGGCCTTTTTTATTTCTTATACAACTACCAATTTCTTTCTATTTAACAATGTAATAAAGGATTAGGGTAGTTATCACTTTGATCTTCGGCTACATTATCTAAACATTTAAAATCTTTTTCGATGAGCAGGTGAAGCGGCGCAATGATGTCTTCAAATCCTACCTTATCTGTCGTCACCCAACTTTCAACCATAGTATCTGGTATAAAAATGGTTATTTTATTATCTTCAAAACTCGCCGAAAGCTGATTGGAGTCAAAAACTTGCAAAGCGTAAGTTAATACACCATTACCAAAAACCGTTTGCTCTTGCAAATATCCATTATTCGAAAAACGTTCCACATCGGTTTTAGTGAGCCGATAGCGTATTGAATTTCCTTTTATTCTAATTTTCATATCCTAAAAAACAACTAATTCAAACAAAAATTCAAATTTCTATCAATTATAATCAATTTAAACTATGCAAAAACGACCAAAATCATAAAAAAATTCAATTTTAAAAATAAAAAAAACATTTAAATATTATAAATATCATAAAAATGTTCAAAAAATTAATTTTTTACCGCCTAAAAAATTGAAATATTAATTTAATTGGTTAATATTGTTATCATAACGCATTAAGGTCGCAACTACAATGCATTATAGATACAGTTTTTGCTTTAACATTTAAAAAAAACATCATGTTTCAACCAACCATCGTAGTTGTTGGCAATGGAATGGTGGGTTACAAGTTTTGCGAAAAACTATTAACCCGATCATCTCATTTCAATGTCATTGTTTTCGGTGAAGAGCCCCGTATTGCTTACGATAGGGTGCATCTTAGTGAGTATTTTAGCGGCAAAACAGCAAGCGACTTATCGCTATCTACCACTTCATGGTATACCGACAACAATATAGAACTACATCTTAATGATCCCGTTCAGGAAATAAATCGCTCAGAAAAAACAATCCACTCCCTCAAAGGACTTACCATCAAATATGATTATCTGGTATTAGCCACGGGATCATCAGCTTTCGTCCCCGACATCCCGGGTGTCGAAAAAGAAGGCGTATTTGTTTACCGTAGCATTGATGACCTGGAACTGATCAAAACTTACGCCACCAATGCTAAAGTTGGCGCCGTAATGGGCGGAGGGTTATTAGGCCTCGAAGCAGCAAAAGCATTGATAGATCTTGGCGTCGAAGAAACACACGTAATTGAATTTGCCCCTCGCCTAATGCCCCGACAAATAGACTCTACGGGCAGCGGGATGCTTTTATCTAAACTAAAAAACCTGGGTTTAAATATCCACCTCAATAAAAACACTGCAGCATTTGTTGGGGACCACAAAATTGAAGCGCTGAAATTTAATGACGATACCAGCCTCCCCATTGACATGATGGTCATCTCTGCTGGTATCCGTCCCCGTGATGAATTAGCCAAACTAGCAGGCCTGCATACAGGTACCCGTGGCGGAATTATCGTTAACGAAAAGATGCAAACCAGCGACGAGCACATCTTCGCTATTGGCGAATGCGCCCTTTACGAAGGTATGATATATGGCCTTGTTGCCCCGGGTTATGAAATGGCTGATGTGGTGGCCTCTTATTTAACAGGGCATGAGAAAGGATTTTACGGCTATGATATGAGCACTAAGCTCAAACTGATCGGGGTTGATGTAGCAAGCTTTGGCGATGCTTTTATCACAGAGCCAGATTGTCGTACCATCATATTTGAAGATACACACAAGGGTATATATAAACGTATCAATATCAGTAATAATGGCAAATACCTGCTGGGTGGCATTTTAATTGGCGATGCAGATACCTATAATATGCTGCTGCAAACCGTTAATAATAAAATCACCCTGCCGCCCAATCCGGAGGATCTAATATTGGGCTCCAGGGGTACTGAGGATAGCGAGGGTACTGGTGTAATAAGTTTGCCTGATGATGCATTGATCTGCTCATGCGAAGCGGTGAGTAAGTCGGCTATCTGTTCGGCAGTTAATGATGGAGCCTGCAGCATTGATGATATTAAAAAATGCACTAAAGCGGGTACGGGCTGTGGTGGCTGTGTACCATTGGTGAAAGACCTTATAGCCGGCACTATGAAGAAAAATGGTCAATATGTTAAAAATGTAATATGCGAGCATTTTGAATATTCCCGTCAAGAATTGTTTGATCTGGTTAAAATAAACAAAGTTAAAACTTACGACCTAGTACTTGACCATTTCGGCAAAGGAGATGGCTGCGAAATCTGTAAACCCGCCGTGGCCAGCATTCTGTCAAGCTTATGGAATGATGTAATCGTAAAGCAGGATACCATCCAGGATAGCAATGACCGCTACCTGGCCAATATACAAAAAGGCGGCACTTACTCGGTAGTGCCTCGAATCCCCGGCGGTGAGATCACCCCTGACAAGCTGATCATAATCGGACAAGTAGCTAAAAAATACGGTCTTTATACTAAAATAACGGGCGGCCAGCGTATAGATATGTTTGGAGCTCACTTAAATGACCTGCCCGAGATATGGAAAGAACTAATAGACGCCGGCTTTGAGAGCGGACACGCCTACGGCAAGGCACTACGAACTGTCAAAAGTTGCGTGGGCAGCACATGGTGCCGATTCGGCTTACACGACAGCGTATCCTTTGCTATTGAAATTGAAGAAAGATACAAAGGCATCCGTGCCCCCCACAAGATCAAGGGTGGCGTAAGCGGCTGCATCCGCGAATGCGCTGAAGCACAATCAAAAGACTTTGGCATTATAGCTACCGAAAAAGGCTGGAACCTATACGTTTGTGGCAATGGAGGCTCCAAGCCGCAACATGCACAACTACTGGCCACAGATATTGACAGCACCACCTGTATCAAATACATAGACCGGTTCCTGATGTTTTATATCAAAACCGCCGATCCGCTAACCCGTACTGCTACCTGGCTCAATAAAATGGAAGGCGGCATGAGCTATCTCAAAAATGTGGTAATCAATGACAGCCTGGGTATTGCCGAAAAGCTGGACGAGGAAATGCAACAACTGGTTAACACCTATCATTGCGAATGGAAGGAAGTTATTGAAAGCCCCAATGTGCGCAAGCGCTTCGCTCACTTTATCAATGCGCCCGAAGAAAAAGATCCTTCTATAAAATTTGAAGCCATGCGCGAGCAGGTAAAAGCGCAATGGTAAATATCATAAATCTTTTAAAAAAAACAAACTTCCAGACTAAAGAATACTATCATGGAAACAGTAACAGATATTGAATGGATATTAGCTTGCTACACAGATGACGTACCCGAAAACGGGGGTGTATGTGTAAAACACGGCAATGAGCAAATAGCGTTATATAATTTCTCCCGCAGGGGAGAATGGTACGCTACACAAAACCTCTGCCCTCATAAACAACAGATGGCGCTTTCGCGCGGGATGATTGGCAGCACCGGTGATGATTGCAATCCCAAGGTGGCTTGTCCGTTTCATAAAAAAACATTCTCGCTTTTAACAGGCGAGTGCCTAACAGATGAAGACTATCAAATTAAAACTTATCCCGTAAAAGTAGATAACGAAAGGGTCTATATTGGCATTATTTAGCTTAAATTTACTTGAAATTCAAATCACTTCTATCTTTTACAAATAAAAATCCCTCAAAGTTCGAATTTTTTGAGGGATTTTTATTTTAATCTATTTTTAAGCCACAAAAACAATACAATTATCGATATAAATCTAATTTTATTGAAAATAACACAAATTTAAACACAATTAATCAACAATATTAACAATTCATAATAAATTAAATCAAAAAAACACATTATTTATTAAATAAAACAAACATAATGATGATTTTTATTTAACAATTATGAAATTATTATTATGAAAATGTTATTTACATGATTTTTACGATGTAATAAATTGATAATTTTATAAAAAAATTAGTTTTTATGATTTAAATCATAAAAATTTCAAATTAACATTATAAAAATTGATACATAACATCAATTTGGATATATTTATGACAATTAAAATTTAAAAAAGAAAGAATAGCAAAATAAATGCCTATGGATATAAACATTTAGACACAAAACATAAAAAAGCCCTGCCGGGAGGTCGCATTCCCAGACAGGGTTAAACAGTTTTCATTGCTTTAACAAATAAAAAACTATCTCAAATGTACAAAAATGTATTAAACCAATACACTATTCCTGCTATTGCATTTATTATTGTTTGCTTCTCTTCTTTAAATGCAAATGCACAGCTATCGTTCGCAGGGCAGTTACGCACCAGGGGCGAATTCAGGGATGGGTATGGAACCCTGCAAACTACAGGATTCAAAGATGCTGCGTTTGTTTCCCAGCGAACGCGTTTAACGCTTGATTATAAATCGAGCAAGCTTATTTTCCATACCTCGGTTCAGGATGTGAGATTATGGGGGCAGGATGCATCGACCATAACCGCTGCCGATGGTAATAAATTGGGCCTGCATGAAGCCTGGGCCGAAATTATTTTATCCAACAAAAAAGACACTTCCTTTAAAATTTCCCCTGTTGATTATTTTGCCATTAAAGCCGGGCGCCAGGAACTGGTTTATGACGATGAACGCCTGCTGGGTAACCTGGACTGGACACAACAGGGACGGCGTCATGACGCCATCGTATTAAAATTACTGCAAAATGGCTGGCAGCTTGATCTTGGCGCGGCATTTAACCAAAACTCCGACGCTATTAATTATAATGGTACCTTTTATACACCCGCAAATATTCCTGCTACAGTAAAAGACAGTAAAGGCAACCTGGTCAATACCCCTGCAAACCTCATCCCGCTGATCAACAGTACCGGACTGAGCGCTAAAAATGGCAGCCCGGCTTATTTAAACTCTCCCGGCAGTAACGCGGCAACTCAAAATTATAAGGCTTTGGAGTATTTGTATGTGGCCAAAAAGTTTAGTAAAACCAAAATATCAGGCTTGTTCCTGGCCGATCAATTTAGTAAGTACATACTGGATTCGGTAAAAAACACTTCGGGTACCGATGTGGGTTATGTATATGGTAAACGTTTTAATCAAACTGGTGTAAATACCCGTTATACCACCGGGCTGTTAATCAATCCGGCCTTTGGCGATAAAAATCAACTGGCGTTAACCGGTGGTTTTTATTACCAGGGTGGTCATGACCGTGATGGATTGGAATTAAGTGCCTATACTATTACAACATCAATCACCTATAAGCCAAATCAGCTATGCTATGCTGCCGGTTGGGATTATCTTTCTGGTAATGATGCTTTTTCAACCTCAAAAACCAATCATCGTTTTGATCCTCTGTATGGCACACCTCATAAGTTTTGGGGATACATGGATTATTTTTACGCGGTAAGTGGTTCGCCAACTGGCGGTTTGAGCAATCCGTACTTAAAAATAAAGTATACCTCATCAAACGGCAGGTTCAGCACCGAACTGGCCAATCACTATTTTATGCTGGCTAAAGACCAGAAAGACATTAATGGCCAACCGGTAAGTAAATACCTCGGTACTGAGTTTGACCTCACTACCGGCTATAAGCTCAATAAGTTTACAGGAATCGACCTTGGCTTTTCCTACATGGCGGCTACCCGCAGTATGGAGTACGCCAAAAATATCACACCCGGCGCCGCTAATTTAAAACCAGTATGGGCCTACCTGCAGCTTAACATCAAACCCGAATTTTTAAATAAATAACCCCTGCTTTTAAAATTCAGAATTATGGAAAATCAACTTACTAAACTCAATATATTCTCAATAAAAGGCGTGCAAATGCGCACATTCCACATTACCTGGCTCATGTTTTTTGTGTGCTTTTTTGGCTGGTTTGGCCTGGCTCCGCTGATGCCCACCATTCGCGCCGAACTACATTTAACCAAGGGCCAGGTGGGTAATATCATCATCGCTTCAGTATCGGCAACTATTATAGCCCGTTTGATTATTGGTAAACTTTGCGATACCTGGGGGCCGCGTAAAACCGCCATCAGGTTATTGCTGGTGGGTTCATTGCCTGTATTTTTTGTAGGGCTCGCACACGATTACACCACCTTTTTATTGTTCAGACTGGCTATTGGCATTATCGGAGCCTCATTTGTGATCACGCAGTTTCATACCTCTATGATGTTTGCACCACAGTTAAAGGGTACGGCAAATGCGGTAACCGGCGGCTGGGGCAACCTGGGCGGAGGTGTAACCAATATGGTGATGCCTTTAATATTTGCAGCCATAGTGGGTTTTGGCTATACCAAGGCCGAAGCCTGGCGATATGCCATGATCGTACCCGGAGTAATGATGCTGGTTATCGCCTACCTATATTATAAATACACCAAGGATACCCCCAATGGTAACTATGATGAAATTGGATATACCCAAGGCAAATCAACTAAAACCGACTGGAGTGTATTGGCCGACTGGCGTATCTGGGCCCTGACCATGGCTTATGCTATGTGTTTTGGTATGGAGATCACTTTTGATAACGTGGCCTCCCTTCACTTTGTAGATTCATTCCACCTGTCGCAAAGCCAAGCCGGTTTTTGGGCGGGCATATTCGGCTTTATGAACCTGTTTGCCCGTGCATTGGGTGGCATTGTATCAGACAAGGTTGGTCGTAAGTTTGGTATGCGCGGCAAAGGTTTGCTGTTGGCCGGTGTATTATTGTTTGAAGGCCTGGGCCTGATACTGTTCGCGCAATCGGGCACCTTGCTGGCGGCTATCGTTTCCATGTTATCATTCGCGCTTTTCCTTAAAATGGCTAACGGTGCTACCTATGGTATAGTGCCATTTGTAAATACCAAAAATGTGGGGTTGGTAAGCGGCATAGTTGGCGCCGGAGGAAATTTTGGAGGAATGCTGTTCGGTTTCCTGTTCAAATCTAACGCTATTACTTATGTGCAGGCATTTACCTATATCGGCTACACGGTTATTGCTGTGGCCGTAATTGTTTTCATTACCCGTTTTTATAAACAAACTATTCCCAGTACAGAAACTGACCCGGTAATAGCGGGCAGTATGGCATAAACATAATGAGCGTAAAAGCATCATCATCAAAAAACAGGTTAACCGTCAATGCCGTAACCTCTACCTGCTGTTATTGTGGGGTGGGTTGCGGCGTTGTGCTGAATAAAGAAAAGAATGGCAATGTTACACTACAGGGCGATAAAGATCATCCGGTAAACAAGGGGATGCTTTGTAGTAAGGGCATGAACCTGCACCATACCGTGAATGATAAAAGTGACCGCCTGCGGTACCCCCAAATGCGTTACAATAAAAGTATGCCCATGCAACAGGTAAGCTGGGATGAAGCGCTCGATCGCACCGCTGCTGTTTTTAAAACTTTTATCGATAAATATGGCCCTGATTCAGTTGCCTTTTATGCTTCGGGTCAATGTTTAACCGAAGAGTACTATGTGATTAATAAACTGATGAAGGGTTTTATCGGCAGTAATAACCTGGATACCAATTCGCGTTTATGTATGAGCAGTGCGGTAGCCGCTTACAAAATTGCTTTGGGCGAGGATAGCGTACCGCTTTGTTATGATGATATTGAACTGGCCGATTGCTTTTACATAATGGGCGGCAACCCGGCCTGGTGCCATCCCATTTTATGGCGCAGGGTTGAGGCCCACAAAGCCGCCAATCCCGATACAAAAATCATTGTGGTTGATCCGCGCGCTACGGATACCTGCGCCATTGCCGATTTGCATTTACAGATCAATCCCGGAACCGATATTACGCTCAATCACGCCATTGGTCGCCTGTTGATCGAAAATGGAGACATCGACATTAATTTTATAAATAATCACGCCGAAGGTTTTGAACAATATAGCGCCATTGTTTTTGAAAGAACATTGACCGAAGCTGCCCTTATTTGCGGATTGAGCGAAAGCAGCATCCGCCTGGCTGCAAAATATATTGGCGAGGCCAAAGGCTTTATTACCATGTGGACGATGGGGCTTAATCAAAGCGCTATAGGGGTAAATAAAAACCTGAGTTTGATTAATCTAAACCTGATCACCGGGCATATTGGTAAACCCGGCTCTGGCCCCTTATCATTAACGGGGCAGCCCAATGCTATGGGGGGCAGGGAAGTTGGTGGATTGTCCAACATGCTCCCGGCCCATCGCAACCTGGCTGATCCGCTACACCGGGAAGAAGTGCAAAAATTTTGGGGTGGTACAACCATTCAACCCAAACCGGGATTAACAGCAACTGAAATGTTTGAGGCCTTAAACGATGGCCGCTTAAAAGCCATCTGGATCATGTGCACCAATCCGCTTACCAGCCTGCCCAACGTTCGCATGGTCGAAGAAGCCTTAAAGAAAGCGAAGTTTGTGGTGGTACAGGAGATCAGTAACAAACCCGAAACGCTGGCTTATGCCGATGTAATTTTGCCAGCTGCTGCCTGGGCCGAAAAGGAAGGTACCATGACCAACTCCGAGAGGCGTATCAGTTATTTAAATAAGTTAATTGATCCCCCCGGTGAAGCCCTTCCCGACGCCGAGATCATTTGTCGTTTTGCCCGCAAAATGGGTTATAAAGGTTTTGATTTTGAAAACCCGGCAGCTATTTATGCCGAACATGTAAAGCTTACCGCCAAAACCAATATCGATATCAGCAGATTGAGTTACGAGATCCTGAAAGAACAAAAAACAGTGCAATGGCCTTATAAAAAGAAAAGCCCGGTCAAAGGCACAACACGTTTATTTACAGATCATATTTTTTATACCCCCTCAACAAAAGCGGTGATCAGTCCGGTTGCAGATACTTTAACCAGTGAAGCACCGGACGTTGATTACCCCTTTATCCTCACCACGGGCCGCATCCGCGATCAATGGCATACCATGAGTAAAACGGTCAAGGTAAACAAGCTTAATCAGCACTATAAACAGGCTTTTTTAGAGATCCATCCTGATGATGCAGCTGCTTTACAGCTTAATGAAGGTGATATTACTGTGATTACCTCTCGCCGTGGCGAGGTACGCGTACAAGCCCGGTTAACCACGCAGATAAAGCAAGGTGTGGTCTTTTTGCCCATGCATTGGGGTAAAATTTTAAATAATGATTTAAACCGGGCTAATAATGTCACCAGCGATCAGGTTGATCCCATATCTAAAGAGCCCGATTTTAAGTACTGCGCCGTAAATCTTAAAAAGTATAAGAAACCTTTTCAGCATATTGTGGTGGTGGGTGCTGGTGCGGGGGCCTATGGCTTCGTAAAATCGTACCGGGAGCTAAACCCCGACGATGAGATCACCATATTCAGTAAAGAAAACCACCCATTTTACAACCGGGTGATGTTACCCGATTACATCAGTGGTGAACAATCCTGGGAACAATTGATAAAAATGAAAGATTCGGAAGAGCCTGCCTATAACATTAAAATGCTGCGGGGTGTAAGTATCGAGAAAGTTGACCGTGCTACTAAACAAGTCATCGATTCGCGTGGGATTAAAACTTCATATGATGTGCTGTTGCTGGCTACAGGCAGTCGGGCATCAGTGCCCAAAAATGTGCCGTCACTGCCAGGCATATTCACCATGCGCAGCCGTAACGATGCCGATGGCTTTATAAAACATGTACCGCAGGGTGGCCATGTGGTTATTGTAGGTGGCGGCTTACTCGGGCTGGAAATGGCTGCGTCATTGCGCGAAATTGGTATGCGTATCACCATTGTACAGCGGGTGTCGCGCTTTTTAAACCGGCAGCTGGACGTATTGGGTAGCCAGTTATTGGCCGAAGAAATGACCGACCAAGGTTGCGATATTTATTATGATGATGAAGTGCAGCTGTTCTACGGTCGATCGAAATTAACCGGGGTGGGCCTAAAAAGTGGTAAGAAAATAGATTGCGATGCCATGATCCTGGCTATAGGAACCACGCCCAACCTCGAAATAGCTAAGGATTGCGGTCTGGAATGTAAACGTGGCGTTATCGTAAATGAACGCATGCAAACCAGCGATCCTGACATTTATGCTATAGGCGAAATAGCCGAATTTGAAGGCACCATGTACGGCATTACCGCCGCCGCCGAGCAACAGGCCGAAGTAATGGCCAAATACATGAATGGTGACATTGCCAGTTATTACAAGGGCACACTGTTTATGAATATCATCAAAATTCATGGTTTTGATCTGTGCAGTATCGGCTTATCTGAGCGCCCTGATAATCAACACTATGAAGAGATTGTATTTATTGATAAAGCCAAGCGGTATTATAAAAAGTGTATCGTTCACCAGGATAGATTGGTTGGCACCATCCTCATAGGTGATAAAAGTGAATTTCTGGAATTTAAAGAACTGATAGCCAACAAAACTGAACTTAGTGAAAAACGCATCCAACTGTTACGCAGCGGCAACAAGGCCGAGCCGGTACTGGGTAAGCTGGTTTGCAGCTGTAATAATGTGGGTAGCGAAAATATCCAGAACAAAATAGCCTCAGGCTGTAATAATCTAAAAGATCTGTGCGCAGCTACAGGTGCTGGGACGGGTTGTGGATCATGTCGCCCTGAAGTAAAACGCTTACTGGAAGAAATGCTTAAAGATGTTTTGGTAAAATAACCATGGACGAGAAAGAAACTTATTGCATCAAAGTAAACCTGCCTGGTGGTGTAGTATCTGCCGGCGATCTTTATGAGCTTTTGCTGATAGCCGAGAATGCTGGTTCACAGTCTATTCGTATCGGAAACAGGCAACAGTTATTTTTTTGCATCGATGCAAGTCAACTGGAAGATCTGGAAATGGATATGCTGCGGGCCGAAATCAGTTATGAAATAGATGAAGATGAGTTTCCAAACATCATTAGCTCCTATGTTACTGACGCTATTTTCAACACAGAAAGCTGGATGAAGGAAGGTGTTTATAAAGATATATTTGACCTGTTTAATTTTAAACCCCGATTAAAGGTCAACCTGGTTGATCAGCATCAAACCTTTGTCCCTTTTTTTAGTGGCAACTTCAATTTCATTACCTCTACAGTAAGCAACTACTGGCACCTATATATCCGTTTCCCTAAAACAACCGATATTTACTGCTGGCCATCGCTGGTTTACTCGGACGATATTCCTGTATTGAGCCGGATAGCCGAAAAAACAATCATGGACCATAAAGCATTGTTTTATGACCGGCAAAAGATCAATCATCAAAAATTCCACAACCTTGTTATCGCTCAGCAGGCTCTGGTTACCCAACCCATCACCGAGGCATTAAAACTCCCGGAGTTTCAACTCCCCTACTATGAAGGCTTTAACCGGTATGCGAACAATAAACACTGGCTGGGTATTTACCGGCGCAATGAACTGTTCCCACTGGAATTCATGAAAGATATCTGTACCATATGCCTTAAAAACCGAATCGGGCAGGTGTACACTACACCCTGGAAATCGTTACTGATCAAAGGTATCAGCGAAAGTAACCGTAAAGATTGGGGCATCATCCTCAATAAATACCGCATCAATGTACGCCATGCATCTAACGAACTAAACTGGCAGCTCGAAAACCTGAATAGCGAGAGCCTGGAGCTTAAACGGCAGCTTGTACGTGAATTTGAAGAATATGACTTACGCACCCACCGGCTTTGTTTTGCCATCAAAATGCAGCCCAAAACAGGGTTAACCGGTGCCATCATTATCAAGAAAAAGGAGCCCGGTGTTTTTGATATTTTACATACACGGGATTTTAACCCGAACTCGAAAGATGATGTTATTTACAAGGAAAAAGTACCCATAACCAACCTTGGACAATGTTTAATAGAGCTATGCAACTACTTTTATGGCATTTTAATTAATGACAACATCGTACTATCCGTTACTGAAAAGGAAGCTGAAGAAAAACCCGGCAAAGAAGCTCCCCTCGCCTATCAATGCAAAAATTGTTTCAGTATATATGACCAAACCTACGGCGATGCCGTGAACAATGTTGCTCCCGGAGTAGATTTTGAATCATTAGCGAATTATTCATGCCCTATTTGTGAATCATCAAAAAGCAGTTTCAATCGTATTGAAAAAAGCTTTAATCCTAACCCATTGAACTAATGTCAGTTCTTTTAAAGTAGCAGGCTCGTAAATAATTAAACTATGTTTTGATTAATAGCTTTTGCAACAACCTCTGTAAGCGAGGCTACATGGAGCTTATCATATATTTTTTTGATGTGGCTGCGTACCGTTTCATAGCTGATATTCAACTCATATCCAATCATTTTATAACTCAACCCATTTACAATACCACTTAATACTTCTTTTTCACGTGCGGTTAGGTTGTATTCTTCTGATGGCACTTTTTTATTTTGATACCCCTGCTGCAGCATGTTTAGCACACGCCTGGCAATAGAAGGACTCATGGGCGAACCACCTGTTTGCAATTCTTTAATAGCGTCTGTTAAAGAACTGTTTAACTGATTTTTCAAAATATAACCAGAGGCGCCGGCACATATCGAATCAAAAACACGTTCATCATCTTCAAATACGGTTTGTATCAGGATCTGGATATGAGGAAACTCCTTAGTTAGAATTTTTACAGCTTCAATGCCATTTATACCGGGCATTTCAATATCCATTAAAACCACATCGGGTCTTGAGGTTATTACATTATCAACGCAGTGTTGAGCATCACTAAAAGTACCCACTACTTCAAAAGCCGGGTCGGTGTTTAACAACAATATTATGCTGTTACGGATGTTTTTATTATCATCAAATATGGCTATTCGAATACTCATTCTTTCGATTTATTTTATGATTATTAGGGTAATTATAAAATTCAAAAACATTTTTAGTATAACTTTTAGAGGATACTAAATGCCAGGCTCACTTTAGTACCTTGTATTCCACTATCTATTTTAAGCCGGGCATTCAATTCATCGGCCCGCGACTTAATATTAAATAAGCCATTGCCCCCTGTGGTGCTTCCTCCCTCGGCGTCCTTTCGTGCCAGATCAAAGCCTACACCGTCATCTGTTATTTGCAACTCAATATCGTAATTAGTTAGCCGGATATCAACTGTTAAATTTTTACAACCGGAATGCTTTATAGCATTATTCAACGACTCTTTAAGTATCAGGAAGAAATTTTTCCGGGCAGCCATTTCAAGCGTAAGTCTCAATAACTTATTATCACAATTAAAGGCAAAATGGATGTTTTGAGCCACACAAAGAGGCTGGGCATAAGATCGTATCTTCTGCACAATACTATCCATGTGATCGTTTTTTGGATTGATAGTCCAGACAATATCCGACATTTCACTGATGGTTTCATTTGCGGTATCACCTATAGTATTTAATAACTCACTCAACTTATCTGCTTTTTGCTGTTGCTGGTAAATTTTAGCTACCTGACTATAAATGGATATACTACTTAGCGTTGATCCTATATGATCATGCAGATCCTGGGCTATACCGTTCCTGATGGCCTGCCTTTTCATATATTCATTGATACGGTAGCGGTAAAGGAAATAACCAATTGGCACTATAGTAATAATTATCAGCAGGTAAAACCACCATTGACGCCAAAATGGAGGCCTTATGATAATGGTAATACATGTAAATTTATTTACTACATTACCCTTCCAGTTGCAGGCCCTTACCTTGAACAGATATTTACCGCCGGGCAGATTGGAGTAGCTTGCAAAGTTACGTTTGGTAGCCTCGATCCAGCCCTTGTCAAATCCCTCCAACATGTAATCATAATGCACATGGTTGCTGCTGTATTCGGGAGCTGAAAACTCCAGCGAAAAATAGTTTTCGCGATAATTTAGTTTAATGGTTTTATTTTCGAGCAAATGACTAAAAGAGGTATTGAATATCTTAAAATCGGTAAAGTAAACATCTGGGTCGCTGGTTATTTTGTGGATATTGGCAGGATTAAATTCAATATAAAAATTTGAGCCGCCGGCATACATGTTATTGTATTTATCAGTATAAACATAACCTTTAACGCCGCCATTCTTTTGAAGGTTGGGCAAATCGTAACAGCTATATATACGTGTAAGTGGGTTATATTGATGCATATGCCCGTTACATATCATCCAAACATTACCGCTCGGGTCCGATTGCATACCCTCGGTTAAGTTACTCGATTCTTTGATATGGGTAAACTTACCATCGACGGTATTAAAATAATTAAGTCCGCCGCCGTAGGTACTTATCCAGAGATTACCTTTTTTATCTCCCTCAATATCATAAACATCGTTACTGCTAATAGAGGTATTATCACCACGGTCAGCAGTAAAATATTTAATGGAAGGAATATTTTGCGACCAGTCACCCAAACCAAATTTATTAGTGGCCAGCCACAAACCACCTTTTTTATCCTTGTAGAATTTTTTGATCAGGTTATCCTTGATATTTAGTTTACTTATAATTTTTTTTACCGAATCAACTCTTGAAATCCATTTTTTATCAGTAAGGTCATAATAAGTGATGTAATGCCCGTAGGGTGAAACCACCAGTACAGGGTGAGCATCAATCGTATCGCGAACAATGGATACTATGCGCGAGTTGATGAGCCTTTTCATCACCACATCGGATGAAGTGTTGGGCAAAAGAGTTACCCTATTGCTTATCGCGTCATATGTAAACAAGGTATAATCGGTACCTAAATAAAACGTTTTATCTTTATCAATAAAAAACTTAGTTACAGCCAAGGGTTCCCCATTAAAGGATAATTTACGGTATTCAAATTTTTCTGCTCCGGGCAGTTTGGTAAATATCCCACGGCTGGTAGCTATCCATAGCTTATCATGCTCATCTTTATAAAAATCATAAACAGTGGCATCCTTATCGATGGGTAAATAATATTGCTTAAACGGCGAATAAACCGGATCATGAATGCTTACGCCATTATTGGTACCTATCCATACAATACCGCTGCGGTCAATAAAAACGGTATTTACATGATTATCAATCAGTGATCCATCCGTAAAACGATCATGCTGATAGCTGATAAATTTATGTTCGGGCATATTATAAACTAGAACGCCCGTATTTTTACAAGCCATCCAGATGTTTTTATGCTTGTCTTCGGTAAATGAGGTTACCTCATCCCGAGATAAGGGAGTTGATCCTATTACCGGTTTGATGTTTTTTTCGATGTGCGTTACCGGGTCGTAATGATATAATATGTTGTCCCAATCGCTAAACCACATATTATGATTACTATCCTGGAAAATAGAAGAGATAGAGGTATGTGGCATTTTGGTATAATAATTCTTATAATGCTCATCAACCTTATATTGCAGCGTATGGACATTAATTTTCAAAAGCCCACCACCAGCGCGGCCAACCCAAAGCGTATCAGTGCCCGCCATAGCCAATGATAAAATACCGCTGCCACCTTTTTTTACCGGGATATCAAATTTTTCTGTTTGTTTATTAAACCTTACTGCATAATTATTGCCCGTTGCCAGCCACAAATTACCTATTCCATCGTCTGCTATTTTGCTAATGCCATTATCAGGAATGCCGTTGGGTTTACGTGGATTATACTTAAACTGTTTAAACTGCCTGGAGGCAGATAAATGATAATTATAGCGGGTTAATCCACCATCAGAGGTGGCTATCCAGATAATGTCGTTTTTATCTTCGTGCATATCAGTAATGATATTGCCCGAAATGCAGGTGGTATCATTAGGCTGACTTTTAAATATGGTGACGTACTGACCGTCATACCTGTTTAAACCATCCTCGGTACCAAACCATAAAAAACCACGCTTATCCTGCATTATGCAATTCACTTTATCATGTGACAGGCCGTTATCTGTCCCAATGTTTCTAAAAAAAGGCTTCTCGGTTTGTGCTGAAGCTGTATTAATTAATAAAAAGATGGTCAGGGATAATAAACTGATACAGTTGATGATCAAACTGATCAGTCGCGGAGCGGAACGATGTTTCATTAAAGCCAGGGGTATTATGCTATTTCGAAATAGGTGTATATTTTACTTCTATCACGTAATCGGCAAAGATATAGTTGCCTGCGACTTTAATTTATATTATCTGCTTTTTTTACAATCCCTGAGTTTAAATAACAATACAGGCAGTTAATAAACCAGCCTGTATTGCTATTATAAGTTAAAAAAGAGATTAGTTTGCTGGTGCCGCTGCTGTAACAGTATTTTCAACAGGCCATGTACCCGGACCTACGCTAACACCTTTGTTGTTTCCTTTTATTCCGCCATCGGCGCCAAAGAAATACATTGGCCAGCCTTTAAAAGTTAACTGTGTTTTTCCAAAAACAGTAATTGTTCCAAACTGTGATTTATCCAAAATTGAAGGCACGTTTAAAACTTTAGCGATTTCGAAAATAGGCCAAACACTGTTGTTTGAAAAATCAGCTTTGGTGTAGGTATTGGTATTGGCTTTGTCTTTTTTAAAGCTGTATAGCGTTCTGCCTCTGTCGTCAGTAATGTATTGCACAACTTCGGTTCCGGCAACGTATTGACTGGTGTACTGAACGCCGTCATTTCCGGTTAGCTGCTCATTAGCCAGCATTACGGTATAATCGGGTTTTGATACAAACCAGGTTTTACCAATTCCATCGCCATTGGTATCGCCGGCTTTGGTGTCACCAGAGTAATAATATAGTGGCCATCCTTTGTAGGTAGTTTGTTTACTGCCATCGGCACGGGTGATGGTACCAAAATCGGCAGTATTAAGGCCTGTCGCTACCGAAGCATCGGCGGCGTTAAAGGCAGGCCAGGTAACCGCGCAGTTACCGTTACAGTTTGATTTATCTGCTGCATCAACAGCAAAACTATATAAAGTACGACCGCTTTTATCGGTTAATATGCTGCCGAATTTAGCATTGTTAGCTAATTGAACTGTAGCTGCTGGCTGATTTTGTGGCTGACTTGGTGGAGGATTACCCTGGTTGTATCCGTTGTTGTTATTATCTTTTGAGCATGAAGCCAGGCCAACAACCAGTGTTAAGGCAAAAAAGGTGCTTGATTTTAATAAGTTAAGTTTCATGGTTAAATGGTTTTTCAAATTATTTTTTTTTCTGCTTGATATAAAAATTCTTGCTGGCCAGCCTGATCATTTTTATGTTCATATTTAGTTACTCCAAGCTCGTTCTTATAAGGGTAACTTTTGTTAATTATTACATCACAAAGGTGGCTCATTATCCCTATCCCTACTGCCACCAATTCAGGGGCATCGGTATCACCACAATTAGGGATACATCCCCCAAAATGGGGATGCTTATTAACCAGGCTCTTTAAAACAAAACCTGCCCGGTATAAAATACCAAGGCAGGTGTACACGCATAGATGTGTTGTTATCAATTTGCCTATTGCAAAATGCAGGTCATGAGGGTATGAAATTTAGAGCTGGAAATTTTTAATTTATGTACTTAAACAATACCCGGCCATCACGTTTGATCTGCCAGGCGGTTATTGGGTTCATATGATACCCATTGATCTGGGATCCCCTGGCATCAATTAGCTGTTGAAGTGTTGGTTGAGTATAATTAGTTTCGTCAATTGCCCGGCTCATGATCTCTGTTTCATCGCCTTTCCATTGCCATAAATAACGAAAATATGTGTGGGCTTTATCCAATACCGGTTCCTGCAGCCGGGCGGCATTCCAGGTTTTACCAGCATCGGTACTTACCTCAACCTGAACCACCTTACCCCTGCCCGACCAGGCTATACCGCGTATCTCTACCCACCCACGTTCCAATTGATTGGGGTATGCCGGATAAGTAATGATGGAGCGTGCATCCATCTCGAAACTAAACTGGCGTATACGGTCTTTTACCGGGTAAGTATATTTTGAGGTTTCTTCCCGGGTCATGAAGGGAGCGTCAGACAGTTCCAATCTGCGTAACCACTTGATGCAGGTATTCCCCTCCCATCCTGGCAATAATAAACGCATGGGATAACCTTGCTCCGGTCGTATAGCCTCACCATTTTGTGCATAAACAATCATAGCGTCATCAAAACCCTTTTTTACGGGGATGCTGCGAGTCATCACTGCTGCATCCGAGCCTTCAGCTAAAAACCAGGTGGCTTTGGGCTGCACGCCTACCTCGCGAAACAAAGTGGAAAGCATTAACCCTGTCCACTCACTCTGACTTGTAAGACCACAGATCTCCTGTGGGTTCATCGTTTCTTTACCCGACCGAAAATTACCTGAACACTCCAGAAAACAGGTACGCGTTACAGAAGGGAAACGTTTCAGATCGGTCAGCTTAAAAACCATGGGGTTATCGACCATGCCATGTATCAACAATTCATGTTTTTCCGGATCGATAAGTGGCACACCCGCGTGATGACGTTCATAATGCAGATCGGATGGGGTTAACGAACTGTACAGATCCTGCAAAGGTGTACGTGATGATGTATCAGACTTTATACGCACCGGATGCTCAAATGGTGAGCGTTTGCCTGCCACACTTGGCCCGGGCCCTATTCGTTTAGTAGGGTCATCAATTTTTAATAATGGTTGCTGGGCCGATACCTGTATCCACTTACCCAATGAGGACTGCATAGCTACAATGGCCGTGGTTGCGGCCCCGCCCAATAGTAAGCGCCGACTTATCTTTTTATGGGTAAATGGTTGATCTTCTTTCACTTTGTTGTCCTGACTTTCCATATCAACGTACTTCGGGGCCGCCATGACGGTCGTCATTAATAAACAATTGCTGAGCTGGCATTACTATCTGCGGCAGGCTTTTAGCATCAAGCATGGCATCAGCCTTAATAATTTTATTGGCGTTGAGCAAATATGCGGTTACACTATATACCTCATTATCTGTCAACGAGCCTGGTAAATTGTAAGGCATAGCCCGGCGGATATAATCAAATACAGTACTAGCGTAGGGCCAATAATTTCCTATGGCCTTTACCTTTGAAGTGCTATCACTTACCAAAACAGGCGCAGGTAACTTCGCGTCTGGTGGTAAAGCTTTTTCTAGCGATCCATGACAGGCCATACACTTAGTATTATAAATCACTCTGCCTTGAACTACAGTACCTGATCCCGGAGGCAGGCCCAATCCATCTGACCTCACATCAATATCCCAAGCCATTATTTGCTGCTGGGTAGCTGGTTTACCAAAGCCAAAGCTGGTGGGCCATTGTGTAGTATCAGCCCCAAAACCGGAGACGTTTACAGTCGCCAGTTTATTATTGTATGCCCCAAGTATGACAATAACACACAAGCCCAGGGCAATTGCCAAAAATGTATTACCAATATTAAACCGCTTTGGCATAATTCATTGACATCAGAATAAGATAAAGGCGATAGCCAGCGTAATAAATATATTAAAGGTTTGTGCTATCAAAAAAGCGTACAAAGGCTTTTTACTATTTTGATCAAACAGTTCTTTAAAGTTGGTTTCCAGGCCAATGCTGGTAAACGCAAGCGCAAACCATAGACCTTGTAAGTTTTTTAAGCTGTCTTTTACATGGGCGCCGGTTTCCGGCGAAATAAAGAAGGAGAATAATAGTGATGCGCTAATAAAGCCCAAAACAAACTTGGGGAAACGCTCCCAGATCACTTTTAGCGTAGGCTTTTTATCCGGATCAGTACCAGCAGGATGTTTGGTATATGTCCAGTAGATGGAGATAGCAAAAGCAGCCAAACCTAAAAGCACATTTTGTGAGAATTTAACGATGGTACTTATCTTCAAAGCTACTTCGCCCACTAATGATCCTGATGCTACAACGGCCCCCGTGGTATCAATACTACCGCCCAGCCATGCACCGGTTACTTCATCCTTAAAATGAAAATAATGGGCGATCATCGGCATAAATATCATCATAGGTACCGCCGTAATAAGTACCATAGATATTACATACGATAGCTTTTTGGAATCACCTTTGATAGCTCCGGCCGTGGCAATAGCCGCGGATACACCGCAAATAGATACCGCGCTGGATATCATCATGGCTATTTCATCGTCGACCTTAAGCTTTTTACAAACCCAGAAAGCGAAATACCAAACTGAAGTTACCACCAATAAGGCTTGAATAAGCCCTAATGAACCAGCTTTTAATATATCTGAAAAGATAACGCTGGTACCCAACAAAACCAAACCTATTTTGACGTAAAGCTCGGTTGACAAAGCCGATTTAAACCAATCGGGCAGCTTGAAGAGATTGCCAATGAGCAATCCGATCACCAGGCTGAATATCACAGCTTCCAGTCCATAATATTTGATCTGTTTATTACCCGCTATAATTAGTGCAATAATGGTAAGCACGTAAACCAAAGGAAACATGATCAGGAAGTTTTTGAGCGATTTGCCCATAATTAAAGCACCGACAGCGGCGATCACAAAAACAAACAGGAATTGAACGCCGACAGCACCCAGATTTGCGGGCTTGAGCACATCACTAAATAGCTGATCGGTAGTGGCCCAGCCAAATTTGGGCACAGTTAGAGTAAGGCCGCCGATACTAAGCAGGATGATCAGCGAGCCAAGGATTACTACCGTCCAGTCTTCGTGTAAGGTTATTTTTTTGGTGGATGACATAAATTTATTATAAGTTAATTTGGTGGCTAATTAATTGACAGGTTTAATATTTGCCTGCCTGCAATTTACTATCTTTTAAAGCATAAGGCCTGTTCACTTTATCAAGCACTACATAAATGGAATCCTTACGTTCATTGATGCCTTTTAAAATAACATGACTGCCATCGGTAGTAGTGTAGCTCAATATCATGTGATTTCGCTTACGTTTGTCTTTTAATTCTTCTGCAATGCCCAGGGTACGACGGTTGGAGAGAGCAATTTTATCAATAGCTGTATTTTCATCGCGAATGTTTACCCGGGCTTCCTTAGGTATCCAGTCTTTTTTATCGCCTTTACCTTTTTTCCCTTTTGCACTGGCTTTATCCCATTTTCCCTTTCCCTTTTTCCCCCGGTTTGATGCTACATATTTATCCTGTAGGTAAAGCACGTGATTTACAGTATCAGCCTCATAATAAAACACCCGCTGACCACCGGCTACACCCGTAAGTTCAAATGTCCGGTTAATATCTCGCATGGGTGAACCGCCTCCATTGGAAAGATCAAGAGGCACAGGCCTATTGACTTTAAATGTGAGTGTAGACCAGTTTTCAAACGTAGCTTCACTCCATCGTACAGAATCCAGTGGTGAATAAGAGATCTCCTGATTATTGATCTTAAATGTACTTACCTCATAATTACCTCTTAATTCTTTTACCCCTGTTGTTGCGGGTTGTTTGTAAGGGTCATATCTGAAGTTGATGTACTGGATATAAAACAACACAACCAGGAATATCCAGATGGTGGCTACCTTTAAAACTACGCGGGTATATTTCAACCACTTTTGAGAGATGACCGGGTAAAAATTTGTTGGTATTGTGTCTCGTTCTAATATCAGCAGATTATATAGCTTCGGTACATCGTAAATAATTAAGAATGTCGCAAACAGTACAAAATACGAAGCATAAACATGTACGCCTCCATCATAAGAAAAGTTCACAAAGGTAATATCGCCTAAAGCACCGAAAAGCAATATAGCGCCCAGCAAAGTGGTTTTTCTGAAAAATAATAAAGCACCGGCCAATACTTCAACCACGCCGGCGAATACCTGGTACCAAGGTACAATGCCGATAGACAGCCAATATATTTTTTGCGCCGTCAAATCGCCAAAATTGGTATTCAATATACCCAGCGAAGGATAAGGTAGCTGCACCGGGAATAATTTGGTAAAGCCAAAACCAATAATGCCAATACCTGCCCGGTAACGTACAATTACCCGCAGCCAATAATACAAAGTTTCATAGTTTTTGGTTTTACCACGATCAATAGCTGTCCATATCAAACCGCCAACAATACCTATAGCTAATACAGCCAACCAATCGGCATATCCCATCAAATTATAAGCCGGTGTCTGGAATCGCACCAGCGATGGCTGGAAACGGGCAATATCATACAGGTCGCGGTAATGCAGATGAAACCAGTTGATCCCGATCAGATTCTTATACCATTCGCTCGTCATAGGGATACTCATGAGCACAAAAAACACAAAGGCAATACGGAATAGCACTTTTTGATATGGCTTCCATACTTTCTTTACTGTCTGTGCCGAGATAGTTGCAGATGCTGTCTGATACCGCCCGGATACTTCTGAAATATTGATATCGTTTGATTGAATTTCTACTGACATGATAAATTCTTTAAATGGTGGTCATTAAAGTTTAATTGCCCGGTTGCGGCCACTTGCGGCTTCCTGCAAAAGATATTTTTTATTGATCTTATGAAGTACTGCATAAATTGTATCGCGTCGGTCGACGCCTGTTAATACCAGACTTGAGATATCAGGCCTGGTATAGTTCAATACCAGCTTATCGTTAGGATAATTGTGGTTTTTATTCTGCAGAACAAGCTGCTGTTTGGCTGCATCAATCTGATAACTATAGTATTGCCTTCCGATGGAACCCGCTTCTTCATATCTGCGGTCGGCATCTTTATCATTAATTTCCTCTGTAACAGCCGAATCAATTTTCACCTGTTTATTGGTACCGATACTGATTGTTGCCCATTTTTCAAATACCACATTCTTCCAGCGGCTGGTATCTGTTGCCGAATAAGCTAATACTTTACTGTTTACTCTAAACTCGCTTACATCATACAAACCGGCAGCATCTTTTAAACCCGCTGTTTGCGGATACTGGTAAACCGACTGATGATAAGCCGACCAGGTTTTATAGCCGTATAAGAACACAAAAAAGAAAATGAATGCTGTTTTGATTACTAACCGGTTGCGTTTCCAATTGACTGATAATTCCAATTTAAAATGATTTGCCTTTACCTTCTTTTCTAAACCTATCAGCACAAACAATCTGATTATATCAAAAGCCAGCAGGAATAGTCCCAACGTGATCAGGTAAAGGCTATAAACAGCCTCTCCCCCTTCATAAGCAAGGTTTGACATAAACACGTTACCAGTAAACACTACTACTATCAGGGCACCAATAGTTGATGTTTTGCGGAACAATAGCAGCCCGCCTGCCAGCAACTCAACCAAACCCAGGAATGATTCATAATTGGGTACAATACCCAAGCTTAACGAAAATAACTTCCAGCGACTAAATTCGCCATAATGGGTATTCAGGTTGCTGATAGAAGGATATGGCGATTGCAGTGGAAAAAACTTAATAAAACCATAGGCAATGATCCCTATAGCCAGGCGATAACGTACAATAACTCGCACCCAATAATAAAGGCGGTCATAGTTTTTTACATTTCTATCGCGGTAATTCCATATAACCGCACCAATAATGGCAATAAGCAATATCATCAACCAATCAGCATAAGAGTTAAGCCCCCAGCCAGTTGTTGTACCATTCCCGAATATTTGCGGCGTATACCGGCTGATATAAAATATATCACTAAAACGCAGGTGCAGCCAATTGATGGAGAATAGATTACGATAGTACTTCCAGTCGAGCGGAACAGCTTGTAACAGGAAGTAAATTGAAAAGATGCGAAAAGCCCATTTCTCATATCCTTTCCAGTCTGTTTGAGGTAAGCCCCCTTTTAGTGCATTCATGGTTATAATTTGCTTTGGTAGTTTGTAGACGCCGGAGGCAGGTTCGAACTGCCGTTAAGAGTTTTGCAGACCCTCACTTAGCCACTCAGTCATCCGGCTATTATGTCCTGTTATTATTGATTGTTTGCTGTTTTAGTTGATGCTGGTGAGGGCAATATGGCCTTGCGGTTTAGCAGGTCGAATTTTTCCCCTTTTTTGAGATAGTAGAAAGGTCCGTTGTTGCCCGAATCACTGGATGGATTTTTTACCGCCCCGGCAAAGTTGCGGGCATCATAGATTCCGACATAGGATACACCAATCACTTCAAAAGTATTTTGATGCACCACGATGGCTGTACTTTCGTCAATACCAATACCCAGCAGATCGGGGCGGCTTTTGATAAAACTCAACAGATCAAACTGGCGGTTGCGTTTCAGGATATGCTGGTCGATAGCTACATTATGGATAAAATCCAGGCCTTGGGTATGATCACCCACTAATATTGTGTTCCCCTTGGTATCGCCCCTGAATAGGTACGAACCCTGTATGGTGGCCCCTGCTGAGGTACCGCCGATAACACCACCACGATCCAATAAAGCTTTAAATTCTTTTTGGGTCAATGTTCCCAGATATGCATCCGCGATTTTCCATTGACGACCGCCCTCAAACCAAACACCAGTGGCCTGGCGAATGGGTTCTACAAACTTTTCGGTATTGGCCACTTTCGGATCGCGGGTATGCAGCGTGGTTACATTTTTAACACCGAGCTCCTGAAGTTTTTTAACAGTTTTATCGTTCTTTACTACGGTGGAGTCATCACCCGCGGTAGGCACGTAAATGATATTTGCATTGGCCCCACCGGCCAGCTCCACAAACCTGGTCCAGATCTCCGGACCAACATTACCTCCACCTACAATAACCAACGAGCCTTTTTCGGGACCAACAGGGTTGGTTTTGTTTTGTGCTAATACACTAGCTGCGTTAAAAAATGCCAGGGCTAAGAATAAATTGATGATCTTTTTCATTATAATAATGTTTTGATGATTAATATCCAGGGTTAGGTGTCAGATCGGGATCGGCCAATAATTCGCTTGCCGGTATCGGGAACAGGTATTTGGTTTGATCGGTAATACCCAATACTGCAGCCACACGATTGGTACGCACCAGGTTAAACCAACGATCGGTCTCGAATGGAAATTCTACTCTCCTTTCCGCTTCAATAGCCAACAGGATATCAGCTTGAGTAATTGCAGTAGTAGCAGCCACTCCAGAGCGATCACGAACGGCATTCAGATCCTGTAAAGCACCAGAAAGATTTCCTTGTTGTGCACGGGCTTCTGCTCTGACCAGGTAAACCTCGGCCACACGAATAATATAGGCCGGGTCTGTTCCCAAAGGATTGCGATAATATAACTTACCATACCATAAGTTACCCGGAGGCGCAGTTTGTGCTATCAAAGCGCTACGTCCGCCGCCTATAGTTGGATCATTCAATAAAGAAACCAATGTGCTTGATGGCGCCCATTCCCTGCGGCCGCCCAATGCCGGTGGCAAAAACCATACGCTATGGCCATTTTTGAAGGAGGTACTATAAGCGATCTCAAAAACTGACTCCGATGTAGCGACAGCATTATTGGCAAAAAACGCGCTGTATGGTTTCAATAAATTGTAATTGGCATTATCACTAATGATCTTGGTAGCGTATTGCTCAGCCAGATCCCATTGTTTATTGTACAGATAAAATCTGGCCTTTAAAGCCCAGACGGTTTTCTGTGTAAAGCGGTTGCGGTTGGTAGTAGCCGGCAATAACCCTTCGGCTGCATTAAGGTCTTTTAAAATCTGGGCATAGGTATCAGCCAAACTACTGCGTTTAATCCCGGCATGATCTGACGGTGTATGCGTTGGCGTTAATATCAATTGTACACCGCCCCAGCCACGCGCCAGGTCAAAGTACGATAATGCCCTAACCGCATATGCTTCGCCAAGGTATTGATTTTTGGTAGCCGTGGTAAACAGCGGATCAGTAACCTTTGGAACTGCTTCTAAAATATAGTTGGCTGATAAAATAGTTTTGTAGATGGCGCCCCAGGCATTACCAATATAGCTGTTAAAAGCGGTGGTTTTATGTGCCGATATTTCCTGTGGCGCCGCCTGTGAGCCCGTCCATACCACATCACTGCCATACAAGTAAGAGATAGCCGGGAAATTAGAACCATAATAGTTATCGGCCCCCAGGCTGTTGTACATGCCATTAACCGCAGTACCGGCGCTACCGGCATCAGTTATGGCCAGCGATTCATCCACCTGTTGCTGTGGCTGCACATCCAGGAACTTTTTGCAGGATGAAAATATCAGCAAAATGGGGAGTATATAAAGTATTCGTTTCATGTCTTATTCATTAATTCATTAAAAGGTGATATTAGCGCCAACTTGGAGTGTACGCGGAATTGGCGGTGTACCCAGATCGTACCCCTGCACGTTAGGATCGGCCGTTACATTGATCTCCGGGTCAGGGCCTTTGTAGTGTGTTAACAGCCACAGGTTCGACCCGCTAAAATAAATGCGCACCGATGCGGCTTTGATCCGTTCGGCAACAGTTTTAGGTAAGGTATAACCCAGGTTTACATTGCTCAATCTCAGGAATGATCCATCCTCGATAAAACGGCTCACCGGACTTAAAGTATAATTAGAGCCCAGGGCAGTTAAGCGAGGCACATCGGTAATATCACCCGGCTTTTGCCAGCGTTTAAGCTGGTAAGTATCCATAGCCCGACGGTCGTCACGTGTACCTCCGCCCTCCAGAAAGTAAGCGTTGTTATTATATACCTTGTTACCGGTTTCAAAATTGAAGAAGATGCTCAGGTCAAATCCTTTATAAGTAAAAGTATTGTTGATACCGCCAAAGAACTTAGGTAAGCCGCTACCATCAAACACTTTGTCAGCAGCAGTTACGGTTGGGCCGCTGGTACCATCAGCATGCTGATAAATAGCATTACCTGTTTGCGGATCAACATACAATTGCTTATATACATAAAAAGAGTTCATGGACTGCCCCTGTTGCATCCGTATAGCCGCGTACGAAGCATCGATAGGAATAGGTAGCTTTTCAATCTTGTTGGCATTGTGCGAGATATTGAAACTGGTTTGCCAGGTAAATCCCTGGTTCTTGATATTGACGCTGTTAATAGCCAGTTCAAAACCTTTATTGCTCATCTCCCCCGCATTTTTGGTTATGGTAGCAAAGCCCGAGCTTTGAGGCAGTGGCAGGTTTAATAATAAGCCGGTAGTATATTTATCATATACATTAAATTCCAGGCTTAAACGATTATTAAAAAAGCCTGCATCCACTCCAACATTGATCTGACGGGTACTCTCCCATTTCAGATCGGGATTGGCTAACTGGTAAGGTACCGTACCGGGGTTGTCCTGATAGTTGGAGCCTGCCTGCCATAAGCCGCGTGATGCAAAATTGCTGATACCATTCTGGTTACCGGTTAAACCGATACTACCACGTATTTTCAGGTTACTAAGGAAATTGACATTCTTCAGAAAATCCTCTTCCTTTGCCTGCCAGGCAACACCTGCCGACGGGAAATATCCCCAGCGATGATCTGCACCGAATTTGGAAGACGCATCTGCACGGAAATTACCTTCTATAAAATATTTACCGGCGTAGTTGTAGGTAATCCTGGAGAAAAAGGACGAGAGGTTGTATTTATTTTCTGTTGATGAGGCTGTTGTAGTAGCAGCAGAAGCGATCTGCTGGAAAGAATCATTAGGGAAGTTTGTTCCTTGCGCAAAGGTTTGGGAATTCACACTGCCTTGCAGCGTATTACCAATCAGCGCGCTGAAAGCATGTTTGTTGGCGAAAACTTTATTATAGGTAAGCGTTTGTTCATTTGTCCAGATAGAATTGGTACTGATACTTGATGTACCCAAGTTATGATTAGCCGCCCCCAGGTTGGTCAGGCTGTTCCAGTATTGATATTCGTTGTAAGTGTTATAATCCACGCTCCAACTGGTGCGGAATTTCAGGTCGGGTGTAATATTGGCATCTGCATAGATATTACTGATCAAACGATCACTTTTGGAGTGCATGTTAGTATTATTGATCAGCACATCCAGGTTGTCAAAACCTGCCCATTTAGCCGGACTGCCATCTGCATTTACTTTTGGCAAATAGGTTGGTGTATGCAAGGCAGCCTGTAAAATTCCTCCCTGAGGCCCATCACCTACACGGGCGTTAGTACGATAAGTTTGTGATAATAAAGTACTGGTGCCGATACTAAAAACATTGCTTATTTTTTGATCAAGATTGAACTTAAAACTCCCGCGATTAAAATCGTTGGTTTTCAAGTCGGCCTGTTGGCTGTTATAACCACCGCCTACATAATATCGTGTTTTGTCGTTACCACCGGAGATCGAGGCGTCATAATTTTGCAAAAAACCAGTCCGGAACACATCATGCAAACGATCATAAGTAGGTTGATCCTGTGGTAATCCACGCGGAGCAGGCGAAGCGCCAGGGTTATCTGTTAGTGCCCTAAAAGGTTGGTATTTATAAGTAGTAGCTGCCGCTGTATTACCCGTGGCAATAGCATCAGCCTCGGTATTGCGGTAAAGTTCGTTTACCAGTTCCGCATGTTCCGGACCAGTTACAAGGTCCCACAGTTTAGGGGCTTTAGCAAATCCAAAATAGGTATTGAAGCTCACCTTTGGAGCAGTGTTGTATTTACCCCGTTTGGTAGTGATCAGTACCACGCCGTTAGCCGCACGTGCGCCATAGATTGCAGTAGCATCGGCATCTTTCAATATACTGATGCTTTCGATATCAGCAGGGTTAATGTCTGACAACGGATTATTAGCCTGGCCCTGGGTAGTAATCTTTTGTAGCGATTGATTATTGATAAAAACACCGTCAATAACATACAAAGGATCATTACCGGCATTGATAGATGTACTCCCTCTGATTCGGAAAAACAAACCATCACCGGGAATCCCGGTGCCGGCAGATACCTGTACACCTGCCGCCTTACCTTGTAATTGCTGATCAAAACTGGCTACTGGTTTGTTACGTACCTCATCGGCACTAACAGTGGATACTGAACCTGTTAATGATTTGCGGCTTTGAGTTCCATATCCCACCACAACCACATCATTTAATGCACGCACAGATTGCTTTAAAAGTATAGTAACCGGGCTGCCATTTGCTGTAACTTCTTGCTTATCATATCCTATATAAGTAATTATAAGTGTGTACGGAAATTTCTGTCCGGTTACAAAAGAGAATTTACCATCCCTATCTGTCGCTACCGAATGTGTTGTACCCAGTATCAATACTGCCGCACCGGGTAATGGTTCACGGGTAATAGCGTCAACTACAGTACCGTTTAAATGAGAATTGATGGTGGGTTGCTGTTCTGTTTGCGCAAACGATAAAACGGGGATAAAGAAGAGTAGAAGTAACTTAAAGAGCTTTTTATAAAATGATTTAGCATGGATATATATTTCCATATATTTAACAGGTTTTATTAATAATTTAATTATTAGGTGAAACTTAGCGGAAGGGTCAGTAAGTGATTGGCGTTACGTAGCTGATCTTTTCCGGAAAAATGAACCGGCGAGGCTTCCTTGCCGGTTTTTCTGTTGTTTTATAACTTCATCTGGAGATTTTTTTGCATAGTTATGCACTCAAGGCAACTTGACCTTAAAAGCACATTTAAGTGTTTTTTATCAGGAAAAAAGTATTAGTTGAAAAAGTAATTACCAGCAACAACAACACATGACCAGCATTGCCTTATGGTAGCTCATCATCATTTTTGAAGTATGTACCAGTGGTCTGTTTGAAGACGTTAACATTACTTATGTTTTTAATTTGACGCGACAAACATAGAAATTAATTTAAATACTACAAAATCTATAGATAAAATATAATTTATGTAGAAGATTTGTTACATAACAATATTAAGCGTTCAACAGATCTTTGCTCAACTACACCAATGCTTAGCATTTAATTAAATCCTAAGAAATAAAGTAGATTAAACTACTCTGAGGCGTAAAAGAAAAGCCTGATACTGTGTTAAACAATATCGGGCTTTTACACTATCTATAAAGAAATTGTACAGGCAACGTTGAAATAGTGAAGATCATGACGAAACATAAGCCACAATTCGCCCGGAAATAAAAAATACAATTATTGGCTTAACATGCCCGTTTGAATTACTTTTTGGATTGATCCATCTTTGTTAAAATACAACTTATCAACACAAACCGACCTGAGATTCCCACGACCGGAGATAACGCTATTGTGATAAAAAGCATACCATTGGCCTTTATACTCCACTACAGAACCATGACTGGTGTCGCAACCCGTTGGGTCAAGATAGACGCCTCCATAAACCCAGGGTCCTAAAGGGCTTTTGCTTGTCGCGTAATTCAGTCTGTTGGCTCCTTTGCCATTTATCGTGTGATTATCCGCATAAGTCAGATAATAGATTTTATTTCTCTTGAATATCCAGGTAGCTTCATGAAAATCCTTTAATCCATCCATTGTCTTTAACGGCTCAGCTATTTCCGTCATATTGCTTTTTAATTTCGTGCCGACACATCTACCGCCTCCGCCGTAATAAAAATAAGCTTGCCCATCGTCATCAACAAATACACATGGATCGATCATAGAGCGGCTATCATCACCCAGATCAAGGTATCCTTGCGAAACAAAACCCTCAGCAGGCTTTGAACTGGTAGCAATGCCAACTTTCCAGGTTTTATTCCAATCGGTTCCACTGGGATGCGGAAAATAAAAATAATACTTATCGTTTTTATAGGCACAATCCGGCGCCCACATAAAACCACCCTCCTTTCGCCCCCAAGAGACATCACTTGCGCTAAGTATTTCACCATGATCTTTCCAGTGTACCATATCATCTGTCGAAAACACATGGTATTTATCCATCAGGTCGCATCCTCTTGGAGGGTCGACATCATGAGATGGATAAACATATAGTCTTCCGTCGCTCCAAACATGCGCAGACGGATCGGCTGTATAAATGTTCCTTATAATTGGATTTTGTGCCTTACCGGTCAAAGGAAAAAAAAGATAAAAAGTTAGGAATAGCCCAACTAGCGTTGTTCTGTTTATTTTCATATTGTATCACTTGAGCTTAGCTCATCCAGCTTGTTTGTTATTACAGGTTAATTGTATTGGAGCCAAATGATCTGGCCACTCGTTTCATGAGCAAATAACCTTCAGCTAATTAAAAAAAAGTTAATATTCCCTTAATATGAAGGCTTATCAGGTAATAAAACACCTTTTAATACCTGTTTTCGATAAAGTATTAATGCAATATTTGTATAGCATCTATCCTGGTAATAACGCTACCTGTTTTGGCATGATAGATACGGAACCAGTTGATCGCATTTAAATTTGGCGTGCCACCCGTTGTACCCGCGCTCGCAAATGTTTTGGTGATCAAATTCCAACCATTACTTAGCGGACCAATATCCCAGTTATACTCGCTGACATCGTTTGTGCCCCCACTGCCTAACTCTACCTGATTATTGGAACCAAGCAAACTGGCATCAGACACATAATACCAAAATCTGATAAATCCATTAGTTATTGCAGCACCGGTATTTATCGGCGTAAATACTTTTTGAAAATCAAGTATGCTGCTTCCAACTGCCTGTAGTGCGCCACTCCCCTCTTTTTTATCCGAGGTATTTAAACTCAAAGTGTTTCCAGATGCCCATCCACTGATGGCATCGCAATGGTCAAGGTATACCGAAACGGGCGGTGTACCGCCTGTTAAATATGGCGCTAAAATGGGTTTTAACAAATTGGCTACCTTAATATGACCGTCTACACTGGGGTGCACGCCCGAGTTTCCGGTATAGTCGGCACTATTGGGAGTTAACCAACCGTTAGTATCAATATAATGCAGCCTGGTATCGCCTGTAGCTACCCTTGCGTTCACGGCGGCCAAAGTTGGGGCCACTTTAACGCCCGCAAGTGTACGCATCACAAATATTTCGGCATTGGGGAATTTTGCACGTACATTGGCCAAAAACGATATATAATCAGCCTGGAATGTATCGTCTGGCACACTCGTGCTATTATCATTCTGCCCCAGGTTAATTACGATTATCTTCGGTGTGTATGTGCCGAAATCCCATGCAGGCGAATTTGCATTTGCCAGTGAACGTGCTTTAAAATACTGTAAATCCATGCCTGTTTTATCAGCATTTAAGCCAAACCCATTTACTAAAGCAATACCAGGATAGGCTATCTGCGTATGTTCGGTACCCAGGGCTTCGGCACAAACCCAGGCGTAGTCAGATACGTTAGCCTGCGGGTCGGTATATCCTGCTGTAATGGAATCACCAATATATTCTATCAGATCGGTACCAGTTGATGGTGCATTGGTAACCGCCCCGTCATCCAATATCAAACCTTGAAAGTTGAAGACGTAACTGTAATCTTTACCTTGTGCCACGCTGAGCGTATGGGTCCCAGCCGCTAATGGTGTGGATGTTAAATCAATAGTTCCGCTGGCACCAATATAGCTTACCCATGGACCATTATCAATCCGGGCATAGTAGTTGGTGGTATTAACTACTTTAATCTTCACGGTAGTACCGGTAAAATTCACCTTGATGTAGGCTCCCCCCCAATAACTTATATACTGTGTGGTGCTGCTAAAATCCCAACGGCCAAAATATTTAATATTAGTATCGCCCAAGGAACCATTACCGGGTACTGCATTAATAGCTACGTTTTTTATTGTTGGTGTGCTCTGTGATAAAGCCAAATCTTTTTTTGCGCAGCTCATGCACAGATAGCCAATTACAACTAAAAGAGTAAGTGTTATTTTTTTCATTATTGAATAGGTACCATGAACAGGAAGAACCGTTCCCGATTCTTCCTGAATTAGATTTTTATATTAATAAACTATTAATGTATAACTGTTACAGCATCGACACGAGTAGTAATACTAGCTGTTTTTGCATGATAAATGCGAAACCAGTTGATAGCTGCCAAATTAGGCGTTCCTCCTGTTACAGTAGCCGTATTGAATGATTTTGTGATCAGATTCCAGCCGTTTACCAGTGTACCGATGTTCCAACTGTATTCATTTACATCTGCCGCACCACCGCTGCCCAATTCTATCTGGTTGTTGGTGCCAAATTGACTTGCATCAGAAACGTAGTACCAGAATTGGATAGACCCATTAGCTGCCGTTGCACCGGTGTTGACCGCGGTGAAGCTTTTCCTAAACTCATCTATACCACTGCCAACCGACTGTAAAGCCCCGGTTCCCTCCTTCTTATCTGTTGTGTTTACCGAAAGTGTGTTACTGGATGTCCAACCAGTAGCAGTATCGCAATGATCAATAAATACAGTGGTTGTTGTACCGCCCACAACAAAAGGTGTAGGATGTGTAAAAGTAAGTGGTATCTGGCCCTTGATCATCTTGCCCCCATCATTGGTAAGCCGCAGATAATAATCGGACGATACATGTACACCATCGGCATCAAGCGTTAAAAAATATTGGTTGGTTGGTATCATCGATGCATCCACAGCAGCTTTGGCGATGGCTGTAGCTTCATCGTACTCATCAAACATACCTACATATACATTGCCTATACCTTGATTGCGAACGTTGGCAAATTGCTCCCACATCAAGTCGCCATGCTGGCGAGGGATCTGGTTTTGCGCACCGCCGTTCCAGTTTGACCATGAAAAACCAGGGAATACTTCTGCCTGATAGTCTATACCGTTTGTGTTACAATAGGCAAAATCAGCACTTAATGTAGGCACATAGGAATCAGCCCCGGCAACATCCCCAAAAGTACCGGTAGCCCAGGGCATAATCATATTGGCCAGATTAAAGGCAGGCAGATTAGCAGTTTGTGATCGCCAATTGCGCGGCCCCCCAATAATAACATAGCAACCCAGATTTTTAAAGTAGTTGATCACATCGGTATAAGAATTCACGTCGCCTGGCCGCCCGGATACGCCAAAACCCCAAATACAAATCACCGGCTTGCCATTTTGCATGGCATAGGCAGATGACGAGGTAAGATGGAGCGTACCTACAATATCATTTGTCCAATCGGTTTTTATTTCGGACTGGAAGTTAGTCCAGCCAGAGATATCATACATCACATAAAATTTGCGACCATAGGTTTGAGCTGCATTCATTACCCGGGTGGCAATACCATCCAACTGTGCGTTGCCTTTGCCAAAGCGCTGCAGGGCGGCACAATCAATACCATATTGCTGCATCCACGAAAAGTGTGTATTTACCGTTTGCACATCCCATGGCGAAAACAGCTTGGCTGGCTGCCCGTTGCCCAGGTTGGCATATCCTGTTTGATAGGAGTTGGTATATTCGCGCATGTCGGGCCAAAGCTCAAAGGTTTGGTGCCCGGGTGATGGTGCCGCTCCTCCGGCATTACCAGCCCAGTGCACCCAATGGTTATTAGGCGATCCATCTCCGGTAGCCGAAAACCAGCCCTGATAGCCTACCACCAGTTTACCTACTACGTCGCCCGGAGGCGATCCTTGAGTGTTCAGTTTACCCGATTTTGCAGCATTAAGCGCATCGGCGGGCGCGTTTTTTTTAGTACAGCTAACGGACAGCCCCATGATGGCCGCCAGGCATAAAATGTTCATTTTTCTCATTTGGTTTGTATTTATTGGTTAGTAAATGCAAAAGATTATTCCTATCGGTAAAGCGCAACACGATCTTAAGACCGGAGGCCACTACCAATCACGTACATAAACCACCATCTTCACGACGGGAAGTAGAACAAACACTATTAATTAAGGTTAGCACACGCTGTCAAGGTATCATCACAGACAGCATAATAATTGGTTATAACTGCTAATTTCTTTTAAAACATTAATCAATACTTAAAAAAATCTTAATAAGATATATGATATAATAAATTTCAATATTATTTATTTTGAGATTTAGATGCCCCAATGTGTTTACCTGGTTAAATCAAGCAGCATATTGATCAACAGCCTACCTGCAACAGGATCGGTAATCGCCTTATCAAGTCTTATCTCGGACAATAGCACTGCTCCCTTGCCGTCGTTGATTTTAACAATCGGAAATCCTTTGATCTTATCAAGCGCACGCATTCTTTCATTAACATTACCCGAGAGATAACCGTGTATTTTGATGAATGATGCCAGTGCCTCCACATGCGCATCACGATTAATCCGATAAGCACCTGATATCACCGACGGACTTTCGGGCTGGTTATTATTCAGATAACGTATTTCCAAAGGTTCAATGCCATCAAATATGGAAGACTCGGGAATATCTATATTGGTGATCTCGCCTTTCTCTTTAAGCAAACTCCTGATATATTCCGGATATAAAATGTGCGCCACACTACCCGAACCAGACAGCAAAACCTTCCCTCCGTTATGAACCAACTGCCTGATCTGTTCAATATCAGACGTTGTGGTGCTCAGCGAGTCAAGTCCGGAGAGTAAGTATACATCCGCCTTTTGTTTCAGCACATCTGCCAACGTGGGTAAAGCCGTATACTGAATGCCTAAATATTTCAACACAGTAGTTATGTTGCTAAAGGCATCAAATACAACTATTTTTTTATCTGCCAGTTTACGAGCCTGCAGACTGGGTTTCGCCGCCAACAAAACTTCATAACTGTTTACTGAAACAGTTTTATCATTGACTATTAATTGCAGTTGTAGTTGGGCATTTTGTTTTTGCTGAGGCAGTTTATCTGGAATATCGATCTGCGGCTCTATCCAGTGACGGCTATAATGATCAACCTGTAGCACAGCTATATTTCCACTCGCTAATACAGCATCCTTGTCACCCATAAGCTTCCATTGCAGTGTTGATGCGGGCAATACAGAACCATCCTCCTGGTCGTTTATAACACAAAAGCGTACAGGCAATTTTGTACCAGCGTAAAAGTGCCGTCCCCAAAGCTCAGCAGATACCAGCACAGGCTGCAAGGCCTTTTGCATATCGTAAAATACCGGGAACGGCTTGATATGATCATGCTGATAAACATTGGTAAACCAGGTGATCAAGGCGAAATGCAATATCCCGGCAGAACGGTCATCGCTACGGCGTAAAGCTTCAGCCAGTTCTTTGGTAATAAAGGCCTGCGGTTTCATGAAATAAGCAGGATCGCTATATTCATAAGTAAATTTGCCAGCCAGCGACTCCGGGTTTTGGTGAACATAGTTATAAAAACGCGTGGCATGACCGGTTTCATCCGTATAACCGGTCGACATTTCCTGGCTGATAAGCGGACGGCCGCTGTTTTTGTACTTTTGTTGCCACTCGCCTTTAAAATAATCGAATATAGAATAGTCGTACCAGTTGAGATAGGCGTGTTGATCATCGATATCACCGTCATCAATATCTTTATAAAAATCGTCACCAAAACGTTTGGTATTGCGATGGTAATTAGAGTCAAATACTATTGGGCGTGTAGGGTCAATCTGCCGCATATGTTTTACCACATCAGAGATGATCTTCATTTTTACTTTGGCGCGCTCCGTGTCGGGGTCGTTATCATAAAACTTCATTTCATTATTTACCGTCCAGATCCATAAGGAAGGATGGTTGCGATATTTTTTTAACAGATCATAAAATTCCTGTTTCCACAGATCGATAAGATTTTGTGAAGGCATACTGCTACTCAGAAACAGCCACGACCAAGTACCCTCATAACTTACACCAATACCATTTTTATCAAAGGCATCCATCCAGGTTTCAGTACCGGGTACAGTATGCGTACGGGTAACCAGCATATTGCCTTTATTCATGAGTTTGGTAAAGGTATCTGCCAACAAAGTGTCATTGGGGGCTAATCCTAGTGGTGTTTGATTAGCACCCCGCAACCAATAGCGCTTGCCGTTCAGGTATAAGTAATCACCTTCGGCCTTAAACACGCGGAAGCCGGACCGGATAACCTTCGAATCAGTTTCATGACCATCGGCCGTTGTAAGCTTAAAATTAAAATCATACAGGTCAGGATGTTCTGGCGACCAGATTCTGGGTTGTAGCCCCTTTATGGTTGCGGTAAAAGTCCGTTCCTCGCCTGGTTGAAGTTGCTGCTGATCAAGTATGGTATGGTTATATAATGCATCTTTAAGCGGCACACCATGTATATCAGCGGCAACTGAAAACGGCACCGCCTTATCGGTGTAATTTTTCACCGTGATGTCCATATCAGCACCACTAAGATTGGGTTTAATAAACACATCCTGTATCCGCATCGGATCGCTAATGATCAACGATACAGGTTGCCAGATACCGGCGGGGTCATCGCCAAAAAACCCATGTGCCAGATCCTTCATCATTTTTTGGGTAACAGGTACGGTAACTGCGACGTCCATTACTTTATCTGCATCTTTAATGTCCTTTACATAATCCCTGATTACTTTTACTGCCACCAGGTTTTTCCCCGGTTTAAATAAACCCGTACCATCTAATTCAAAATTGCCAAACATACCAATGTGGCTTCCGGACTTATGTCCATTGATATATACCTCGGCTACTTTAGATACCGCATCAAATGAAAGCTGCAGATTTTTGGCATCGATATCGTTTGGCAGAGTGATCCATTGGCGGTACCAACCTACATTTGTTTTTTTATAATCAAATGTGTAAGCCTCACAACGGGCAGTTTCTTTTTGATAGTAGTTATCGGCCACACCTTTGCTGTCATTATTATATTTTTCTCCGTGAAGCCAAACGCGGGTGGGGTTCCAAAAATTGGGAACGGTTAATACATGCCAGTTTCGATCACTTTCTTCGGGGTCTACTGCTTTAGTTTGTTCTGTTGCTTCATACCCCGGCGAAAACAGCCATTGACCATTAAGAGAAACAACCGTACGACCACTTTTCATCTGTTCAACGGAAATCGGTTTATAAGTACTGCGCTGTTGCCGACGTAATACCTCTTTGTTTTTTACGGCTACTGAATATTCCTCTATACGCGTATTTTTTAACTGATCTTCCCCTAATGGTTTAATCACCAGATCATCAAACTCATTGGTAATCCAACTGCCACCTAAGGTTACCTGCCCTTGTGGCGATAAATAAGCTAATGAATCGGCAATATCAATACGCGGCAAATTTTCGTTGTTTAAAAACACTCTGATACGTTTGCCGCATGCCTGTACTCTGAAATTATACCATTTTCCCGGTTCAGGGTGAAAATCCAATCGGCGCAGGGCCAGGAAGTCATCACTACCCATATAACCCAACCGGGCGAGGTAGATATCCTGCTGAATTCCTCCTTTGAGCATGAGTATATACCAGTCGTCGCGGTTACCGGCCCGAAATCCTGCACATATCTGGACCTGTTTTACCGTATCGGGTACCCTCGCTCTGAAACTGATCTCATAATTTTTCCAATTGGCATCGCCAAAACTCAGGTAGGCATCTTTGGTGGTTAATACCCCATTGGAGATACGACATTCCCCCCGACCTGTTTTTTGATAGTGATGACCGGGGTTTTCAAAGTTTTCAGTTAATGTATTATCCTGTGCGTATAATCTACTGGTAGTTAAACCCAGCAATACCAGCGTGCTTAAAGTTTTTGTAAGTACATTCATTAGGTAGATATATTAATGTTATTGCAGCTCTCCGGATGCTATGAGCAAGAAGCAGACATGCTAATAGCATGCCTGCTTCTTGCTTTATTTTAGTTCAATTTAAAAGCCTTTCGAGTAATATCCAGGTAAGTGTTACCGTAAGCTTGTGTGGGTTCAATTTGCGAATCGACCGAGAAATTATTGAACGAGTCGACAAAAATGAGCCTGCTCTTAGAGGCGTTACGTTTGGCTACATTGGTAAATGTTTTGTACCAGCTACCATCAGCGGTACGTTGAACGCTGAGCTGATTGGTAGTTGGATTATTGATCTGGTAATTGTAACCGCCCATTACGCAAGGCACAAATTCCATGTTCCAGGCCTCGATGGTCTTTTTCCAGTAAGCCCAGTTCTGATCGGTATATTGGGGAAAATTCCAATAACGGTCATTATCTCCAGCCACATCACCCATGTTGGCCTCATACATAGCATCCGTACAGTTTTGAAAACGATAATAATAACGCTCAGGCGGCGACCATCGGTTTTGCATCCCTACGATGTACAGATCAAAACCCAAGATCGATAAATTAACCCGGAGTTGTTTATACAAAGCCACGTTATCTTTGGAATTCAGATCCTGCGCATTGTTGATGATCAGCAGATATTTTCCGTTAACTTTTTGATAATTAGTTTTGCCAAGAAAAAAGGCCAACCTTTTAAAATCATTATAAAATGCAGCCAGTTTTACCGGGTCAGTTTCGATGGTTACGCCATTACCCGTAGTACCACCAGAATTGGTAATACCCAGCAGCCCCGTATTGAGGTTATAGGAAAGTGCAAAGTTTATGCCCGCACTGTTTGGAGCTGTTAAAAATGCGTTCACTGTGGTTGAATCAACCAGGTAGTTTTTGTTATCCAATGTAGGAGAGCGTACCGAAAATATAAAATAATCAATTTTAGCTATTCCCGCATCGGCTATATGTTGCTGCATTATTCCGGCAGGCGGCAAGCCGTTGGTATAGCCATATTTGCCAACCGTTGGTATCTGCGTAACATTGGCATTAAGTGTAGTAAAGGTGTAATAGAACGCCCCTACCGTATAATTGGAAGTTACAGGAACATCGGGTATCTGATAGTTTAAAAAATTATCTTTTACACTGGGATCGTTTTTTTTACAGGAAAATAACCCTGCCGATATTAACAATAGCAGCAGACTGTAGCGATATATGTGTCTCTTTTTCATTTTATTATCATTGATTAGTAAGTAGATAGTACAGTGTATTTGATACCTGCCGCGGTAAGATCTTCAATGTTGTTGCCATACCATTTTTGCACAAAACTCAGATCTACAAACGCATGCGCCTTCGTCCAATCAGTTGGAGTGTACTGTGGTTCTATCTTCAAGGGAGTAAATACATAATCGCCGCCCCCCCCCAGTAACTTTACACCGTTGGCATAACCTATTGGATTATTCTGCACTTCATTCTTTATAGGATAAGACCAACGATCGTTCAGGTTAGAGTAAGTTGTAAGGACGTTAACGCTACCTGGATTGGTATGCGGTGGCAGCACTAAATTGCGTGTGCGACGCTGTAATACCCAGGCCTCAAAAGCTTCATCGTCAAAAAAGTTTATCCACTCCTGTATCCATATTTTGGTCAGGTTATCGGCGGGAATACTGGTATTGATAAAACCCAGATCATAGTTAAACCCTTTACCCGCGGTATTCCATTTAATACCATCCTGCGCCTGGTAGGCGGCAGCCTGAGCTGGTGTTAATCCCCAAAAGGCAAAGTTAGCGTTGATGCCAGCATAGTAATACTGCTCGGCGGTTTGCGAGCCTCCGTATCCGCGCTGGGCTGCTTCGGCTTTCATAAAGCAAACCTCGGCATAGGTCATCATATAAAACGGCCTGGTTGCAGCCGTCAATGCTGCTGGCAGCGTGCTAAAGTTAACCGGCACCGTAGACCCGGCAAAAGGCGGATTTTGAAGTCCCCATTGGCTTAATAGCGCGGGTGATTTGGGTTGCCCCAGGTGCGGAATAGGATAAATAACCACATAATGCAGGTTGTCATTTTTACTGGTCAGCGTATCCTGGATATTAAAAGGTGTTGCAGCCTTGTTAAAATAAGCATCCAGACGCGGATCATGATAGGAACGGAAATAAGTGAACACATAATCGCTCATAACGGGCGTAGCCGTACCTTGATAAGATGTGCCCTGAACCAACATCACGTTATAAGGCGATTGGCTACCTGTAGCTGTGCCATAGGTTAGTTTAGGATCATCAGCCTCTGAACTAATCAGCGTGCTTTCATTACCCATCAGTTCTTTGATGTTAGCAGCAGCCACATCGGGCAGATTATTTTGTACCGTTAAAGCTATCCGTAAGCGTAGGGTATTGGCAAATTTTATCCATTTGGTCATATCGCCGTTGTATATCACATCCGGATTAAATTTATCTCCGGAGGTGTTGATGGTTGCAGCATCAGCTTTAAGACGGGCAAGCAGCGAAGTATAAATACTATTTTCATCGTTGTATTCCACATCGGTGTTGTCTGTTTTACCTGCATTATCATAGGGTATCGGGCCATAACAACCCACTAGGTAAGTGTATACATAACATTCCCATATATCGGTGATAGCCATGCGATTGGTATAGGCCGGATTGCCCTGGTATAGTTTTTTTAGCTGACGTGTAGAACCTAATACATTGGCATAAAATAAGGTCCAGGTGGCGCCACCACCATCATCACCACCAATATAGCGACCAACAGGATCGATCAAATGGGAATATTCCCATAGATAAACCACATTATTGGATTCAAACTTATTGATAGTATTTACAAAGGCACTGGTTAAAACAGCTTCGGGTGCTGCTGATGTGAAACTGGCAGGGTTTGTATTGATTTTGGTAAAATCCTTGGTACAGGATACGGTAAAGGCAACAAGTAATACCGTTAAATATATGATGATCTTTTTCATGATTTTATAGCGAAAATTTTAAGTCGGCACCATAGGTTGCATAAGGAAGCGATCCACCCACTTCAAGTCCCTGGGCATTGCCCGAATAAGCAGCGGATTCCGGATCGATACCGCGCGGCGTTTTCTGGAAGATTGTCCACAAGTTACGCCCTACTAATGACAGCGTCGCCAATCGGAACGGCATACCCTTAAGCAGTCTTGCCGGCAATGAGTAGCCCACAATTACTTGCGATAACTTCACATAGGAGGCATCATAGGTGTATAGATGCGATATATGATTAGTTTGTTGCCAATACGTTTGTGGCGAGATATATTTGGTATTTGGTGCTGACAAGTTAGCTACGTAATTACCGTTGGCATCCACAATAGGCTGTCCGTTACTACCCAATACAGGATAGTAACCAGGGTAAATGGAACCTTTTACACGACCAGCTGCCAGATATGGCAGGTTATATATACTGGTTATACCCGTTTGCTCGTTGGCATTTTCACCTAACACGCCATCGCTAAATAGCCAGGCATCACGTCCGCCCAACGTTTGTGTCGCCACACCAGATATGAAGTAACGATATCCCGTTCCGGAAAATAATGAACCACCGATACGGCTTGACACCAGGAAGTTAAACGAGAAATTCTTATATCTAAAATTTGATCCAAATGACATCAAAGCACGCGGACTTGCGTAGCCTACAATAGGATTTATAGTAGTAAAATAAGGTATTCCGGTAGTGGGATTAATGATAGCATAACCATCAGACGAATAAGCCTGATCCTGCGCCCTGATTACACCTATGGGTTTACCAACCTCGGCATAAACACCTGCAGTAACCGCTCCACCCAGGTATACAGATGGTATACCCGGAGTTAAAGACTTAACCAGGTTCCGGTTGAGCGAGAAGTTGTAGGTAGCATCCCAGCTAAAGTTTTTGGTGCGGATGGGGGTTCCGGTGAGCGTAACTTCCACACCCTTATTTTGAATCTCGCCGGCATTTAATATTTGCGTAGTAAAACCAAACTCGGGTGGAGTGTTACCGGTAAGCAATTGGTTTATAGTTTTTGATTTATAAACATCGGCATCAATGCTAAGGCGATTATTCATAAAGTGCAGCTCCAGCCCCAATTCGGTTGAGGTAGTGAGCTCCGGTTTCAGGTTTTTGTTTTTTAGTTGCGACTCAAACGTCATATAATTAATACCGTTAAAGTTGCCTGAGTTTACAAAAGCGTTATACAAATTGTACGGACTTGTGTCATTACCCACACGTGCTATAGACGCCCTAATTTTACCAAAATTCAAAAAGTTAGGTGATATACCTTTCCAAAGCTCCGTAAATACAAAGCTGGCGCTTGCCGATGGATAAAAGAACGATGCGTTTGCAGGAGGCAGCGTTGACGACCAATCGTTTCTGCCGGTCAGGTCAAGATAAAGAAAGTCCTTATACCCCAAATTGGCGGTGCCATATACGGAGTTTACCTGAGATCTTAAAAAAGATTCATTAGCCGTAATAATACTGGTAGTATTGGCCAAACTGCGAACATCATGAACCGCCAGCGATGATGTACCAGCGCTGGTATTGTAATAATCTGTTTTGCGTAGGTTGCCACCCACATTAGCTACAATCGAAAAATCGGAGATCCGTTTATTGTACATCAACAAGCCTTCGGTATTCCATACCCTATTATTTTGCTGAAATTCGTTATATGATCCGTTAATGTTGGACAGTGAGCCTTTCTGAATAAAAGTATACCGGTTGCCCCACAATAAATTACCTGATTGCTGTGCGCGAAATTGCAGATCTTTAAAAATCTTAACCGTAGCAGTTACCCCGCCGATAATGGTATTGTGCACATCCTGGTTACCATTCTCATTGATATCCCAATATGGATTTTCAATCCCTCCGTTACCACCTCCGTTAAAAGCATTTCCATTGGCATCTTTCCAGGGGATCAAGCTGCTCAATGGTATGCTGGTTACCGCGTTGATCAGATAATTTAGTGGGTTTGCCGGATCCTCATTACGATAAGTACGGTTGGTTACCCTTTCCTGTATATATTGCAGGCGTGTTTCGATCTTAATAAATGGGGTAAAATCTTTGCTGGTACTTAACTGAAAATTATTCTTAGCCACCTGGTTTTGCTTTTGCACCACATCATTAGCATCATACCGGGTATAAGAAAAACGAATAGCTGAATTATCAGTAGCGTTACTGAAAGCCACGTTTTGTGATGATGCTACTCCCACCTTATACAACCCGGTAACCGTTTCTGGATTTGGCGAGTAGGTGGTTTGTTTACCGTCAAAAGTTAAATATGGTTGCCCCAGCATGGGTACCCCCCAGTTACGACCGCCACCAGTACCGGCTTGTATCACACCAGATCCTAATGGCCCTACCAACGTACCTGATAACCGGCCGTTCCCCCCTTCGCCGTAAACATTCTGAAATTCGGGAAACTGCAATACCCTTGACGCCATGTAGTTGCTGTTCACTGAAATGCCCATGCCAGCATTTTTCTTGCCTTTTTTTGTGGTGACCAAAATAGCTCCGTTAGCGGCTTTTGAACCATAAAGCGCCGCGGCATTCGGGCCTTTCAGCACCTCGATGCTTTCAATGTCATCGGGGTTAAGGTCGGCTGCATTATTGCCATAGTCAAGGTTACCTACCTGGCCATTGGAGTCATTGTTGTCGATAGGGACGCCGTCAACCACCCACAACGGCTGGTTATTACCTGTAATGGAATTAGCACCACGAATCTGTACCCTTGTTGATCCCGTCGGCTGGCCACTGGTTGATATCTGTAACCCGGAAACCTTGCCGTCAAGCAGATCGGCAATATTGCCCGCGCGAGCCTCTGTCATCTCGTTTACGTTTACACTTTGTTGCGCAACACCTAATGATTTTTTTGCCCGGGGAATGTTTAGCGCGCTGATCACCACCTCGCTGAGATCTTTGGAATCGGGCAGCAGCTTAATGTCAATTACCGTTTTCCCAGTAATACTTACTTCCTGGGTCTGGTAACCTACAAATGAAAATACCAGCACATTATTGTTAAGAGTTCCCAAATCAATGGCGTAAATACCGTCTTTATCGGATGCCGTACGGCGTTGGGTTTGTTTGAGGGTGACAGTAACCCCGGGCAAGGGAACCCCGGTTTCATCAATCACCTTTCCTTTAATAACATGGCTTTGTGCAAAACTGCTTAACGCAGACCATGTTAAACACAGAATACATAAAAGTTTCTTCATGTTTAAGATTTAATAGGTTTAAAATTGGACTAATTGGTGTCGCTAAATAAACCGCAATCCTTAATGAAACCTTAAACATTCCTTAACCAGCAAAAAATCACAATAATATTTCACTTTACATAAAACAAAGGCAATCAACACGTTACAACACAAAGCCAGAATTTAAAACCTCAACAAACATTAATCAAACAATATAACTCACTGATAATAAGCGCATGTTAGTGTACCGGATGTATTAAATTGCCATTATTGTAAATATGTTCGCTACGTTGTGATTGTGAGTTTATACTTTTAATTTTGAGTATATAGATTCTGCGATATCTAAACCTAAGGGAAGGTCATTTTATCTGACTTAAACTTTAAGGAAAAATTTAATAAACCAATTAAAATTGTTAATATAGTTATTAATGAAACTCCCCTCTTATTGCTATAAGTTTACCATTTCCTGTTTCTTAATAATTATACTTTGCCACTTAAAAATCTGGGGGCAACAATCTTATGGTTTAGGCTTTTACAGTCATGAGGTAGTAGCCGATCAACGTACCAGCCTTGATCTTTTCCCCGGACAAGGATTTACCCCCACACAAAACTTCCGGTTATCTTTTGAGATCTCTTTTTTACCTGATCAGATCGATTATTTCGGATATATCTTTCGTATCATCGAAAACAGCAACCGCAATATTGATCTCATTTATAACAAAAGGGATATGGTGGAAGATGGTCCTGACACAGACCATAATCACTTTAAATTAGTAGTTGACGATCGTTTCACTAAAATTGGATTTGATATCCCCCAAAAGCGACTATTAAGCCAATGGAGTAAAGTGGTGCTGGAGTTTGATATTGATCATGATCAACTATTGCTTAATGTAAATGGACATACATATGTAGAACCTAATGCTCACCTTAATAAAAAGGACATTTATAAACTATGCTTCGGTATTAATAACTATCCTAATTTTAAAACCACCGACGCTCCCCCATTCAAGCTCAGGGATATCAGGATCGATGTTGGTGGCGAACCTCGCTTTCACTGGCCCTTAAATGAGGCGCAAGGATATATAGCGCATGATATATTAAACAATCAGCAAGGCATTATAAATCACCCGCTTTGGATCAGGGCCCAGCACCACAACTGGGCGCAGATAAGAACCGTAAAGGCACAGGGTATGGCCAGCATGGCCTTTAATCCGTTAACTGCCGAAGTGTATGTGATAGGCAGCGACTCTTTGTGGAGCATTTCGGTTAAAAACGGTAAACAAACCGCGGCTGCCTATGCTAATGGCCGGTTTAACCTCAAACCCAGTAATGAGTCGGTATATAACATATATGACCACAGGCTGTATAATTACTATATCGACCGCAAAAATGCCACTGTAGCAACCTATAATTTCAATACGCATATCTGGAACAGGGACGAACCCTATTTTCCCATCATTGATTACTGGCACGCCAATAATTTTTTTTCTGTTGCTGATACCTCCTTATATGTAGTTGCCGGATACGGGCAGCTTACCTATAAAAATAATGTACACCGCTATCATATCCCCACGGGGAAATGGGCTGAGGTAAATACCGGGGGCGACAGCTTTTGCCCTCGTTATTTGGCTGCTTGCGGAGTTACAGACAGTGGTCGCTACGCTTACTTTTTAGGTGGGTATGGCAGTTTAAGTGGTCAGCAAATGTTAAACCCAAAGAATATTTACGACCTGGTAAAATATGACGTAAAAGCCAAAACTTTTAAAAAGATCTATACCCTTAAAACGCCTGATGAAGATTTTGCCCTGGCCAACTCCATGATCATCGACGAAAAAGCGCAAACCTATACGGCACTGGCCTTCTCCAACCATAAATATAACACCTATCTTCAACTGATGATCGGTTCATTGAACCAGCCCTCCTACCACACTATCAGCAGTAAAATACCCTTCAGTTTTTTTGATACACATGCGTTCGCCAATTTGTACTATAGTCCTTTAACGCAGCAATTTGTTGCCCTGACATTAGCCCGGTCTATGGATAATGTATCCACCGTGAGTGTTTTCACGCTGTCGAGTCCTCCTGATGCGCAACCGCTGGCCATAGTTCTGCCAACAAATAAATCCGGTATCAAATACTATATAGCCGGGTTCTTATCGATCATCATCGCGGTGGCCGGCTTTGTTTATTATAAACGACGCAAATCCATATTACAGCCGGAGATTTCGGATACAACCGGAAAAGTTAATTCAGAAGAATACTTAGCACCTACGAAGCTGCTTCAGGAAATTACCGCGACAGGTATTACTACACCCCCACAAAGAACCATCCTGCTTTTTGGTGACCTAAAACTTTATACCCTTAAAGGCGATGATATTACAGGGCAGTTTACCTCGCTGATAAAAGAGCTATTCTTGGTTATTTTGATTTATAGTTTAAGATCTGGTCGGGGTATTAGTCCTGAGAAACTGATTGAACTGCTTTGGTTTGATAAATCGGAAAACAGCGCAAAAAATAACCGCTCGGCAAATTTATCCAAACTCAGGAGCCTATTAACCCAAATGGAGTATGTGCACCTATCAAAAGAAACCGGTAACTGGAAAATAGAAATTGATTTTAATGAGGTTTACGTGGATTACTATAACTATTTGCAGTTAATGGCTAATCGCAAACCGATAAATGAGGAAAAAATAACAGCGCTGATAGAAATTACACAACGCGGCGGCTTTTTACCCAGCGCTGATTACCCATGGCTTGACCAGATCAAATCTGATCTATCTAACGAAATTATTGATATCCTGCTGCAATATGCAAGCCAGATAAACCTGGAAAACGACCCGGAAATGCAGATCAAACTGGCTAATTGCATATTTAATTTTGACTTGGTGAATGAAGAAGCTATGACCATGAAGTGTAAAGCCCTATCGTTCCTCGGTAAACACTCCTTGGCCAAATCTACCTTTCAAGCTTTCAATAAAGAATATTTAGCCCTGTATGGCGAAGAATTTAAGAAGGATTTTCATTCGATAGTTACGTAATGATAAATGATACTGCTTTGGCAGTATCATTTATCAAACATTATTAATTAATCTTTGGGGTGTAATGATTAATTAGCGCGTACTGGCATGGTATAGCTTAACGGCTTTTCATTACGCAACATTTTAGCGGCTTCGCCGGTTAGCCATAAATAATGATCGCTGGGTTTGCCATCCATATCAATAAATTTGGCACTGTTACTTACAGGTGGTTTATCAGTTACTTTAAATATCGCGGTACCTTCATTAACCTCATCAAACATCGCTACATAAAGCATGGATGCACCGGCCTGCAAAGCGGTAGATATCTGCTGCCAATAAAAGCGTCCTCCCTGCCTTGGTATAGATGCTACAGGTTTTACATCATCCGGAAACTCATAGGTACTGAGGTTATGCCAGCTAAAGCCAGGATAAACACAGGGTACATACTCTAAATGATTGGCTTTGCACCATTGCATATCACCCATCATCAAGTCGCGGTAGCGATCCATATCGTTATGCAGTAAGGGCGAAAAACGCTGTACTGTCCAGGGTAAAACGATATCTGCTTGTTTGATTACCTCATGCAAGAAAGGGTCGTTCAAACAGTCGGCATTCAGATCTCGCCAAAAAGTTGGCACACCCAGCATCACCGCGCAACCACCATAAACCGGATCATTCTTCAAAAAATCTATCAACTTCAGGATACCAATATTGCGGGTATTATACGGCCTGTCCGGAAAGCCAAGGCCCCAGATAGCCACTACAGGTTTACCATTGTTATTCAGATATGTTTTATTACCGGGCTGGTTGGTCACCTTTAACGAATCAACCAGGTATTTCCAGTCGGCTATAATAGCCGAACAATCTTCGCCGGTAGCATTAAGTCCAGAAAGATCATACATAATAGCAATGGCTCTGTTATATTTTGAAGCGGCATCCAGCGCATTCTTAATAACCACACCTGTTTCACGACGATCTTTTACGTTTTTGGCATAGCCCATGAAACGCTGCATAAAAACACCATCAACACCATATTGCTGCATCCATTTAAAATGCAGATCAACTGTACTTTTATCATGAGAGCTAAATAACTTGGCGTTACTGCCATCGGCAAGCTTAAATGGTGTGGTATAAGTATTGATATATTCGGTTACATCGGGCCAGGCATCAACACCGCAATGGCTTTCAGATGCAAAATAGTGACTGAAAGCCGATTTTGTGCCATCACCCTCGGCCCTAAACCAACCCTGGTAGCCGGCCATCACCAGACCATGATAAGTAGGATAACGAGTAACTTTTGAATGCCTACTTTGCGCGTAGACGGCTACATTTAACATTAAAAAACACATGACTACAAAGGGTATTTTTTTCATAATTGTATGAGGTTTATTAGGTTATTGTTTTAGTATTCAAAATGCTTGTCCATGTTTTCGCACGAACAAGCATTTTTTATAGTGATAAGATTTGCGTGATCAATAACCCGGATTTTGTGACCAGGATGAATTGATATACATATCGTTTTGAGGTATTGGCGCCAGGTAACGCTGAGTGATATCGCCGGTAAAATTAATCGGGTTCTCATTACTGGCACGTGCTGCTATAACTTCTGATAGCAATTGCAGGCGCACAATATCAAACCAACGTATGCCAAATTCACCTGCAAATTCATAGGCGCGTTCATTAACTACGGCTTTTTGAAAATCAGCCGCTGACAATCCCGTTTGCAGATTAGACAAACCGGCTCTTGTTCTTACCTGATTAATTGCTGCATACGCTGCCGCTGAAGGCCCACCGGCTGACATGGCTTGTGCTTCGGCATAATCCAGCAATACTAACGGGTATCTGATAATATCTGTTGTTTTATTAGTACTTGGGTTGATGGATTGCAGTGTGGTTGCCGTTTCAACTACCCCATCGCCCAATGCTGTCCTGAATTTTTTGTAATATGGGTGACCAGCATGCGTTTCGGATGAGTTCCATGGCACCAATTTAAAGGTAACGTTGCTACCGGATCCCTGTCTTAATTTAAGCGTGGTATAAAAAGTAGCATCAGTACGGACACACTTGGGTGCGTTAAGGAAGAAGTTTATTTCGGGGTAATAATCATCCCAGCCACTTGAGCCATCGGCAGCCACTTCATCTAAAGGTACACTTGATGCTCCGTAAGTACGATTTGGTGAACTACCACCGACATTAAACTGCAACCCGAATACAGACTCGGAGTTATTGTTTGTTGTAAACACAGATGCATAGTTGCTCATCAACGTATAGCCGCCGGATCGGATAACAGTATCAGCCTCAGACGCTGCCAAGGCATAATTGGCTGTTTGCTTTAGTGGCCAGCCGGCCATAGTTAAATATACATCAGCAAGCATAGCCCTGGCAGCCATTTGGTTAGCCCTTCCTATCTGTTTAGGATCGTTGTAACTAACCGGCAACCAGCTTTTCGCTATCTTTAGATCGCTTACAATCAGATTATAGATATCGCCTACGCTAGCACGTGGTGGCCTGTCGTTCACAGAGATCAACTTATCAACCAAAGGAACACCGCCAAAGGTACGCACCAGGTTGTAATATCCCCAGGCGCGCAAAAAGTAAGCTTGTCCTGCCGCCTTACGCTTCAGGTCATCAGTTGAATTTACCTGTGCGTAATTGGTAATTACGTTATTAGCCTGGTAAATGGCCGTCCACGGGCCATTCCATTGAGCCAGCATACTGGAGTTGGTGCTGCTGCCGTTTAGTTGATCAAAGGCTCGCATATCACCCTTATTAAGTCCGGGATCGGTTGTTAAATCGTCGGCTCCGAAATAGGAAGTACTTTTATTGGTAAATGCATAAGCGCCATCCACCGCATATTTGGCATAAATAGATGCTACAGCCGCATCCAGGTCTGCCTGTGTTTTGAGGTAATTAAGCGGTGTAAGATTACCTTTGGGATCTTCGGTAAGCTGTTTTTTGCATCCGAATATGGATGTCGCCAAAAATAAAACTACCGTTATGGAATATCTTGTTTTCATCTTTTATAATTTATATAGAAAGCAATTGGTTAGTGAATTATAAAGTGGCTCTTAAACCCAATGTATAGGTCTTGGGGTTGGGTATAACACCTGTTTCCAAGCCTTGCGTAATAGCATTGGTTGAGTTAGAAACTTCCGGATCATAACCCGGGTATTTGGTGATCGTCCAGATATTCTGTCCGCTCACATAAACTTCAACACTTTTAAATCCTGCGCGACTTAAAACGTTGGTAGGTATAGTGTAGCCTAATGACAGGTTTTTGAGCTTGATATAGCTTGCATTATAAACAAAGCGACTGCTGTTGATAAAGTTCTGGCTGGTACTACTGAATGTGGGGTTGTCCGTTTGATTTGTCGGTGTCCAGATATTTAATGCCGTTGTTGATGTAGCATTACGGGCATCACCTAAACCGCCTAAAGTATAAGGAATGGTACCACTATAGATCTGGTTGCCATGCGTTCCCTGGAACATAAAGCTTAAGGTAAAATTACCATAGCTTACATCATTAATAAAGCCAAAACTGTACTTAGGTGTACCATTACCAATAGGCATCAAATCGGCGCCAGTATATTTATGATCTCCATTAACATCGGTGTATTTGGCATCCCCTGGTTTCATACCAAATTGTGCAGCTTGTGCAGCTTCGTTTGTTTTCCAGGTACCTAAAAATTGATAGCCATAAAACTCGCCCAATGGCATGCCCACTTTTAATATGGATACACCAGTTTGTGCCGAACCGATGTTATTTACCACAATATTATCATCGCCACCTAAACTGGTTATCCTATTTTTATTAAAGGAAATAGTAAAGTTAGTTGACCAATGCACTTTACCGGCTAAGGGAGTTCCGCCTAAGGCAAACTCGATACCCTTATTGTCCAAACTGCCTATATTAGCCAGATAGGTGCCACCGCCATCATAGGACGGCACTTGTTTGGCGTACAACAAATTGCTGATTTTTTTATGATAAGCATCAACCGTAAATGTTAAACGGCCCTTAAAAAACGACATATCTAAACCAGCATCCGTGGTAGTAGTAGTTTCCCATTTCAGCGTGTTAGATACCGGTGTGCCTAATGGTGTCGTGATAGATGAGGTTGTGCCATCAAAATAATAGGCCGGTCCACCTGTTACGTACTGCGGTATAGTAGCATAGGGAGCTACGGCCTGGTTACCGGTTTTACCCCAGCTTGCACGTAATTTCAAGTCGGAGAAAACGTTCCATTTTTCAACAAAACTTTCCCGGGCTGCATTCCAGCCCAAAGCTACAGAAGGGAAAGTACTATATTTTTGAACAAGGTGCGACGAACCATCGGAACGTAAACTGGCAGTCAGCAGATACTTATCTTTATAAGTATAATTTACTCTACCCATGAATGATTGCAAGGCGTCCTGGTAATAACCAGATGTGGTGAGCTGGGTGGTACCTAAACCCAGGTTATAATAACCCAATGCATAAGTTGACAGATTTTTTGATTGCGCATTAATATTGGTGTTCTGATGATTCTGAAACTCATACAGTGCGGTAACCGTTAATGAATGATCACCCAGTTTTTTCTTGTATGTTAAGAAATCACTGGTTTGATAAGCACGGTACCGGCCGGTTGCCGCGGCAGCATAATCACCATTGGCCAAACCTAAGCCAGTTTGTGGCCCATACAGCGTTTGGGTTAACTGTGATTGATTTTCATAGGTATTATTAGATGTAAGCGTCAGATCGTTGGTGATGCGGTAAGTAAACACACCGGTACCTGTGATATTGGTAGTATTTACATCAACCAACTGGTTATTAGCCTGGGCCACAGGATTTATTTGAATGGACCCATATTGTGCCCGTAAAATATAATTACCATTGGCATCACGTATGGGCGATGTAGGATCCCACTGGGTAGCCTGCGCAAACGGATCAGTGATATCTCCCGAATAACCGGTGTTACGACCTTGTGGTAATAAAGCGGTCAGGTTTACTTTAAGGTCCATCCTATCGTTCAATTTGATACCCAGGTTGGCACGCAGTGTGGTTCTTTTGTAATACTGGTTCAGGATCAAACCCGGCTGATCAAGATGATTGAATGATACCAGGTAATTCACATTTTCGCCACCACCTGATATATCACCCTGGTAACTCCTTATCCAGGGCTTTTGCTGTACTGCTTTTTGCCAGTCGGTACCCGGATTGTTTTTAAAATTATTCAAAGCGTCATCAGAAAACGCGGGAGGGTTTCCTGTTGTAGCAAATTGTGCGTTTACCGTCCGGGCAAAATCGTAGGCATTCATCAGGTCAAGTTCTTTGGGAACACTTGCCTTACTAACCCAGGTGTTGATGTTGATAACCGGCTTGCCTATTTTACCGGTTTTGGTAGTGATCAAAACCACGCCATTGGCACCTCGTGACCCGTAAATAGCTGTCGCGGATGCATCTTTCAATATCTCCAGTGACTGAATATCACTCGGGCTTATAGATTCGATATTACCTCCGACATACCCATCTATAACGTACAAAGGTTCTGTAGAGCCGGTGATAGAGTTGGCTCCGCGTATTTTCACACTCAAGCCTGTACCGGGCTGACCGCTGTTACTGGATACGGTTACGCCTGCGGTAGTACCTTGCAAGGCTTGTTCAACCCTAACCAGGGGCCGCTTAGCTATCTCTTTAGATGTAACCGTACTGGTCGCTCCGGTCACGTCTCTTTTTTGTTGAATACCGTAACCTACGGCTACTACCTCATTTAAGCCTATGGTTTTCTCTGCCAGGGTAATATCCAAAGTAGTTTGGCCATTCAAAACAACTTTCTGGTCTTCGAAACCCACATAGGTGAATAATAACGTAGCACCAGCTGGCGCATCTATCTTAAAACCCCCATTTACATCGGTTAAAGCCACAGTATTGCTTCCCTCTATTTTTACCGATACACCGGGTAGCGGTACGCCTTTACTGTCCTTAACCTTACCGCTGACAGGCGAAGCTGCTATGGTATATTTATTACTTTTTAAATGTGTGGCCGTGGCATAACTGCTCCATGTTATACAACATACCAACAGCATACATAAAAATCTTTTCATGCTCTATTGAAATTTGGGTTATAGAAAATTGGTTTATTTAACTGGGAGTAAATAACCTCTCGGGCATTAATAAAATCTTAATAACAGATTAATGTAGCGATAACAGAAAAGCAATAAACACAACGCACTTAAATTCAAATATTTATATCAATAATAAATTTAGAATTTACTTTAAAGGCTTCTGCCGGGCATTAACCTATCGTTCTATTTTTGTAAGAAACTATCGGCGATAAAGCTTCGCGATCAAACCTGTTTAGATAAAAAGAGATATGAAACGACAAAGGGCACAATAGTTTTGACTATTGTACCCTCATTAGCTTTCAGATTTATTTATCTTCAGATCTATTTGTCTTTAACCCCATCTATCGCCGGTGGGATCAGTTCGTAAACAATCGGTGTTACGATCCGGGATAGCAACGTAGAACTTATTAATCCACCGATAAGCACTATAGCCAATGGGGATATTAAAGGATTGGTGGATGTGGCAATTGGGATCAGCCCGCCTATCGCGGTAAGAGATGTCAATACAATAGGTAAAAACCGCACCTCACCAGCTTCGCGGATAGCATCCTGCAATCCCTTACCTTGCTGCCTTAACTGGTTGGTAAAATCTACCAGCAGAATCGTGTTCTTTACTTCGATCCCAGCCAGGGCTATTAACCCGATGATAGCCACAAATGATAAAGAATTACCCGTAACCCAAAGCGCTACCGCCGCTCCTACTACTCCTAATGGTATCACCGAAAGGATGATCAGCGTACTTTTAAATGTTTTAAATAACAGTACAAGAACAGCGATAAATACAAACACCGTAACCAGGATAATACTCATAAAACCACCAAAGGAATTGTTTTTTGATTCTACTTCACCTCCCATTTCATAGCTGTAACCAGCAGGGAGCTTTAGCTTATCCATGTTTTGAGTTACATCATCTATCACACGGCTAACCAGAAAACTTTTCTGCACATTGGCCTGTATGGATACAACCCGCTTTTTTTCCTGGTGATTAATAACCGCAGGCGAAGCTTCCAATTGCAGATCGGCAACCTGTTTTAGAGGTAAAGCATTCCCCTGCGCATTATTTACATACAGGTTCCTGAAAGCATCAATACTTGGGCGACCTTCTTTTATCCGGGTAAGTAAAACGGTATAACCGTATTTGTTATCGTTATTGTAATATGTTCCCATATCCAAACCGGTAACCGCTAATCTTGCAATTTGATCTACTGCTAAAGAATTTACGCCCAGTTGCTGCGCTTTTTCTTTGTTTACAGCTATCCGTATATCACTTTTTAATAAACTTACGGGATTGTTGATATACATGGTTCCCGCTGTTTGATGCAGCAATTGTTCAACCTTTAATGAGTAAGCCCGCAGGGTATCCAAATTATCGCCAAACAAACGTACTTCTATAGGGGCCACCACCGGTGGCCCTTGTTCAAAGTTCTTCACTTCCACTTTGGCGCCCAGGTAATGCGCCCATCTGTGCTGTAAGCGCTGAATTAAGGCTAATTTTTGATCGGGCTTGGTATCGTTGTCGAGCTGTACAAAAAGCTGGGCAAAATCGCTACGGTTATTTTCTGCATTTACATTATAGTAAATACGTGGGTTACCATGCCCTACGTTAGTAGCATAATATTGAATAAGCGGTTCTTTTTTTAACTGCTTTTCAATTTCCCGAGAAACGCTATCTGTATAAGGCAAATTGGATTGATTAGGCGTAGTAATATTGATCAGGAATTGCGGCTTTTCTGACGACGGGAATAGGCTGAACCCAATAACACCAAACAGATAGATGGCAGATACAAACAAAACAACCGCTACACTTATGGTTAAAAATGGGCGTTGAAGCGCTTTATCCAGCAAACGGGCATAACTTCCATGGATCAATCTTTTCAAAGCGCGCATCAGGAAGTTTCCCTCGGGATTGCCGGTATGATTTTTTAATAACCTGCTTGATAAAAACGGAATAATGGTTAAGGATACCAGCATAGATGCTAATACACAGAAAATAACAGCCAATGGCAAACACCTGATAAAATCTCCCGATCCTTCGGGTAAAAATACCAAGGGCATAAACGCGATGATTAGGATAACGGTACACCCCACTACGGCCTTCCCTATTTGACCGGTTGCCTTCAAGGTCGCTTCCAAACGGCTATGGCCTTCCAGCATCCAGCGCTCTATATTTTCTACTACCACGATGCTGTCATCAACCAGAAGTCCCAAAGCAACCACCAAACCCACAATACTTAACTGGTTTAAATTAAAGCCAAACAATTGTAAAAGCACAATGCCAATTGCAAGTGAAAGCGGAATAGAGATCATCACAATAATCGCCGGACGGATACCCAGAGGCAACAAAGTAACAGCCACTAGTAAAATAGCGATAATAAAATCATGGCTCAAACCGGTTAAGCGCCTGCTTACATTATCCGCCTGATCAAAATTTTGTACCAGATCGATATTGGCGGGTAATAACTTTTTGAAACTAGCAAGCACCTTACTATAATCTGCCTGGGTTTTATTGATATTTTCGCCATCCTTCTGGGCCGCGGTTACAAATACACAGCGATGCCCATTCAATCTGGTGATATGCTTTTCTTCACCATAGCCATAATACACGTGGGCAATATCTTTTAGTAGGATATTTTTACCATTCGCAGCATAAACAATCGTACTGTTTACCGCGTCGAGTGTACGATAATCATTACTCTTAATATTAAAGGTAAGATGGGCAGCATCGATACTACCACCAGGAACACTGGCCATTTCACTGTGTAAACTGTTAATTACAGCACTTACAGGTAAATGCATTTGAGCCATTTTTTCGAGATCAAGTTCTATCCTAACCTGTTGCCCCGGTAAACCAAAGATAGACACCAGTTTTAATGAAGATACCTTTTCCAATTCGTCCTGCAATTTCTCGGCAAAATGCTGCAATAAGCTACGGGGAGCATTTTCTGATACCAGGGCAACCTGTAATACATTTACATCGGTTGGCTGTTGTTTTTGAATCTCAATACTGGTAATATCGGCGGGGAGCTCACTTCGTTTATTATTTACCTCCCGTACTATCTCCTGGTATTTAGAGTCGATATTACTACTATACTTATATTCAATCCTTAATACAGCAACCCCGTTGGAGATATTGGTACGGATGCGTTTAATATCATCTAACCCTCCTATCGTTTTTTCTAATGGTGTTACCACCCTATCTTCAATATCACGCGGACTTGTTCCCGGATAATTAACAATAACCAAAAAAGCAGGCGGATGCATCTCGGGGTCTTCCGACCGGGGCATATTTAACATGGTGGTTATCCCCAAAGCAATAATCATAATAAAGATCACCAGCGTAAACTGGCTGTTCTTTACAGCATATTCTGATATTTTCATTTGCTTGCGGTTTTAGGTGATTGAACAACAATAGCACCGTTATCGGTAAGATAAGCCGAACCTGAAATAATCAGCGCTTTAGCATCTTCCAACCCGGCACTAATGGTAACCGTGTTTTTATTGATTCCGGCAATAGCTACTTTTACCTTGTGCGCTGTTTTATTATCGTTGGTAATAAATACATAACCGGCGGTACCATCTCCATCAAGCAATGCCTCGTAAGGAATTTGCCACTCACTTCCACCCATGGTTGTTCGCGACGGTGTAATGACGGCTTTACCAAACATACCTGCCGCTATCCCTTTAACTTTTTTACCGTCGAGCGTAATATCGGCGCTAAAAGTACCGGTAACGGCATCAACCCCTTCGGATTTACGACTGATTGCTCCCTGAAGCATTTGGCCAGGTAATGCCGTGGTTTGAATCTGGGCACGATCATTCAATTGCAGTCTTGCCCATTCATTATCGCTAATACCGACACGTAATATCCATTTACTGGTTTCTGCGCCGTTGGTTTGCAAAACGGCTGTTCCTGCAGCTACCAATTGCCCGGCATTAGCCAGTTTACGTAATATATAACCATCCTTGGGCGCGTGTATTTCTGAATATTGGCGATTGTATTTAGCCATATTCCATTGCTGCTGTGCCTGTTGCAACGTGGTTTTACTATTTTGTAGCTGCTCCAACGTGGCTACACTATCCTTATACAAATTTTGTGTGCGCTGATAATCGCGCTGTGCTTTTTCAACAGAAAGACTTGCCTGTTGTACCTGTGCATCAATTTCGGTAAGATTTAGGGTGGCTAGCAGCTGGCCTTTTTTTACCGCATCGCCTTCTTTGACATTGAGGCTATTAATAATCCCTCCTGTTTTAAAAGATAGCATTACTTCATCATCGGTAGTGAATTGCCCGGATACATTCATAGCAGCATTATTATTCTGTTGCTTTAGTGGTAGAGTTTGCACGGGGATAGTATCAGTTCCTTCATTTTTATTTACGAATGCCGGGTGCGATTTGCAGGCATACATCAAAGGAATGCATAATAATAAACTGGTGTATTTAAAGGTTTTCATATACTTTATTGCTGATTAGGATTGTTAATGGGATAAGTAGCCTGCTCGCGTTCAAGTTCGGCAAGGGCAATTTGTACGTTAGCTTCCGCGTCTGCCATTTGCAGGCGTGCATTGGTTAGTTGATCTTGCGCATCTACCAGTTCCAGGTAAAGCAATTGCCCTGCCCGGTAGGCTTTTAACTGATCGTTATAGTATTTGCCTGCAAACAAGAGCTGTGCAGTGATACTTTTATAAGTCGCTATGGCAGATTGATAGTTATTAAAGCTTTGATCAAGTTGTAATTGTAAAGATTGCTGGGTTTGATCGAGCTGGGCAGTTGTTGCATTTACATTAGCTCTTGATTGTTCGGCACGATATTTACGCTGCCCACCGGTAAAAATATCCCATTGCAGATTTACACCCCATAAATAATACCGGGTTTTGTTGTTCACATTAAAATCATTTCCCTGTGAACCGAGGTCTATAAAAGTACTAACCTTAGGTATAAAACCTGATTTCTGCAAGCGATAATCAAGCGTGTAAACCTGCTGCATGGTACGTAGTTGTTTTATTTCCTCACGACGACTGGTACCAAGGGAAGTATCGGGTATCGCAACTACAGCTGTAACCATTTTACTTTCTATAATTATAGAATCCGGTAACGGGCGATTGAGTAGAAAATTGAAATACAATTTCGCATTTTGCATAGCATGCTGCGCCTGTATCAAAGCAGCATTGTTTTTTTCCTGTTCGGTTTTTGACCGCAATAATGCAGTGCCGTTACGAACACCATTTCTTAGCATGCTTTCGTTTTCCCGGATGTTTTCTTTTATCAATAACATAGCGCTGTTATAGGTAGCAATACTCTGTAATGATTGATAGTACCGGTAATAAGCGGTCTTAATATCCTTTACCAAAGCCCTTTTATAAACATTTACAGCCGCTTGCTGACTGGTGATGAGCTGCTGCTTAATCAGCTTATTATAGCGGATCTCCGCATTAATAAGCGGCAACGAGGTACGCACCTTGGCATCGTAAAAGTTGTTGGGGCTTAGCAGAAAAGACTCATTTTTAAGTTGAGGGAATCTGGTTGAATTGGTTAACTGATTGAGCGCGGTGTAAACCGGATTTACCAGATCACCAACCGGTACATCTATGGTACGCCCCCCTGCCGACTTGGTATAACTTCCAAGTAAACTTACGGTTGGAAAATACATAGCTTGCGCCTCCTTTAAGGCAAACATGGCTTTGTCCAGATCAAACTGTTGCTCTTTTAGTCCCTGATTTTGTGCGAATGCTATATTCACATATTCGTCAAGTTGCCGATGATCGCTTTGGCCAAATGCACTTATATGGCATAGCGATAAAAAAACAGGAATTAATCCTTTTATGAACCTCGTATACATAATGAACTATGTTTAGTTAAAAAGTAAAAAAATTATTAAATATTACTTGGTATGGTGTTTCACATACTTTTATTCTATCAACTTATTTTAAAAATATTCAATGTTTATATAATGAACACTGTTTATTAATAGATTAAAAAAAATCTATTTTGTTACAGCCGCTAAATAATCTTCCATCGTTTTTATTAATACCAGAGGCACAGCTTCCTCCGATTCGACCATAATTTTTAAACGGCAACGTAAATTAAGGGATACCAACCCGTGTACAGTACTCCAAATTTGTAAAGTAGCTTGTTGCACATCGGTCATACGAAGCAGATCTTTATTAATACAATCTGTAAGGCAATCGATCAAAAAATTCAGACAGTTCGCTCCATTAACTTTGTGAAGTTCCTCGTCTACGTTCATCGGAGCACGAATGATAAACATCAAATCATAAAGTTCGGGGTTGTTTAACCCAAAATTGATATAGGCACGGGCAAGCTGATTGAGTTTTTCAAGCGGATCGGTGCTTGTTGCTTCTTTTTTAAACACTTCAAACAAACGGCCATAGGCATCAGCTTGTACTTCATACAATAGCTCATCCTTATCTTTAAAATACAAATAAATGGTACCCGGACTATATTCTATTGCATCGGCTATGCCCCGGATGGAAGTTTTAGCATAGCCATCCTCCAGGAACATTTTCATGGCTGCAGCTGTGATCAGCTCCCTCATCTCCGTTTTTTCCCGTTCTTTTCTTTCTGTAACTCCCATGAATGCTAAAATGTCGCGCAAATATACTGAACGTTGTTCATTATCCAAATAATGGTTTTTTCTGCTTTCATTCTGTTCATCATTTAAAAAACGATTATGATTTCCCGAATTTTACTATATTAGCCATCTGACTTGTTCGTTCATAACCAATTTTAAACCATTACAAGCAAAAAGTAATTAGCTCATACATAATCAATAAGTTTGAAATTGCTTTGGAATTTTAATTTACTACTCAGGTAAAATCATCTTGATAGTATAATTGCCATTACAGATGCAGATATAATTATATTCACCCCTAATAAAAATTATGATAAAACTTTTACTTGAAACAAAAAGCGCTATTTATTTGAATGCCTGGAATGTTATGCCATCTTTAGGCTGTTAGGTACTCTTTAATGTCTCTTAATTAGAGTTGTACTTTTATGCCAGATTATAGCACATACAGCGATGAAAGATTAGCCCTTTCCTTAAAAAAGGATGGGCAGGCCGCGTTTACCGAAATTTATAATAGATATTGGAAACAAATGCTGGCCATTGCATGGAATCATTGTAAGGATAGTACTGTTTCTAAAGATATTGTACATGATGTGTTTATTTCATTATGGGAAAAACGTCATCTTACCGATATTCAAAACCTACCCGCTTTTTTGGCGGGCTCCATTAAGTTAAGTATATACCATTACTATCAGAAAGAGCAACGACGGGCTGCGCTTGCCAATAAAAATATTGATTTTGAACTTTTCACCAACGATGAACACAAATTAGACGCGCGCTTTTTGCAGCTATACATTGATGGTATAGTGGAGGAACTTCCTGAAAAGTGCCGGATTGTATTTCGGTATAGTCGCGAAATTGGTATGAAGAATTCAGAGATTGCCATCCAGATGCAAATTTCCGAAAAAGGTGTCGAAGCCAATCTGACCCGGGCTCTCAAGATTATCCGAGGTGGACTCAAAAAATACGGCATATTAGCATTGACATCTATTCTATTATACCGTTCCCTCCTTTAAAACTGCCATTTTAACATCACTCCTCAAAATTTTTAAATTTATTTTATCACTGATGTAGGGTAACGCCCTTTTCATGTAACATACCATTATATAAAGCGCAATACCAATTGAACCGCGAAACCATTTATAGCTTAATACAAAAACACCAGCAAGGGATAGCCACGGATGCCGAAAAACAGGCGCTGGCAAACTGGTATAGTTCTGTTTCCAGTCAGGATTCAGAGTTCCCTGAGGAGGAAGACGATGTTCACGAAGAAATATTGATGCGCCTCCTCGATGAGATAGATTTTCAAAAAAAACGCTCCGTTAATTATAAGGGATGGGCCGTTGCGGCATCGCTGTTGATTATGCTTACTGCAGGTACTATTTTATTTTTTAATAAATACAAAACAGCCCAAAACCAGACGATAGCACAGGAACATCCTATTAGACCTGGTGGCAATAAAGCCATTTTAGTATTGGCAAATGGATCTAAGGTGCTTCTGACCGATGTAGCAACCGGTAAAATAGCGCAACAAAGTGGAAGCCAAATCACCAAAACAGCCGATGGTAAACTGGTTTATAGCGCCAACCCCAATGCTGTTAAAAATACCCTTCCGCAGTATAATACGATGCAAACCCCCAAAGGTGGCCAATATCAATTGCTGTTATCAGATGGCACGCGGGTATGGCTTAATGCGGAATCATCAATAAAATATCCGGTAAGTTTTGACTCGTTCAATGAACGCAGGGTTGAGCTTACCGGGGAGGCTTATTTTGAAGTAGCACATAATAAAGCTCTCCCGTTCAGGGTAGTGTCCAATAAACAGGTAATTGAGGTTTTAGGAACTCATTTTAACGTAAATGCCTATCCGGATGAGCAAAACACCACAACCACACTTTTAGAGGGGGCTGTTAAAATTATAGCAGGAGATAAAAATGCAACATTAAAACCGGGGCAGGAAGCTGATCTTACAACAACGTTTAAAATATCAACAGTTGATCCACGTGAAGCCATAGATTGGAAGAATGGTAATTTCAGGTTTAATGAAGAGCCGCTGGAAAGCGTCATGAGGCAGATAGCCCGGTGGTACGATGTAAAAATTGTATATGAAGATGAAAGTGTAAAAAAAGAAACGATCGTTGCGGTTACTACCCGCTTTGCTAATCTATCAGCCTTGTTAAAAATAATGGAGCAGATTACAAATGACCGGTTCATCATTAGCGGATCTACAATCAGAGTCGCTAAAAAATAAATAAACCAAATTAATTATAAACTTTTTAAACCATTTAAACCGAGAAGAAAATGAAAGATTCCAGCTAATAAAAAGGAAATAGTTTAAAAGCAGGATCAGAGACACTCGCGATGTCTCTGATCTTAAAGCTTATTAAACTAAAACGCTATTGGAGATAACAATTTTAACATTAACCAGCCTAAACAAATGTACAAAAATTTTACTACAAACATTTGTAAGCCTTCGTGCTACACCAAGAAATTCCTTCTTATAATGAAAATAACGAGCCTTATACTCCTGCTTGCATTTATGCAGGTTAGTGCATCGGTCTTTTCACAAAAAATAACTTACAAACAAAACGATGTCACATTAAAACAGCTATTCAGTGAAATAAATCGCCAAACTGGGTATAATGTATTCTGGTCGCCCAAAGGGCCTCAAAAGAACTATACACTGAGTGTCGACTTTAAAAACACATCTCTTGAAGAAGCGTTGAACAGTGCTCTGAAAACCTTCCATCTCTCTTATATTATTGATGGCAAATCTATCATCATTAAAGAGTCGGCAGTAGCAAAACCAACAGTTACACCAGCTTTAATTGTTGCCGACGTAACCATAACAGGGACGGTCAAGGATAACAAGGGTGTACCGCTGCCGGGGGTGAGCATCTCGGTGGTTGGTAATTCTAAGCTGGGTACAGTGACAGATGTTAATGGTAAATTTATTTTAGATGTAAAGGACAATGCTGTAATTAAAATAACCTTTGTTGGTTTTAAATCACAAACGCTCACAGTAACCCCACAAAATAAGGTGTTTAATGTAGCGCTGGACGAAGACGTACAAGCCGCTGACGAAGTGGTTGTAACCGCTTACAGCCGAAAACAATCACGTGAGGCCATTGTAGGATCTGTTACTACAGTAAAACCCGCCAATTTAAAAATACCTGCAAGTAACCTTACCAACGCGTTGGCAGGCCAGGTTGCAGGTATTATAGCCTATACACCTAGCGGGCAACCGGGACAGGATAACGCGCAATTTTTTATTAGAGGGGTAACTACATTCGGATATCGTCAAAGTCCTTTAATACTGATTGATAACGTGGAGTTAACGTCAAATGATCTGGCCCGGCTAAATGTGGATGATATTGAAAGCTTTTCGATATTAAAAGACGCGAGTGCCACCGCCTTATACGGCGCCCGGGGAGGTAATGGTGTTATTCTGGTTAAAACAAAAGAAGGTAAAGCGGGTAAAGCACAAATTAATGTCAGGGTCGAAAACGCCAGATCGCAATCTGTAAAAAGCATTGAGCTTGCCGACCCCATCACTTACATGAAACTTTATAACGAGGCTACCATTACCCGTAATCCATTAGCCGAACGCCCCTTTACGGCAAACAAAATAGCCAACACAGAGGCAGCTATGAGAGGCGATCCAGGAAGCAACTCCTTTGTTTATCCTGCTGTCGACTGGCTCGGTTTGTTATTTAAGAAACATACAAATACGCAGCGTGCCGATATGAGTATACAAGGCGGTGGTGGCGCAGCACGCTACTATGTTGCCGGATCATACAGCAATGATAATGGTATATTAAGAACCGATATCAGGAATAATAATAACAATAACGTTAAGTTCACCAATTATCAGCTGCGTTCAAATGTAAATATAAACGTAACCAATAAAACCGAGCTTGTTGTTCGTCTATCAGGCACATTTAACCAGTATAATGGGCCGCAAAGTGCCGACGGAGGCTTTTCAACCGACCTTTATAATGAGGCCACACACACCAGTCCAGTTTTATTTCCAGCCTATTTTGAGCCGGATTCTGCAAACCTTAATGTTAAACACATCCTTTTTGGTAATGTTCCGGGAACAAGCCCCAATACCACACAAACCCGTAATCCTTATGCCGACCTGTTAAGAGGGCACAAAAATTCAAACGAATCAAGACTTCTGGCTCAATTGGAGTTAAATCAAAACCTCGATTTTGTAACCCAGGGATTAAATTTTCATGCCATCTTCAGTACAAACCGTTATGCTTATTTTGAATCAAGCATGGCTTATAACCCTTTTTATTACACAGTGGGCAATTATGATAAAGCATCAAACCAATACACATTGCAATGGATAAACTCCCAACCTAGTCAAGCTCAGGAATATCTGAATTACAACCGGGATCCAGGATCAGATAATTTGCAAACCCAGCTTTATCTGCAGGGGGTATTAGAATACAACAAAACTTTTGGCACTAATCATACCATAAGCGGAGCATTAATTGGCACCCGTCAGCAACAAGTATATTCAAATAATAAAGATCCTGATCTTAATCAATATACGCTGCAATATTCATTGCCTTACCGTAATCAAACACTTGCCGGCAGGGCAACCTATTCCTACAAAAGCAAATATTTTCTGGAGTTTAACTTTGGGTATAACGGCTCCGAAAGATTTTCAGATAACCACAGGTTGGGATTTTTCCCAACTATCGGCGCATCATGGATCCTTTCGGAGGAGAAGTTTTGGGGCGACCTGTATAACGTGTTTGACCGTTTTAAACTACGTGCCAGTTACGGTTTAGTAGGTAACGACCAGATCAGTAACCGTAGATTTTTCTACTTATCTGATGTGAATCTTAATGGCGGTGGTGGCGCATCCTTCGGCACCAATAATAGTTATAGCCATGGGGGCGTTAAGATCAATAACTATGAAAATGATGATGTAACCTGGGAAAAATCCAAACAACTTAACCTGGGTGTGGAATTCACTGTTTTGAAAAGCTTCAATGTAACTGCCGAGGTTTACAAAAACGATAAATATGATGTACTGCAAAACCGGAACAATATTCCTTCAACCATGGGATTGGAAGCACCCATAGCTGCAAACATTGGTAAAGTAGAATCAAAAGGAATTGATATTCAGATTGATGGTAAAAAAAGTATTGGTAATGGAGGCTTTTTATCAGCACGAGCAAACTTTACTTATACCGCAAACAAATATGTTCAGTATGAAGAGCCCGCTTACAACGAAAAATACAGGCTTTTAACCGGGCAACCACTTAACCGTAATTATGGCTACGTAGCCGAGCGCTTATTTGTTGATGATGAGGAAGCACGAAACTCGCCAACACAAATTTTCAGTACAAACGGCTTCCCGCCTCAGGGAGGTGATATTAAATACCGCGACCTCAATGGTGACGGTAAAATAGACGGCGCCGATCAAACATTTTTGGGCGATCCGTATATTCCGCAAATAGTGTATGGTTTTGGTGTAAGCGGAGGCTGGCATGGCTTTGACCTTTCGGCATTTTTCCAGGGACAAGCCAAGGTTTCCTTCTTTATCGACCCTGCACGTACCAGCCCTTTTATACAAAGTCCGGATAACTATTACAATGGCAATACACAATTACTAAAAGCTTATGCCGATAATCACTGGTCAGAAGATAACCAGAATTTGTATGCCTTATATCCAAGATTAGGTATTAACGGCGCTCAAATCGAAAACAACAGGCAACAGAGTACCTGGTGGATGCGCGATGGTAGCTTTTTGCGCCTCAAATCGGCCGAGATCGGTTATACCCTGCCTGATAGAATTGCTAAAAGCTTAGGAGTAAGAAAAACCCGCGTATATTTTAATGGATTGAATCTGCTAACCTGGAGCCCTTTTAAAATGTGGGATCCTGAATTAGGTGGTAATGGTTTTGCCTATCCTATACAAAAGGTATTTAACGTAGGTATAAATGTTAACCTATAATCATTAACTGACTACTAGTTTAAGAATATGAGATCATATTACAAATATTTACTCGTGATAACACTGGCCATGGTGGGTGTATCATGTAAAAAGTATCTTGACGTTGTACCTGACAATGTCGGCACTATTGATTACGCCTTCAGAAACCGTAACGAGGCCGAAAATTATCTTTTTGGATGTTACAACGCGCTGCAAAACTTTGCTGACGTAAAAACCAATGTAGGCTTTGTAACTTCGGGTGAAGTTCTTTTTCCTAATGACCTTCAGGATAACAATAGCGTTAACCCCATTGGTTTTAACCTTATCCGCGGAACTCAAAGTGCTCAAAATCCAGCACTTAATTATTGGGATGGGCAGAATAGCGGCCAGGCATTGTTTGTAGCCATCAGGAAATGCAATACCATGCTCGAAAATATTAACAAGCCCATTGATCTGAGCCCGTCTGAAAAGGAAAGATGGATTGCTGAAACAAAATTTTTAAAAGCTTACTACAATTACTACCTGTTCAGGATGTATGGCCCAATCCCTATTATTGATGTAAACCTGCCTATTACAGCCACTACAGAAGAAACAAAAGTAAAAAGGGCGCCTGCCGATTCTGTAGTAAATTACATAGTCAGACTGCTGGATCAGGCTATACCTGGCCTACCTCCAATTATCCAGAACCAGACAGAGGAATTGGGTCGGATAACCAAAACAATTGCCTTATGCGTAAAGGCCGAGGTTCTGACAACCGCTGCCAGTCCCCTGTTTAATGGTAATCCCGATCTGGCATCATTAAAGAACAAAGATGGTCAGGCGCTTTTTAATGCGGCTTATGATGCTACAAAATGGGACAGAGCGGCCACAGCATGTCTGGATGCCATTAAAGCGGCAGAGGCAAACGGATACAGGCTGCATGTACCGAGTGATCTTACAGCTAACATTCCCGCAACCCTTACCGATTCATTAAAAAAAGTATTAAACCTACAAACTACCATTACCGATAAATGGGAAACAAACCCCGAACTGATATGGGCATTGAACGGGCATTTCGGGTTTGGTAACCAGGAGTATTTTATGCCGAGGCTAACAGCCGGAGCAGCAGGTAATTTAATCGCCCAGGGCACAATTGCAGCTCCAATAAGCCAGCAGGAACTGTTTTATACCAATAATGGGGTGCCCATTAATGAAGATAAAACATGGGATTATGCAAATCGGTATGACAAACAAATCGGCAACGACGCTAATAGATTTTACATCCACAATGGTTACGAAACCGTAAAAGCACATTTTAACCGCGAACCCAGGTTTTACGCTGATTTGGCCTTTGATGGCGGCGTATGGTATGGTAATGGAGTTTTAGGAGATGGTGAAAACGCCTTGTATGTTGCAGGCAAAGGCCCATCATCATTCGCGGGCCCTAAAGATAACATAAGGATAAATGTAACAGGATACTGGCCCAAAAAACTGGTTAATTATTTAACAGTCTATGATAAAACCATGACCTGGGAAGATTTTCATCTTCCGGTAATAAGGCTTGCTGGTATGTATCTGCTCTATGCCGAAATACTAAATGAGCAGGGAAAATCATCTGGAGAAGTTATACCCTACATTGATAAAGTTAGAATCAGGGCAGGTTTACCGGGTGTTGTTGAGGCGTGGACAAATTATTCCAAAACTCCAACTAAGTTTACCAATAAAGATGGTTTACGTCAAATAATACACCAGGAAAGACGTATTGAGCTGGCCTTTGAAGCGCAAGCCGGATGGGACCTGCGCCGTTGGAAGGAATTACAAAACGTAATGACCAGGCCCCTGCAGGGATGGAGCGTTTTTGAAGAATCATTTGTAAACTATTACCGTCCGCGTACCATTTTAACGCCTGTTTTCAATAACAGGAACTACATGTGGCCAATAAGGGCTGATAACCTGATAATTAATAATAACCTCGTTCAAAATCCAAACTGGTAGGCCTACAAAGGATTTCAACAGATAATTGAAAAGTCATGAAAAATATAAATAGATATTCGTTGCAGCTCCTTATGGGTTTGCTAATGATAGGTATAATTTCCTGTAAGCGAAACGATGGATTTAATACCGGCCCCATCTCTACAGATAAAACAAAACCCGGGGTAGTTACCAATATTAAAGTAGATAATTTTAATGGTGGTTCATACATAACATATAACCTCCCAAATTCAGAAAACCTGCTTTATGTATTAGCCAAATACAGTATAAGAGATAAGGTTGCCAGGGAAACCAAATCATCATACTATAAAGATACGGTGGAAGTTAACGGTTTTGCCGAATCAAAGGATTATCAGGTTACCCTTTATGCTGTAAGCAAAGCAGAAGTAATGTCCGATCCGGTTACGGTTACCGTACACCCTAAAACCCCTGTTTATCAATTAGTAAGACCAACCGCAGCTATATCGGCAGACTTTGGTGGGGTTAATGTAAAAGCATTGAATCCGCTAAAAAGAGATATCGGTATAATAGTTACCGCTTTTGATGACGTAACAAAATCAATGGAGGTACAGGAGCAGCATTTTACTAAGGGCGATACCATTGATTTTTCTATCAGGGGCTTTAAATCAACTCCAAGAAATTTTGGTGTGTACATCACCGATGAATGGGGTAATATCTCAGATACTTTGAAAAAGAATTTGACCCCATTATACGAAGAGTTACTGGATAAGGGGCTGTTTGCTACCTATGCGCTGCCAAGTGATGATGAGCTTTATGAAGGCGGAGGCTGGACGGTGAACAAATTGTGGGACGGTAGTTTAGATGACCCCGGATGGCACACCAATTCAAATTCAACACCACCTTTTACCTGTACTTTTAGCGTAGGTAAAACCTATAAATTAAGCCGCTTTAAGATGTGGGGGCGCAAAGGTTTTGAATATGGACATGGTAATCCGCGTGATTTTAGTATCTGGGGCTCCAACAAAACCTTACCTGCCGATGCTGTACTACCAATTAGTGCTCCGGTAGGAACGGTTATAGGCGACTGGACAAATCTGGGTAATTACCACTGGCCGGCACCTCCATCGGGTTTACCACCAACAGCTGTTAACCAAAGCGATAAGGATTTCTTTAATCAGGGTGCGGAGTTCAATATTCCATTTGATGCTCCTTCAGTTAAATACTTACGTATCTCTATAGCTAAAACATGGTCAGGCGGTACGCTTGCACATATAATTGAAGTATCATTTTATGGTAAACCTGATTGATATTCCGGCTTAAAAAAGCAGGAATAAATTAATTACTTATTAAAAATAAGAGTATGAAAAATCTTCTATATACGCTGTTTGGCTGTATATTATTAATAACAATATACGGTTGTAATAAAACGCAAACAGATTTTAAAAAATTTCTGGGCAATCAGGAAATTGTTTATACAGGAGCGGTGGGCGCTGTAATTACGCAGCCCGGAGATCTGCGGATAGGCCTTAAATGGAAATCAAGCTCAGACCCAAGCATTGTTAAATATGTAGTATACTGGAACAATAAAGCTGACTCTCAAATAGTTAAAATTTCAACTAAAACAGATAGTGTACGCACCACTATAACGGGGCTTAAGGAGTTTGTTTACACTTTTACCATTTACTCATTTGATGCAAAAGGTAATAAATCAATTCCGTTCGAGGTAAATAACGTGAAGGTTTATGGCCCTGTTTATGCCAGCACCTTACTCAACAGGGCCTATAACGGAACACGCCCGTTTAAAAATAATGCCGACGGATCAGTAAACCTGATTTTTAATAGCCCTGATACCATCAATATAAATACAGTGATCAGATATACCAACACTTCTGGTGAAACCGTTTCCATGAACCTTTCGCCCGATAGTAATTCTATCACGCTTCCCCATTATAAGCAGGGAACCAAGATTCAGTACCAATCATCATATATACCCGAAAGAACAGCTATTGATACCTTCGCAGTTGACAGGTTTGATGATTTTCCGGATATCACGTTGCTTTACGTTCAATGCGATAAAAAATTGTTTAATGAAAATTCACTCCCTAATGATGTGGGGACTTATGAGGGGCAGACAAGTATAAGTAAACTTTGGGACGGAAGCGTTGGCCCGCAATCTTATCCGAATATTTTCCATAGCGATGGCGATCACCCCTTACCGCATCACATTACATTTGATATGGGCGCCATTTATACCAATTTAGGTAGAATTGAAGAAACAGGCCGAAATCAATCTCACAACCCCATCGACTTTGAAGTATGGGGCATTGCAGATATTAAAAATGCTGCTACAACTTTAAAAGGAAATGATCCGGGCTGGGAAGCGGAGATGGTATCAAAAGGCTGGACCAAGCTTAAGGAATGCGTAAGGACAGACGATGGTCAGCAAGCCATGAAGTTTGATCTGAAAAGCAATCCGCCGCCGGTGCGTTACATCAGAATAAGGATCTTAAAAACAGCAAGCGGCGATCCTAACTATAGCAACATGAGTGAACTAACTTTTTGGAATATAGAGTAAGTATGGTATGAACTAACAAAAAAGGTTCCCGGGAATGATTTCCCCGGGAACCTTTTTTGTTTTATTGAATCATCATATTTTCCTTTTAGAGGATACTAAGGAGCCCGAAAAATCATCTTTGATTCCAAGTAAAAAAATTGAAATTTTCTTTTCAGATTTTTTACTCTCATATTAGCTTTTGCAATCGATAGCAAGATGGATCTCACAGCATTTAGGATGCATGGTTTCCAGCACTGTAGTTGCATACCGCATTAATTCAAATTTTATGATCCTAATTATTTTAAACATTTTTTTTTGTTTATCATTTCTGGTATTTGCATACCTTAATTTAAATGATGTTGACCCCTGGCTTTGGGTGCCTATCTACCTGAGTGCATCTGTTAGCTGCGGACTGGTTGTCTTTGGCAAATACTATCCTACCATATGGCTTTTATTAATAGCTTTTTACCTGATTTATGCGATAATCCTGTTTTTTGCGAAAGATGGCGTACGTGATTGGATAACAAAATATAAGAAACCAAGCCTGGTTGAAAGCATGCAGGCAACCAAACCTTACATCGAGCAAACGCGCGAGTTCTTCGGACTATTGATCATTTCGGCAGCTTTGCTGATCAATTATTTTATTGCATGAGTACTTCATGGGCTTTTTTACACACCCTCAATATTTCATTACGCTCATCCCTTGATTTGACTTTTTATGCCTGTTTATGATATAACAAAAGTGGAAGCCTCTATGGCTAATATTATCGGGGCTAATGTTTCATCGGATACCTGGTCGTGGCTTCAACAATTCCATGAGTTGCCCAATAATTATTCGGCTCTGAATACAGGATTTATGATCATTCCCAGAAAAACTGGAAAATCCACGATTACAATAAACAATCCACAATCCGCCCCGTCTACCGAAGTAACTACAGGCCCATTTACAAATTGGACTATTGACAGGTTATGTCGGGTATGGTTGCTTTTGCAATGGGACACATCAGATAAAGACAAATATTATCAAACCATCGAAAATCTGTTTTTATCGGCCGAAATGAATGAGGCAGTAGCATTATATTCAGCTTTACCTTTTCTTGCTTATCCCGAGATGTGGACGAAGCGATGCGCCGAAGGCATCCGCAGTAATATCGGCTCGGTTTTAGAAGCCATTATGTATAACAATCCGTATCCATCACAATACCTGGATGAGGCCGCCTGGAACCAACTGGTGCTAAAGGCCTTCTTTACTGAAAAAAATATACCATCAATAGTTGGTTTGGATGAACGGACTAATAAAGAGCTAGCTCTGGTATTGAGCGACTATGCCCGTGAACGTTGGGCTGCCGGGCGCAAAGTAAATCCAGCATTATGGCGATTGGTATCGGGATTTATTGATGAGAAAATTTTTGAAGATATTAAAATAGGCGTCGCCCGCGATGATATGATAGAAAAAGAAGCTATAGCGTTGGCCATTTCAGAATCCAGATTTGAGCCTGCAAAGCAATGGTTAAGTAATATTCCTGAGCTAAAGATGGTAGTTTTTGATAAAGCATTAAATTGGACTAAGGTATCTGTAAATTAAAATATATTATGTGTTGTAGTCATTCGATAGAAAAAGATAAGGAGGAGAGAAAAACTCTTGAGGCATTTGATTTAAATTCGGTAAAAGGGATGAAGTTTTTTGACCCACATGTCCATATGACTTCCCGCACTACCGATGATTATCAGGCTATGGCCGATGCCGGTGTTGTGGCTCTCATTGAGCCGGCGTTTTGGCTCGGTCAACCGCGCACCGGGCTGGACAGCTTTAGAGATTATTATAGCAGCTTGATAGGTTGGGAAAGATTTCGTTCATCTCAGTTTGGCATCAAACATTACTGTACAATCGGGTTAAATTCAAGAGAAGCAAATAATGAACCTTTAGCCGAACAGGTGATGGAGCTTTTACCATTATTTGTTTACAAAGATGGCGTAGTTGGTATTGGCGAAATAGGTTTTGATGATCAGACTGCAGCCGAAGAAAAATATTATCGGCTACAATTAGAGCTTGCTAAAGAAGCTGGTCTGCCTGTACAAATTCATACCCCGCACCGCGATAAAAAGAGAGGCACGCAGCGCAGTATGGATATTGCCCAGGAACATGGCCTGGATCCGTATATGGTGATTGTTGATCATAACAATGAAGAAACCGTTAAAGAAGTGCTCGACCGTGGCTTTTGGGCTGCTTTTACCATCTATCCATTCACAAAAATGGGAAATGAGCGCATGGTTGACATCGCCATCCAATACGGACCGGAGCGTATCATGATCAATTCAGCTGCCGATTGGGGTATTAGTGATCCGTTGGCAGTGCCTAAAACTGCCGCATTGATGAAAATGCGGGGCCTGAGCGATCAGGATATTGAACTCATAACCTATCGCAATGCCATAACCGCATTTGCCCAAAGCGGCCAGATCGACGAAGCCGATTTCACAAACCAAAAAAGCATCGATCAAAGCGGAAAATTTGAGGGAAATACCATTTTACGCGGAGGGCAGCAACCACGTATCGATAAATCTTCTATTATCATCAGTTAAAACAGCGTTGAAAAAGTTATTCATTTATTTACGGATGATGAGGCCTGCCAATATCGTCACTTCGGTGGCTGATATATTGGCTGGTATTGCTATTGCCGGTGTGTTTACAGCTACGGTTACAGATCATTGGCTTTCCATAGTATTGTTGTGCTGTTCAACAGCCTGTTTATATGGTGGCGGGATAGTTTTCAACGATGTTTTTGATGCCGATTTAGATCGTATAGAACGCACTGAACGAGCCATCCCAAGTGGGCTGGTAACTTTAACAGAAGCGGCGCTACTCGGTACAATATTGCTTTTAACAGGCGTGATCCTGGCAGCACTACATAACTTAACATCAGGTGTGCTTGCTCTCGCTATCGCATTTTTTGCTTTATTGTATAATAAGGTCGGTAAGCATCACTCCTTTTTTGGCCCATTAAGCATGGGAATCTGTAGAGGTTTGAATCTGTTACTGGGCGTAAGTATCATCCCCGCCATGCTCTACAGCCATTACTGGCTTGCCTTGATACCCGTTATTTACATATTCTCTATCACCATGACAAGCCGGGGCGAAGTGCATGGCGGTAACCAAAAAAACCTGTATATAGCGGCCTGCCTTTACGCACTGGTTATAGGTTCCATTCTGTATTTTTCCTTTATCAACCAACAATGGTTATGGTCACTTATTTTTCTGTTGCCATTTGCATGGATGATATTTAAGCCCCTTAGCAAAGCCATACAGCAACCTATTGGTAAAAATATAGGCGCGGCAGTTAAAGCAGGGGTTATATCACTCATATTGATGGATGCTGCCTGGGCAGTTACTTTTAGTTCCATCTACCCGGCTTTAGGCATCGCTGCCTTATTACCGGTATCTATGTGGTTGTCTAAGCTTTTTGCTGTTACCTAATTTCATAATGCTCATTAATAATCATTCCCAATACCATACTATATGGATACGCTACACCAATCATTTACGGTAAAATTTAGTTACAACGTCTTTTTCACATCGGCACTTTTTGATCCTGCTAATAAACTTATTAATGACTTTTTAACGGGTAACAATCCTTCCGTTTCTGTAAAAAAGATACTTTTTGTGATTGACGAGGGTGTAGCAAATAATCATCCTGCTTTAATTGGCCAGATAAAAGACTATTTTATTCAGTATAACCAAACGCAGTTAGTGCAGGATATATTGATTATTCCGGGTGGCGAAACGGTAAAGAACGATACCTGCTATTTGGACCTGGTTCTGGAAGCCATTAACAGCTATGGTATAGACAGGCATTCTTTCGTTGCTGCAATTGGAGGTGGTGCCGTACTGGACATGGTTGGCTATGCGGCTACTATTAGCCACAGGGGCGTTAAGCATATTCGGATACCCACTACCGTTCTGTCGCAGAATGACTCCGGTATAGGGGTTAAAAACGGCATCAATTATTTTAACAAGAAAAACTTCCTGGGTACATTCTCCCCTCCTGTCGCGATTTTTAATGATGACCTGTTTTTGGAAACACTATCCGATCGCGACTGGCGATCGGGCATAGCTGAAGCCATAAAAGTCGCCCTGATCAAAGACAAAGTTTTTTTCACTTGGTTAGAAGAAAACGCCACCTTATTAGCTCAGCGAGACCGGGATGCTATGAACTATCAAATATGGCAATGCGCCAAATTGCACCTGGAACATATCCGCAGTGCCGATCCTTTTGAAAGCGGCTCTTCACGCCCGCTTGACTTTGGGCATTGGAGTGCACATAAATTAGAGCACCTCACCAATTATGAGATCAGGCATGGTGAAGCCGTGGCTATGGGGATCGCTTTAGATACCGTATATTCCAATTTATCAGGTCGTTTATCAAGCGATGAATCAGACAGAGTACTAAACCTGATCCAAAAGTTAGGGTTTGAACTTACCCACCCTTTACTTCAGGTTGAACATGATAACAGCCCTATATTATTAGGTTTACAGGAGTTCCGCGAACATCTGGGCGGGCAACTGACCGTCACCTTACTGACAGCTATAGGCAAAGGCGAAGAAGCTCATGAAATTGATGCCGCGCTGGTTAAAAAAGCAGGTGAAATTTTATTTGAGCTCAACCAGCAAACAGCGCACAATCTTTCATCTTCTGTCTTATGAAATTAAATTCAGGCCATTTAACTTTCTGTACAAACATCTACGCAGGTGAAAGCTGGGCCGCGCATTTTACCCTTTTAAAAGAAAGTTTTCCGATAATTAAAAAATCGCTATCTCCCCATGAACCCATGGGAATCGGTTTGCGTCTTTCTAACCAGGCCAGTGTAGAAATATTAGACGACGGTCATCTTGAAGAGTTTAAACAATGGCTGCAAGTTGTTGGTGGCTATGTTTTTACTATGAACGGCTTTCCCTATGGTGGCTTTCATCATACCCGGGTTAAAGATCAGGTACATGCGCCCGATTGGACTACGAAGGAACGCATGGCTTATACCATCCGGTTATTTAATATACTGGCAGTGCTATTACCCGAGGGAATGGATGGCGGCATTTCAACCTCTCCCCTTACTTATAAGCCCTGGTTTACAACCGCCGAAGAAAGTGAACAAGCTAAAAATATTGCCACACAAAATATTCTGTCTGTTGTAGAAGCGTTACATTATATCTATGAATCTACCGGTACTTTGTTACACCTCGATATTGAACCAGAACCAGATGGTTTCCTGGAATCGGGACCGGAGTTTATTAACTGGTTTGAAAACGATCTGCTTGCGAAAGGTAAAATCTACTGTTCGGAAAAGTTGGGCATAACCCAAGATGAAGCAGTGGAGCTACTGAAAAGGCACGTTTGTTTATGTTATGATGTTTGTCACTTTGCTATTGGTTATGAGCCGCACACAACCATCATTGAACAGCTCAGGACAAAAGGTATTAAGGTCGGCAAAATTCAAATCAGCGCGGCATTAAAAGCACAGTTTCCGGAGCTGTTAGAAGAAAGATCGAAAGTAACCAATGAGCTTTCAAAATTTGACGAGCCAACCTACCTCCATCAGGTTATCGCTAAACGCAATGATAGCTCATTGATACGCTATCCTGATCTTTCAGAAGCATTAGCTGATGCTCCTGATCCTGAAGTTACAGAGTGGCGGGCTCATTTTCACGTGCCCATCTTTGTCGAAGACATGGGCCTGGTTAAATCTACCCAGTCAGATATTACAGAAGTACTTTCGCTTCAAAAAAGCAGCCCTTTCACCAACCATCTGGAAGTAGAAACTTATACCTGGGAAGTTTTGCCTTCGTCGTTAAAAGTCCCTCTGAATGAATCGATCATCAGGGAGCTGGCGTGGGTTAAAACAAAACTATCATCATAAAAACAAATACCATGAATAAAACAGTAGTGATTGATATTGTAGGATTATCATCTTCAGTAATAGGGCAACACACTCCTTTTCTTCAAAAATATATTAGTCAAAGGCATCTTACTACCATTGAGCCGTTATTACCTGCAGTTACCACCGCGGTTCAATCCAGCTATTTAACAGGGAAATTCCCATCAGACACGGGTATTGTGGGTAATGGCTGGTATGATCATGCCGATAGTGAGGTAAAATTCTGGAAACAATCCAACAAACTTGTTCATGGCGAAAAAATATGGGATAAAGCCAAAAAAGAAGATCCGTCTTTTACCTGTGCCAATATGTTTTGGTGGTACAATATGTATTCGTCGGCCGATTATTCGGTAACCCCACGCCCTAATTACCTGGCAGATGGACGTAAAATACCTGATTGTTATTCCCATCCCGCTGAACTACGCGACCAATTACAAAATAAACTGGGACAATTCCCCTTATTCCAATTTTGGGGACCCGGTGCCAACATTAAATCAACCCAGTGGATAGCGGATGCGGCCATGATGAATGAAGAGTTGAACAACCCTACACTTACATTGATCTATCTCCCCCACCTTGATTATTGCCTCCAGAAATTTGGGCCTGATCTTTCTATGATCGGTAAAGAGCTGCAAGAAATTGACGCGGTAGTTGAGCAACTGGTAACCTTTTATCAGAATAAAGGAGCCCGTATTATCCTGCTTTCTGAGTATGGCGTTGCCCCGGTAAATAATCCCATTCACCTTAACCGCATATTGCGGAAACATGGCCTTTTACAGATCAGAACAGAACGGGGTTTAGAGTTATTGGACGCCGGCGCATCCAAAGCATTTGCCGTGGCCGATCACCAGGTAGCACATATTTATATCAATGACAAAACAGTAACCGAACAGGTAAAAACATTATTGCAAAACATATCCGGTGTAGAGTTGGTGCTAGACAAATCTGCACAGGTTGATCATCATATTCAACACGAGCGTTCAGGAGATCTGGTACTGATGGCTGCCGAGAACAGTTGGTTCACCTACTATTTCTGGTTCGATGATGCCAAAGCACCCGATTACGCACGGGTGGTCGATATCCACAAAAAACCGGGCTATGATCCGGTAGAGATGTTTATGACCTCAAAGCTAAGAGCCGGATATAAACTTTTAAGAAAAAAAGCAGGCTTAAGATATGTAATGGATGTAATACCGCTTGATGCCACTTTAATAAAAGGCTCACATGGCCGAATTGGTATTCCAGAAGCTTATAAACCCGTTATTATTACCGACAAGGAAAATGATATCAAAAACATCAATGCTGCTGATGTTTTTGATATCATATGGCAGCACCTGCATTAATCAGGGGATTATTTCTGATTAATGCAGCTTATTAGTTAGCCGTACCGGCATCCCGTTTTGTTTCAAGCGCGGTACGTATACTGGCCGGTAAATTAGAGAACAAAGTGTAACCAGTAGCATTCTCAATATCTTTTACCGTAGTAATATACTGACTCCAGTCGGAACTGATCGAATTGATGTTTGGCGTATTTACGGCTATCACGCGGGTATCAGTGGTAATACGGCTCAGGTCGTTATTGCCATTAGGTATAACCACAATCACTTTCCAGATATTGGAAGGCACAACCACATGGCCGCCATCAACGGTGGTAGCAGAACCACTGGAACCCGTACCACCCGAACCATAACTGCCCATCACTACATAGATCTCGTTACCTGCATTGACCAGCGATCGGCCGTAAGCTTCCAGATTAGCCCAGGTGTGCTCATTATTATTCGGGGCTTGTGGAATCATATTATCCATTAAAAAGGTAGATTGGTTAGCCGCCGTAGAAGACGTACGGTCGGCACTCGGGCAATTATGCCCACGGTCAAAACCCGAACCGGAATAGCTGGTATTGGAAACTTCATACCAACCGGCTGGTAAATTGGTATCTGCACGAAAATCATTCGAACGATCTATAGCACCCAGAGAGGTACTACCTACATACCAGCTTACCCAATTGGGTACACCTTTATCCCGATTATAACTTTCTGTATAATAAGTCTGATCGATCAGGTAATTATCCGCGTTAGCAGTATTGTTTGTAGCACCCGTCGGGTTACCTAACAATAAATTTGTATTATCAGCGGTTGAACTTCCCGATCCGCCACCTGTTCCACCGCCAGAACCAGAATCAAAGCTGTTAATAATAAAGTCGTCAATGTTGATCCGGTTAACGCCGCCTGAGGTCTTTCTCAATTGAAAACGTAAAGAACCAGATTGGTTAACAGTAAAAGTGACAGTATTTAAAGTGGTGCTTGATGCGGTTATCTCAATAGAGCCAACCTGTGTATAACTGCTTCCCCCGTTAGCCGAAACCCACAATTGAAATGCAGAAGAGCCATCGGTGCCATAAACCCCGTAATTCATGGTAACGGTCGAGGCACCAGTACTCACATCAAAACTCATACTTAAAGTACCTGTGTTACGGATGCGAACAGAGCGGCTACCGTTTTTCCGATCAGAGGTACTGGTTCCGATCAATGCATCGTCAAGATTCCAGGAACCGCTATTCAATGAAACATCAGCCGCCGCATACCCGGTCTTTGATCCGGACTCAAAATCTTCATCAAAAGTTTGTACCACAGCCTGAGTTTTTGCTTTGGTACCGATCGTTGCAGGATCCGTTGGAATTGGGCTTACTAATGATTTCTGGCAGGATATCAGTAGCAATGATGAGATAAGGAGAACAAATGAGGACCGTTTTAATTGCATAATATTAAATTTAGTTTATAATGCAATAAATTTAAGCCCGGCAATATTAGCCCTTGATTAAATGATTGTTCTTTAATTATTAAGAAAACGAGATGACATCTCAATAAAATTATCTCCGATTCAACAGGCGCTTATATACCCAAAAACACGGTTTACACTTTTCCAAGGAAATAAAACATAAACAATTGATTGATAGAAATTTAACATCACGTTGACCATAAAAAGTGTAAACCATGTAAACCCACTTTTTTGTTAATGGAGTATTGATGACGCTATTTTTAATGACAATAAAAAAGCCATTCCCTTTTAAAGAAATGGCCTTTTTGATATTGTCGTAAACGTAGTTACTGTTTCCGTCTTTTCCGTTCTTTCACAATCAGGCTAAGCTCGCGGCTCATTTGACCGGCTATAGCTGTATTTTCCTGGGCCCTTCTGAATAAGTACGGCAATACAGCTTTAATCGGGCCATACGGAACATATTTGGCTACATTATATTGAGCATCGGCCAGGTTAAAGCTCAAATTATCGCTCATCCCTAACAGCTGCGAAAAGTATACATGCGGGTGTTTGTGGTCGATACCTTTACTGTCTAAAAGCTCGGCCAGTAAACGGCAGCTCTCCTCATTGTGGGTACCGGCAATAAAGGCAATTTTATCGATATGGGTGGTGCAGTAATCCAACGCGGAATCATAATCCAGGTCGGTAGATTTTTTATCAGGCTGAATAGGTGATGGATAACCATTTTCCTCGGCACGTTTACGCTCTTTTTCCATGTAAGCACCACGCACAATCTTAGCTCCCAAAATAAAGCCTTCACTAACGGCTATTTCATGATCGTTCAATATAGATGCCAGCTTATCATGCCTGTACATTTGGTAAGTATTATAAACTATGGCAGTTTTGGTATTAAAACGGCTCATCATGGTTAAAGCCAAAAGATCAATGGTTTCTTGTATCCAGCTCTCTTCGGCATCAATCATCACGGGTACATTGTTAACATGAGCTTTATCACATATAGCCAATACCCTATTTTGTACCCTTTGCCATTCTTTTTCTTCTTCGGCATTAAGAGCCAATTTAGCATCCAGTTTTTCCAGTAATGCAAAACGGCCAACACCGGTTACCTTGAAAACAGTAAGTGGTACAGCCTTATCTGAAGTTGCCCGTTCTATAGTACGGATGATCTCATCACGTGTGCTGTCAAAAACAGCCTCGTCATCCTCTCCTTCTATCGAGTAATCCAGTATGGTACCTACTCCGCCGCTGTTTAAATTTTTAATGGTATTATTACACTCGTTAATAGTTTCACCGCCGCAAAAGTGTTTAAATATGGTAGCCTTGATCAGGCTTTTAATAGGTAAACCTATCTTGATAGCAAAATTAGTTACCGGGGGACCTATCTTTACTAAAAAGTTAACATTGATTATCCTGAATAACCAGTAAGCCCGGTTAAGATCAGCATTGGATGAGTGACGGAAAGCGATTTCTGTATTTTCAAAAGAGGGCTTAACCTGTTTGGATTTGTTGTTCGTTTCGTTAGAAAGCATCTGCAAAATTATAAAATGATATCTCAATATTCCATGAATAGTTTATTTTTGCCGCTCCATGACAGAATTTAAATTAACAGGCAATTATATTCCGATGATACAACTGCTAAAAGCTACCAATCTGGTATCAACCGGCGGAGAGGCTCAAATAGTTGTAAGTGAGGGCGAAGTGAAATATAATGGCGAGGTTGATTATCGAAAACGCCTTAAAGTTAAGCGTGGTGATACCGTTGAATTTAGGGGAAATAAAATCCTGGTAATATGACAATGAATACCATCCAAAGCGACAATTACCCTATATATTTCAATAACAGTATTGATGAGTTAGCCGATTTTGTAAAAAAAGGCGCCTATTCTAAATTTTTTATTTTAACCGACGAAAATACCGGCGTTCACTGTTTGCCTCTTGTAAAAAGTAAATTAGACGTACTTGGTGATTACGATCTTATCGAAATAAACGCTGGCGAGGAAAGCAAGGATATTGATTTTTGCATCGGCGTATGGAAAATGTTGATAGATTTTAGTGCCGACCGCAAAAGTTTAATGATAAACCTTGGAGGTGGCGTTGTGACCGATCTGGGTGGTTTTGCTGCTTCGACATTCAAAAGAGGGATTGATTTTGTACATGTACCTACTACCCTGTTATCACAGGTAGATGCCTCCGTTGGCGGTAAAACAGGTATCGATATTGATAGTATCAAAAACATTGTGGGTACTTTTACTCAGCCCAAAGCTGTATTTATTGAGTATGATTTTTTAAAGACCCTGCCGCCTCGACAAATACTTTCGGGTTTAGCAGAAATGCTTAAGCATGGCCTTATTGCCGACGCCGCATATTGGGAAGAGCTAAAATCAAGCGATCTGAAAAACCCTTCGGTGCAGTTGGTTTATCGTTCTGTAGAGATAAAAAACGTGATCACCATTGAAGATCCTACAGAAAAGGGTATCAGGAAAGCATTAAATTTTGGCCACACCATTGGTCACGCTATTGAAACCAATTCGTTGATCAATGATACTGACCCACTATCACACGGCGAGGCCATAGCCATCGGCATGATCTGCGAATCATATCTTGCATACAAAAAAACAGGTTTAAGCGCAGAAGAATTAAGCGAAATAACCCGCGTGTTCAACGATCTTTATCCAAGATACACGATCAAAGAGGATAGTTTTGATACCCTGTTTGCCATTATGCAAAAGGATAAAAAGAACCAGGATAATAAAATAAATTGCACGCTGCTGAATAAAATCGGGGAATGCAATATTGATAATATCTGTACAGAAGCCGAACTTCGTGAAAGTTTAATGTATTACATTAATTTGTAAAATGTCTGCTTTAGATCCCCGGAATAAGGCCGCCCTGGTGCTGATGGGTTTGCTGGTGGTATTAACCATTGTGGAGATGGGTTTAAGCTACTGGGAAAACCGCAAATATTATGAAAAGCGCGATACCTTTAATAATATTTACCTTACATCATTAGCCGTAGTTACTAACCTTATAGTTAAGGCCAGCACATTTTTTATGCTGAGTTTTGTCTATCAGTTCAGGCTTTTTCAGATCCACAACGTTTATCTGTATTGGATTATATTGGTTGTGGTGCAGGATTTTTTATACTGGGTGCTGCACTACACAGGGCATTACTGCAGGCTTTTTTGGGCCATGCATGTAACGCACCACTCGTCTGAGCATTTTAATCTAACCACAGGATTTAGATCGACAGTTTTTGAGCCTTTTTATCGCACTTTCTTTTATCTGCCACTGGCATTGATGGGCTTTAATGCTCTTGATATTTTATATGCCTATCTCATTACCCAACTTTACGGCAATATTGTACATACGCAGTATAAAGTGTCACTGCCCAAATGGTATGGATGGCTGTTTGTAACACCAGCACATCACCGGGTACACCACGCCTCCAATATTCCATATTTGGATAAAAATATGGGCATGGTATTGATCATCTGGGACAGGATGTTCGGTACTTTCCGCGATGAAAATCTGCCCGAACCAGTTAAATATGGCCTCACCAAGCAGCCCGAAGATATGGGCCCTGTGAATATTATCTTTCACGAGTGGAAAGCTCTGATCCATGATGTTAAACTTGCTCCGGGTTTCAAAAACAAGTTGGGGTATTTGCTAAATCCACCCGGATGGAGCCATGATGGTAGTTCGCAAACCGCGCGTGTACTGCAGCGGGAATACGAAAACCAGCAACTTACCTTACCTGAAGAACAGAAACATTCTGCTTAATTAGGAGTATACTATCTATTTAGGGTAGTATATTTGAATGCAGGCAAACTAATGCCTGTACTTATACCCTATGCCACAATTTGTATCAAAACTTCAGCATAATACCTACGAAAAAGGTGAGTTTTCTGATGAGCAGCCAAGAAACTTTGATAATACGATAGACCTCATTAAAAACTTCCCCTGGGATCAGGAACGTTCATTAACCGATATACAGTTAACAGGCCCCTCTGTAACCATTCAGGATAATGATCTGAACTATTTAAAACTAGGCTTATATTTTGGCGGTAAATTCTGTGTGTATTACCTGGATAAAGGCAATCACCTATATGAATACCACACTCCTGATCTTGATTCAGTGAGTACTTTGGTCAGCGATTTCTTTACTCAAAAATTGGATCTGAAATTATTTGAAAAACATTTCTTTAATGTAGGTAACCGGGCGCATTTTATAACTAAAAATTTCATTTACAGACTAAGCACCTGGTATTTCCTTACATTGATGTCCCTCTTTTTTATTTACCTGTGCATAATTTTACTATCCTCTATTAATAAAAATAATAGTGGCTCATTATTCCTCCTCTGCTTAACGCTATTCATATTTGGATCATTCCTGCTATATGCATCATCCCGATATTTTAAAAACCGGCAACAATACCTGCAAATATCCAAAGGCAACAACCGGTTTTCTTTTGGGTACAATGACCAGCAAATTGTAACCTATAATAAAAGCGACGTTCAACAAATCATATATTATGCTGGCAAGGGCAACAGCAGCCGTAATTTAAGTGACGATGTAGAAGTGTATTTTAAAGATGGCAGCGCTATTAAAATTTCAAATATGCTCATTTCGGCTATCGATCTGCTAGCAAAATTCAAAGACCCGGCAGATAATTATACCGTGCCTGTTAATTTTAAAACCAAAAACTTGTTCAAATAGCCGTAAAATCAATTCAAACAGAATAAAGTTTTGTTCAGCCTGTTTATTTTACAAAAAATAAAATTTTCTATTGACAAAAACATTTTTTACCGTACATTTACAGCGTAATAAAAAACAAATGAAATTTACAAGCGCATATTACTTCGGTTACTACTTTTACTTTAACAGTATGAGCCGGGACTAATATGTACTTAACACACACATAAAGAACTTAAAAAGTCCCGGCACAAAATGCCGGGACTTTTTGCTTTAACAGGGGTTATGAAAATAGAAAGACCAAGAGTTGCAATCCAGGGAATACGTGCTTCTTTTCACGAAGAAGCTGCCTTAAAGTATTTTGGAGAAAACACGCAAACCATTGAATGCAACACATTCAAACAAACTTTTGAGACCCTAAAAAACAGGGAGGCCGATTATGTGGTGATGGCTATTGAGAATAGCATCGCCGGAAGTATATTGCCTAATTATACCCTGTTGCTTGATTATGGCTTCCCGGTAGTTGGCGAAATTTACCTGCCTATTCAACTGCATTTAATGGCATTGCCCGGTGTAAAGTTCGAGGATATCAAATATGTAACCTCTCACCCTATCGCCCTACGTCAGTGTGTTGATTTTTTTGATGAATACCCTCACCTTAAAATTGTAGAAAGTAATGATACCGCGGCCTGTGCCAAACGTATCAGAGAGGAACAATTAACCGATACCGTTGCTATTGCTAATGCCCTTGCCGCTAAACTTTACGGATTGGATGTGTTGGAACGCCGCATAGAATCAAACAAAAAGAACTTTACCCGTTTCCTGATCCTTACCCATCATGATAATGTGGAAAAAAAGAACTCTAATAAGGCTTCGCTTTGTTTCCAGGTAAGCAATAAGGTTGGAGCATTAGCCAAAGTACTTAATATTTTTGCCGAGGAGGGCGTGAATATGAGCAAAATACAATCTATGCCTATCCTGGGTAAACGTAACGAATATAACTTTTACGTAGACATTGAATGGGATGAGCCAAAACAATACGATATATCGATAAGGCAAATACTTAAATACACGCATAACTTTAACATACTTGGTGAATATGAAAGACATGATGATGAATTAACAACCACACCCCCCAAACCCCAAAAAAACGACCGCATAAGGAAGTACATCAATATTCGCAGGAATATTTGACCCTCTTAATTAACAACTGAAGATTTAAACAAAATATAAAACACACCGGCAAAACAAAATACCGGACAAACAACAAAAACGATGAAATTGAATTTGAACATACAGCCGCTTCACACCTGGATCAAAACCGGAAAAGAACCATTGGTAATAGCAGGCCCCTGCAGTGCAGAAACCGAAGATCAATTAGTAGCTACGGCTCATTTATTAGCTCAAACCGGTCGCATTTCTGCATTACGTGCAGGTATATGGAAACCACGTACCCGTCCAGGTGAGTTTGAAGGTATTGGCAGCATAGGTTTAGAATGGCTTAAACGCGCAAAAGAAGAAACTGGCTTACCGACCGCTGTTGAAGTAGCAACTGCAAAACATGTGGAAGAAGCATTAAAAGCAGGTGTTGACATTTTATGGGTTGGCGCACGTTCAACCGTTAACCCTTTCACCGTACAGGAAATTGCTGATGCTTTACAAGGTGTTGATGTACCAGTGATGGTTAAAAACCCGGTAAATCCAGATCTTTCTTTATGGATAGGTGCTTTGGAACGTATCAACAATGCTGGTATTACTAAACTGGCAGCTATACACCGTGGTTTTTCATCTTACGAGAAATCAGCTTTTCGTAATGAGCCAATGTGGGATATTGCCATCAACTTAAAAACATTGGCCCCTGAATTGCCTATCATTAACGATCCAAGCCACATTTCGGGTAACCGCGACCTGATCGGTTACATCTCACAAAAAGCATTAGACCTTGACATGCAGGGCTTAATGATCGAATCGCATATCGATCCAAGCGTAGCCTGGACAGATGCCAAACAACAGGTTACCCCTGCTGCCTTAGCTGATATTATTGACCACCTGGCTTTACGTAAACCCGAGATCCGCAATGCAGAGTTGAATGACAAGCTTGCTGAATTACGCAGCCAGATTGATAAAATTGATGACCTGGTTATCCAGAAAATTGCCGAGCGTATGCAAATTGCCGAGAAGATCGGTAACTACAAAAAAGACAACAACATTACCATTTTGCAGGTAGGCCGTTGGGATGAGATTGTTCAAAAACGTACCAACTATGCGAAAGCCTTAAAATTAGGTTCTGAATTTACAGAGAAATTATTGGAGCTTTTACACAGCGAGTCGATCCGCAGACAAACCGAGATCATGAACACCAATGAAGCCGGACAAGCTGCAGAAAAACTTACCCACGTATAATAGAATATCCTGATGCAAAACGTCATCCTGACAAGGAATAATAAGCAAGTAAACGGCACGGTAAATCTCACAGGCTCAAAAAGCGAGTGCAATCGTGCATTAGTGATCGAGGCTTTAAGCAATGGTAAGGTTAAGGTAGAGAACGTATCCGATGCCGCTGATGCGGTGTTGCTGGCGGGTATATTGAGAAAGAATCAGGAGCCAAGAATCAAGAATCAAGAAATTCTTGCAGGCGGCGAACCATTCACCACTCACGACTCACAACTCACTACCGTCGACATCGGCCCTGCCGGTACGGCCATGCGTTTTTTAACCGCCTACTTTGCCATACAGGATAATGAAGTCATATTAACCGGCAGCCAGAGGATGAAAGAAAGACCGATAGGTATATTGGTCGATGCGCTGAGAGAGTTAGGTGCCCATATTGATTACGAAGAAAAAGAGGGCTATCCCCCTATAAAACTAAAAGGCAGTTTCGCACAGCTAACTAGTAAGATCAGTATTAAAGGTAACATTAGTAGTCAGTATATTACTGCCTTGTTGCTCATCGCTGCACGGCTGCCTTTTGGTTTGGAGCTGCACATACAAGGAGAGTTAACCTCTCGGCCTTACGTCGAAATGACGCTGGCTATGTTGACCTCAACAGGCATTCAGCACCGATGGGAGGATAATGTGATCTCCATTGCAAACCAGGAATTTTCCACTACCTCCATACATGTTGAACCGGATTGGAGCGCGGCATCATACTGGTATGCCATAGCAGCACTTGCGGATAAAGCAGAGTTATTCCTGACCGGCCTTACCCCGTACAGCTTACAGGGCGACAGCGTGATCACCGAGATCATGGCCAATTTTGGCATCACCTCGCAGTTCAAAGATGGCGGTGTTCAGCTAACCAAAGAAAACAAGCCTTTTAATCACAAGGTGTTCGATCTGAAAGAGTGTCCCGATCTGGCTCAAACCATTGTTGTGGTATGTGCGGCTTTAGGGCATGAAGCAGCTTTTACCGGTTTGGAAACGTTAAAAATTAAAGAAACTGACCGTATTTTAGCATTACAGACCGAGCTGGCCAAAATGGGCGTAAAACTCATCGAGAATAACGAGGTATACCAACTGGATTGCAGTGGCAAGTTTATTCCGGAGCGCATGTTTATCAATACCTATCACGATCACCGTATGGCTATGGCATTTGCCCCACTCGCGCTTATCGTTCCGGAATTGGAGTTTGAGAACGGGCCTGTGGTTGATAAATCGTATCCTGCATTCTGGACCGATCTGGCTAAACTTGGCTTCAAGGTTCAGGAAATAGAGGCATAGCACTAAAAATAACCACCAAGCGTCATTGCGAAGCCGTTCTGTACATCATAAAGATTACTTCGTACCTCGCAATGACGATTTAAATAAATAGATTTGTGGTGAGCCGTCTCAAATCTCATATCTAACATCTCATATCTAAAATAATGGCAGGCAACTCATTCGGGCAAATATTCAGAATAACCACCTTTGGCGAATCGCATGGCGAAGCAATAGGGGTTATTATTGACGGTTGCCCAGCGCAATTAACCGTTGATCTGGATTACATTCAGGGCGAACTGGATAAACGCAAACCCGGTCAGTCAAAAATAACTACACAACGTAAAGAAAGTGATACCGTAAAGATCCTATCAGGTGTATTTGAAGGTAAAACTACAGGAACGCCTATAGCTATGCTGATCCCCAACGAAGATCAGCGCTCCAAAGATTACAGTCATAATGTGGACGTATTCCGCCCCTCCCATGCCGACTATACTTATCAAACTAAATATGGTATACGCGACCATCGCGGTGGGGGCCGGTCATCAGCCCGGGAAACCGCGGCACGTGTTGCTGCGGGTGCTTTGGCCAAGCTTTTGCTCAAAAGCCAGGGTATCGAGATAGCGGCCCATGTAAGCAGTGTAGGTACTATTAACGCCCCTAACGTAAGTATCAACAACGTACAGGAGTTTATTGACGAACGTGAAAAAAACATCGTACGCTGTGCCGATCCGGCCACTGCCGAGGAAATGATCGCCTTTATTGACAGTGTGCGTAAAGACGGCGATACTGTTGGCGGTAAGATAAGCTGCCATGTAAAAAATTGCCCTGTAGGTCTCGGTGAGCCTGTATTTGATAAGCTTCATGCCGATCTGGGGAAGGCGATGCTAAGCATCAACGCCGTTCATGGCTTTGAATTTGGCTCGGGCTTTGCCGGCAGCGAGATGCGCGGATCGGAACATAACGACATCTTTGTAAAATCACATTTAGGCGATATTAGCACCATTACCAATTTTTCTGGTGGTATACAAGGCGGTATCAGTAATGGTATGCCTATTGAGTTTAAAGTAGCCTTTAAACCGGTAGCTACCATCATGAAAAATCAGGCCACTATCGATAGCGAAGGCAATGCGGCCGAAATATCAGGTAAAGGTCGTCATGATCCTTGCGTCGTCCCTCGTGCCGTCCCTATTGTTGAAGCCATGGCCGCACTGGTCCTGGCTGATCATTGGCTCCGGAACCGAAATTCTATTTTAAGCTAAAAGCTCAGGGCACAAAGTCCTGAAGCCATTTAAATAGTTCGAAAGCCCGAAGCCATAAAAAGCTTCGGGCTTTTCCATTTTAGCTTTCTGCTTATAATTACCTTTGCAAACCATACAAACCTATGTTAACCTCTGTCATCCAATTATACAAACAAGCTTATAGCGGACTATCAAAAAACAGCTGGTACCTGAGCATCGTAATGCTCATTAACCGGAGCGGCACTATGGTGGTACCTTTTATGAGTATTTATACCATTCAGCAGCTGCATTTTACCATTGTGCAATCTGGCTGGGTGATGGCGTTTTTTGGCATTGGAGCTATATCGGGCGCCTTTATCGGCGGTAAACTAACCGACAAGATCGGTTTTTACGACATTCAGGTGGGCGCATTGTTTATTGGCGGTATATTATTCCTGGTGTTGGGCTATCAGCGTACCTTTTTAAGCGTGAGTATAGGTACTTTCATACTCAGTATCTGCAACGAATCATTTCGTCCGGCAAACTCCACAGCTATAGCTCATTACAGCAACGACGAGAATAAGACTCGCTCCTATTCGCTCAACCGCCTGGCCACCAACCTGGGATGGGCCTTTGGAGGCGGCTTAGGTGGTTTCCTGGCCTCGTTCAATTACCATTTACTGTTCTGGGTGGATGGTTGCACCAATATTTTTGCCGCACTTTTACTATTGAAATTGATGCCGCGCTCAACTATCAGGAAAACAGTTAAAGACCTGGCCGATAAAGCCATAGCATCAACATCAGCCTATAAGGATGGCGTTTACCTGATATTTATCTTATTGAGCACCTTGTTTGCCACCTGCTTTTTCCAATTCTTTATTATGCAACCGGTATTCTATAATATCCAGTGGCATTTCAACGAACGCTTTATAGGCTTTCTATTAGCACTGAATGGCATCCTTATCGTATTGGTAGAGATGATCCTGATTCACAAACTGGAGGGCAAGAGAAACCCACTTACGTATATCTGCATGGGTATTATTATAGCAGGCGCCAGCTTTGCTATGTTAAATTTATTGCCACATGCCGCATGGGTAGCCATTTTGGTGGTGGCAATGATCACCCTGGGCGAAATTATGAGTATGCCATTCATGAACGCCTACTGGATAAATCGAACCACTAATGGTAATCGCGGCGAATATGCTGCACTCTATAGTATGTCTTGGTCGGCGGCGCAGATCATTGCCCCTGCGGTTGGCAGTCAGATCATCGCTCATGGCGGTTTTTCGATGCTATGGTGGGTTTTAGCTTCGGTATGCCTGCTGTCCTCTACGGGCTTTTTTGTGCTGAAAAAATTGAGCCCGCACGCTAAACCAATTATTATTGAAAATGCAAACTAAACGCTGTTTTTCAGCACCTTAACTGTTACTAAAAGCTGCCCCAGATGCCTCATGGTATGCTCGGCCGAATGCACGTACAGGCCCATTACGGTTGAGGGTAGTTGCGCCCGCCCTACTCCGCGGAATTGCTTCAAGGTCTGCTCATCAGTTGTTATCAACTGGGCAATAGCTTTATCAACCTCACTATCAAATCGTTGTAGAAGGTCGGCTATGGTTATATTTTCAGCTGCTTTTCCTTCACCCGACAGATAGTTAAGCTGTTCTGCTGTAAGTGCTTCTCCCCTGGCATAAGTAAACAGCCGGTTAAGTACACCCGTTAAATGTTGCAGATGGAAGCCAGGGGATGCCATCCCTGCTATCTTTTGCCATAAAAGTCCATCCGGGAAATCAGCCATTAATTCGTTTAGCTCCTCTCTGGCTTGGAGCAAGGCGTGGGCTACCGGTTGGAGGAGTGCCGGCACATCATCCATAGGCCCGCGGAGCCAAACTTCAGTTTTATTTTTTGCTGTCATCGTTTTTAAAAAATTGGCTTGATTTTGTGTCCTTAAAACTTTTTAAACCTTAAATTTTAACACTTTTTTAGTTAAAAACAGGACAAAAACGCCTCACTTTTGGCCGCTTTAACTAAATTTTAACGCCATTTTAACACTTTTTAACAAATTTTAGAGGGGTTTTTAAAGATTTAAAAAGTATTAAATAATTGATATTCAAAATAACTAAATATCAAACGATCGATATTCGTGTCTAATTTCTTTTAACCAAACAGCCCGGTTTTCTTTTACAAAAAAAACCGGGCTGCCGATATATACAAATATACGAATTTAAGCCGGGAGTATAAAGCCCGGTGTGGTAAGTTCGAGTTCGGTATAACCTTAAATCTTCAGGATAAAACAACGGTTTTGTCATCTCACGGCAAACCGCGGTATTAATAAACAGAGCGAACAACAGATCTATATAATACATTATTTATCGAGGTTAAAAAATATAAAACTTATAAAAAATATTTATATTAGTGATATATAAAACATAATTACCTGATAAATAAAACCATATAATAAAACCCCAATTTATTATATACCTCAACAGGCATCATAAACTGAACCAATTATATATTATTAAAACAATGAGAAAATCAAATTTAACTTCGTCATTGGGCAAATTGCTCAATCGCGACCAGATGAAAAATGTAAAGGGGGGCGCAAGTGCCCAGGTGTACTGTCAGCGCACGATGTGTGAGGGTACCGACAATCAAGGTAATTATTCTTTCGGGTCATGCAATTTATATTGTACCTGTATCTCGTATGACGAAAACCACAACGTTGTTGCCCTGAATTCATCTGACTGTGGGCGATAATTTAAGTCGACAGTCATAAGCTCTAAGTCTTAAGTTTCAGATCCTGCTCAGAACTTGAGATTCAAGACTTAGATCTTTTCTCCTACGGGCAATTATTTCGCATCCCCGTAGCGCAGTTCCAGAGGTATAATGCCACCGTCGCTATTTTCAGGAGCGTAGAGGATGTCGAGTGCTGGCTTGTTCTGCTTCGCCAGGTACTCCACCTTCATGCTGTAAAATCCTTTTTGCAGAGGCAATACGTACGATTGAATACCCACTGTTTGCTGGTTAAGTATTAATTGATTGTTGATATACATGGTCGACACGCCATCGCTGCGTAAGCCAAAAATGTAATAGCCCGTTTGTTTTATCTCCAACTGCCCGTTGAACACACAGGCAAAGTTTTGCTGTTTGGGTAACTTGCCCAGGTCGAAGTCTTTATCGGCCCAACCCTTTTTTAAAGGCTTTAGCTTTTTAAAATCGGGTAGCGAGTTCCAGCTACCCTCATAGTAAGTATAATTCCAACCACCAGGGGTAAAATTTTTGATTTGAGAACCGGCCGGCAGGGTACTGCCTATAGTAAAATTCGCGCTCACCTGCTGCTCGTATCCCGGACGATAGGTAAGCTCTTTCAAATTCAATTGCTTTGTATTAAGAAGTGTAAATTCATTGCCTTCTATTCTCGGAGATGCCATCGTTGGCTCACTCCCATCGGTGGTATAATGCAGCTCTTTTACAAAATCGCCCAGAAAATGCATCTTCAAAGGCTTGTCCTTCAATAATACACCGTTCATCGGGTAAAAATTCAAACCCGGTTTGTTGTATCCATGGTAGGTTAACTTTAAGCCATCATATACCGTACGGAAGATCATGCTATTATGTGTTTCGTCGTTATACAACATCAGCTTATAATGAAAACCTGCCGGAGCCGCCTGTCGGATTATCGAATCCATGACGATTACCCGCTGTTCTTTTGCGGGCTCTCCCTCCCGTCCGGTCACAAGCAAAGTGGTATTGTTTAAGTCGATCTTGCCTATGCTATCCCTTACCAGTTTGGGCAGATAATCCTTATCCCACCAAAAGCTCGGATCGGCCAGCAGGTACGATTGAAAGAGCCGGGGTTCCTTCATCAGCGTATACATGCCAAACAATCCGCCCAACGAGCCACCGTGATAAGTATTCATGCCCGTAGTGTGGTATTTTTTGTTGATGTAAGGCATCAGCTCATTCTTTATAAAAGCGATATAATTGGCAGCCCCACCAGATTGAGGGTCACCCCCAGTGCGGGTGGGCGTAAGATCGCGCCCGCGCATGTTTTGCCCTTGCAGCATAGTATTGGGCAGGCTCACCATAATATTTGCCGGGATAAACTGGATCTCCAGAAACCGCTCGATATTAGCTACGATCTGCGTATTCCATTCACCATCTGTAATATAGATAACATCATATTTGGCAGCGGTAGTATCACTATATCCCACCGGCAGAACAATCTCGATCGATCGCTTTTCTTTGAGTATATTGGAGTAAATACTATCGCGAATAATATTTAACGGTTTCACTTGCGCAAAAGCGCTGCTTATTAAACAAACTAACAGGGTAACGATCTGGGTGAAAGTTTTTTTCATACGGATATAATAAAAGCTAACATTAAGGTAGCAGCTACTGGTAAGACTACACCCAGTTATAAAACGTTACAGTCAAAAGGCCATTTAGCTTTGCACAGGAACTTCCCGTCCTTTACCGTATCTTTGTATGAAAATATAGAAACGGCAGGTTTAAATGGTACACCTTATGGGTTATGTATAAGCATATCCTGATTAACTTTCTGCAGTTTTGATATAAAACAGCGGTTTTAAAAAATAATCGTTGTCATTTTGCTTTGTGGTATGGCTATTGCTAACACAAGGAATATTAACTATACTTTTATCATGATTTTTGCCTCTTCAAAAAAGACCTCCGTTCCACTGTTTATATTGGGTCTTTTTGTATCCCTGTTTGCTTTGCAAAGCTGCAAGAAAAAGCATTCAGCCATAGCCGATCAACTTTTTAAAGTAACCCAGAATAAAATTTACCAGGACATTGACCCTGATACGCTGGCTGCTACACTGAAAAAAGAATTAGAAAGTCAAAAATCAAAGATCGCTAATGAATCGGTAATCGATTCCTTTATCAGAAAAAATGACTACCAGCCCGTTCTGGTGATGAACCATTTATTTAATGGCGATTTGGATATACTGCCCGATTATTATGACAAGATCACCGAACATGGACTGAGCAAAGCTCCCTATCATATCAGGGCCATCAGAACGCTTGTGGCTAAATTTCATGACAAAAATGGCATCCTGACAACCGACGAAGCCTATCATGAACTGGCCCGGCTTGAATTGCTTACCGCAAGCTCGCTCATTAAATATTCCAATGCATTGCAATATGGGGTGGTGAATCCCCGGAAAATATTTTCCCGCTATTTTACAGCCACCAAGCGACCAGATAGCATCAGCATGAGAAATGTACTGTTGGTAAAAGATTTAAAAAGCTACCTGGATAGTATACAACCGGCCGATCCGCAATACAAGATACTGCAAAAAGCTTTCGTGAATAATACCGTAATAGATGGTTTATCTGCCGAAGAATCCAAACGGTATTTTTTGGTGAATATGGAGCGCTTGCGCTGGAAGAATAAACCTACCGAGCAGAAATACGTTATCGTGAACATTCCCGATTTTAAACTGGATGTGATAGAAGATGGTAAATCGGTTTTAAACATGAAGGTTTGTGTTGGCCAGGGGCGCAACATGGACGGGCATGCCAGCCTGATATCCTATGTAGACAGCGACCGATATGACAAACCCTTCCCACGCGAAACACCGCAATTGAGCAGCGTGATCCATAGCGTTGAAGTAAACCCTACCTGGAACATACCACGAAGCATAGCCACCAAAGAAATTATTATTGAGGCAGCCGAAGATCCTTACTATTTATCGAATAAAAATATAGACGTTTATAAAGACGGGAGAAAAATTGAAGACCCGGAGACGATAGACTGGTCGACGGTTACAGCGGATAACCTGCAATATGATTTCAAACAGCGCCCGGGAGAAGATAATTCATTAGGAAAAATAAAATTTCTGTTCAAAAATAAAAGCAGCGTTTACCTGCATGATACACCTGCGAAATCGGCTTTCAGAAAATCTATGCGTGCAGTAAGCCATGGTTGTGTACGCCTGGGCGACCCACAAGGACTTGCTAAAAACCTTTTTGGCGAAGGGGAAAATTATGATACCATAGCCAAAGATATGAGCGAGGATAACCCCGAACCTACCAATATCGGTCTGCCTAAAAAAACACCAATATACATTACTTATGTTACCTGCTGGGCAGATGACGCAGGCGTATTACAATCGCGCCAGGACGTGTACGGACTGGACATTGTACTGTACGATCATTTAAAACCGTTGATGGGCGTTAATTAGTATCAAGTAGCTACTTGATACTAAACTTATAGTCTTGCTAAATCAAAAGCGGATGTATCGGCCGCTATAAAATTGAGCGGACCGGCCTCGTCAAGATACTTGGAAGTATACCTGTCATCATTGCCATTGATAAATATTACCGTTTTGCCTTTGATGGTATTGATCACGGTGTTGGCAAGCCGGGCCGGTACAGCAGGGCAGCCGAAGCTACGCCCAAGGTATCCCTGGTGGTTGATGGCGGCCTGGCTTACGTAGCTGGCACCATGAATTACAATATCACGCATACGGGCATTGCCGTTAAAACCTTCGTCAAGACCATCCAAATGTAAAGAACGGCCATGTTTGCCCATATACACATTGTCGGTAAGGTAAAAACCCAAACTGCTTTGATGCGAGTCGTTCCTGTCAGAAAAATTGGTAGCCATTTCTTCGCCACTACCCTGTCCGTGGGCCACCCATGTGTTAAGTAACAATTGCTTACTGAAAAGATCAATGATCCACATACGTTTTTCCCGGCTCGATTTGGTAAAATCGACCACTGTTAGTACAGAACTGCTTTGTGGCAATAAATGATTGAGCTTTAAATTGGTATAACCAGTAACCGCTTTTTCAAATACATCAAATGCCAAACCGGTTTGCTGTAGGCTGGCCGTTTGGTATAAACTATTTACATACTGATTAAATAATTCTTTTGCATTTAGAGTAGAATTTACTTTTCCGTCTGATTTGTTTGCACCTGCGGATCTCCAGCTGATAACAGTTGTAGCTAAAAATAAAACCGCGAATGTGACACACCATAAGTGTTTCCTCATACTTTTTGTGTTGAGTTTAATTTTAAACAATAATTTAAATTAGCAACAGGTTAAGTCGGTAACTGACCAGAATTAGGAGCCGGCCAATTACAAATGTATAATTTTTTACTTAAGTCAAAATCATTTCAGGGTATTTTTTATTTACTAAAATGAAAATAAATTTAAGATAAAGCAATTAAACACTAATTTATACGGAGAAAAACGGTAAAAGGTTAAGGATTATTGTAATGAGGGAGGAAAATAAGTGATTGGATGAAGGAGGGTTGAAAATATCCAACAATGAATTTTGAATAATGAAGTTTGCTATTGTAACCACAAGGACGCATTTGAGATATCCACCGGAGCCTCTCCCATATTTGTCATTTCGAACGAAGAGAGAAATCTTCTGCGCCTAATATATCCCGCGTAAAAGATTTTTCGCTCCGCTCAAGAGATAGTTTCTCCTCGTTCCTCGTCGAAATGACAATGCGTTTTAATATCTAAAAAAGAGTTACTTCACCCAGTTGATCTTTTCTTCGAGCGGTGTATTTCTCCGGCCTTCAGGGTATTGATCGGCGTAACCCAGATATAGTACGCCAAGCACGTTATCTTCTTCGCGGAGTTGCAAAAACTCTTTCATACCGGGCTTTAAAATAGCGCCGCCGGTACTCCAAAACGAGGCGATATTTAAAGAAGTAGCGCCAAGCAATATGTTTTGGATAGCGCTTGAAACCGCTGCGATCTCTTCAAAGGGAGGTATTTTTGGCAGGTCGCCACGTTTCATGGTTACAATGATCACGTGTGATACCTTATCGCCCTGGTGTTGCAGATTATTGTAAGTCAACTCGTTAAAATCTTCTAACTTAACTCCTTGTTTATATATTTCGGCATGCTCACGGCAAAAGTCAGCAGGATTTTCATATACAATAAAGCGCCATGGTTCGGTATAGCCATGGGTTGGCGCCCAGTCGGCCAGTTCCAGCAAGGCGGCAACCTGCGCATTAGGTATTTTTTGTCCGTTCATGGTGACCGGTTTAATCGAACGGCGCGTTTTGATGATGTTTGATATGGTGGTGAATGTTGTTGAATCCATAATGTGTGTGTTGTAGAATAGAATGCCCGCAAACTTAAATATTTAAGCGCGAAATTGAACATTAGAAATGTATGGGCAGCAAAAATAATATTCAGCTGAAAGCTGAAACCATGTGACTCACGAGCTGAAAGAGATTATTAAAAAATGTCATCCCGAATGAGGAACGAAGAGGGATCTTATACAATTGGATAGCTTCACGTACAAGATTTCTCCTCGTTCCTCGTCGAAATGACAACGTTTTTATTCACTAATTCACTAATCCACCAATTAAAATATCGGTGGATATTTAGCGGGATTAGCTTCATTCATCATGGCGTAAACCGCTTCGATCACATCATCAACAGATGGTTTGCTGAAATAATCACCATCGGAACCATACGGCGGACGGTGTTCTTTAGCGGTTAATGTTCTGGGTTGTGCGTCAAGCGAATAGTAACCATTTTCGGTTTCTACAATCTTTTGAACAATGTAGGCTGATGCCGCTCCCGGTACGTCTTCATCAACAACCAATAATTTGCTGGTCTTTTTTAAGGAAGTACCACAAACATTATCAATATCAAAAGGATACAGGGTTTGCGGATCGATAATTTCGATATTGATACCCATTTTATCGAGCTCTGCGGCAGCTTCCTGCACAATACGCAGGGTTGATCCATAAGAAACAACGGTAAGATCGCCGCCTTCTTTCAATATCTCGGCCTTACCCAGCGGAACGGTAAATTCTCCCACATTTTCCGGAAGCTTTTCTTTCAGGCGGTAGCCGTTCAAACTTTCGATCACGATAGCCGGTTCATCACCCCTTAACAGGGTATTATACAAACCTGCGGCCTGAGTCATGTTACGGGGCACACAAAGATGGAAACCACGCATGGAGTTAACGATCATGCCCATCGGTGAACCTGAATGCCAGATCCCTTCGAGCCTGTGGCCACGTGTGCGGATAATGAGCGGCGCTTTTTGACCACCTTTAGTGCGGTAACTTAAACTGGCTATATCATCGCACAAAACGGTCATGGCGTAGATGAGATAATCGAGGTATTGGATCTCGGCAATAGGGCGTAAACCACGCATAGCCAGGCCCATGCCTTGGCCTATGATGGTAGTTTCGCGGATACCGGTATCGGTAATGCGCAGATCGCCGTATTTGTTTTGCAAACCGGCAAAACCCTGGTTCACATCGCCAATAGCGCCTACATCTTCGCCAAAGGCAACAATGCTTTTGTCGCGCTCAAAGTTGGCATCAAAACAGGCGTTCAATATTTCGCGACCATCTAAAAGGCGTGCTTCTTCACTGTAGATAATCGGCACAACAGGCACATTTAAAGGAGATTGTGGTGTTTCTGAAAATAACTTAGAATCGTAACGCTCCTTATTTTTAATGGTCTCTGCTTTTAGCCAATCTAACAATACCTGTCTTTCAGTTACCGTTTCATGTACTGTAAGGCGGAGGGCTTTACGCACGGAACCTACGGTATCTTTCCGGCCGGCATCATAACTTGAACGCAGTTCGGTAGCGATACCGGTCAGCTCTTCTTTAGCAGCTACGGTATAGGCCAGGTTGTCAATTAAGCGCGCGGTTTCTTCAACTTCAACTTTAATGATATCCCCCAGTTCGGCGGCGGCTTCGCGCTGGCATTCCCGTACATATTTTTTGGCTGCTGTTTCCAATTCATCGAGCTCTGCTTCCGTGGCAATTGCTGAAGAAAGCATCCACTCGCGCATTTTCAACAGGCAATCATGCTCATCTTCCCAGGCCAGGCGGTCTTTTGATTTGTAACGTTCATGTGAACCCGAGGTAGAGTGGCCCTGAGGCTGTGTCATTTCCACCACATGGATGAGTACCGGCACATGCTGCTCGCGACATATCGTTATAGCGCGTTCATAAGTTTCGCAAAGAGCGATATAATCCCAGCCCCTTACTTTAAATATTTCATAGCCATTGGAGCCATTTTCACGTTGAAAGCCTTTAAGTATCTCAGAAATATCTTCTTTGGTGGTTTGCAGTTTTGCTGGTACGGATATAGCGTAGGCATCATCCCAAACCGAGATGGCCATGGGCACCTGCAGTACACCTGCCGCGTTAAAGGTTTCAAAAAACAAACCTTCGGATGTGGAACCGTTGCCTATAGAACCAAAGGCAACCTCGTTACCACCCAGCGAAAACTGTTTCAGGTATTCCAGCTCTTTATTTTGACGATATAGTTTGGAAGCATAGGCCAAACCCAGTAAACGGGGCATGTGGCCGCCCGTGGTTGATATATCTGAGGAGCAGTTCATGGTTTCGGCCTGGTCAACCCAGCTGCCGTCGGGGTTCACAAAGCGGGTGGCATAGTGACAGTTCATCTGCCTGCCACCAGATGCAGGATCTTTTTCGATATCGGGGTTGGCATAAAGCTGTGCAAAAAACTCCTTGAGGTTGCTCATACCGGTAGCAAACATAAAAGTTTGGTCGCGGTAGTATCCTGCACGCCAGTCGCCGGCGCGGAAAGCTTTGGCCATGGCCAATTGGGCAACTTCCTTACCATCGCCAAAGATGCCAAACTTAGCTTTGCCCGTTAAAACCTCTCTCCTGCCTATTAAACTTGCCTGACGACTTTCGTAACCAATACGATAATCGTCAATCACAATTTTTTTGAAATCATCAAAACTCAGTTCTGCAGTATTAAATTTACTGGTTGCACGTAAGGTAGATTCGGGCATATATAATTTCGTTTAGACGGTAAAATTATAAAATTCTATTCTGTATTTTGCATACTGACAATAAAACATGGAGTTTAACTAATAGTTTTTAATTTGGGTTAAACCTTATATATTTGTTTTACGTTAAACCTTATATATTTGTATTAATCAAACAAAGTATGAAAAAAATATTAATGATTTGCGCAGTAGTTTTAGGATTTGCCTTTACTGCATCGGCACAGGATAGCCAAAAAGCGGAGTTTAAATTCAATGAAGAAAAACACGACTTTGGCAAGATACCTCAGGGTACTCCTGTAACTACCGTTTTTGAATTTACCAACGTTGGTAAAGAGCCTCTTATTTTGACAGAAGTAAGACCAACCTGCGGTTGCACCATTGCCGATTACACCAAAACTCCTGTAAAAGGTGGTGAAAAAGGCACAATCAAAATTACTTATAATGCTGCTGCCGCTGCTCCTTTCAACAAAACCATTGTTGTAAAATCAAACGCGGTTACGCCAGAAAAGTACCTGAATATTGTTGGCGAAGTTGTAGCCAAGCCTGCATCGAGCAAATAATTACAGCAAGTTGCCATAGCCCTTGCTGAGCAGGGGCTGATTAAAAAATATAAAATAAAAGACCCTTTTTGAGGGTCTTTTTTCGTTTGAGGAGGTATATAACAACAATACTTTCTTTTTTATTAATTTTGCACATGCCAAAAATATCTCAAAAAGGGCAGCGAATGCCCGCATCGCCTATACGCAAGCTAACTCCCTTTGCTGATAAAGCTAAGCTGGATGGCAAAAAAGTGTATCACCTGAACATCGGCCAGCCTGATATTGAAACCCCTGAAGGCATGCTGAATGCCATTAAAAATATTGATTTTAAAGTTTGGGCCTATACCCCGTCTGAAGGAACGCTGGTTTATCGCAAAAAGCTTACAGAATATTACAACAAACTGGGTTACAACATCACACCCGATAACATCATTGTAACCACCGGTGGTTCAGAAGCTATCACCATATCCATGATGGCCTGTCTCGATCCGGGTGATGAGGTAATTATCCCAGAGCCTTTTTATGCCAATTACAACGGCTTTGCCAGCCAGAGCGACATAGTGGTAAAACCCATACTTTCTTTTATCGACAATGGTTTCGCACTACCTCCGATCAGCGAGTTTGAAAAGCTGATAACTGATAAAACCAAGGCTATCATCATCTGTAACCCCAACAATCCTACAGGGTACTTATATTCTAAAGAAGAACTGGAAGCCTTGAAAGAACTGGCCCTTAAGTATGATCTGTACCTGTTTTCGGACGAAGCATACCGGGAGTTTTGCTATGATGGCCGCACCTTTATTTCGCCTATGCACCTGGAAGGATTAGACGAAAATGTGATTGTGATGGACACCGTAAGTAAGCGCTATAGTGCCTGTGGCGCCCGTTTGGGTTGTTTAATCACCAAAAACAAAGCGGTTTTAACTGCTGGTTTAAAATTTGCCCAGGCCCGCCTGAGCGCAGGTATGGTTGAACAGATTGCAGGCACTGCTGCCGTTGATACTCCCGACAGCTATTTTGAAGCCGTAAATAAAGAATATACCAGTCGCCGGGATACCCTGGTGAGCAAACTGAACAAAATAGATGGCGTTTACTGTCCAAATCCAGGTGGCGCTTTCTATGTGGTAGCTAAATTACCTATTGATAACGCCGATAAATTCTGCCAATGGATGTTGGAAGTATTCAGTCATGATAACCAAACAGTGATGATGGCACCTGCAACCGGTTTTTACAGCACTCCCGGCGCAGGATATAACGAGGTGCGTATGGCCTATGTATTAAAAAATGAAGACCTGCAAAACGCTATGATATGTCTGGAGGAAGCTTTGAAAGTTTACCCGGGTCGTGTGGTAAACAATGAACAGCTTGCCGAAAGCAGGTAATCAAAACACAACTATTGCATAAACAAGGAAACCCGACTTTGAGCCGGGTTTTCTTGTTTTATAGATCTGATTAAGCTAAATCTTTAAATCTGGCCCGGAATTATTAAGCTATCTGTAAAATCACTTTTCCATTAAGGCCACCGGCTGTAACCAGGTCCTGTGCCTCGGCGGCGGCTTCCAGATTCAATACTTTGGCTATATGTGGGGTAATTTTATTTTCCTCAACTAATTTTTTGCCAAATGCCAATTTCTCCAATTTTGGGGCCGAATTGATAAATTCGGCACTGATACCATATTTTTCCGCTTCTTCATTTGAAGTAGGCATAACTATGCTAATTAATTTACCGCCTTTTTTTACTACCGCGTATGATTTCTGCTGCGTTTCACCCCCTACTCCATCTATAACCAGGTCAACATCATGTACCAATTGGCCAAAATCTTGTGTTTTATAGTCGATCGCCTCATCAGCGCCTAATGATTTGATAAGATCCTTGCCCTTCGCCGAAGCTGTGCCGATAACATAAGCGCCCAATGCTTTGGCCATCTGAACCAGCGCGATACCAACAGCACCCGCTGCTCCATGAATCAATACCTTTTGACCAGCTTGCAAATTCGCGCCTTCTATCAACACACTGTAAGCGGTATTCAGCGGAACAGCAAGGGCTGCGGCTTCATTCAGGCTAACATTATTCGGAATCAAAGAAACATTTTTTTCATCCATCACGATATATTCAGCATAGGTACCGCCAAATGTGGTGGCAAAAACCTTGTCCCCTTTTTTTAAGCGGGTTACATTCTCGCCGGTCTCTTCTACCGTTCCGGAGAAATCAGTACCGGGAACGAATGGAATTGGAATGGGTATAAATTGCTTCATTGCACCTGAGCGAATTTTCATATCGAACGGATTAATGGTTGTAGCCGCTATTTTGATAAGCACCTGGCCGGTAGCAGGTACAGGCTGAGCTATGTTTTCTATTTTCAAAACGGACGAATCTCCGTATCCTGTCATTTGAATTGCTTTCATATTTTTTTAGTTATACACAAATGTAACCGATTGGCATTCATGCAACATCTCTTACAGGTAAATAAAAACCAGCCAAAATGTTTTTAAATAACATAATATTTTTTGTGCCCGACCTATCCGTTTTTGATACACAGCAAACAATATCATGTACGTTTTTGATACAGCAGGATGGCGCATTATATATTTAACTAATTAAAAATCAAATATTTAAAAACATGGCATATATTTTAACGAATCATTTTAGTTTCCCTAATCCATTAGAACTTTAAACCGATGATCAAGAACTACTTTAAAATAGCCTGGCGCAACATCTGGAAAAATAAAGCTTTCTCAGCCATCAACATTGTAGGCCTGGCTGTGGGTATGGCCGCATTTATGGTAATCATGATGTTTGTTGCCTATGAAAAAAGCTTTGATAATTTTCATACCAAAAACATTTACCGGTTAAATGAGGTGCAGACAGTTGGTCAGGAAGGAACAACGCAAAAGGTTGCTTTATCCATGTTTCCGATGGGGCAGGCCTTAAAAATGAAGTACCCGGAAATAAAAAATTTCACGAAGATAAAGTGGAATGAAAAATACCAGATGACCTATAACAACGAGCGCATATTTTTGCCACAAGCATTTGCTGTCGACTCCACCTTTTTCCAGATGTTTGATTTTAAACTAATCAGTGGCGATAAAAGAACAGCACTCAGCAAGCCCAATAGTATCTTACTTACCGAAAAAACGGCCAAAAAACTATTTGGCGATGCCAACCCTATCGGGAAAACAATAACCCATTATGGCAGCGATACTGTTTCCTTCGCTGTTACGGGAGTACTTGCCAATGTGCCCCAAAACTCACAATTACAATTTGATGCCCTGTTCTCATTCAGCAGTATTTATAAACCCTGGATGTTTAAAAACTGGGGCGGCAACTGGTTAAATACCTATCTTGAACTTGCGCCCGGCACCAACCAGGCATTGTTGGAAAAGAAATTCCCTGCCTTTATTACAGAGCATCTCGGCAAAGATGGTACCAAATATATGAAGCTGTTTCTTCTGCCTTTGAAGGACGTGCATGCCAACTCGGCGGATATTGGTTTAGATTATATCAATTATCAAAAATTTGATAAAAAATCGACCAACCTGTTTGCTATTATCGCGCTGATAGTACTGATCATAGCTTGTGTTAATTTTATTAATCTTTCAACAGCGCGCTCTGCAGAAAGAGCCAAAGAAGTGGGTATTCGTAAATCCATCGGAGCCCATCGTTTTCAACTGGCTTTCCAATTTTTGGGCGAAACGATTCTAATTTCTTTTATCGCCTTAGTTTTGGCCATTGGCCTGGTTGAACTGGCCCTTCCTTATATTAATAACCTAAGCGACCGAAACATCAACTTCAATGTATTTGGCAGTTTGGGCACCATAGCCTTTATATTCGGAGGAACGGTTCTTATCGGTCTCCTATCGGGCATCTACCCTGCTATTTACCTATCTTCGTTCCAGGCCGCCAAGGTTTTGAAGGGATCTATACAAGTTGGGAAAGATAAAGGCCTGCTCCGGAACATATTGGTTGTTATCCAGTTTAGCAGTGCCATCTTTTTGATGATAGCCACCGTATTTGTGTTAAGGCAGCTCAGGTTTATGCAAAAGCAGGATCCAGGGTACAATCGGGAACAAATAGTCAATATCCCCCTGGATAGGATCACCACCAAAAAATATGAACTTTTTAAGGATCAATTATTGAACAGTACTTTAGTATCGGGGGTAACTGCCTCGCAGGATATTTTAGGGAGTCATTTGGATCAGACAGGGGTATCTTTTAAACCTGCGGATGGACCAAAGCAAGATTTTGGCACAACCCTTTTGGTGGTAGATGACAATTACCTTGATCTGTATAAAATAAAACTGGCTGCCGGTAGTAATTTTTCTCCGGATAAAAAACTCAACGGACGTGAATATATTGTTAATGAAGCCCTGGCAAAATCGCTGTTAAAAGATCATCCTAAGGCCCCTCTATCTTCGCTGATAGGCTTGCAATTTGGCTTTGATTCATTAGGCACAATAAAAGGAGTTGCCAAAAACTTCAATTTCAATTCCTTACAATACAAAATTGAGCCCATGTTTATGGTGTGCGCACATAGCTGGGATTTCAGAAATATTTCTGTTAAGATAAATGGGAGCAATACTACGGCTGCTATAGCATTTATCAAATCAAAATGGGATGGCTTATACCCCAATTATCCGTTTGAATATCAATTTCTGGACGACCACTTTAACGAGGTTTACAAAGCCGATAACCAGGTAAGCAAGATAGTAGGTATTCTGGCTGGTCTCGCCATTTTCATCTCTTGTTTGGGGCTGTTTGGCCTGGCGTCGCATTCGGCCGAAAAGAGGGTGAAAGAGATCGGGGTACGGAAAGTGCTTGGGGCATCTGTGCAACGCATTGTGCTGCTACTTTCAGGAAATTTCTTAAAACTGGTTCTAATAGCCAATATCATCGCGTGGCCATTAGCCTGGTATGCTATGCACAAGTGGCTATCTGGTTTTGCTTACCGTATTGATGTTACCTGGATAACTTTTGTTATTGTTGCGGTTGTATCTGTATTGATAGCGCTGATTACCATTAGCTTTCAATCCATCAAAGCAGCAGTTGCAAGTCCGGTAAAAAGTTTAAGGAGCGAATAGCATCGGCAATTGATCAAAAACTACAAATAACTTAGCCACCATTTTTGTTTGTTGGCCTGTTTGTATGCATCATAACGTTTACATAAAGGATACAGGGCTACTATAATGGCTATCCAGATGAGGTAAGCAACAGGTAAAGAGAATCCATAGCCTTTAAGATCTGTAGTGAACCAGATAGGCTTTGTGAGGAACCATAATTTCCAGTTTTGGCCGGGGATAAAGACCGATGCGATAACGGCTATCAAATGTATTACATAGATATGGATAAGATAATAAAACATGGGTACCCTGCCATATACCGAAACTATGTTTACAACTCGTCCTCTTAGCTTTTCGGTAAATGAAAGAAACAAAAACGCACCTCCCAGTGTCACCAAAAGATACAATAAGGATGGTGGATATTTACTTACTTTAATAAACGAAAGGAAAGTAAAGAAAGCATCTTTTTGTACACTCCATTTTACCGGGTCGCCGTACAGGTTGGTATAGCGCAACGCTATAAATAAAACAATAGCAAAACTGCCGAGGATCAATAAATTCCGTTGCCTTTTATTGATATCATAACCAGTAGCATACCATGTGCCTAAGCAATAACCTAAAGGCATTACCGCCATCAGCGGCACAATAGGATAACCTACTAAAAATATCTCTTGATGCCAGGTAAAAAATCGCTGGTCATGTATCAGCGCCCATCCAAACCCTTGCAAAGTATTACCCTCCACATGAACATTATCCAACAGGTTATGCCCGGCTACTATCGCAATACAAATAACCAGGATCAGCTTCTTGGGCAAGTGTATAAACGCAGCCAGTATAATCATACTTAGCCCTAAAGCCCAAATAGTTACAAAAAGAAACATGGGAAACGTAATATTAAAATTCCAGGCAAAATTAACCACTATCATTTCCAGAAAGATGAGCCATAATCCTCTTTTTATGAGGAATACGGATAGCTCCGTTTTGGTTTTCTTTTGCCCTATAAGATAGGCCGACGTTCCGGCAAGGAGCATAAATATCGGGGCGCAAAAATGCGTGATCCACCGGGTAAAAAATAATATACCGCTTGTTTTTGAAAGGTCGAGCGGATCGAACAAAAATGAACCTGAGTATAAGTAATCTCTCACATGGTCAAGCGCCATAATGATCATAATAGTGCCACGAAGGAAATCAATAGAGGTTATCCGATTCTTTACAATAGTGCTCATTCGGTTTGGTATGAGCATAAAGATATCACTTTAGTTAAGTGAATATTAAAAAATGTTTGATCATTGACATTGATATGAAAAAAGTATAAATCCAAATAGAGGATTAGCATTAAAGTAAATTAACATACAACAAGTATGATCACCACATCACCCATCACCTTCTGGCTTTGACGCAGATGTGATGATAATACTCTTTATAAGAAAAGATCAGAAAGCATAATGGCGCATTCCGCCATCAACGACACCAACGGTACCGGTGATGTATTTTGCACGTGGCGATACCAGGAAAGTGGCCATATTGGCTATATCCTGCGGTTCGCCAAAATCGCCCAGGGGGATTTCGCGGGCTGCAAATTCCTTACGGGCTTCGGCAGTAAAGCCGCGGCGTACATTGGCTGTATCAAGCAGGCCAGGCTGTAAACAGTTGATCCTGATACCATATTTACCCAATTGTCCCGCCAACTGTTTTGACCACATAGCAATGCTCGCTTTGGCAACAGCCGAAACATTTATGCTGCGTAACTCATAAGTACTGGTGATGTTTAAGATCGAGCCCTGCTTACGTTCCATAAAATGAGGCAATAATTGTTGAGTCAATTGCCGGTGACGGTCAAAATCCATCGTCATCGACGCGCTCCAGGCCTCCTCCTCTCCAATAACATCCAGGGGCTGGCTACGACCGGTATTGTTGATCAGGATATCAACCTGACCCAGGTTTAATAAAGCTGCTGCCGCGATTTTCTGCGGCCCATCTGGTGCAACAAAATCTTGTATCAATATAACCGGCTCTACACCTCCTGCAGCTACTACTTCTTCCTGCAGGCTTTTTAGTAATTCCACATTGCGGGCGGTAGCTAATACTTTTACACCTTCTATAGCTAATTCTTTGGTGATAGCTCGTCCAAGTCCCTGACTGGCTCCGGTTACTACCGCGGTTTTTCCTGTTAAATACAGATCCATAATTTTTATACTATTATTTTTTGTCAAAAATTTCTTTGGCAAAATTAGTTGGCAACGTTAAATTTACACGGTAAGTAATTAATTGTATGGTACTAACAAAAAAGTAACTAATGGCCGGCAGAAAGCAAAGTTCAACCTATACCCGTAACGAAGTGTGTATTATTGATTGTGACCTTACCTATGCTGTTCATAAGCTTGGGGGCAGGTGGAAATTATTGATACTGGATAAGTTATGCAAAAGAAAAATGAGATTTAACGAAATCAAAAAAGAGTTTTCCTATATATCTGAACGCATGCTAACCTTGCAATTACGTGCCCTGGAAGAGGACGGCCTGGTTAAACGAACCATTTTTGCTGAAGTACCGCCAAGAGTTGAATATGAACTTACCGAGATGGCGCTGGAACTGGGCCCTATCCTAAAACAGCTGAGCGACTGGGGTGGGAAACAGCGGAGCTTTATAAAGAAAGATTAGTTTTACACTGGCTCTTCAATTTATAATCTTCCCTTCTTATATTTACCGGTATTTATAAAATATAATACATCCCGCCCTTAAACCAGGTACTACAGTGCTGACAGATGACATTTAACCAGGATAACACTCAGGATACGCCACAAAACATAACCTGGATAAATAATTTACGCCTGATTGCCATGTTTGCGGTTGTGATATTGCACACAGCTTCACCCCTGCTTTTTTATCATAAAGGAAACTCCATGAAAGATTGGCTCGTAGCCGATATTTACAATGCCCTGGTGCGCTTTGCCGTACCCGTTTTTGTAATGATAACCGGCGCATTGCTGCTTCACCGGGATTATGAGCTGGGCGATTTTTTAAAGAAACGACTGAGCCGCTTAATATTACCTTTTCTTTTCTGGAGCACCGTTTACATCCTTTACCGATGCTACAACGAGGAGTTCGCTTTTACAGGCGATATCTGGGCAAACACCAAACTGATCTTACTCCAATTTCAAACGGGCGCCTATTATCACTTGTGGTATGTATACTTGTTAATAGGCTTGTATTTGTTCATCCCTATCCTGGGTAAATTTGTAAGGCATGCATCAGAAAAAGAGCTTTTATACTTTCTCTGCATCTGGTTTTTAACTGTACTGATCAGCAAACCCTACTTAAGCAGTTTTGATACAGCTATCGACCTGCATAACTTTACCGGTTATATAGGCTATCTGATTCTAGGTTATTATCTGACTTGCAAAAATTTCCATATTCGTGGTCTGGTTTATATCGCTGCAGCGACGTTTTTGGTAACAGCACTGATCATTATTGCGGGTACGCATTACCTGCTATTAAAAAACCATGAAATAAGTACTTTTTTTTATGAACCGATAAGCCCGTTCATCATTCTGCTTTCGGCAAGCGCATTTTTGACCGCTAAACATACAGTGGTAAGGTTAAGTCCTGCTTTGAATAAAATAGCTCAAAATGCTGGTAAATTCACTTTGGGGATCTATTTCAGTCACGCGTTGATATTAACTCTTTTTGATTTGACAGATATTAACTACACTATTTTTAATCCGATATTTAGTATTCCTGTTATCGCTTTGTCATGTTTTTTACTATCGTGGCTTTTAGCTTATATAATGAGCAAAATACCATTCATAAAACATCTTGTTGGATAGAAGATATTAGTTAACTGCAAACTATTTTCCGTATATTTGAACCCTTAACTGCAAACTGCTACCGGCTTATGCAGCTCTAATAAAATGGGGTCGACCGGAATTGACAGGATGGAGATAAGTAAGTAAGCATGCAGCGCGTTGGGTGAATTAGCGCTTAAATCAGAACGCTCAAACTTACAAATGGCGAAAATAACTACGCCTTAGCTGCTTAATTTAGAATTAACTAGCTTTTGTCCCGCCGGTTTTCCGTTCTGTTGAATCGGCAATAGGGGCATCGAAAAACGGAACTGGCCAGCTTAATGGTGTGCATAGCAGGCGAGATAAAGCACCTAAGGAAGACGGTACAGGTAAGCGACTGACCTTCCCCTTCCCTACAATTAAACAGAAGCTAAGCATGTAGAAAGCTTACCTTATACCATGTTTGGACGAGGGTTCGAATCCCTCCGGCTCCACCAAGTAGGTATCAAAAACCACTAAAACCCTTCAAACGCTATGTTTGAGGGGTTTTTTGTTGCATTTTGGTTTAATTTGCTCACCGTTGAACGGCCATTTTGGTGACTATTCTGGTGAGCAGGTCACTTTACACTAAGCTGCTCACCAGAGGTCAATCAACTAATTGATTATCAACATGTTCAGCAAGTGAACATCTTGTTTGAATTATGCTGCGAAGTTACTTTTGTTTAACTTTTAACAGCTTTTTTATGACTAAAAATGTCGCTATTCTCTTTTACCTGAAAAAGAGAGCAAATGCCAAAGAGCAAAAAGTTCCGGTTTACATGAGGATAACTGTGGACGGACAACGTGTTGAAATTGCAACCGGTGAAAGAATTGAGCCCAGGTTATGGGATCCAAGTGAAGGACGAGCCAAAGGAAGGACGCCAGAGATCGAAGAAATTAATTCAACGCTGCGCAGACTTGAGATGAAGATTAATGATACCGCCCGTTATCTCAAGGATTACGATGAAGAAATTACGGCTGAGAAAATCAAAAACCGGTATCTAGGTAAAATCGAAAAGCCGATGATGTTAGTCGAGGTTTTTCAAGAACATAATCGAAAAGTGATGGCCCTCGTTAACCGTGAATTTGCTCCGGCAACAGCAACTCGCTACGAAACCACCTTAAAGCATACCATTGACTTTATGCAATGGAAGTACAATAAAAAAGACGTCCGGGTTAAACAGATTGACCATCATTTTATTACTGAGTTCGAGTTTTACCTCCGGTCTGTAAGAAAGTGCAACAACAATTCGGCATTTAAATACATCAAAAACTTTGGGAAGATCGTCCGTATCTGTTTGGCCAACGGGTGGATAACAGTCAACCCATTCTTAAATTATAAGATTCGAATCAAAAAAGTTGACCGCCCTTTTCTTTCAAAAGAAGAGCTTGACTTGATGGCTTCTAAAAAGTTTGTGAGTGCCAGGCTAGATCAGGTCAGGGACATTTTCTTATTCAGTTGTTATACCGGTCTAGCTTATGTGGATGTTCAACAGTTGAAGCGTTCTGAAATTGTTCGTGGTTTTGATGGCGAGCAATGGATTTTTACCAGCCGCCAGAAAACGGACACTTCCTCCCGCATTCCATTATTGCCGTATGCGTTATCAGTCATTGAGAAATATCGGGATCATCCACAATGCGAAAATGAAGATCGACTATTACCGATACTGAGCAATCAAAAAATGAATGCTTACTTAAAGGAAATAGCAGATATATGCGGTATAGAGAAAGATCTTACCTTTCATATTGCCAGACATACGTTTGCTACCACTGTCACTCTATTAAACGGTGTGCCTATTGAAAGCGTATCTAAAATGCTTGGACATACCAATATTAAAACAACTCAGCACTACGCACGGATTTTAGATCTCAAAGTTGGGGAGGATATGGGAGCGCTACGGAGAAAACTACAGTCTAATTAATTCAATTAAAAATGCCCATAACATTTAAGTAATGAAAGAGCTAAATAGTAATGATCAACAGATAGCAGAAAAAATTTATCTCATTAGAGGAATCAAAGTAATGCTAGATAGAGATCTCGCAGAGATGTACGATGTAAAGCCCATTCGACTGCGTGAACAAGTTAAACGCAACTCAGAACGCTTTCCTGACCATTTTATGTTCCAGTTATTAGACGAAGAGGTAGATTTAATGGTATCGCAAAATGCGATACCTTCTAGAAAGCATTTAGGTGGTAGCTTGCCTTATGCTTTTAGTGAACACGGAATTTTGATGCTTGCCAATGTAATCAAAAGTCAGCGAGCAATAGCAATGAGTATAAAAATCATTGAAGTCTTTGTGAAATTCAGAGAGATGCTGATTTCTCAAAAAGACTTACTACTCAAGTTCGAACAGCTGGAAAAGTTAGTTGTTCAGCATGATGATGATATCACTGCCATATTTCAGGCTTTAAAGCAGCTGATAACGCAAAAAAATGAGCCACGGGAGCCCATAGGATTTAAATTTAAAAAATAAGGTATCACATTTCGTGATACTATCAAGGGGTCGCAAATTGTGACCCCTTGATAGTTATATATTTAGCTAGTAAATCTCAGTAAAAGAACCGTTTTATTATATTTGAGGATATTATGTCAGAGGTAACGTTTGTTGGCCAGCGAAAGGGAAAAGATTGAGTTGCTAAAGAAGAAAATTTAACGATATTCTTTACTTTTCATGATATGAAATATACTCACTTTTCATTTAAAGATGTTACCTCTATTAAATCTTTTGGGATTTCAATACCTTCTTTAAAGGCTTTAATATTTGAATGATTTCTATACTTATCTACCAAAGATTTAATTGAAACACCATTCATAAACAAACCTCCTATGAATACTAATCCGCTGAAAATGATGTTTTCCTTTGCCTTACTTATTTGAACGGAGGCTTGCTCCAAAGACCAATTGTTCTTATATAAGAAATAAACGATTACTGAAGTAAAAATGCATAAGCACACAGAGAATTCAATCCATCCCAATAAACGCCATCTTTTGATTTTTCCATTTATGAATTTTTTGCGTTTCTCTTGTCTTATTTCGTTTTCTAGCCGTAGTGTGCGAGATTGGTTTTTCTGTAGTTGATTTCTGAGTTCTGCCTTTTCAGCTTCACTTTTTGCTACCATATTTGCAGCCTCTTCTCTTGCAACCGTGAATTTATCCCGCTCCAGGATTAAGTCTTCTTGTTGTTGTTTAAGCGACTTACTCGATTCGGTAATTTCCGCAAATAAGTTATCTATCCGTTTTGCGCGTTCTTCTTCCTGAGCTTTTTGTGCTTCGGAAGCCTGCTTTACTTTCTTAATAAACTCATTTGGCGCCTTTTTTTCGAGATTGTTAAGTTCATCTATATCTGTAAGTTCACGATTCGATATTCTTGTACCAAGTCTTATGATATCCTGCTCATTTAGAGTTGAGTCAGCAACGTATTTGCTTATGTTGGAGTCTAAATCCCTTATCAATGATGCTTTCGGCAGAGCATCACTTAAAGTGCAAGATATTAAAGCGTTAAGTCCAAAGTTTGTGAGTTCAGTTGAGTTTAAAGTTTGTGCAAATCCAGGATTTGTTAGCCATAAAATATTTAACAAATCATCAACTTTAATACTTTCAGGAAGTGGCTTTGAACCTTTTCCCTCATTTTGAAAGTTCGGATCGGTTACAGTACTTGTAGAGTTGTGGACAAACCAACAATTGACGTCTTCAAATGCAAATTTCCTTTTCCCTCTCTTCTCCCTAACATAATAAATTGCAGACGCATCATGAAGCGCTGAAAAATCAGAAGATCTATAATGCTTAAGAGATTCAAACTCCCGACTGAATTTTGCTAGGTTGCGATATTTCTCAGTGTTAGAAACCTTAAATATGTTCTTGGAGATTAAAAACTCTTCAATATTGTCGGCTATTCTTTGTAAATCTGTTTTGTTCAAACCCTTTCTGTCGCATGCGTTGTAGATATCTTCCCGATTTACTCGACGTACGAGATAAGCTGACTCAAAATTCTCTGCTCTGGCCTTTAATAAAGATTGAATCTCGGTTATCGTAGTCTCCATTATTGATTGCTTGAACCCCAGCCCTTTAGCTAAGTCAACCAGCTTATTACAAGTGTGGGATGATTCAGGGGTATTTAAATCTAAAAGACCAACAACAAAATTTGTGTCATATAGTAATTCTACATTTAATTTAACTTCTTCCGTCTTGAATTCTATATAGGTAGAAATTACGGAACCAAGATAAATGCTTCTGATAGTATTATAAACTTCTGGAACGTTTCTGAAATAGTCAGTAAATTTTGCTTCTATCAACAGGGATGTCTGCGCTTCCAAAATTTTTTCCGCTCGATCGTCTAAGTATCGGGCAATAGAAAGCTTGTTGCGATTAATAAAATCAAAAATTGAAGAATATTCATTTTTAGTTATTTTATGTACCTCACAAAATTTTTGAAATAAGTCTTCCAAATGGCTTATTTCAAGCTCCTTTTTCAAAATCACTTCTTCATAGTCATCGAAATTGTAGTCGTGAACTGCATATGCCCCATCTGAATAAAGAATAAATCGAGTTACTGAGTCGGTATTTACCTCTTTTTGAATCTTGACCAATAACTTCTTTAAAATTGGAACTGGCACATCCAATCCATATAATTCGTTTACTATATTTTGAATTTCAATAATACTTCCGCCTCTCTCAATCCCTTTTTTGTTGAGTTCTGATATTGCTTTTTTGGCAATTGGGATAAAAATGTCTAATAAGCCAGTTGAGAAGGTTGTGGTATTATTGATATGAGCAAGAAGTGCGTAAGTAACAACTTTATTTTTATCCATGGATTTATCAATAGTTCAGGTTTAAATTTATAAGGAGTTCTAAATATAAAATTTATCCTTTTAAATTGTTGAATTGTAAAGTGTTTTGTAAGTTAAAATATTATCAAAAGAGTAGTGCTGCACACATTAGGTCATTGCATCGCTTAAACAGCCGGAGCTAAAAGCTGGGAAACTGTCAAGGGCAACGGTGATAGCCGTTGTTTATATACCCTTGACGGTTTCCCTGCGTAGCTACCTTTGTGATGGCGGTGCTGTGACTTTTTCCTTATACGTGCGCAGGGCTGGCAGGCGTGTATGTGGTACGAATACTTGCCTGCGTGGGGCGAGCAAGGCTGATTGCGAAATGGAACCCGGCGCAAAGCGCGTGGTGCAATGCAGCAACCTGCCGCAGCCACATTGGGACAATCATACCCCTCTACTTACTTGATTTAACCTTCTCCAACCTCTGTTTAGCCGCTTTTTGCTGCTGCTCCGCCTGCTTTGCCTCGGCTTCTGCTGCGATAATAGCCTGCTGTTTCACCATAGCCTTTTCTGCATGTTGTATAAAGGCGTTTGGATCTTCAGCCAACTTTCCTTCAATGGTTTTCGATACTTCGGGATACAATGCCCTAACTAAATAAAAGTTATAAGCTTCACTGTTTAGCCGGTTATTCTGATGATTAAAGTAAAGCGTCGTTCCTACAGAACCAGCAGTTAAAACGAAGGCAATCACGACACCGATAATCAAGGCCTTTGACCAGGCACCGAAATGGTGCGTATTCCTGACGGTAATCACCTTAGGCATATTGGCAACTACCTTTGTCAACTCATCTATGTTGGTCTGTATCTTACTTTCGTCGTAACGCTTATTGGCGGTCTCAACACGAGCAGCAATGCTTTCCAACACATTACGATACTGCTCCATGAACGCTTTCAGAAAGTCCGCCATACCGGTTTCTAATATATCCATCCGCCCCACAACTCCTTGGAACAGCTCTTCCATCATCGTTACTTTTTCTTCAATTTCTTCCTTTTGCATAACATTCTGTTTTAAACTGATCGTCTACATTATTTATTTACAGCCGTGGCCCTTGTGTCTGCTGCTGCCCCTTACGTTTCTTTCGCCTTCTGTGTGCTTCCTCTGCGTCTCCCATTGGACCAGAGCCAGCCGGTATAAATTCCGGCGACAATAGGATATCCAAAAGATTTTTACCGCCTCCAGAGTGGTGATGTTCATGTTGTCCGTCGTTCCGTACAGCCTCTCTTAACCCGCTGGCAAGTAATGGTTCACCACTTTGCCGTGTCACCTGGTAAAGCTGTACTTTCATATTCCGGTTTAATGCATCATCAATCTTTGCATAACTTAGGCTGCGGTCGATTGCCGAGCCTTTCATTTTCAGGTTGCTTTTTTCAAAAGAGATACCCTGCACTTCGCTTGTGCCGCTTCTATATTTGTAGGCTATGGCAATACTTTGCTTAGACAGCTGTGCTTCTAGTTCTTTCCAGTTGGTGGCTGTTTTTAAAGCAGCTTTGATGGCGTCGTGAAGCTCGTACCTGATCTTTTCTTTGCCACGTAGCGCCTGCCTGTTGACCAGTTCCTTACCTTTGCCTAAGTGATAGCCGTACTTTACCGTAATCTCTTTGCAGGCTTTCACGTTTTTGGCAAAGTTGTTCTGATCACTGATCGTCCTGCCGTTGTTATCGACCCGGTTATAGATCAGGTGCAAGTGCGGATGTGCTTTATCCGTGTGACGGACTATAACAAACTGTGTGTTGCGGATGCCTACCTTTTCCATGTACTCCTTTGACCGTTCCACCATGATAGCATCGCTGAGTTTAGCTAGGTCTTCCTTACTCCAGCTTAGGATGAGGTGTCCAACTGCTTTGCCTAACTCAGGTCGCATCTTCCGTTGCAGGTTAAAGTCCTGAATGAGTTGGCTGGGGTTTTTCATCCGTAAACCTTCCGCGTGCAGGATCTTTGCTTCCTGCCGCTCGACCACATAACGGATACAACCGCCAAAGCTTCTGCCGGTGATTGGCTTACCCATCATGTTTATTCAATTTGGTTAACAGCTCTTCTATCTGCCTGATTATAGCTTGGCCCTTTATCGCCATCGATAGCAACCCGTTAGTGTGCGATAGGTGCACATACTGGTTAAAGTTGTTAGCCAGTCCTGACAGCATTCGAAACCAACCCGTTTCCTCGGCAGTGAAGCGCGGAAAAACCTTGGCGCTCTTGGCTGCCCTGCGAAACCATTCGCTCGATTTAATGCCTGCTTTTTTCGCCCGATCCTCGATGAGCAATCGTTCGGTGGGGGTTAACCGGACCATCAAAATACTGCTCCGGCTGATCGTTTTTTTGGGTCTGCCTGGCGTCCGTTTCTTTTGTAAATTGCTCTTTTCTGTTATTGGTGTCATGACCTAAACTCCTTTCTGAATCTTTCTTAAATACCGACCAACGGGAGCGAGTTCCGGATCATCCCGACAGGGTGTATCCGGGTTTTTGTAAAGCAAAAACATTAACTCGCTCCTTACTGTCGGATGATTTCCTTTACCGCCAGTTACTGCGTAACTGGTTCCCTTTTTTCTTTTCGGGCTTCGCCCGTCGCCCTTCCCGATGCTTCGCATCAGATCTGTACTATTGCCATTTGCAACACTCGTTTTGCTAACTCTTATTCCAATCCGGCCAATAAACAAAGCTTCCTTTCGCCGGGTGAAAAGATGGTTGGTAACGGATATAGCCATACTCATCCAGTTCCCTGATACACTTATGGTAAGTTGCAATGGATGCGATTTTGGCATAAGCCATCACCGTTTTACGGGTGATGGCAAAAGGGCTGATAAAACCTTCCCGCTGCCAAAAAATAAATAAAGCGGTGAATAAGCTTACATGAGTCGCCAGTACCCTTTTATCGCTTCCCATGCGTTTGATCAGGTCGCTATAGCTTGCTAACTTTTTTGAGATAATCATTTTCCGTTACCCTCCAAAACCTTGTTAATGTCTTCCAACTTGTAATACATGATACTGCCTATTTTGGTAAAGCGAAGGGTACCGTTGATGCGCAGGTTCTGTAAGGTGCCGGGTGATATATTCAGCATCTTTCTGACCTCGCTGCTTTTCAACCATTTCTTGGATTGCCCTTGCCCTGGCTGCATGATCTGTTTTAGATCGTTAAGTAATTCGTTTTTGAATTCCCGTAGATCCTCACGGGTGATTAGTTCCACATTCATCTGTCATCCTCCTTAATCTTTAATGGTTTGTTGCATAGCACCCAGTACCTGACTCTTTTTGAAGTACACCCGCTTATGCAGGCGCAAATAGGGTAAGTCTTTTTTCATCCAGTCGGTAAGCGTTACCAGTGACACGCCGAGTTCGGCGGCAAGCTCCTGCTTGGATAAAAGTCTTTCTGAATCCGGCGGCTGGTTGCCGCCTGTTTTAAAGTATTCTTGTAGTTCTGCCCTTACTGCATCCCTGATGCATTGGCTAAGGGCTTCGTGGTTAATGATCTGCATAGCATTTGTTTTGGTACAAATGTGTGCTATGCCCTGTAGATTTCTTGACCACGCAAATCTGCGTGGTCAAAATGGGGGTGTCTAAGGAAAGTTAAATGCCTTTATTAAAAATTGATTATCAGTTTAGTTACATACTTGCAAAACAACTGGCTATGTGACTGGCAAAACAAGAAATCAGCTTCGCTTTTTAGCAGGATTGATCGTAAACAGCTTTGATTTCGCTGGGATATCGGCATGTTTATCGCCCGGCTCCCGCTTGTCGCTGGGGAAATACCGGCGTATAGTTTCGTGATTTATCTCCTTATCACCCTCGCGGAAATACTTGCAGATCATCTTAGTCCAAACGCTTTGAGTTTGTGAAAACATCAGTTCTTTCCCTTCAGGGGTCTTTAGTTCCTGCATTTGCAAATACAGGTTTAAAACGGTATTGCGGTAGCCATCTTGAATATTGATATATCCCTCGGTTTCCAGCGCGGTTGCTTTTTTGAGGTCTGATTTAAGCTGGGTCACTTCTTGTTTGAGGGCATAGATTTGGGAATCCTGCTGCGCAATTACTGCATCATTAGATTTATGGATGTTCCAACGATCAAGTGAAATCAGCAGCTCTGTAAATTTTTGTAGACGTGCTATTTCCCGCTCGTTGCGTAAATGGTTCTTGTCGTAGACATCCTTATTCAATAATACATTTAGCTGCCGTTCAATGAGTGACCAGAAATATTTAAAGAATATCTCTTCTGTACCATCGGAATGATGCGATAAATAATAAGCAAGGTGGCGCTGGTAAAATTGTTTTAAACGGTCGCCAGGGATTGCAAATACACGTTTGAAAAAGTGCTTTAAAAATTGTGATCGGTCCCATTGCACAGGATTACCGATATCCAAGGTATCCATTGAAAAGTCAAAGCGGTCCCGGGGTCTAAAGTAGGTGACGCTCATAAATAGGTGATTTACTCAAAAATAAACATTTCTGAAGTTGGAAAAAAGACCTGATGGAAGGTTATCATCAAACAATCATGTGGTCGATTCAAAAAAGTGTGTTGAGTTCGTACCTCCATCAGACGCCATTAAACAGCCCAACTTGGTGGACTATATTTTACGGTGCATGATTTTAAGAAGGCTTTCAATTTTACGATGTAGCTCGTCAGAAGTGATAATTTCAACATCTTTGAAGCTGTTACGGAACATTTCAAATGCACGAAACTGCTTTTTTGAAGCATAGCATGTTTTCAGAAAATAATCAATGCCTTTGAGTTAAGGTTTGCACATCTTTTGTCTTATAGGCATGACTATAGAATCCTTTCTTAAAATGGTCGCTGATTGAGTACTTGAGAAATGCATCCAGTTAATTCTTTTGAGAGAGGGAACACATCGTCACCTCGACATGGTTTCTTTTCGACCAGTGCCGCAATGTCTATCTACGCATTTTTCTAAAAGTGATATCTTCATTATTAAAGGCTATGTTAGATGAACTATTCGAAAAAAACAAAAGCATAATCAACTCGGCACAGCGTCTTTTAAGGTAATTCACGCTAAGAAGCCTATCTTAGACTATGATTTGGCCTGATTTTATTACAACGGTTGCCTTTACCGGTTCAGATCGGTTATTTCAACTGGTTCTGCAAGAAAAGTTATATAAGCCTCTTAATGAAAGTGGTTTTCCCACTAGCTTAATTGCAGTTGAAAAAAACAATATTGTCCCTACTGACGGATTTTTATATTTCCCTTCTTGGGTTAACGTCTATCTGACAGAGGCCTTCGTTGCAAACGACTATAATCCTAAATCGGAATTTTATCTTGAGTTTGCTTCCAAGCTTGAAGATATTTTTAAAATGATTGGCAGAAAAGAAGATAGGCCAACATTGGAAACAATGAGAGCAGCCACCTATACCTTTTTTTACAAAGGCAATGATGGTAAAATATTACTTTTTCAATTGCATAACGATGTGAGTGATATCCTAACATTCAAGTTTAAACAAGCTCTTGATTTTGTTTCTGATCTGTTGGCCGAAAGATCTCCTCAAGTAGTGAATGCCATCACCGAAAGTTATTCCTATAACGAAACGGTTTATTATGTAGGCTATCAAGGTAGTTCATGGACTATTATAAACCCTTTATTATATGTGGCAGATCAAATCAATTCTGAATACAGGCAACATGCAGATTTAAGGGCTCATAAGCCAGATATTATTTTACAAGAGGATAACTTGAACCGCCGTTATACCTTTGGTGATAATTGGGTACTAGAATTCGACGGGCTTTCTACATTTCTGGATCGGCCCAATGATGTCGGATTATATTCCAGTATTTGCGAAAAAAATCTCCAGGCAGCAAGAAAATTTTATGATGAAACTATTCTGATTAGGCACCATTATTATAGCGGTAATTTTCCTATACCGGAGCAACAAAGAGAATATTTCGACTATTTTGAACTGATAACAACAGCCCTGATTTTCGCCTATAGTTCAATAGAAGCGTTTATAAATAATTTCATCCCAGAGGGTTACACTTTCACCAAACCGAATGGCACTAAAGTGATGGATAAAAATCACATCGAACGATCTCTACCTTTGACTACCAAGCTGAAAGTAATTTTCTCGGACATATATCATACACCAAATCCGGAACAGGAAACATGGTGGCAAAACCTCGCTGACCTCCAGGAACTGAGGGATCAGACTATTCATACAAAGCAACATTACTCACAGCCCCGTTACTCTAAATTACTTAGCCGGGAGATCTTTGAAACCGTACAAGTTTATAAGGTTATCATTGCTTATTATGGGAAGTTTATATTAAAGAAGGACAAAAACCTAATCAATGACTTCCCGTACAATTTTGGTTTCGACCAGGTGTACCCGGCACTAATGACCGATCGTACTTACAAAGATATTTACAATAGTCTTCACAACCCATCCACTCCTTTATAAAATATGCTAATACAAAAAACACCTTTATTTCCATGACCCAAAAGAATTCTCTGAACGAACTTTATGATCAACTGAAAAAGTTCCATTTATCCGATGGGTTGTATGTAATTGGTGCAGTAAATGCGGCGTTAAAATATGGTACCATTAAAGCGGATAGAAAGAATATACCAGATTGGATATGGGCATGGTTGCAGACCAGGGGCAAAACAGAACACGATAGGCGCTCACTATCTATTGTGCTTTCTAGGATGGCTCGGTTTCTGCTCCTTTCGTCTGCGAATGATTATAAAGGCGTTTTTCTTGACCTGAATAACCCTGCGGTTCACAAAGCCTATAATCAGGTGGTGAATTTAGAAGACTTGGAAGAATCTTTAGGAGAGGATATGTTAAATAGATTTTCTCTTTACTTTAACAGAATAGGACAAATCCAATTCCCTTTACAGGCCAGTAAAAAGACAATAATCGGCAGAGGTTTCTTATTATTTCATAAGCTCATCCTAGCCACACCGACCGATTATGAATTTGATCAGAAGTTTAAAGAATATTTTGGACTGACCCTTATCGAGTTCATGTCTACTGGCTTTGCAATGTGGATTCTGTCAAACGGCACGCTGGACTACGAGATAAAAAACGAAATAGCGGAACTTAAGCATGTCATAACCTTGGATTCTCAACGCATATTTTTGAAATTGTCCTGCGGGACGCCGCAACGCTATAGGGAATTAGTTCGTGGTACCGATTGGAAAACTCCACATAGGCTCAAGGATATGTATGCACTTGAACCATTAACGATCATGCCGGCCGTTAAAGTTGAAAAGTCTTCAAAATTATCATCTACGACCTATGTTGTCCCGCAAGCCAAATACCTGCTTGATAGGGCTAGCTCCGGGATATTTTATTTGTTGGGAGATAAGGAAAAGGAATTGGCCGCCAAGGAAGGAAAGACAGGTAAAAATCCGTTCAGGAATGCCTTCGGAATGGTGTATCGCGCCTATGTTGGCGAACATTTGTCAATTTCGGGCAAACATAATTTTATTGATCTCGATAATGATTTTGTTCAAACGTCCGGGAAACTCCCTGACTTTGCGATTATTCAGGGGGATATATGCATATTATTCGAAGTCAAAACTTCGCTGCTCAATATTGATTCTCGCACCTATTTCGATAAGCAAATGTTGGAAAAGGAAGTGAAATCCGGCAACATTCAAAAGGCAATGAAGCAATTAACGGATTTCAAGAAAAGAATATTAACAGCGCAAATAGATGATGCAAGCTTTTCAAAAATAGCTTCAGTTGTTAGTGTGATTGTCGGCTATGAGGATATTTTTTCAATCAATTCAACGCTGTTACCTATGCTCGACAACCTTAATGGGGCATTGGTAGATGACCTTCAATTTGCCTCAATCTCGGATATCGAAGCCATTGGCAGCGCTATTGACCAACAATTGAATATTATAGAAATGATTCAAAAAAAGGTGGAAAGTCCTGCCGAACGGCAATGGTCTATAGCTACCCTTTTCCATAAAGATATGGATCACAGAAATTCTATATTGGATCAAGCCTTTAATGAGTTCATTGTAAAAATGGGTGTTCCGGGGTTTACAGGTAAATCAGTTTAAAAAACTTAACCGAACCGTTTTCCATTCATCCAGGGCTTTAAACTGGTATAAAAATCTGCATTAATCTCCCTATACTCACTTAAAGGGTCGGCGGTAAAATCATATCCAGCCCACCGCGTAAAGTAAGCTTCCAATATTTGATACAACTGAGGGTCTATCTTTTTTAGTTGAAGCAGTTCCGCATCGTAGTTGAATATTGGGTTTGGATCACATTTAAACGCGAAGTATTTACCAATGAAATTTCTGATCGCTGAAAGGTTATATAAGGCACCCTGTTTATAATAACGGGCTATCTGACCAATAAAACCAGGTTCCGTTTTATATTCGTGGTAGTCGAACAAAAACAGACTCCTCTCGAATCCTCTTTCAAGATATAAGGGTAACATCAAGGTATGGGCGATACTATTGGTAACGTGCTCAGCCAAAGGGAGATCAAGCAATTGTTTTAAGATATTGCTCTGCCACATCGTGTTTTTGAAATTGCCAGCGATATATGCTTCATGGTAATCAATATAAGCATGCAACAACTCGTGGGTGAACGCATCTACGGAATAAACGCCTACGGGAATATAGAAGGTAATCGCATTTCCTATAGTATATACTGAATGTTCACCGTTATATGATGGTTCGAAACTTACCTCAAATTTTGACTGGACTTTCTCAAAAAGATCTTCGTTTCTTGAATCGATAAGCCTGGAATGATCAATTGTACTATCCATATTTCAATTTCATTTTTAGCGTGCAAAATTGTTGGTTTTTAAAATCGGTGCCTGTTATGAGTAATTTTAAAATCCACACTGTAACCTTTTGTCTGGTTTGTCCATATGTCTTTTTTGACAGATAATTTGGCAAGCGTATTTTCAGAAGTGGTATTCTTTTCCTTAACTATTGCATCTTTGATTTTATGCGGTAAAGGTTCACCGAATACATTTTGATAAACTATTTCCGAGCATTGACTTAATTGCGTCAGGGAACCTGAATTATCTATAGTTCCGTTATAAACTTTCAACCCAATATGTAATTCGGTCGCTATCAATTGCTCGCCAAGTACCATAAAAGTAATGGTATCTGAAAATATCGGGTCATCGGTCAGCTTAAAAGGAAAAGAAATCGAGCAGAATTCGTCATCCATAGTGTTTCGGTAATCGGGAGTCTCAATCCCTTTTGAAGCAAGCAAATCTTTAACCTGATAGGGCGACCATCCGAGTCCCTCGTTAACGGTATGCGGGTTTTGCTCTGCATCCTGCAAGGTTTTAACTAAAGTAATGGCCTTATCTACCTCCTCACGGGTTTGCAGATTCTTGGTGAAAACCATTCTTTTCCAGCGTTCCATTCCCTCAAGGTCACCATTAAACCGAAGCATCGCTTTTAGCATAGCATATTTATAAACGCCAGGTAGCTTGAACTGACGCTTTAAAGCTACAAAGGCTGTTTCGTAATGGGTAAACATCGCTATTCCATACAAAAATGGGACGAACATCAGCGATAAGCACAGTGGCATGATGAACTGCATTGCGGTCAACCGGTTAAGATAGTCGGTATAATGATGAAACAAATGGATAACAACAACGGCTAAAGAAATCAGTCCGATTAACATAAATACACCATTCATCAGTTTATGCACTTGGCGGTGTTCTGGTTTCTTTTCACTAAAAGCAAGCATTCCGCCAATAAAGACCGCCACAGGAACCATTAAAAGTTCAATCCACCAGTCGAACGTATATAAGCCGAAAATGTATTCAAATATGATTGCAAAAGCAACTAAGGGTCGAACCACCTGCTTGACAAATTTTTGAAAGCTATTGATCTTCGCGGCATTATACATCAATGGCAAAGCAACGAACAGAAACCACATAACGGTGTCTTTAACCAGTGAGGCATCCCATATTTTGACCTTGAAAAGTACCCAAACGCATACAAAAAGATAACTCAACGCAAGCGCGTAAGCGTAAATAAATTGCTTACAGAAGAAAGCCTTAACTAGATCGATAAGAGAGGAACGGTTCTTTCCTGAGAAAAGAAAAACTATTAAAAATAGGGTGCCCCAAATTAAGTACGCAATCTCCCGAGTGTTGAACATGATGCAAGGTTTTGACTTATTTATCAAAGATAACTAAAGGAACAATGCAAAAACTAAAAATATTAGTAAATAGTTATAGATTAGAAAATTAATAGTAGTCAATAAGAAATTCCGTTTTCCACAATAATGCAGAGGGAAAGTTCTTTAAGCGATTAAAGAAGGTATTGGAGCAAATACTTAAATGTTTTTCCGAAACTTCCACTTAGACATTTATTCGGGTAGGGTGAAATCACGAAGCTAGGCATGACATCAATACTTATGCGCCATTATTGGTAATTTGAATTTGATGGCCTATCAGGCGGATCTCCATGGAAAGCCTAATATTTTATTAAAAACCCTTCCAGAATAATCCTTACAGGGGAACTGAAAATGAATAGAAAGCCACAGGCTTGTTGTATTTCAATATCCCTACGCGATAATATTCGTTATGTTGTATAGTCACTAATTAGTTGCGTGTCCTTTGAATAAACGTTTTATAGATAAATGTTCGCTATAACTGTCGTAACAACTACATGTTTTCCGGTTACAAATTCTTTTCTTCGCGATCACTGCATCCAGAACTCCTTTTTCCCTGGTACTTTTCAGATAAACTAATGCTTCATCGTATAATCCCGCTTTGGTGTCTTTCCAGGAAAGTCCTGGTGCATCAATAATTAATCTGCTTAAATTACCGCTTAACTGCAATTCACCCTCTATATAAGGTAAGAGCATCATGGCCCCGAAGTTTCCGAGTTGATAATGCTGCTCAAATTCTTCTGCTGAAGTGAAGTACCGCCGTTCCAAACTATCGTTTGGTAACCATCTGTCCGGATTTACTTTTGTGATTCTTACAAAACTTAACGGATGGGTTATTAGCAGAGTCAACGGGAATTCAAACAAAATAGGACCGTAATGATTGATATCTCTTTTGCGGGCATGTATATCAACAAAATCCAAAAACACATCATTATAAATGTGATATTGTTTATCCAGCCAGTCAGTGTACTGGCTTGTTTGAAAAAGGCCCCTTTGTTCAACTTGCTGTCGTGACAGCAGCGAACCTTGTTCCATATAAGTACAGGAAGTTCTAACCATATTGGCATGAAATAAAAAACCAGCTCCCTTTTTTACAAGAATATCATAAATTTTTCTTGGGTCTAAATCATGCGGTTGTATATTGATACCGTCCTTCACAATGGTTATCGCTTCGGTTTGGATGGGAGTCCCGTTAACTAAAGAGTGCCGTTCAGCACAATTTGGGCACGAAAAAAACATCATCTCATTTTTATCGGCTATCGGCTGTAGAAGAACATTCATTACAGCTTTACAACGGCAGATAAATTCTTTCATCTCAGGCTTCAGGTCACTCATGTGTCGATAAGCTATTTGTATTTCCCTTTTTCACTATTAGTTGGTTTTGAATTTGTGATGGGCTTCACAGTTTTATTAACTGGAGTAAACCTTTAAGTCGATGTTCGCAACCACATGTAGATAGTGGGCTGTATTTCCCAAAAGCAAGCGAATATCATTAGATACATTGGCTTTAGCCATTCCCGGTTGAACAATGGACATATGAAACTTCATTTTTTTAGTCCATTTTGCTGCTGTCAAAAGTGCTTCAAGCTGATCCGTTGTACCCTTTACCAAACGGCTGCAAGTCACACCGTTTTCGGTTTTGTCTAGTTTCCTGAATAGCTGTTCAAAAAAATCTTTACCTGGCTTATATTTCCAGTTAACCGATTTTTGAGTTTGTCCACAGACCTGATAAAAATTATCAATGTCATTTCCTACAATTCCACCTTTTGCATATTTCAAATGAAATAAGTGAACATCTATTTGCTGATCCGAATCATTAATGCAAATAATATCTGCTATTTCTCCTTTACCGTCACCGTCATATACGATTTGATAATCATTAAGAATTTGTTGTATAAATGTATACTGTATTGAGTCCTGAACATATGGTGTTACCCCTTGTGATTCTTTATTTAAAGCAACACCAGGCCAGGTTTGGCTAATAATACGGTCAAGGGGAAATAAGGCTGCTTGCTCACGCTGTTTGATGTACTGATTTTGCAGCAATTGCGAACCATCTGCGAACCAAAATACTGGTGTATATTTTTGAAAAAACTCGTCCAGTGGCTGATTAGTTGATCCAAATTCAATTCGGGCGTCTGTCTGTCCCAATTTATTAATCTTAAATGTTGGTTGTGGTTTCCCGTCAATTATAATCTCTGATAACACTAACTCAAACGTTACTTCAAATTGTTGCGTACTGATTGAAAAAAGCAGACTAGGGTTATTCTGATCGTCAACCGTCTCTATATCAATGTCCCACAAATAATAGCGAATTCCGTTCAGGTAAATCTCATACCGGCTATCTGTAAACTGATACATTTCCGGATGCCAGTCCACTGCGACAGCTTTCTGAGGCGGCCTTGATGAGATTTTCTTAACTTGTAATGTGTGTTCTAATACCGTATTCGGATTAATCGTCGGGTCTTCAACTATATCTCCCACTATTCGGCACCATTTAGTTAATTCATCAAGATTGCCACGCAAGTAGGACCATATTTTCCCTTTTACAGAGCAGCCCAAGGATACTTTCTCCCCATCTTTGTAACCGACTCCGAATATGTTATTTTTAATTAGAGTGCCTTGTTCCAGCATATCTAACCCATCCTGTACCCCTTTCCCATAAAAGGACCGGAAACTTATATCCTGACCTATACCAGGTCTGCCACCTACATTAAATAATGATAACCGATGGACCTCATGAAAAATACGAAAGACTTCCATTCCGGTAACTTTGGTTGTATTTCCTTCAAAGATTGAGTGAACTAATTTTTCCGTCTGTAAACCTTTAATCGAAGTATTAATAAATATGCGATTCACATTAGGACGGAGATCCCAAAATAATGTGATCATGTCCCATTCTAAATTTTGAACAGTGTCAAAATCACCCCAATCTACCCTGCTGATTTTACCAAGGATAATAACTAGTGTATTTTCGTGTGAATTAACGCTACTATACTGATGCTCGTAAGCATTCAAATTACTTATTCCTACCCGCCAATTGTCAGGGTGCCACGTATCTCCATCATGTCTGAAAATCACTGTACTCAGTGCCGGATTGATATTTTGAAATGGTATATTAGAGTCTTCTAAATCTTCAAATCCCGATAAAAAATCTTTAAAATTTATCTCTTTTTGAGTTGCAGCTTCACTAAGAACTGGCAACAATAGATTCCAGTCTGCATCTTTAGCGTATAATTGATCCAACTCTGCCTTAATTGGCGGATATGCGGAATTTGTAATAAAACTTGCTTCGCCCAACAAATCATAAGCCGTACGCGTGAAACGTCCAATGAACTGTAATGTTATTGGAAGGCTTTGTCTCTCATCGTGAATCGCAGCTATCTTTAACTCTGGTAAATCAAACCCTTCACCCAGCATATCCACACAAACAATAATTGAGTGCTCTTTGCGTCTTATAGCGCGGACTAAATCACTTAATCCGGGTCGGCCTGTGTACACAACTACTGGATTTAAATCAACATGCTTTTCGTAAAACGGAAACACTTCGTTTGCACGGTCTTTGTTCATACACCTCGCCATGATAATGTGAGGGAAACCAGCAGCCCTATCTTTTCTTAATTGCTCAATAGCTTTTTCAGCTATAAGTTCATCCGCCTTATTTTTATCATATTCACGAATTGGTAAAAAATTAATCTTTTTATAATACTTCTGCTCCTGGGCTTTTTTAAGAGAGAAATTGAAAATGTATTTACCTTTTAGTTTTTTTCCGTCATTTCTGTACGGCGTAGCAGTAAACAAGAAAACTTTTTCCTTTTTAAATCTCCTTATAAACTGCTGCCAGGTACTGGCTTCCGAATGATGAGCCTCATCTACAAACAAATGCGTAAAACGGTCAGCCATTAATTGCTGAATTTCGTTTGTTCCGCCCGCTGCAATGCTCATAGTTGTGACCACTACATTTACTTTATCTATAAATTCCGTGAGTTGGCCAGGATCAAGTATTTTATTACCAATTATGCCAATAATAGGATTAAAAGCATCGGTGCCAACAATACCAAATTCCTTTAATAAACCCAATGTCAGAAATTTTCCGGCTAATTGTCCCCGCAAGGAATCCGATGGAACAGTAACCAATAATTTTTCGCACTTATTGGAAACCATAGTACAGAGCATGGTTTCTGTTTTACCTGTACCTGTTGGCATTACAACAATACCGATGTCATCTGCATTTTGAGTATGGCCAAGTATCGAATGCAAAGCACCCAGTTGAGGAGGCCGAAGACCAGGGATTGTGTTGATGGGATCTTCTTTTAAAAAAAAGAACCGATTCGTCCATGAATCAATTACCTCCTGCGGGGTAACCGTAATTATTAATGGATGTTTAAGCCAGTGTGATAGTCTTAGATTACCTGTTATAATATCCTTTTTAGTCGGCTTTCGTCCTGCCAAAACAACCCGGTCAAATTCATCTATTAATTGATCGTCCAGTTTGTTTGTTATTAACACCTGTTCATCACCATATTGCACAACAAAGGGAGTGACACTAATCAATGTTACATCGGCACTAAAGGCTGCTTTTTGAAAATGATGAAGAATGAAATTACGTTGTTCGGCAAATATCTGATTACGGATACTAGGAAAATTTATAATTGGCATAGATTTCGGTTAGGTATTTAAAGATGCTATTATTTTTTAAAATATTAAAAATTCAAATGTATGATACATGCCATTCTTTTTTTTACGGGAAACCGTAGAGATAAATGAATTGCGTATATTACATTATATACAGATTCTCTATACAAGCAGCTTACACTAAGACCTGTTTTATCAAGACCTCATGAAATGCTACATTTGAATATTGAACATTACGAGCTCGCCAACAATATCTTGAAAATAATTCCTTACAATTTAGTTGTATGTTGAACGATTATTCCGATAGTAACAAAGGGGTGTTTTTTATAAAGACCTATTGGAAAGATAAATACTTGAACAATACTCTGAAACTAATCAGACTTTAAAACTTGCGAAGATTATTATCACTTTGTATCTTTATATAAAAATAGTAGCATAATTCTAGGGTCAATTAGTGGCCATCGGTGAGCACCTAGTGAGCAGGGTCAGAATTCAGAATATTGATATTGAAAGTGAGCCTCTTACGCGAATTTCCGCGTTCCCTCCGGCTCCACTAAAAAAACCTTGTAAATCAATTATTTACAAGGTTTTTTTTATTCATTCCTAAACTACTATACAAGAATGGGTGAGCCGATGAATTAGTCTGGATATTTTCTTTACTTCCTACAATTACTTATCTGACATATTAACACTATCCTTAACATTATTCTCCTCACTACTACGATAATGCTTAGGCGACACTCCATTCTTTTTTTTGAAGAGCTTGGAAAAATAAAATACCGATTCGAAGCCGGTTTGTTCTGCAACTTCATTGATATTTAATATCGTTGTGTTCAGCAAATTTTTTGCACGCTCAAGGCGAAGGTTAAGATGATATTGATTGGGCGATTCGCCGGTGAGCTTTTTAAATGATTTGCGAAAAGATGAATATCCCATCGGTATTTCGCGCGCAAGTTTCTCCATATCCAGATTATCTTCAAACGATTCCTGAATAATAAATTTGGCCTTAGCGATGAGTTTGCCTATCCGGTCGTCAGGAGATTCATGATGAAGCATGATGGTGTTTATCAAGCCCAAGATCTGCATGGTGATCCCGGCAATTTGTTGAGGATAGCCAGGCAAAGCCACTTGTATGGTTTCCAATAAAGTCGTAAAAAGAACAAGAATATCTTTATTCAGTCCTAAAAAAACAAATGGGTTTTGCCGATCAAAAAATTCCTGCTGCATTAGGTTTTGAATGTAGTACCCATTAAAGCCAACCCAATATTCCTCCCATCCCACTTTCGGATCGGGTTTATAGCGGTGTAAAACCCCGGGAAAAAGGAAAAAGCAGGTGCCTGCTACTACCTCAAAAGGTTCGGTTGAATCTGATGCATAAACACCTTTTCCTTTTGAGATAAAAACGAGGTAAAAATCATTCAGTATCCGCCCCCTGTTCCAGGTTAATTCATGACTTTGCGGATGCTGCTGGTTGGGATAATGCTCATTGGCATCTACTTTTGAATATCCTGCTGTGGTAACATACATCCCCCATCTCTCTTCAAGAGCATTAATAGTCAGGTATTTAAAATAACTCTTTTTCAATTACAAATCTGTTAAATTAAGTGCAGCCCCCTATTTAGTATTCTTGGTTTTATTAACCTTTATAGGCAAAGATATCCAGGCTAAACCAATATCGCGCCCCATATGACCAATGCTGTTCCCGGCAGATGCGTCATACAACATGGCTAATTTGCTCCCTGCTTTTATTACGGTTGGCATCCCAATAGCTCCTTTTGCCCAGCTGCAATTGGTAGCATCGAGCACAATTGCCTTGTTATGGGTATCCCATTTCTCGAGGTCTTTTGACCAGTAAACCCAGATAGCATCGGTATATTCGTCACCAGCATCGTTGATACCGATATGATTGGTAAACAGGTACCAGGTTTTACTGCTATCATCAAAATATAATGAGGAATTTTCGACCTGCTCTGTCAGTGGAAAAATCGGCTTGGCCGACAATTGCCAGGTGGCGTTCAGATCACTGGTTTTGGCCAAACCTAATGAACGTTTAGTGCCCGAACTATCCTGTGTGGCCGCGCTGAAAAACTGCAAAAACCGCCCCTTATATTTCACAATAAACCCAGGGCTTGACGTTACAGAATAATAACTATGCTCTTTTTGCGGAAAAGGGGTAACATCATATTGTTTTTTCCACGGCCCCGACAATGACGCCGAGCGAGCTTTCATAGTTAGATAAGGAAAGGCCGGAATACGATCCGGGGCTGGCGATGTATGAGGCGTTCCCAGGTAAAACATATGCCACACGCCATTGTCTTTAATTACCCACGGTGCGGAGGCACTTTTGGAATCTGGCTTTGTGCTATCACCTAAGGTTAAGATCGGGCCTTTTTTTGTCCAAATCTTTAAATCTTTACTTACAGCCAGGCATGCAAGCCAGCCTGTCTTACCAGCGCCGTCATAAAACAAGTAATAATTGCCGTTATCTTTGTTCACTATGGCCTCACGGGCACCATAAGTATCGCAGCTATCTGCTCCGTCACCATGCTTTAGTACCACGCCTTCATCCACGCAGCTTAACCGGTATGTGGCATTGGGACGGCCATCTATATATCTTTTTTGCGCCGGTACCGTACAAGTACTCGTAATCATAATCGTTAACAACAGTATTAAAGTACGCGGATAATTCATCATATGATCATGTTTAAAAATCAAATAAGGCAGGTATCAACTACCTGCCTTATTAAATAAAAGTACAATTTAATAACCCGGATTTTGAGTAAGTTTTGTATTTATCTGTAACTCGCGGAAAGGTATAGCATAAATAAACCTGTTCTGCGTAATGTTAAAAGTACTTGGCAATAGCCAACCGTACAATGCTTTAAGCCGTACACCTTTAGCAGTAAGTACATCAATAGCCATGTTATTGCGAATAAGGTCTGTCCAGCGGTGATTTTCAAATGCCAGCTCATGGCGCATTTCATCAGCTACGTTTTGCTTGGTTGCGGCGGTAAGATTAGCTAAGCCAGCCCTTTGTCTCACCTGGTTTAAATACGGCAAAGCATCAGCAGCTTTACCTTCGGCAACAAGGCACTCTGCCAATAACAGCAGCGCCCCCGAATAACGGTAAACCGGCCAGTTATCATCGGTATTATACTCTACCTGGAATGGTGGGTGCAGGTATTTTTTTATGAAGTAATAATACGCTAAACCAACGGTAGGCTTGTAATCAACCGGGCTTTTTACGGCAGTAGTTGTTAGTACCTCATTGGTAACCGTACCCTCGGCCACCGCAATCGATGCAGGTAGTCTCAGGTCGCCTTTTTCGTAAGAATCAACCATTTCCTGTGTGGGTACATTCCAGCCACCGCTGGCCAGGCCGCCACGGGCATTGGTGCCACGTAAACCTAATATCACCTCGGAGTTGGTTGTTTTAGGAATAAAGCGCCAGATAAAATCGCTTTGCTGCCCGTCGTTACCCATTTTATATTGTACCTCAAAGATCGATTCCTTACTGTTTTTATTGGCAGGGTCAAATACAGCGGCATAATCGCTCAATAAACCATAATTCATTTTTGTAATATCCAATAAAGCGGATTCGGCTTTTGCATACTCTTTGGTTGCTTTTGACATATAGCTGTAGGCCAGTAACATTTTTGCCGCACCTTGTGTTGCCCTGCCTGTTTGCGGAAAAGTTTTGGCAATTGGCAGCACTGGTATAGCGGTATTAAGGTCGGTGATAATCTGGTTGTAAACCTCATCGGCTGTATTGCGGGGTAAAAACGCGCCGCTTACATCGGTTACCTCTGTTAATTGCAAAGGCACACCGCCGTAATGCTGTACCAGATCGTAATAATAAAAGGCCCTTAAAAACAAAGCTTCGCCCGAGATCTGGTCTTTATCGGCTTTTGCTAATGTTGATTTATCAAGCCGTGTCAATATTGTATTTACCTGGGCTATTCCCGAATAATCATTACCATAGCGGTTACCAGGATTATTGGGTTCCTGGCTGCTGATATTATTATCAATAAACTCGGCCATAGCCTCGGCACTGGTTGAAGTTCCTCTATCGGCAGAGTAAAGCGTAAAAAATGTATTGTCAGATCGCATTTCGTCCATATAAATGCCGGTAAATGCTACCGTACGTAAATTGTTGTATGCGCCGGTAAGAGCTTGGTTGTACTGGGCAGCATCTTTAAAAAACGATGCCGAACTAAGACTGGTTTGAGGTACAAGGTTTAGCGTTTCTTTTTTACAGGATGCCAAACTGAGTACGCTTAATATGATGATAGCTGTTTTTTTCATTTTGTTTGTTATTAAAGTAATCAATATCAAAAACCTGCATTTAAACCAAAGGATATGGTTCTGGGAATTGGGTAGCCTGTAAAGTCGCGGCCTTGGTTTAATCCGTTCAGACCCGCAAAACCTGCTTCCGGGTTAAGACCGGGGTATTTGGTGAAAATAAATAGGTTTTGTGCGCTTATATTTGCACGCAGGCTTTTTAAATATTTGTTGCTTTTTACAGGGAAAGTGTATCCCAGGGTGATATTTTTTATAGCGATATAATCGGCTTTAAATACTTGGCGACTGGTAAAATTCCTGAAATCGGCAGTGGTACCGGCTCTTGTTCTGGGATATACGCCATCGCCTGGATCCTGTTCTGACCGCCAGCGGTTAGCCACTCCTTTCCTTACGTTGAATACACCATCCAGGTTTTCTGTTGATTGAAACGCATCGTCAGCGATATCATTCCCCACCGACCCGGCAGCTACTATACTTAAATCGAAACTTTTATAAGAAAAACTATTGGTGATACCATATACAAACTTGGGGTTTGGGTTGCCTATAAATGTACGGTCGTAGCTATCAATTTTACCGTCTGGCACACCATTTGGGCCGCTTACATCTTTAAAGCGCGCGGTACCAACCATAGCGGTTGCATCATGCGGTTCGGTATCAAACTGTTGTTGGGTCATGTAAACACCCGTGTTGATGTAACCGTAAAACAAACCTATTGGGTGCCCTACCGCGGTTCTGTTATCATCCCAATATTCGTTGTAGCCGCCAATGGGTGCATTATTGGTGCCCAGGCTTTTAACAATATTTCGATCAAAGGATATATTGAAATTGGTATTCCATTTAAACGCACCTACCAGGTTTTTGGAGCCAATGGTAAACTCATGTCCCCAAAAGTCAAATCGCCCAACGTTTGAGGTGATGGTAGAAAATCCTGATTGTACCGGAATGTCAATGCCGTATAGCAGACCATCAGTTTTTTTCCAATAATAATCATAAGTAAAAGTAAGACGACTGTTAAACATTTCCAGGTCGAGCCCAAGATCGTAGCTTGTGGTGGTTTCCCAGGTCAGGTTATTGTTGCCAATACCGCTAAGTGTTTTGCCCGGTACCACCTGGTTGCTAAAAACGTAGTTACTGGTATTAACAGAGGCCAGGTAACTGTAATCGCCAATGTTATTGTTACCTACTTTACCATAATTGGCCCTTACTTTTAAAAAGCTGATGTCCTTAATGTTTTTCAAAAAGCTCTCGTCAGATATAACCCAACCTACTGATACGGAAGGAAAATTACCATACTTGTTATTCGGGCCGAATTTTGACGAACCATCCCGGCTATAGGCCAGCTCCAACAGGTATTTAGAATCATAGTTATACCTAAAGCGCCCCACATACCTGATTAGCGACCATTGCGTAGCACCAACATTACCCAGCTTGGTGGTGGCAGCGCTTATCCACTGAACATTATCATCCGGAAACTGCGTGCCGTTGATATTACTGTTTTCAAACGAATACTTTTGGGCTGTATAACCGCCAAGCAGGTCAAAATTATGCTTCCCTCCTAATGTTTTCTGATAGTTAAGGGTATTTTCGGTAAGCCATGTTACAAAACTGCTGGTGTTGTAACTGCCTGTAGCCGGTTGCGGTGGTGCGCTGCCCAAGCCACCCTGCGCTGTTGATGGTGTAAACTGACGGTTAATGGTATTATCGGTATTAACATTTACAGTCGACTTAAACTTCAATCCGTCAATAATCTTCACTTCGGCCCAGGCGTTTGCGAGAACCCTTGCCGCTTTGGTTTTATTTACACGCTGGGTAACCACCAGGTAATAGTTAGGATTGGGGAACATTCCTGGCTGTGAAAACGAAACAGGATAGGTCCCATCAGGATTTTTATAATTCAGCGTAGGATCCATCAGGTAAGCGTTTTCGATAATGTTACGGCCGTTATCAAGTCCGGGTACTACCTGGTTATTACCATAAGATAATTCCAGGTTGACGCCCAGCGTTAACCTGTCAGACGCGGTGTAGATATTGTTAGTACGCCCGGTAAAACGCTCATCCTGCGAGTTAAGCACCACGCCTTGTTGTTTGTTATAGTTTAAGTTCACCACCGTTTTCAGATCTTTATTACCAGCGCTGTAGGCCAGGTTATAATTCTGCGTAACTGCTGTGCGCAACAAAACATCAAACCAATTGGTGCCCGATGTACCTGCATATTGGGCCGGATTTTGGTAAACCGCAGGCACACCGCCAGTATAACCTTCATAAGTGGCAGCATCCTCGTACCATTCCTTTTTATATTGAGCAAATTCCTGGGCATTCATCAGGTCGGGTTTACCACGGTCTGGCACCGATTGAAACCCTGTGTAAGCGCTAAAATCAAGGCTTTTTTGACCAAGTTTAGCCTGCTTGGTAGTTACCAGCACAACCCCGTTGGCCGCACGCGAACCATACAAAGCCGCCGAGGACGCATCCTTTAATACCGATATAGACTCAATTTCATCTGGACTTAAGCTTTGTAATCCGCTCACCGTAGGGAACCCGTCAATTACGATAAGCGGACTATTGCCCGCGTTAATGGATGCCGCACCACGAACCCGGAAAGACATCTCGGCCCCCGGCGTACCCGAGTTTTGATTGATCTGGACACCGGCCAGTTTGCCTTGTAGCTTTTGCCCTATGTTTGCCACGGGCATATCTTTAACCTCTTTGGTGTTTATAGAGCTTACAGCCCCGGTAATTTCCCGCTTATTTTGCGTACCGTAACTTACTACAACTACCTCTTTCAAGTTTTGCGAGAGCGAAGCCAATCGTATATTAATAGGCTCTGCATTTTGAACCGTAAATTGTTGTTCTTTATACCCCACATATCGGAACACCAAAACACTACCAACCGCGGCAGTAATTTTAAACCGGCCGTTTACATCTGTTTGCGTGCCAGTTCCGGTGCCTTTTACAGATACGGTGGCGCCAATGATCGATTCGGAGTTTACCGAATCTTTTACAGATCCGGTTACGATGACCTGGGCCTGCGAAAGGAGCGGAACGCAGAGCAGCAACCCAAAAATGAGCCGCAAGCTGAACTTCCATGGTTTAATAAGTAAAAGTTTTCTTTTCATAATTTTAGTTTGATTATAAGTTGATTAATTGGGCAGGTTAGAGCATAGCGATGCCAGGCCAGGATAAAATGGCTGTTTTAGGCAAGTGCATTAATAAAATATGGGGATTTGTATTTCGGAAAATTAAGCCTGTGCCAAATATCCGAAAAGACCTATGAGCCTATCACGGGCTGTTTGCTTGATCCTCTAACGGAAAAACCACAGCTTCCGGATGTATCATAGCCAATTGCACTATTTTAAGTAATACAGTTTTATAACATAAAGTCATTTTTTTACCATGATAAAAAGGTTAATTAGTTTGTAGAAATAGTAAAATTTATAGATATGCCTTAGCCGGCAACGGCAAATAATTGTTATATCAAACTTATGCCAACTGTAAAGGCTTTCAAATACACAATTTGAATTATAATTTGTACTTTTTGGCAAATTTTACGGGTTCATCATTTTAGCCGATCGCCCAGATACAAACTATTTACCATCACACATCAATACAGCTTTTTAGATTATCGGTGAGTTTATAAATTCCAGATCGCATAAGATGGCGGTGCCCCATAAAGTTGTTTCTTAATCGAGATAAGAATTTACCAAAAAGTACAAAAAAAAGCGATTTCTGTATTAAAGGTCATATTCCATTTTGCAATACTTTTGATCATTATAAACCTCAAATTTCTTAAAGCAAATGAAAAACGAATTGTCGCCGCAAGCCATTGCGCAATACCGTCGTGACGGATTTTTAGTGATTGAAGATTTTTTATCCCCGGAAGAACTGGAATTTTGGCGACAAGCGCTTGATGAAGCAGTGGCAAAAAGGAACGGCAATAAAATGCCCGATCGCAAAGAAGTATACGGCAAAGGCGATGATGCGGATAAATCGTATTATGATAATGTTTTTGACCAGCTCATTAATTTATGGCAAGACAACGAAAAAATAAAAAAGATCATGTTAGATGAACGGTTGGGAAAAATGGCCGCGCAGCTTTGTGGAGCACAAGGCATCCGTATATGGCATGACCAGGCACTGATCAAAAAGCCATGGGCTAATCCTACATCATGGCACCTGGATACGCCATACTGGTCATTTAGCGACAGGCGGGCACTATCTATCTGGGTAGCCTTGGATGATGCTACTTATGAGAACGGATGCCTGTTTTTTATCCCGGGATCTTATCACAATACCACTTTCGAAAATCCGGGGATCGGCAAAAATATGGGGGCGATATTTACCACCTATCCCGAATTTAAAACAGCCAAATCAATGGCAGCGCCCATGAAAGCTGGAAGCTGTTCATTTCACAACGGCCTTACCATTCATGGTGCGCATGCTAACATGACACCTGGTTACAGGCGTGCCATGACCTGCGCTTATATGCCCGATGGTAGCACTTTTAATGGCATACCCAATATTTTATCGCCCGAAGAAATTGCCCGCCTTAATTTAGGTGATCTGTTAAATAATGATACGCTTAATCCTTTGATTTACCTGGAATCTTAATTTTACCTATCGCCAATAGTATCCAATTTCATAAAATATGAGCCGAAGATTAGTTACCAGTATTATCATCCTGATCCTATCGTATCAGCCGGTTTTTTCTCAGATCGGCTATAGCAAGGGCATCCGGTATAATGTTTCAGCCAAGACCATTACTATCACCGTACCGGATAACAAGTTGTCTATCGTTATTGATTACTCCTCCGGTTGCCGCATCAGCCAACTAAACGTCAAGGGACGCAATGTGCTGTCGGCATCGGGTGTTAAAACCGGTATACAGACTAAAAGCGGCAGTTATTTTTCTGATAAACAGGCTGGCGCTATTAAAATTAACAAGAACGGGAATCATATTATTCTTAGCGGCATACATTATGGTGATGAACATGTTATTGTTGATGAAACCTGGGGTTTTACAATCAATGGTGACAAAGTAGATTGGAATATCAGCCGGGAGTACAACAACACAACCGAATTAGAAGACAGCGCTTTCCCAAAATGGAATTTTTTGGGTCTTAACACCTGGAAAGGTGGCATTTTAGATAACGGCGGGATGGTATGGTGCAAATATCTGAAGAATGTAAATGATACTTACGGCGTACATACCGGCGGCGTAACCTTCTGGAATGTAAACACTGGCGACGGACTAAAAATAACAGCGAAAGCCGGCTCTGGGAGTGCAATTGCCGCGAAATACTCCCAAAGCGACAAAAATGAATTTACCTGCCAGCAAATAGTAACCAACGGGCCGCTAAATCAGCGCTATGACCTTAGCCGTTTTGTATCGCAAAAGGCAAATGTGTTCGCGCCTTTTAAAATCAATAAAGGCCGGATAACCGTGCATTATGAATTGAGTTATGAGGATTATTTTGCTAAATATTCGAGAGGTAACCTCGCAGGGATCGATGCAGCATCGGTGCGGGAACTGCTTAACACTACAGGGCGATATGGAGTGGTTGATAATAATATTGTTGGCGGCAATGGCTGGTTAACCAACTGGAAGTGCATGCATGAGCCTTTCTTTGCCCAGATTGGCCTGGCGGTAGATGATGAAAACTACACACGTAACTTTTCGGCCACGCTTAACCAGGAACGCGATGAGGCTATGCTGCCCGACGGGCGCGTATTATCCCGCTGGCATAACGCAGCCGGCGATGAAATACCCGGCACATATAATCCTAAAACAGGTTATTACGAAGCTATGTGGGGATACACCGTCGATTCGCAAACCGGCTATGTAATTAATGCCAGCGAACAATTTGACATCAATGGCGATATTAAGTGGCTAAAATCGCACCAGGCAAGCTGTGAGCGGGCGCTGGAATGGTTGATCAGGCGCGACAGTAACCACAATGGTATTTTTGAAATGGTAAACAACAATATAGCCGAAAAAAAAGCCAGCGACTGGCTGGATATTGTGTGGGCTAGTTATGAAAATGCCTTTGTAAACGCCCAGATGTATGAAGCACTAAACCTTTGGGCAAATTGTGAAAAGATATTAGGGAACCCTCAAAAGGCAGCATTTTATACGGCAATTGCCGAAAAGCTTAAAACTGCTTTCAATAAACCGGTAAGCGAGGGCGGTTTTTGGCTGCCGGCCAAAAAGCAATATGTTTACTGGCGAGATAATGATGGCACTATTCATGGCGATAACCTGGTCACCCCGGTTAATTTTGCAGCTATAGCATTTGGCATTTGTGATGACCCCGTCAGGATAGCTCAAATTCTTGACCAGATAGAACAACGCACTACCAGCGAACATCTATTTCACTGGCCTTTATGTTTTGATTCATTTACCCGGGAAGAAGTATCCCCCGGAAACTGGCCTTTTCCCAAATATGAAAACGGCGATATTTTCCCCACATGGGGGTATCTCGGTATCAGGGCTTATGCGGGCTATGATAAAAAAATCGCCCTTAAATATATCCGTAACCTATTGGAACAATATAAAAAGGATGGCCTTTCATCGCAACGCTACAGCAGGGTTAGCCAACTGGGTCTTGGCGAAGACATTCTGGCAGGGATATGCACCACCATTACAGCTTTATATCGTGATATTTATGGCATCCGCCCCAAATGGAACCGCATGGGGCTTGAACCCCATATGAGTGATGTGTTGAATGGAACCAGGTTTTCGTACACACTGCGCGACACCGTTTACGACATCAGTTTGAGCACAAATAATTATACTATGCGCACCAAAGGTTTTTCTGTCAGCAGCAATGAAAAATTTGGTGCATCAAAAACAGAGAATAGGCTAACCTACTACCATCATAACCAGGATAGCACACAGTTACAGGTAAGCCAAAAATCGACCCATCCGATTGCGTTGACTATCAGTTCCTGGATGCCGCAAAAAATTTCATGGTCTGTCTCCTCGCCCGATACTTATGAGTTTGCCTTTACACAGTTACAACCGGAAACTAATTATGAGTTGATTATTAATGGAAAAGTGAAACACCTTACGGCAGATAAAAAAGGTCAACTGAGCTTCCGGCAAACTTGCAAGTCAGCTGTTACTTTCATTATAAAAAAGGCAGCGTAACAATCCGTAAAATGGAGATCAAAATATTAAGCCCGCAATGGGGCCATGAACATTTGCCGTTGACCGATTTTCTGGATAAGGTAAGGCTTTCGGGATACGACGGTGTAGATACCTGGATCCCCCTTAACAAGGATGATAAGCGGCTTTTATTCGATTATCTGCAACAGCATCAGATGTACCTGGTAAGCCATCAACACCGTGCCGAAGGCTGTACTTTTAAAAAATTCAGAGCGTCTTTTATTGAAAACCTGGAGGAGTGTGCCGAACCCAAACCCTTGCTGATCAACTCGCATACGGGTCGTGACTACTTTAGCTTTGATCAAAACCTTGCCCTAATAGATACCGCGCTTGAATTTTCGGCAAAAACCGGCATCCGGGTAGTTCATGAAACCCACCGGGGCAGATTAGGCTATTCGCCGCAGATGCTTACGGACTTTTTTGCCACCCGACCGGATTTCAGGATCACAGCCGATTTTTCGCATTGGGTTTGTGTTACCGAAAGCATGCTCGAAAACTTTACGTTGATTATGGACGAAGCTGTTAAACGGAGCATACATATCCACGCCCGCGTTGGTTTTGAACAAGGTCCGCAGGTAGCAGATCCGCGGGCACCAGAATGGGCTTATGCACTTCATCAATTCCTGGGATGGTGGGATAAGATTATCTCCGTTAACAATCAATTGGGTATACCCCTATTTACTATAACTACTGAGTTTGGCCCTGAACCGTACATGCCTAAAGTTCCCTTTAGCAATAAGCCCATGGCTAATCAGTTTGAGATTAACACTTTTATGAAAGATCTGCTATGTAAAAGATATAATACCCCCTCATCTGCTTTTAACAAACCTTAATAGTTTGTACGTTAAGGATTTTGCCCAGCTTCTCCATCTTAGATGCTATATGCCCCCGCCCTATGGCGCAATGATGGGCAGGCCCATAGGAATTCCAATCTTCTACAAATTTTCTTGCGCCTATCGGGAAACGGTACCTGCTGTTGGTATTACCAATTTCAAGAATAGGCCCAGCAACAGATTCGGCCTCGGCTACCAGGAAAAGAAGTTTACCATCTATTGTCTCCACGACAGCAAGCAGGGTGACAGGGCCGTGCTTTACCGACATTTCTACGGATAAACCCCTGCCAACTTTACCATGATAAACCAATAATGGCCGCACCTTTATTTTCCCTTCGGCCAAGGCGGGATGACAAGGGCCATCGTGCCCCATCAACACTACATCATCATTAAAATCCATTGCATAATACTCCGTGAACGACCCACCCGCGCCAAAACTATCCATAATCTTCATAGCCTGGGCATTCTTCACTTCGTATTCGCCCGCTGCAGGTATACCATTGGCCGTAAGCATGGAGTTACCCAAAATCACCGAGGTCATGGTGTTGTGATTCGCTTCGTTCCCGGTACCCTTATGGTAATAGGCCATGGAGCCTAATTGATATTTCTGAACAAGCTTATCGAGCGCCACCGCTGTCATGGCGGCGCGTGATAATTCGTCGGCCGGGCAGTCATTTTGCACTTCGAAAATATTATGAAACGCGCTTATTTTTTCGAGGGTCTCTTCGGTTGTAACGGTAGCCCGGATAGCCGAAAGTTCATCCACCTCAATAACTTCAATATGGCCGCCAAAAGTGGTACAATGGAGGGTAAGATTGGTATAAATATCCAACATTCCGCTATAGTAGCTACCCATAATTCCCAACCGATTGTAATACATAACATGGGCTACCTTTGCTGCGGCAATCCACTCCTCCACCTGCTGCCAAACCTCAGGATCATTATCCAGCATACCGGTAACCTGATAAAACGGAATATTAGAGCGGTTAAACACATTGGCAATTTCCGGTACCGGGCATGCCGAGCAATAAGCCAGCCATTCACCAGTCATATCGGTACGGTTCGTCATTTTATTAAAAGCCGTGTAGTCAATAGCAGCGGCAGGTGACAGGTTAAGCACAATAACCGGTACTTTTGCCTTTTTTACCACAGGTAATACTGTTGATGATAAGGCATAAGTGGTTACATACAAAAATATCAGATCCACATCTTCCCGGCGAAAACTGCTACCTGCTTCAAAAGCCTTTTCAGGCGTATCTATAAGCCCCAAATTAACAATTTCAGCATCATAGCTTTGCAGCCTGTTACTTACAACCTCAATATAGCCGGTAAGCCGTTCTTTTAGTCCTTCAAATTGAGCCCAATATGCTTCAAGGCCAATGCCAAACAAACCTATTTTTAAACCAGATGAGCTTTTGTTATCTCCAGGTACCATTTTTAATATTTATATTCTTTTTACCCTTATCTATAACCGCCTGGTATAACAGTACATCGTCATGCCAAAGTTTAAATTACTACTCACGGCAGCAATACACTCGGCTTTAAACTAAATTAATATTTAACAAGCGCGGTACATGCCATATATACGTTTGTATAAATCGGTTGATAAAAGTATTTTAATCCTATCAGTCCCTCATACAGGTTTTGATATTTGGTTTATAGTTTTTGACAACGGATTATTAAATAATTGATAAACAATTTTTTATAACAAAATTCAAATACATCACAAAAAATACAGTATGATTACTAAAGGCTAAACATGTTTTATAAGTACGGTATCATAAAGAACAAATTATTTGTCAAAATATATAAACACGCCAGGGTTGCTGCAGTTAAATTAGCAACTATAAACCATATTAAACCTGCATGAAAAAAATAAACTCGCGCCTGGTAAACAGCTATGCATCAGTAATACTATTTGTGGCAGCCTGCTGCTTTTATTCGCAACAGGGTTTAGCACAGCACAAAGCAAAAGTAAACTTAGCCACTGTTACTAACTTTGATAAGAGCGGGCATCAGATAACCCGTTTTAGCACTTTAGGTGATGCCATAGATGCGCATGATGGCGAAATAGCGCTTTTTAACGGCGTTTATTATCTGTATGGCACCAGTTATGATTGCGGTTTTGAATGGGGCAAGAAAGATGCGCCTTTTTGCGGCTTTAAAAGCTATTCATCTACAGATATGGTTAACTGGACAGACCGCGGTTTTCTTTTTGATGCCACAACCCAGGTTTGGCAAACCCGCTGTAATGGTAATACCATCGGCTGTTTCCGTCCACATGTTATCTACAATAAAAAAACGGGATTGTACGTGCTATGGATAAACACTTATGATAATGTATCGGGTTATCACGTGTTTACAGCAAAATCTCCAACCGGACCATTTACAGAGGTTGCCGAACCTAAACTTGCTGTTAATGCAAACGCTCCTGCCGCTACTTTAAATAATGGCGATCATGATACTTTTGTTGACGATGATGGTACAGCATACTTAGCCTATACCGACTGGCACACCAAAGGCACTATAGTAATAGAAAAATTAAGCGACGACTATTTGACAGGTACGGGTGAAGTTGCAAAAGGCATTACCAAAGGACAAACCGAGGCGCCGGGTATGTTTAAGCGCAATGGTATTTATTATGTAGTTTATTCCGATCCCAATTGTGGCTATTGTTCTGGTACAGGGGCATCATATAGTATGGCTAAATCGCCTTTGGGACCATGGTCTGAGGGCCGAAAGATCAGCGATAACTCTTGTGGGGGCCAGCCATCTTTTGTGTCAACCATCATATTGGGTACTGGCCCTGTTTTTTTGTTTGGCAGCGATTTATGGAACAATGCCGCGAAAAATGAGGCTTTGGCAAATTATTACTGGGCACCGCTCAGTTTCGAGGCCGATGGCTCCATAAAACCCATGACTTGTGATCAATCATTCAAAATTGCTACTTCTGATAATAAGCCTGCAAAAAACATCAATTTAAAAGAATATCGTACGCAACATGACATCAGTAAGGCGATGCAATGGGCACAAACCTTTAAGGCCAGCTTATCAGGTGTATTAAGTACCCTGCGTTTTACCACCTTTAAAATAGGATATCCCGATGCCACACTTCAAATTGCCGTTTACAGGGCCGACAAAACAGGTAAACCAACCGGCAGCCCCTTAAGCACTCAGAATCTGGATGCAGGCGTTGTGGGCTGGTCGGCAAAAAGGCTTACCGTTCGGCCTAAAATAAAAATTGAGGCAGGCATAAATTATTGCGTTGTTGTAAAATCGGCAGCAGTTACCGGATCATACGGTTTTGCTTATCAAACCGCGGAGGCAACTTCTGTTTCGGCTTTTTATAGCGGCGATGGCGGCAATACCTATACTGCAGATAATAGTAAAATAATAAAGTTTGATATGCTCGATTCAAGCGGGAAACAACTTAATAAATAGCCAGATAAACAATTAATATTTAGTGGTGTATCTGTACTTTTTGAAATCCAACTTGTGACAGACCTATTTATTGTTATTTTTAACTTCATATAAACCTATGTCTGCGTCAATTGGTATGGCTTTTAATCTACCTTTTATATAAACATTACCAAACTGTTTATTAGTAAATGCTTTTTAAATGATCAATTATTACAAATACCTGCCTGTAAGCCGCGAAGATGAAAATTGGGGGCTGTGCGTGCTTAATGCTGGTTGTACCCATATTGAACCTACCGGCTTATATCCGGTAAAAAATCATCCGGCACATCATTATTTTAGCTGGAATATAGGTAGGGTTTTAAATGAGTACCAGGTTATTTATATCACAAGAGGCAAGGGTGTTTTTGAATCTGATAACTGCACACAACGTACTATTACCGCTGGAACAGTGATCATACTGTTCCCTGGCGAGCGCCACCGATATAAACCCAATAATGAAACCGGCTGGGACGAATATTGGATAGGAGTTAAAGGTGATATTATTGACAGATTGGTAAAAAATAATTTCCTGAGTCCGAAAAACCCAAGTATGTACATCGGTTTCAACGAAGGCATTTTCAATTTATTTAACAACATCATCGAAAATACCAGGAACGAGAATACAGGTTACCAACCCCTCATATCGGGTGCGGCTTTACATTTGCTGGGTTGCGTACATGCTGTCATTAAACAAAACGATGTGGAGTGCGAAGACAAAGAGATCATTGTGAATAAAGCCCGACTGTTATTCCGTTCCAATATCGTAAATGATTTTTCGCCCGAGCAGGCTGCCGATGAATTACAGGTAGGCTATTCGTGGTTTCGGAAACTATTTAAAAGTTATACCGGATTATCGCCCGGCCAATATTATATCCAACTCAAAATTGAGCGCGCTAAAGAGCTTTTAAACAATCCTGATATACCCATAAAACATATCGCATACGATTTGAAGTTTGACAGCTATTTTTATTTCTCGCGGCTTTTCAAAGAAAAAACAGGTATCACTCCTATTGATTATCGCAAACGGGCAACAGAAAAAACAACCGATTTTGATGATCAAATGCGTTTTAAGGCGGCCATAAATACTCTTAAAAAGAAATAAAAACTTTAAAGAAGAAATATAAATTGATTTATTTTTATATTGGCTCTTGAAGAATAGCATGATATAGAATCTTGAATGATACTGAATTAATTAACTTACTTAGATCAGGAGATCAGGAAGCTTATACCGAAATCTATCGCCGTTATAGAGGTATCTTACTCATTCATGCTTACAAAAAGCTTGGAAATTTTGAAGAGGCAAAAGATATTGTACAGGAAACCTTTTCATTTTTATGGAAAGACAGGCATGAAATACCTGATACAAAAAATCTTGCCGGCTATTTATATACCATTATCCGTAATAAAATATTAAATCATATAGAGCATAAAAAGGTTGAATCGAAATATGCTTCTTCATTTATACAATTTGTTGCCCAAGAAGATCATGTAACTGATTTTTTAATACGGGAAAGAGAATTGGCAGCCCGGATAGATAAAGAGATCAATGCACTCCCTGAAAAAATGAAGGAAGTTTTTGTTTTAAGCCGAAAAGACAATCTTTCCCATAAAGAAATCGCAGAAAAATTAAATATTTCTGTTTTTACGGTAAAAAACCATATCAAAAGCGCCCTAAAAGCACTACGCCCCAAATTTGAGATGCTGATTATAGCTGTAATTTTGCTGAATTTATATTTAATGTTAAATTTTTATTAAATCGACTAGCCCCTGGGTAGGCACATAACTGTCTTACAGTTATATTTTATATCAGCAGGGAATGAGCACCGAGGATTTTAAAAAATTATTACACCGATACAATGCCGGAAAATGTACCCAAGCTGAAAAAGCATTGCTTGAATCCTGGTACAAAGAATTTGAATTCCAAAAATTGCCTGAACTGACTAATGATCAATTAGCCGAGATACTTTCTATTCAAACACCACCTCCTCAACAAAAAATCAAATCGTTAATTCCGTGGATATCCTCGGCTGCCGCAGTTTTGTTACTTTGTTTATCTGCAGGGGGATATCTCTTATGGCATAAACACAGTTTACCCCAGGCAGCAGAAAAATATACTTACCAGGTACCACCAGGAACAGACAAAGCCATTTTAACACTTGCGAATGGAAGAAAAATGGTCTTGTCGGGTAATCAGGCGGGGAAACTGGCAGAACAGGGCGGTGTAACTGTGGACAGAACAGCCGATGGAAAAGTGCTTTACAGCTCATCTGAAAAGCAGAATCCAATGGCTACCACTTTATATAACACGCTCAATACGCCACGTGGAGGGCAATATAACCTGGTATTGTCTGATGGTACAAAAGTTTGGCTAAACGCGGCTTCATCTATAAAATTTCCGGTAGCGTTTAATGGTAATGAACGGAAGGTTGAAATTACCGGCGAAGCTTATTTTGAAGTAATACATGACGCTAATAAACCTTTTAGAATCATAGCCGGAAATGAGATTATTGAAGATCTGGGCACACAATTTAATGTTAACAGCTATACTGATGAACCCCTTGCAAAAGTAACACTGATATCTGGAAGTGTTAAGATCAACGGCAACACAAAAAACATCACCCTAAAACCAGGCCAGCAATCACAATTCGCAGGTCAGGGTTTTAAAATTACAGATAATGCCGATGTAGCAGAGGCTGTAGCCTGGAAAAATGGACTATTTAAATTTCACAAAGCCAGTTTACCAACAGTAATGCGCCAGCTTTCGAGATGGTATAATGTAAATGTAAATTATGAGGGCAAGATACCTGACGTTGAGTTTTCTGGCGAAATCACCAGGAATGTTAATATGTCGGAAGTGCTGGATATATTAAGCTATTTAAAGGTTCGTTTCAAAATGACACAAAACAACCAGAATATAATAATAGAGGGTACAGAATGATCAGTTAATTTATTTAAAACCTAAACCTTAAACATCTATGGAAAAATAACTACCAAAACTCTCCCCAGAAAGGTGATCAAAAGAAACGCAGAAGTGTTGGAGCACTCCTGCGTAATATTTGGATTAACCCTCCCTAACGGGAAAAAGAATTGTTTCGCTATTCCATGTATTAACCCAAACCAAACAAATGTAATGAATTTTTATTCGTTTATTCTTGCCGTGCCCAAGGCATGGTATTTCCGCAAATTTTTAAAAGTTATGAAATTAACCACCTTTTTGATGGTTATTACGCTTCTTCAGACGAGCGCTAAAGGATTCAGCCAGATCAACCTGCGGGAGGTTAATGCCCCGCTTGAAAAAGTATTGAGATCGGTCAGCGACCAATCTGGTTATCATTTTTTTTATAATGAAAAGGAACTGGGAGACAAAACAATAAGTATCAGTTTAAAGGATGCGACTATCGAAAAAGCTTTACATGATTGCTTCAGTAAACTATCGCTAACGTTTAAAGTCATTGGCAAAAATATCATTGTTACATCTAACACTTCTTTAGGGCAGGATGAATTAATTACGGTGAAAGGCACTGTGCTTTTACGACGGCAAAATGGCAAGGACGAAAAAAGCGCGGGCGTAACCATTACAGAAAAAGGCCTGAGTAACGGAACCCAAACTGATGCTAACGGACAGTTTACGCTCCGGGTACACAAGGGAGCTAAATTGGTATTTTCGATGCTGGGTTATAAAAGGTTAGAAATAGAAGTTTCGGCAGAAAACCCAACGCTATCTGTCAAACTGGAAGAAGACGCTGCCAGCTTGAAAGAGGTAGTAGTAACCGGTTACCAAACCCTTGATAAAAATAAGTTTACCGGTGCCGCGGCCAGATTAAAGGCCGAAGATATAAAAATGAACGGTACAACTGATGTTAGCCGTTTGCTGGAGGGTAAGGTAGCCGGTGTTTCCGTACAAAACGTATCGGGCACATTCGGATCGGCTCCTAAAATCAGGATCAGGGGGGTAACTTCACTTACCGGCGCCAATAAACCTTTATGGGTTGTAGACGGGGTTGTGCTGGAGGATGTAATCAACGTTACCAACGATCAGTTATCCAGCGGCGATGCCTCTACCCTTCTGGGTTCGTCTGTTGCCGGTTTAAACGTTAACGATATTGATGACATCTATATTTTAAAAGACGTAGCAGCTGCCTCACTATATGGGGCGAGAGCTATGAACGGAGTAGTTGTTATTAATACCAAGAAAGGTAAAGCAGGTTCGCTGCTGGTGAGTTATACTGGCAACTTTAGCTCTTCGTTGCGTCCAAGTTACAACAATTTTAACATTATGAACTCGGCCGAACAAATGAGTGTTTACTCAGAAATGTACGGCAAAGGACTGCTCAATGTAGGCGATATCGGCAATAATCCGGATCGGGGCATTTATGGCAAAATGTATGATGCCTTACAGTATAATCCGGCCACAAAAACCTTTGGTTTGGCCAATACGCCCGATGCCCGTAATGCCTTTTTAAAACGTTACGCCGAAGCTAATACCAATTGGTTCAAAATACTTTTCCGTAACTCTTTAGTACAGGAACACGCGCTCAGCTTTTCGGGCGGTTCTGATAAAGCCCAATCCTATACCTCTGTAAGCTTTTTAAACGATAACGGGTGGACTATAGCCGACAGGGTAAAACGTTATACGGTTAACTCTCAAAATAATTATACCATTTCAGACAAGGTTAAGGTTGGTATCATAACCACAGCATCATTACGGCAGCAGGACGCGCCAGGCACAGTTAACCGTGCATCCGATCCGGTTTATGGCCAGTTAACCCGCAGTTTTGATATCAATCCATACAATTTCGCATTAACTACCAGCAGGGCTGTTACGCCATATGACAGCCAGGGAAATCTGGAGTATTTTACACGCAATTACGCTCCTTTTAACATTATCAATGAGTTGCAGAACAACAAGATCAGGCTTACTGCTCTTGATGTTAAACTACAAACCAATTTGTCATACCAGATAAGTAAATATTTAAGATATGATCTTCTGGGTGCTTTCAGATACGTAAAAACCACCCAGGAAAACCTGGTAAATGAAAACTCTAATCAGGCCAATGCGTACCGGGCCTATATCAACCCAACCATAGCTCAGGGCAATAGCTTCCTTTATAAGGATCCTGATCATCCTAATGACGAGCCTGTGGTGGTATTGCCATCAGGAGGTCTTTACAATCGTACCGATAATTCGTTATCGAGCTATGATATAAGGAATCACTTATCTTATGTGGGGGATTTTGGTAAGAGTAACATTAATATACTAATAGGGCAGGAAATAAAATATGCCGAGCGTCAAAACGCTTTCAACAATGGCTATGGCTATCAGTATGATTATGGAGGTACTGTTTTGGTCGACTCGCGTATTATTAAGAAAGGCACAGAGCAAAATGATCCATATTTTGGCATGAGCTATACCTATGATCGCTTTGCATCCTATTATACCAACATCAATTACACTTATAACGACCGTTATACACTAACGGGATCTGTAAGGTATGATGGGTCAAACCAGTTTGGCATAGGAAGCAACCTGCACTGGCTGCCTACCTGGAGCGTGAGTGGTGCCTGGAATATCGATAAGGAGGACTTTATGCAAAACGTATCAAGCGTGAGCCTACTTAAATTAAGGGCAAGTTATGGCTTGTCAGCCGCCCCTGGAGTAGCAACAAACTCTTCGGTTGTTTTGCAAACCCAGAACACGCTCCGGCAATATACCCAGGATATTGAATCGGGTATTTATATTAAAGATCTCCAAAATTCTGATCTTACCTTCGAAAAACAATATTCCGGCAATATTGGTGTAGATGCAGGCTTTTTTAACGGGAGGCTTACCCTTACCGCTGATGTATACCGCAAAAGAGGGTTTGATCTTATCGGGCTCATCCGCACAAGTGGTATAGGTGGTCAGGAAATAAAACAAGGTAACTATGGTAACATCAGCTCGCATGGGTATGAATTTACCATTGGTGGTGATATCATTAAAAAACAAAAATGGGGATGGAAATCAACCTTTATATTTAGTTACAACACCAATAAAATAACAAATTACAAAAACACCCCCATTATTTTTGATCAGTTAGCGCCAGCCGGAGCTAATCAGTTAGGCTATCCGGTAGGTTCCCTGTTCTCATTGGATTTTAAAGGGCTTGACCATTATACAGGTATCCCCAAATTTGTGAATGAAGCCGGGCAAACGGGCTACGCTGTTAATTTACAATCAAACGTAACCAAGTATCTGAAATATGAAGGTCCGGTCGATCCGCCTTATACCGGTGGTTTTACCAATAATTTCCGCTACGGTCCCGTTTCATTAACTGTACAGCTCACCTATCAGGCGGGTAATAAAATACGCTTAAACCCTGCATTTAAATCCAAATATACCGATCTGGATGCCTTCCCAAGAGAATTTAACAACAGGTGGGAAGTACCTGGCGATGAAACGAAAACCAACGTACCGTCCATACTTGATGCAGAAACTTTTTACACGGTAAACCAGGATGCATATCCTTATAACAATTATAACTTCTCATCGGCAAGGGTAGCGAATGGTGGGTTTGTCAGAGTAAAATATGTGGCTTTCACCTACCAGCTTCCTGTTGATTTTGCCAAACGAATAGGCATGAACAACGCTTCGGTAACCGCCTCGGGTACAAACTTATGGCTCCTTTTTGCTGATAAAAATCTTTATGGGCAGGATCCTGAGTTTTTTAATGCCGGCGGCGTGGCCCAGCCATTGCAAAAACAGTTGGTACTTTCTTTAAAAGTTGGATTTTAAAAAGACACATCAAACACCATGAAATTAGTTTTAAAACAATATATACCAGTTCACAGAACCTTTGCCCCTACGCTATCAAAAGCAAGTGGCAAAAAACCGATAGGGAAATTACCTATGCTAATTGCCGCATTGGTAAGCACCATGGCATTAGCATCATGTAACAAATACCTGGATAAACAACCCGATAACCGCACTACGCTGGATAACCCTACCAAAGTATCGCAATTGCTTACTTCGGCATATCCCGCAGCTGATTACATCAGTTTTTGTGAATCGTTATCTGATAACAGCGGCGACAGGGGTTATGCCACCCAAGGTTCGCTTGATCCGTTGATAAACGAAAATGCTTATAAGTACATTGATTACCCTTCCAATATTTCAGGATCATCAGATAATTACTGGTTGGGATGTTATAACGCGATAGCCGCTGCTAACCAGGCGCTTGACGCCTGTAATAAGGCTGCAAATCCAGTAGCCTATCAACCGTATAAAGGTGAAGCCTTGCTGGCACGCGCCTATGCTCATTTTATGCTCGTATCCCTTTATGCCAAAACCTATAACCCCGCTACGGCAGCAACAGACCCGGGAATACCTTACGTAACCGAACCTGAAACCCAATTACTTAAAAAGTACGATCGTAAAACGGTAGCTTATGTTTATGACATGATTGAAAAGGATATACTGGCAGGCATGCCACTGTTGGACGATAATGCTTACCAGGTACCGGCTTTCCGGTTTACAACAACCGCGGCCCACGCGTTTGCCGCCAGGTTTTACCTGTTTAAACAACAATATGATAAAGTGGTTCAGCAAGCAGATCAGGCTTTTCCGGGTAGTACTACCATTACCTATTTAAGGCCCTGGAATACGGTTTACAAACCAATCACCGACCTTGATTTTAGGGCTTTATACACAAAATCAACACAAAAGGCAAACCTGCTATTGGCCACTACAGCTTCATACTGGGCCCGGGATTGGCAAAATTTCCGTTATGGCCTAAACGCAAAAATCAGGATTGATATCGTTAAAATACCCGGAATTGTAAATGGCTCCCTGGCAGTAGATATAAGAAGCTACGGCGCATCTGGACAAATGAAAGGGCTTAACAAGTTTTTGGAAAACTTCATTTTTGTTCAGGGGAGTACTCAAATAGGCAACGGCTATATATATATTCCTTTATTGAGCAGTGGCGAGGTTTTGTTTAACCGGGCCGAGGCATTGGTTATGCAAGGTAATTATGATGCCGCTGTTAGCAGTCTGAATACATATTTAAGTACCATCATTAATAATTATGATCCAGGCACCAACAACCTTACCATAGCAAAAGCGCTGGCATACTATAAAACAGGCTCTACCAAAGATGCCCTGATCAGCACTATTCTTGACTTAAAACGCTATGAATATGTAGATGAAGGAATGCGTTGGTTTGATATTTTGAGATATCATCTGCCGGTAACACATACTATACTTGATAATGCAGACAACGAAGTTGATCGTTACGAACTTAAAGCCGATGACCCGCGTAAGGTAATGCAAATTCCGCAAACGGCGCAGAGCCAGGCCGGTCTTGCACCTAACCCGCGTTAATACCGGGTAATATTCAGATGATGACACTTAGAATATTGAACAATATTTAATTCTAATAAAAAATAGTATTAAGATGAAAAACAGAAAATACTTAATCCTTTTTTTGCTCACGTTTTTTAGCTTTTCGTGCAAAAAGGATAATAAACTGGTATTGCAAGACAATTACTTGGGTAACGAAACCGCCGGTAAAACAGCTATTGATACCTATTTAAATACTCAGTTTGTAAAACCCTATAACATTGATGTTAAATACAAATGGGATCAATCATTATTTGACCAGCAATATGTTCTGGTACCACCCCAGGAAACTAACATTATGCCTTTTATGGAGGGCGTTAAACAAGCCTGGCTTGATCCGTACAATGCCGAAACCGGCAGCGATGTGTTCATGAAAATATATACACCGAAACAGATAATCCTGTCTGGAAGTGCCGAAATCAACACCGATGGCACCGAGGTACTGGGCGAAGCTTCCGGAGGGCTCACTATTTTACTAACCAATGTTAATGGTACTGATTTAAAAGATGAGGACGCGGTAATACAATTAGTACATGTAATTAATCACGAATTTACCCATATCCTTAACCAGAAAAAGGTGATCCCTGTTGAATATGCCAAGGTATCTGCCGGCGACTACAGCGGAAATTGGGCAACCGCCTCAGAGATTCCATTGCAATTAGGCTTTATTTCGAAATATGCAAGGGATAAGTATACTGAGGATATTGCCGAAATGGTTTCATGGATGCTTACCTGGGGTAAGGATGGGTATGAGGCTTATTTGAACAAAACTATCGTTGACCCAACCGATCCGGCGAAGAAGCGACTTATCCCTGACCCGGCTTATGCTGCCGGTATTGCTAAGATGAGGCAAAAAGAAGCCATTGTGGTGGATTACTTTAAGAAGAATTTCAACATTGATTTTTACAGTTTACAAACACGGGTTCATGCCTCCATTGCTGCCATAAGCAATAATTAGATGATAACCGGTTTTAATAACGCGCAACGCGTTGAGTGTAACGTAAAATATATTAATTAAGACATACAATGAAAAAATATACTTACCCGGCATATTTATTACTGTTGCTGATAGCCTGTTTATCGGCATGTAAAAAAAATGATCCCGACTATTTTGGCAAAACCCCTACCGAACGAAGCACAGAAGCGCTTAGTAAATATCAAACGCAGTTAACAAGCGCTCCCAATGGCTGGAAAGCTATTTTATACCCCAATGGTGGCGGTGTTTATCTGTTTTCGATAAAATTTGGAGCCGATAACAGGGTATCCATGCTTTCTGATATAGACGAGGAAACATCAACCACCCCGAACGAAAGTGCTTATAGCTTAAAGCAATTACAGGCGCCGTCACTGCTGTTTGATACCTACTCCTATATACATTTACTGTCAGATCCCGATCCAAATGTGCTTGGCGGAGATTCGGGCATTGGCTACAGCTCAGATTTTGAATTTTCGTTTGATAAAATGAGCGGCGATACCATAACCTTGATAGGCAATAAAAAAGGAAGTAAACTCACCTTAGTAAAAGCCAAAACAACAGCCGAATACACCTCTTTTACAACAGGCACCACGGCTGTGTTTACGACATTGAACGCTGTGCGCACTTACTTTAAAAGGGTAACTATAGGCACAACGGCTTGCGAATTGAATATTGATAAAGGAAATAAAATACTAAGCCTTTCTTATCTGGATGGTAGCACCAATTTAAAAACAGTTTCCAGTGGTTTTTATATTGATGGTTCAACCAACAGCATCATACTTGGCACCCCGCTTTTGATCGACAAAACCTCGATAACCAGTATAGGAAAAATAGCTGGTGACACAACTAGTCATACGGTAAGTTTAACTGTAAATGGCAGTGCTACACAAGTAAAAGAAGCTATTACACCCTTAAAATATGATCTAACAGCAGCTAAAGCATTTCATAATAATCCGGCTAATAGCAATACGTATTGGGAGTCCAATACCGGTTTTACTGTAGATAATGTTGTGGATGCTTTTAACTTACGTTCAATATTTAGTGAATTTGTGTACCGCTTGTACAGCTTTGACCAAGGAACTACTTATGACAGGTTGGGTTTTTTTACCGACAATGGTTATAGTGCTGGGGATCCTGCGGTTATTGCAAAATTTCCTGCTAGTGGAACAATCGTGTTTACGTACTTTGGAAGTTTCAACGGTGCTGCCCTGCCAGCCTCTGCAAAACCAATAGTTACAGCAACAACAAATAAGTTTCTTGATCCTAATGGCTTCTACGTCATCCAAACCGGGGCTAAGACCTACGATTTGGTTAACGCTACCAATGCCCGGGCCTGGATGAGCTTCTATTAGTACCGACAAGCCGTATAATCACTAAGGCTCTGTCCCGTAAATGGGATATCCTTAGTGATATGTATGGTTTAGAGGGGCTATTAAAAAACAAGATGAGTCATGCTAATTAACACGACCCATTTGAATAAAAAATAAACATTGGCTAATAGCACATTATACAAAGTTAACGGATTTGTACTTTCACTTTTCTGACCGAAGTACAAGTAAATAACAATTAAAAAAATCAAAACTCATGAAAAAAGCATATTATTTTTTTGCTGTGATTGGGACCATATTTTCTATCACCATAACAGGATGTAAAAAAGATCAGGCTAGACAACAAACTAAACCGGCCATGGCTGCGTCTGATAATAATTCTTCTCTTTTATCCATATCGTCCACCGAGCCGCCAAGTAGCTCATCTACAAGGGGCTGCAATAGTCAATTTAGCAATGATATCGGTAATCTTAGTATATCCCCTGAAACAGCTGCAGGAAACTATATAGCTTGTATGTTAGTCGCCTTTCCTGATGGTGGTACCTCGGGTTCAGGTAACTCAGGAATTGGGATTGCACACCTCCAGTCAGTAAGCAGCAACTCGAACGTAACTCTGCAAGAATTCTTCAGGGATGGAAATGTGAATAATCCCACAGATGTTGCAAAGGTGAAAGCCTATTTCGCCCCGTATATCTTCCTTATTAATGATGCATATAATGCGTATAACTTATATGAGGCTCACTCCAACTTTGACCACTCTGAGCTCAATGTAGCAAAAGTAATGAACGCTTTGTGGTATAAGCACTACGTAGACCAATATGATCAGTATCAATATCTCGCAATTGTGAATGCTTACTTTAATGGTATTAGTGCCGGGGGATGGGAAATGCGGAATGATCCATTATGGAAGGCCGTAGGATTTGACCAATTATTTTTTGTGAGTATCGGCCCTGATCTTCCGGTTCAACCTTAATAGGATATACTTAACAACGATTTGGTTAATGCTACCGATGCACGAGCCTGGATGAGCTTTTATTAGTACCGACAAGCCGTATAATCACTAAGGCTCTGTCCCGTAAATGGGATATCCTTAGTGATATGTATGGTTTTAGAGGTTTATTATAAAACACAAAAAGAAGTCCCGCCAATTAGCGGGACTTCTTTTTGTTTAGTGAGGTCGTCTAATTCTATTGCCAATATTTTACATTTATTCCTCACATCGGATTCACATTACCCTGATAGTCCCCAATAACCTATGACGAGTATTTACATATATTCAATAATCAATTGATTATTAATCACATAAAAACAAACCATAAATTAATGTAAAAGCTGATCGATGTAAATTCAACTAAAAACTGGGTTTACATGTAAACCCAGTTTTTATGACATAATTATATTTAACTAATTAATTATCAACAATATAATACAATGCAAACCATAAAAAGTGTAAACCATGTAAACCCACTTTTTAACAAACCTGTGGCTTGTTCAGCGTAGTTTTGTTCATCAATAAACTGTTTACAACTGGTGATAATGGATACTTGTTAAACCAATGTTTAAAAAAGTTTAATTTTTTTCACATCGGCATACCCCCACTGACATTTTCAACCGTAATACCTAATATACAAGCAAGTAATAAGCCACCATGACTAACCAGGAAAGTAAGGATCTGCTAAAAAAGTACATCGAAGGAAAATGTGATCAGGAGGAGACCGCCTGGGTTGAAAGCTGGTATCTTAATACAGCTAATGATGATGCGGTACCATCACCAGAAGAAATAGAAGCAGCCTACAACCACATCAGCGCAAAATTGCCTAAAAACGAACGCCATGCAATCAGAAGATCTTATTTTTCTATCGCGGCCACCATCCTTTTATGTCTTTCTGTCGCGGCATATTTTACGTTCCGCCAATCATCATCAAATTCAGAAAATACAGCTTCCATAGTTAAACAAAATGACCTTCCACCGGGGAGCAATAAAGCTATACTCACGCTTGGCAACGGTCGGCACATTGTTTTAACAGGTGCCTCTAACGGAAAAATAGCCCAGCAAGGCAATATGGCTATAAGCAAAACAGCCGAGGGGCAAATAGTTTATAATGGAACTGATAATGGCACAGCTGCGCCGATATATAACACCACAGCCACCCCACGCGGTGGAGAATATCACCTGACATTGGCCGATGGCACCAATGTATGGCTAAACGCGGCATCATCCATAACCTATCCAACAGCGTTTACCGGGCATGACAGAACGGTTCAGATAACCGGTGAAGTTTATTTTGAGGTCTCCCATGATCAGCATAAACCTTTCAGGGTAATTTCCCGTGGTCAAGCGGTTGAGGTATTGGGGACTCACTTCAATATCAATGCTTATGATGATGAACCCTCTATAAAGACAACACTCTTTGAAGGCGCTGTAAAGGTTAGCCGGGATACAAAATCGGCTATACTAAAACCAGGAGAACAAGCTGTCGATAATATCAACAGCTCATCTATTCACGTAACCAATGATTTTAACAGTGAAGAAGTGATTGCCTGGAAAAACGGTAAGTTTTATTTTGACTATACCGATATCAATACCGTTATGCGCCAGATTGCGCGCTGGTATGATGTTGACGTGGTATACCAGGGAAAAATTCCATCCAAACGGCTTTCCGGCTCATTCACTAAATATACCAACGCATCAAAGGCTTTATCCATATTGGAATATGCAGGTATCAACTTTAAAATTGAAGGAAGGAGGATTATTGTAAAATAATTACCCCTTAAATAAAAGCGGTTGCCAGGCTTCCGTCCCCTTTTGTTGGCCCAAAAAAAACCGGAGAGTGGTGACACACTTCCCGGCTAAAAGTTTGGGTTAACCATAATTTATTTTGAACTAAACAAGGTACTTACAAACCCAAACCATACAAAAGTATGCAAAATTTTACTTTAAGTCCTTTCTTAAATTATAAGAAAGGACTTCACAAATTTTTCCTGGTTATGAGATTGACCACTTTAGGAATTCTGCTTTGTATTATGCAGGTAAGCGCCGCTACTTTTGCGCAGCGTATAAACCTCAAGGCAAAAAATATATCATACGAGAGGCTTTTCAAAACTATTGAACAACAGAGCGGCTATACGTTTGTATATGACCCAGACGTGCTCCGCACTTTTCCAAATTTCAACATCGAGATTAATGATGCCAGCGTTACAGAAGTAATGGACAAGTCATTGGCCAATAAACCGCTTAATTATAAGTTTATTGATAATACCATAGTTGTACGCCTTAAAGAAACAGCTACACCACGTGATCTTATTTTTATATCAGGTAAAGTCACGGGACAAAACGGCGGCCCATTACCTGGTGTTACGGTGAAAGTAAAAGGATCCAGCATTATAGCCGGCTGGGTAACAAATGCACAGGGCCGGTTTAATGCTTTGGTCAATTCAAAAGATGTGGTTTTGGTTTTTTCCTATGTAGGCTATCAAACACAGGAGATCCGGATTGAGGACCTTAAATCGCCATTTACAATACAGCTTAAAGAAGATATCAGCAAACTGGATGAGATACAGGTTATCGCTTACGGTCAGACAACTAAAAGGCTTAACGTTGGCGATCAGACTACTATAACTGCTAAAGAAATTGAGAAATACCCAGTGGGTAATGCTTTAACCGTGTTACAGGGCACCGTTCCGGGTATGGTGATCAGCCAGTCTACCGGGCAATCCGGCAGTACTTACAATGTCGTGATCAGGGGGCAAAATGGATTAAACACAAGCTCAGCTCCGTTATATATTATTGATGGCATCCCTTATAACGGCGGTAGTTATTCATCTCAAAAATCCAATTATTTAGGATCGAATGGCCAGGCCTACGATGCATTAAGTTTAATTAATCCTTTAGATATAGAAAGTATTAACATACTAAAAGATGCTGACGCCACATCCATTTATGGTTCAAGAGGTGCCAATGGCGTTATATTGATCACCACAAAAAAAGGTAAGCAGGGCGATACCAGAATTGATGTAAATGTTTTCAGCGGCGTAAACCAGGCCATTGCCACACCGCAACTATTAAATACGCAGCAGTACCTGCAAATGCGCAGAGAAGCCAAGAAAAATGATAACGCCGCTATACTACCTACAGATTATGACATCAACGGAACCTGGGATACAACACGTTATACCGACTGGCCAAAAATGTTTTTAAAAGGCACTGGCTATACCACTAATGCCCAGGCCAGCATATCCGGTGGCGGTAATAATGTTTCTTATCGGGTAAGCGGTAATTACAGGCGTTCAACAAACGTTCAGCAATTGGTTGGGGGATCAGATCAAACATCTTCTTTAAGCTTCAACCTCAACTCTACCAGCAATAATAAAAAATTCAACATTCAATTCTCGGGGGGATATACTTACGATTTTAACAACATTCCATCGGTCGATCTCACCAGCAGCGCCAATCTTGCGCCTGATGCTCCTGCGCTTTATAATGCCGATGGTACGCTGAATTTTCAAAATAACACTTTTATAAATCCATTATTATCAACCAAAACACTGGCCCGGACTTCTTTATCAAATTTAACCAGCAGTATGGTTGCCAGTTATTTACTGGCTAAGGGTTTAAAAGCACAGGCAACCATAGGCTACAATAAACAATCACTGGTTGAGTTTCTGGCTAACCCCTTAGCCTCTATATTACCAACCTACGTAGCCCTTGGGTCAAAAGGTTCCGCCAATTATAGCTGGAACAATAAAAGCTTCTGGAGTATAGAACCACAGATAGAATATAATCGCGGCATAAGCAAAGGTACACTGGATGTTCTGGTGGGTGCCAGTTTGCAAAAACAATTGGTTGACGCGACACAACTGGTGGCTAATGGATATAGTAACGATCTGTTGATCAATAACATTGCGGCTGCAGCCACCATCACTGCTTTTGGCCAGGGATATAATGCCTATAATTATAAATACAGCGCGTTGTATAGCCGAATCAATTACAATTGGCAAAATAAATATATTGTTGATCTTTCTGGCCGTTATGATGGTTCCAGTAAGTTTGGTCAGAATCGCCAGTTTCACTTTTTCTATGCTGCCGGCGGTGAATGGATATTCAGTTCGGAGAAGTTTATTAAAGACGCGCTTCCGTTCCTGAGCTTTGGTAAATTAAGAGGAAGCTATGGTACTACCGGTAATGATCAGATAGGGGTTTATCAGTATTTGGAAAACTTTTCGCCGGTAACTTCAGTAAACCCATACCAGGGTGTACCCGGCATTACACCAACCAACCTGCCTAATCCCAATTTAAGCTGGGAAACTACAACCAAAGCAAATATTGGTTTGGAGCTGCAGTTTTTGAAAGGCAGAATCAGCTTACAGGGAAATTTATTCAGAAACCGTACAACAGATGTATTATCATCCGTCCCGTTGTCATCAACTACAGGTGTTAACTCCGTAACTCAAAACATTGATGCTAAAGTTCAAAATAAAGGCTTCGATATTACACTCAGTACTATTAACATTCAGTCAAGAGATTTTACCTGGTCAACAACGTTTATGATCAGTAAGCAGCGCAATGCTTTGCTGGCCTTCCCCAATGCTAACACACTTACATTACAGGAGTTGAATCAATCGGTTAATACCACATTTGTTAACCGTTACGCTGGTGTAGATCCGCAAACAGGCCTCTATCAGTTTTATGATAAAGACGGCAAAATTGTTTCCGCGCCATCAAGCTCAGGTTCAGATCAAGTCAAAACAATCAATACCGATCCAGGTTATTTTGGTTCTATCTCCAATTCTATCAGCTTCAAAGGCTTTACACTTAGTTTCCTTTTTCGCGGCATAAAACAAACTGGCCGGAGCCCTTTCGGACAGATCCTTGCTACCAGTTTTGTGCCCGGACTTTTTAATACCAACTATCCAACGGCCATTTTAGATCATTGGCAAAAACCGGGTGACGTAGCCAGGTTTGGCAAATTTAGCAGCACCTTTGGCCCAACACTTTTTAATGCGTTAAACGCCAAAAACATGTACTTAGATGCCTATTACAGCGATGCATCTTACATCAGGCTGCAAAACGCATCGGTCAGTTATCAGTTCGATAACGAAGTAACCAGGAAATTCCATCTGCATAATCTGAAAATTTATGCATTAGGCGAAAACCTGGCCACCATTAGCGGTTACAATTTCTCGGATCCTGAAACTCAAAGTTACCTGAAAATGTCTCCGCTTCGAACTATCACTTTTGGTATACAAGCATCACTTTAAAAAGAAGGAATCATGAAAATTAAAAACATATATTCTACAGCGGTATACATAAGCGTATTGGCCATCCTGTGCATATCGGGCAGTGGCTGCAAAAAAGCTATACAGGTGGGGCCGTCGCTTGTTGCGGCTAATAGCAGCAATGCATTTTCCTCAAACAGTGCCGCACAGTCGGTGGTATCGGGTATATATACCAAAATGTCTTCCGGATCATTTTTCCAGGGCAGTGCCGGTGTTAGTTTAACTATGGGGCTGGCGGCCGATGAATTGATAAACATAGGTTCCAGCAACTCCTCATTAGGTACGTTTTATTTAAATAGCTATGGCCCTATAAATCCTCCTCCCTTCTGGTCAGAGTTTTACAGACAATTATTCTATTGTAACACGGCTATTAATGGTATTTCAGGCTCTGGGGCTATTACTGATGGTGTTAAAAAGCAGCTTGTTGGCGAATTGAAGTTTTTACGCGCCTATATTTATTTTTATGCGGTAAATCTTTACGGCACCCCACCATTAACAACCACTGATGACTATACCATCAATAATGTTCTTCCGAATAGTACTCCCGATGCCATTTACAAGCAGATAGTACAGGATTTGGCCGATGCCCAGGCAGCACTGGCCGATAAAGTATATGTAGATGCCTCTGGCAATGCGGTTACCGACAGAATAAGACCCAACAAACAAGTAGCAGGTGCTATGCTGGCAAGGGTTTATCTCTATCTCAAAGATTGGAAGAATGCCGAAACTCAGGCCAGCTCCGTGATCAGCAATGCTAATTACACCCTTGTAGCCAACCTGAACCAGGTTTTTTTAAGGGCCAGCAAGGAAACCTTGTGGGCATTGCAACCCGTTTCGCAGCTTTATTTAAACACTATTGATGCCAACTTCCTGATAGTTAATGCAAGTTATACCATAGCAACACAATTACCGCTGAATAACAACCTGGTAAAGGCTTTTGAAACCGGTGATGCCCGTTTGGCCAACTGGGTTGGTACCTTCACAACTACAACCACTCCCATAACCACATATTATTACGCCAATAAATATAAAGTTGCATCATTGAGCTCGACCATTGCCGTTACCGAATATCCGATAGTGATGCGTTTTGCCGAACAATATTTGATTCGCGCAGAAGCACGCGCTCAGCAAAACAACTTGTCTGGGGCTGTTGCCGATATCAATATGATTCGTTCAAGAGCAGGATTACCCAATTCGACAGCAAACTCACAATCAGACATACTTGACGCGGTTGCACATGAACGCCAGGTAGAGCTGTTTAGCGAATGGGGCCACCGGTGGTTTGATCTGAAACGTACCAACAAGCTCGACGCGGTTATGAGCGTAGTAACGCCGCAAAAAGGTGGTACATGGGCCAGCTTCGAGCAATTTATGCCTATCCCCCCTGATGACATCAGGGCTGATCCTAACCTGAAACAAAATCCTGGCTATAATTAAAAATACACCTCTATTGAAATAACACTTCAGCAGGGCCCAACCCGGCCCTGCTGGGTTTATCGATCCTTCTTATTTTTTTAATAACAAAATTCATCATGAAAGCAAAGATCATCGCTCTGTTTACCACAGGCTTGTGCATAGCCAATTTACAAGGCATAGCACAAACCCAGCCATTCATTATTAATGGCAAACTACAAAACCTCTCCCCTGCACCCACTAAATTGTATTTGACAGAACTTTTACCCGGAACATTAAGAAAACACATAGATAGTACCGAGGTAAAAAACAACGGGTATCAGTTTAAAGGGCAGCTCACCGTTGATGAAGCCGTAGCGGTAACTATTAGCACTGCAATTAAAACAGATCCAACCAAAGACCTTACCCTTTATCTGGACAAAGGCGAACTGAATATAGTTTCAGATGGCACACTTAAAAAGTTCACTCTTTCCGGCTCGGCTGCTGCGGCTCAAAATCAGGTAATTGAAATAAGCAATGGTGTTGTAAAGGAAAAAGAAGAACTCAAACGGATAGCAGCCAGTGAGGAATACAAAACCAACGAAACGCTGCAGGCCGATGTATTAAAAAGATCCCGCTTATTAGGGTCTAAGGGGTTAATTGACATGTACACATTTGTTAGAAACAACCCGAATAACCGGGTAAGCCCCTTTACTACTTATGCGCTGTTGTTATCTGGCTATGTAGGCGGCGCGGCTCAGGACACCCTGATACAACAGTTGCCCAACCACGTTAAAACCGACAAGTTAGGTTTGGCCATTGCCCACATACCTGTAATGCGCGACTCGATGATGAAAGCGGCCCTGGCTAAACAAAAAGTAGAAACGGGCAAGATACCTGTAGGTAGTAAAGCACCTGAGTTTACCGAGAATGACATTCATGATAAGCCAGTTAGCCTGTCATCATTTAAAGGAAAATACGTACTGGTTGATTTTTGGGCCAGCTGGTGCTTACCATGCCGGCAGGAAAATCCGAACGTTTTGAAGGCTTACAATAAGTACAAAGACAAAGGCTTTACTGTATTAGGTGTTTCTCTTGATTCAGAATCGGCCAAAGCCAGCTGGCTCAAGGCTATCGCAAGTGATGCCCTGCCATGGACACAGATATCTGACCTCAAAGGATGGAAAAACCAGGCTGCACAATTGTACGGCGTGGGTTCTATTCCGCAAAACTTCCTGATCGACCCTAACGGCGTTGTTATTGCTACCAACCTGCGCGGCGAAGATCTGCATACCAAATTAGCTTCCATCTTAAAATAATAATGACAATGAAAATCATCATAAAACACAAAGGTCTAACGGCTTTAATATTAATGGCTTGCCTTTCCCTGATAAATTATAGCGCTTCAGGGCAAACCAAAAAAGCAAATTTTGCAGGTATGTGGCATTTAAACGAAAATAAAAGCGACTTTGGTCGCTTAACCGCCGCGAGCGCTAAAAAAGTACAGGTACTTACTATTGATCAAACAGCCAACGAGCTCACGATCAAGAGTGGTGATTCAACCGAAAGTACTAAGGCTATCATCCGGTTTGATGGAAAACCTTCTCAACTAAACAGCAATGCGGTCATCAATGAGATTCCTACTATATCCAGGAGCGAATTATCTATTCAATGGATAAACGACCATACCGTTACGGCTACTCTGGATAACCCAAAAGGACTGATGCCGCCAAGCGTTAAAACCTATACCATCTCGCCCGATCTGCAAACTTTTACCATTGATTATAAACTCAAATTCGGCGAATCGGAGCTAACCGGTAAACTGGTATATGATAAACAAAAAAGCAATTAATGTTACCTATTATTGATCGCTCCGTAATCAAAAACTATCATGAAAAAACTACTTGGAGTGCTGCTTATGGCGGCCCCTTTTTTGGGCCTGGCCCAAAACAAAACCAACTTTGAGATCAAGGGAAAACTGGACAGCATTGATGTACCAATGGTATACATTGTGCATTCACAAGGCTTTAAACAGATTATCGACAGCGCCGAAGTAACCAACCATGCTTACCGCCTGAAAGGTTATTTAGAAGTGGGACAGCCAACCGTGCTCATGACCTACAATATGAGAACAACAAAGCAAATACAGCCTGATGGCATGGCCTTGTTGTTCCTATCACCGGGAACATCAATGGTAACACACACTAAAAAGTTTCATGATATCACCATAAGCGGCCCTGCCGGGTATAATGACTATAAAACATTAACCGCAACAGCTAAACCTTACGAGGATAAAAACCAGGCACTTAAAACTAAAGCTTATGAATTACTGAAACAAAAAGATACCATTACCGCCAACAATGTCTACGCCAAGCAGTATGCTTTTGAGCAGGGCTTTATGGATAAAATATACGGTGGCTTTATCAAGCAACACCCCAAATCTCCGGTGGCATTTTTCGCACTTCAGAAGTTAGCTGGCACCGGTCATAGTATTGATGGCCAGAAATTGAAACCTTATTTTGATATGCTGCCCTCAAATATTAAAGCAAGTGAGGATGGGCAGCAGTTTAACAAAAGGATAACAGATGCCATTACCTTTAATACCAAGGGCGCTATCGGTAGCCTGGCTACAGACTTTACCCTGCTGGACACGGCCGGGCATGCCGTAAAACTATCTGACTTTAAAGGCAAATACGTATTGCTTGATCTGTGGGCAAGCTGGTGCAGCCCCTGCCGTGCCGACAATCCGCATTTAGTGGCAGCGTACAATACATACCACAAAAAAGGGTTTGAGATATTGAGCGTTTCGCTGGATACACGGCAACGCGAGAAAGCCTGGCATAACGCCATCAACCATGACCACTTAACTGCGTGGGCACATGTTGCCGACCTTGATCATGAAACCAATAGCGTGGTAACCTTATATGGTGTAAGTGGTATTCCGCAAAACTTCCTGATAGCCCCGGATGGTAAGATCATCGCCCGTAGTCTTCGTGATGGAGACCTCGAAAAGCAACTCAGCAAAATACTAAATAATTAAACGCCTCCTCCCCATGGATATTAAAAAACTGATACTAATCACCGCTCTCAGCTTTACCGGATACGCAACCTGGGCGCAATCCATTCCCTTAGATCCGGCTGTGCGCACTGGCAAGCTAGCCAATGGCTTTACTTATTATATTCGTCATAATGAGCAACCCAAAAAACGCGTAGAATTATACCTCGTTAATAAAGTAGGTTCAGTGCTCGAAGACGACGATCAGCAGGGTTTAGCTCATTTTATGGAGCACATGAACTTTAACGGCACCAAAAACTTTCCGAAAAATAATCTGGTTGATTACCTGCAAAAAGCCGGCGTTCGTTTTGGCGCTGATCTGAATGCCTATACCAGTTTTGACGAAACAGTTTACCAGTTGCCCATCCCTACCGATGATCCTGCCATGTTTGGTAACGGTATGCGCATAATGCGCGACTGGGCGCAGGAGGCTACTTTAGATCCTACCGAAATTGAAAAAGAACGAGGCGTTGTATTGGAAGAAGAAAGGTTGGGTAAAGGTGCTAAGGACCGTATGTCGAGACAATACTTGCCCATGTTGCTGAACCATGCCCGCTATGCCGACAGGCTACCCATAGGTACCGACGCGGTATTAACCAAATTTAAACCTGAGGTGATCAAACGCTTTCATCATGACTGGTACCGTCCCGACCTGCAGGCACTGATCATTGTAGGTGATGTAGATCTAAACGAAGCCGAAAAGCTGGTTAAAGAAAAATTTGCCGATCTTAAAAATCCTCAGAATGAAAGGGCGCGTACGCAATATGATGTCCCCTTAACCGGCAAAAGCCAGTTCATGATCGTTACTGATAAGGAAGCAACTACAACCGATCTGGAGATCATGATGAAACACCAGGCCCCGGAACTAAAAACCGAGCAAGATTATATCATCTCGATCAAACAAAACCTGTTCAACCAATTGCTGAGTAACCGCAGACTGGCGGAGTTAAGCCGCGAAAGCAACCCTGCCTTTACCGGTATGAGCGCGGGCATTGGCGGGGTATTAAAAAATGTGGACATGCTGAGCTTTAGCGTATCAGCTAAAGATGGCAGGTTGGAGCAAAGCTTTGCACAAACCTGGCGGGTTATGGAAAGAATTAAGCGTTATGGCTTTACAAAAACCGAATTTGACCGTGTTAAACAAAGCTATCTGCGTGGTCTTCAAAACAGCGTAAATGAACAAGGCAAAACTCCTTCAACCAGCTATGTAAAGGAATATCAGCGTTTATTTTTAAATAGCGAAGCCTCACCAGGTATTGCTTGGGAATATCAATTCACCAAAGACCATATCAATGCCATTGCACTGGATGATATCAATACGCTGATGAATGCGTATTTAGCATCAAAAGACGTGGATGTACTGGTATCAGCCCCAGAAAAAGACAGGGCCTCCCTACCCGATTCTGCTACCGTGCAAAGCTGGATAACTAAAGTAAGCAAAGAAAATCTTCAACCTTTTAAAGAAGATGAGATAACAAAGCCATTGCTTTCTGTGAAACCCAAAGCTGGTAAAGTAATTAGCAAACAAAATATTACGCAGCTCAATATTACCAAATTAACCCTCAGCAACGGCGTAAACGTAATCCTGAAACCTACCGATTTCAAAAATGATCAGATCATTTATGGAGCATTTGCACCCGGTGGCACATCACTATATGAACATACCGACTATGATGTGGCATCAAATGCGGGCGGCATCATGAACAGGATGGGTTTGGGTGACTTTAGCATGATACAGCTTAATAATCTTTTTACTGGCAAAGTAGCTTCATCATCAGCTAACATTATAGGTCGCGCATCAACCATCAGGGCAGGTGCTGCGCCTCAGGATCTGGAAGCCGCTCTGCAATTAACTTACCTACAGTTTACCGCCCCCCGTAAGGATACACTGATGTTTAAAAACACTATTAATAATGCCATTGCCGGTTTAACTAATCGCTATGCCAGTCCGGCAAATGTATTTGCAGATACCGTTAGTTATGTATTAGGCAATTATAATTACCGCTCGGCTCCACCAACCGCAGACCGTATTGGTAAAATCACCTTGCTGCGCGCCTATAATATTTATAAGGAGCGTTTTGCCGATGCCTCCGGATTTACGTTTGTTTTTGTTGGCAACTTTAAACCAGAGAGCATTATACCACTATTGGAGCTTTATTTAGGTTCGTTGCCAGCTACGCATCAGCATATCAAACCCCGTGATCTTGGCATTCATATCCCTACCGGGTTTATTGTAAAAAAGGTATACAAAGGCACCGAGAATAAGGCTACTGTACAACTGGTATTCAGCGGTGATTATACGTATAGCCCACTGGCCAACCTGCAGTTAAAAGCTTTAGGAGATGTATTGCAGATCAAAGTGTTGCAACAGCTGCGTGAAGCCGAAGGCGAGGTGTACAGCCCGCAGGTACAAACCAGCTATAACAAATATCCGCATAACCGCTTTGCCCTTACGGTAGCCTTTGGCTGCGCCCCGCAAAATGCCGACCACCTGGTAAACATGGTTGAGCAGGAAATGAATATTCTAAAGGAGAAAGGTCCGGATGCAGAAGATGTACAAAAATTTAAAGCCCAGTATGAAAAAAATGTGGAACTGGCTTTAAAGGACAATGGTTTCTGGCTGAATTACCTCCTCAACCAATATGAAAACAATGAAGATGTGCTCCAGGCACTCGATACAGATAAACTCCTGCAAAAAATAGATGCAGCATCATTAAAACAAGCCGCACAGGTATTTCTATCAGGCACTAACATGATCACATTTCAGTTACTACCGGAAAAAACCGCAGAATAAAAGCTTTTTTGTCCCCTTCTACTTTAACCCGATAGCGCTGTGCAAACAGCGCTATTCTTTTTTCAGATATTTTCAGGATATAGAAAACGCTATTATTTAACGCCTATAAGCATAGCAATAAATACCACCAGCCCAAGCCTGATACGTAGAATTTTAAGTGCATGCTTTACCTGGGTTTTAACAGTAAGCTCAGACAGATCAAGCTGTTGGGCGATTTGTTTATGGCTGAGATTTGCCCTGCGACTTAAAATAAATATCTCTCTCATTCGTGGAGGTAAGGCATCAATTTCACGTTCGATGATAGAGGCCAGCTGTTTTTCACGAATAGCATGATCCGTAATACAAGTGCCTGTTTCATAAAATGCCTTGAAGGAATTAATGTGTTTGGAGTTTACTTCCTGATGGGTAAACCAGTCGATAACTTTGTTGCGCATGGCCGCGTAGAGATAACCGGCGATACTTTTCTCCGGATCAAGATATTCCCGCCTGTTCCAAAGATTAATAAACGTTTCCTGGACTATGTCCTGCGCATCTTCCTTGCTGGCCGTCCGTTTGCACGCGTCAATGAACATTAAGCCAAAATAACGCTTGTAAATTTCATTATAAGCTTCATGACTACCCGATTTTAACAATTCGGACAAAGAATGGTCAGGAAAAGCACTTATATCATCCATGGCATAATCAACAATGCTAAAAATAACTAAATATTTTGTTAAATCGTTGTTAATTATCCGCAAATAATGGCATTCTTATATTTTTCCCTCTAACAAATCTTGTTTTCAGGAAAGCTTTGATACTTTCCACATGGTTTAATACCTTGTCTGATTTTCCTGACCTAAACTTCGATATCAACACGAATGTCTTATAATCGGCTGTGATGATGGAGATATCTACTTCAGCAACTTAATACTAATGGCCGCTCCCCCACCCGGAGCCAGTTTTATATTTAATTTTGAATTGGAATCCACTCTTATCTTTTTTATCTGATAAGCCTCGGGTTTGTTTTTCCAATCGGCATTGGCAGCATCGGCATAAATGATACACTCATAGCTCCGTCCTTTATCCAAAAAATTAAGAGGGAATGCGGTACTGCGGGCCTGTTCATCAGTTATGGCTCCTATAAACCAATCACCAGTTCCCTTGGCTTTGCGGGCTATAGTGATGTAGTCGCCAGGTTCGGCTTCTAATATCCGGGTATCGTCCCAATCAACCGCCACATCTTTAATAAACTGGAATGCATCCATATGTGCCTGGTAGTTTTCGGGCAGGTCGGCTGCCATTTGCAACGGACTATACATGGTTACATAAAGTGCCAATTGCTTGGCCAGGGTTGTATGCACTTGCCTTTCGGGGTTAGAAGAGTAATTTTTGAGTTTAAAAATACCAGGTGTATAATCCATGGGGCCACCCATTAATCGTGTGAAGGGCATAATGGTTTCGTGCTCGGGTGGGTTGCCGGTACTAAAGGCGTTGTACTCATTACCCCGGCCGGCTTCGCTGGCTATCCAATTTGGATAAGTACGCTGCACGCCTGTAGGTCGCATTGGTTCATGAGCATCAAGCATTACTCCATGATCGGCCGCTTTTTGTGCCACACGGGTGTAGTGCTGCACCATCCATTGCCCATCATGATGCTCGCCCCGCGGAATAATCCGGCCAACGTAACCTGTTTTTACTGATGTGTAACCAAACTTATTCATAAAACCAAATGCGGTATCCATGCGGCGCTCATAATTGGTGGCCGAACCCGATGTTTCATTATGCATGATCATCTGTACACCTTTTGCCTTTGCATAAGCTTGAATATCCGCCACATCAAAATCGGGATATGGGGTCACAAAGTCGAATACATCTTCCTTCCAGTTACCAAACCAGTCCTCCCAGCCCACATTCCAGCCCTCAACCAATACACCCTGGATTCCATTCTGCGCGGCAAAATCAATAAAGCGTTTTACATTAGCCGTATTTGCCCCATGCTGTCCGCTCGGGATAAGTTTACCGTTCGCATCTTTATCATCGGCATTTTTGGCATAGCTCCATGTACTTTTTCCGGTTTGCATTTCCCACCATACACCCACAAATTTCATAGGTTTTATCCACGATGTATTGGCAATGCGCGATGGCTCATTCAGGTTGAGGATCATTTTTGACGAAAGGATATCTGCCGCTTTATCACTCACAATAATAGTGCGCCAGGGGGTATGATCAGGTGCTTTTAAATAGGCTTTGTTGCCAACCGCATCGGGCACCAATGCCGAAGTTAGTTTGTAAGTAACGTTATCCACATGCAGTTGCATAGCGCTATAGTTCATCAATCCCGCTTCGTGGATGTTAATGTAAAGCCCATCATCACTCTTCAGCATCAATGGAGTTTGTACCGCTTTAGCATCTGGAGCTGTACGAACAGCAATATCAGTGGCATTTTTTACAATCTGCGTGTTATCCACCTGACTGATCTTTGATGTGGTGTACAGATATTCGTTGCTGTCATAATCGCCCGGTATCCAAAACGCTTTATCATCGCCAGCAAGTGCAAATTCGGTACGCTCGTTTGTAATAATAAAATAACCGAGATTGGGCTGTTGCGGAAATTCATATCTAAAACCAACTCCATCTGCAAACACCCTGAACACAATATCCAGCAAACGCTGTTGCCCACCCTGATGCTGTAAATGTACAGTCAGTTGCTGGTAGTGGTTACGTATCTTACTCACCTCACCCAAAACCGGCGACCATGTTTCGTCTACCTGTTTGGTATCACTGCCCAGCCATTTAAAATTCTTGTAAAAGGTACTATCATCGGCCAATTCAAAACCCAGGCCCGATGTTTTGATGAATTGTTTGTTGTTATAAATCACATCATATGTTGGGCGCCCATCATTTTGCATCTGCACATGCAACTTCACTTTGTCCATAGTGGCTTCTGCCATTTTATCTTCCTGTGCAAAGGTTATATGCTGCATCAGCAACAGGTAGGGTATACAAATAAATATTCTTTTCATTAGTTTTTTATTTAGTGATCAGGCTTTCCAACAGCAAGATACGTGCGGTCATTAACCACAGTTCATAGATGGTGCTTTAGGATACATCACTTGAAATTTCGACAGAAAGTTTTTCCAAAAAAGGGGAACAGGTTGTAGGCCCCGCCCCCCTATCAATTGATTATTAATAGCCCGGGTTTTGTTTTATTTTGCTGTTACTGTTAATCTCGGCCAGCGGAATTGGCCATGTGTACGATTTGTTATCGTCCCATTTGATAGCTCCGTTCAGATTAAGTGCCGTACCGTAATAAGTCGCTTCCGATTTACCAATGCGCCAGCGGCAAACGTCAAACCACCAGTAGCCCTCGTTAAACAATTCGGCGAAACGCTCGTAGTAAAGTGGATTATTGCCCAATACCGGGTCGCCGATGGCTGCGGTAGGGGCTGAAAGTGATGCGTAATCTACGGGTGAAGCGCCATTGATAGGATAACTGTAAGCACGGCGTTTTACTTTGTTCAGATATTCCAGCGCATTAGCATTGTCGCCGCCACCTTTACAGGCTTCGGCATATAGCAGATAAACATCGGCCATACGCAGCAGGTAAATATTCCAGGCATCGGCCGGGCCGCTGGCACTGGCATTGCCCAGTTGCGATGGGCTGTTAACATTATAATTTACCGGCGAGTATTTGCGGAAGCTAAAACCATAGGTATTTACCTGCCCCGCATAAAAATTAGGTTTTGAGGCTGGGTAAACCGTAGAACCATTGGGCTTCACCTGATCTATCCATGGTTCTACAGTGTTTACAAACAACCGCGGGTCGGCAGTTTTGTTGGCGCGCACAGCCAGGGCCTGTGTACGGTAAGCCGGATCCATCACCTGTTTAGGATTATTATAGCTGGCCGGTTTTGAGTTATCAAATGCAGGATTATTAACCAAATTATAATAACCTATGCTGAAACCAAAACGAGGGATATTACGGTCGTGAACTACTTCGTTACCATAGCCCAAAGGCTGCGCGGCACCTTCGGTACCATCATCGCCCAATGCCCAGGCAGGCCATATGAGGCCGTTAATGGTGGTGGCATTAGCCGCCTTACCGCCGTAAATACCGTAATCATTACCCTTGCCATCAGGGTCAACATTTAATTCAAATAGCGATTCCTCGTTAAATTCATTAGCAGGGTTGCCATCAAAGGAGTCGGCATATTTGGCAAAGGGCATCAGTGTTTTACCACTGTTCTGTATTACATCATTCAGTGTGGTTTTGGCATTCGCCCAATCCTGTGTGTATACATATGCTTTGCCCAGTAAACCTTTTGCGGCCCACTCAGTAGGACGACCTACATCAACACCAGTCCAGGTTTTACCTTTCAGGAGTGTCGCGGCCTGTTTCAGGTCACTTTCTATAAAATCCCATACCGCACGGGCTGTAGCGCGGGGTACCTGAGTTTCGGCCAGGCTGGCTGGAATACCGTTGTAGATAGGCACGCCCATTTTATCGCCGCCGGCACTGGGACTAACATAGCTTTCGCCGAAGAGGCATTCCAGCCACATATAGTAAAATGCGCGCATAAAATATGCCTGACCGCGTATGTAGTTCACATTGTTTGCATCATCGGATGAGAGGCCGCCCTTCTTGGTCAGCAAATCGGCGCCAGCCAGTGTAACATTGCAATTTTTCACACCGGTGAACAGCGAGGTATATGCGCCGGTGGAGTAAGAATTAGTAACACTGAGGTTAGTATTGGCCATCTCGTTCCAGCCAGCATCACCACTATAAGCTGAATTGGCGGTATGCGTAGCATTCGAAAGTGCCTTTGGCAACAGGTTGAAACCGAACAGGTTCTGATCGCGCAGGTTTGAATAGCTGGCTGCCAGCACACTCTGCAGGTCGCCAACCGATGCCGGGTAATTGCTTGTTGAATATTTTGACGGGTCGCTTGCGTTAAGCGGTGCCTTTTTGCAGCCTGCTGTAAGAGCCGCTGCCACTAATATGGATAGATATATTTTCTTTGTCATGACTCTTCAATTAAAAATTAACATCAAGGCCTAATGAATAGATACGGGTTTGCGGGTACTGTGATACTGCGTCTACGCCGCGCGTAGTAGCACCCGAGTAACCAAGCTGAGAGGCTGCGAAACCCAATTCGGGATCAAGGCCACTGTATTTGGTAATGGTGAACAGGTTATTCCCCATAATAAATACTCTCGCACTCTTAATTTTCAGCTTGCTTAATAAACTATTGCTAAATGTGTAGCCCAATTGCGCGTTCTTTAGCTTCAGGTAACTACCGTTCTCCACAAAATAGCTACTCACGGTTTGGTAGTTTTTATTAGGATCGAGCGTGAAAGTGCCGTCAGGATTCTTTACGCCAAGACGTGGCTGACTGGTTAACCCGTTTGATCCCAGATACGAGGCATTAAATACCTGGCTGGTAGTATTACCATCAGCAAACGGAAACTGTTTATACGCCTTAACCCCGTTAAACAGATCTATGCCTTGTACACCGTTGAATAACAAAGCAAGGTCTAAGCCCTTATAATTAAACCGGGCACTGACACCGTAAACCAATTTCGGATTAGGATTACCCAATACCTGGCGGTCATCCGCAGTGATCTTACCGTCGTGGTTAAAGTCTTCATATATCAAGTCACCGGCTTTAGCAGTGCTTCCCTGCGGACTACCAGCAGCTTGGGCATCTGTTTGAAACATGCCCTGTACTTTGTAACCATAGAATGACCCAAATGGCAGACCGGCTTTGGTGATGGTTAGATTTTGGTTAGGCATCATGTTAAAGCCCGCATCACCTATGCTATAGTAGTTAATACCATCATAAATAGCGTCTGTTGCCAGGCCGCTCAGGCTAACTACTTTGTTTTTGTTGAAACCACCGGTTACGCTAATGTCGTATCCAAATTTACCGGAAGTATTACGATAGCCCAGTAAAATATCCCAGCCCCTATTGTTTACCTTGCCCACATTGGCAATGTATGGTGCGGTAAAACCGGTGCTTAATGGCAGATTGATGTTGTACAACATACCATCGGTGTTCTTATTATAGTATTCAATTGAGTAATATATTTTACCGCCCAGGGCTTCACCATCTAAACCGACGTTGGTTTCACGAATGGTTTCCCAATGCAGATCGGGGTTGGGAATAGCGTTCACCGAATTTGCGATGATCAGCGGACCGCCCTGCGAGAAGTTCTGCGCACCAGAGGCAATACCATTGGTAGCATTAAACTGGTTGTAGGCCGATACGTATAAGTATGCAGGAATGGTACTGTTACCCAACTCACCATAGCTACCACGTAATTTCAGGTTATTAATTACCCGTAGTAATGGTTTAAAAAATTCCTCTTCACTAATGTTCCATCCGGCAGAACCAGCGGCGAAACGACCTTTTTGCTTATCGGGGCCAAACACGGTATAGTTGGCATCCTGGCGGATAGATCCCGACAGATAGTAGCGACTATTGAAGTTATAGTTTAAACGGGCGAATTTCGAACGGATGAGACCATTGTTATCCGTTTTACCGGCGATAGACAGGTTTGAGCCTGATGTTTGAATAAACGAGTAACCCGGTAAGCCGATAGAAGTTTCGGCGGCGTTAACCATGTTATACTTATTGTCGATCACTTCGTAACCGACTACCGCGCTCAGATTGTGCTTACCATAAGTTTTATTCCAGCTCAGCACATCATTATTGAGGAATTGTGTGCTTTGGATAAAATATTTGGTAAGTGAATTAGTTGATGAACTTGTTTTACCAATGGTAAACGCGTCCTGGAAATAATCCTGGTTTTCCAGGTAGTAATTGTAGCTAAAATTACTCCTGATACTAAAACCATACGGCAGGGTAATTTCGGCGTATACGTTTGATTGAACATTGTTCTTTTGGTTATTAGCTGTAGCGTAGAATGCGCTGCCTACAGGATTAGGTCCACCAAATTGCGATAGCTGTCCGTAGCCTTGAGGTACGGTGCCAAATTTGCCAAAACGATCCTTAATGGGTATTACAGGTAATGTGCGGAACGGCGCGTTATGCAACTGAGCCTCGGTACCTACAGGTGGCGATGTGCTGCGCTGCGACAACGCCAACTGTTCGCCTACTTTCAGCCAGCTGGAAAGTTTCAGATCGGTATTTACACGTGCACCACCAATGCGCGATGAGTTTTTGATGTAAATACCCTTCTGATTGTTATAAAACCCCGATACCAGGTAATTTACTACAGGAGTAGATCCGGCTACCGAGGCGTTATAATTTTGCTCGTAAGCATTATCATATATCGCTTTTACCCAATCTGTATTGGCCAATGTATCAATACCTGGTCTTGGGGTTCCGGGAGATGTTTGGAAATAAGTTGGATTGACAATATTTTCCAGCTTAATGAAATCATTTTTATCCAATAGCTTGATCAGCTTGGGTTTGGTAATGCCATAACGTGCAGAAAAATTAATGGTAGGCGTACCCGAAGTGCCTTTTTTAGTGGTGATCACAATAACACCACCGGCTGCTGCAGCGCCATAAATAGCGGCTGAGCTGGCATCTTTAAGTACATCAATAGTAGCAATATCCTGTACATTGATGTTATTACCATCGGGTACACGCACTCCATCTACAATGTAAAGCGGCGCAGGTTGGTTAAGCGATGCTAAACCGCGGATCACAATGCTGGGCGTAGCATCAGGCGCACCTGAACTTTTAACGATATCGACACCTGCTATACGCCCCTGTAACGCATCTGTAGGATTTGTAATAGGCTGGTTCTTGAACGCTTCGCCTTTTACCGATCCTACAGAGCCTGTAAGGTCTTTACGGCGCTGGGTACCATAACCCACCACCACTACTTCGTTAAGGCTGTGTGGATCTGGTGAAAGCTGTATGCTGATATTGACACGATTGCCAACCGTTTCTTCCTGTCTGCCATATCCTATCATAGTGAACACCAGTACATCCCGATTGCCGGCTAATATGGTGTAGTTACCTTCGGCATCGGTTAGGGTCCCCCGCGTAGTGCCCTTAATAGCTACAGAAACCCCGGGAAGCGCCAGGCCCCTTTCGTCTGTGAGCTTACCTTTTATTGATATGCCCTGCGCCATTGCGGCTATGCAAAGCAACACAAATAAGGGGCTGATAAGCAGTTTTTTGAGTAGTTGTTTTTTATACATAATGTTTGGGTTTAAGGTTTGTGCTCATTGGAATTAATTAAGGATAAATACTAATGGGGTTCGCTTTATTTTATGCAGATGACAGATAGGCGGACGATATGGCCGCATACCAATGCTTCGGAAACCAGCATTGCAAAATTGAGTACGCGCAGCTGCCTGGCAGATGTGTTGTGCCTTTATGCATGTTCATGAAATTGGTTTTTAAATTGGTGTATGCAGACGGCATATTAGCGCCAAACACCATTGCCGGTCTGCCGATTCAAAGAGAGGTAGTATTTGCGGTCAAAGCAAGGTACTGAACTACGAATATAAACCCTTATTAAGAAAATATAATTATAAATTACTGACAATCAGATATATTTATAACATACAGAGTAGTAAAAATATAAATGAGATATAACGAAATGCAAGGTATTAAAGCCCTTACACCGCGTTAATGCCCATGATGTGAGCTTCGAAACCATCGGGATCGTACGATTTGTTTTTGATGCGGGTGCGGTAATTGTAAATAGTATTGAGTGAGTACTCTAAGATCCGGGCTATTTTATCGGTATCGCTAATACCCAAACGCACCAGGGCAAATATCCGCAGATCGCTGTTTAAAAGCTGATCTGGCAGCAGATGGGTTTGATGTTCGGTAGGGAAAAGGTTATTAAATTCCGTTACAAAATTGGGGAAGAGCTTTAAAAAAGCCTTATCGAAATTACTAAATAGCTCCTCGCGCTCTTTTTTAAGGTTGATGTTACTGATTAGCAATTTTATATCATCAAATTTACGCGTGGTAAGTCGTTGTTCGATGGAGTTTTTAAAACGCTCCAGCTTGTTCATATAGTCGGATATAATGTTAAGATAATACCCGATGTATTCCTCCTTGATCTTTTCCGCTTCATTCAATTTTTCGATGGTGTGCCGCAGATTAGCATTGGCCTCAACAAGCAACTTATCCGTCGCTTTTATTCGCTTTAATTGCTTGGATATGATCACAATAAAAACCACCACCACTACCGCAAACAGTGTTAACAACAGGGAGTAGAACATGAATGCCCGTTTCTGTCCCTGTTCAGAAAGGATGCGCGCGCTGGCAATAACCGGTAAAATAGCACTTACCTGAACCTTGCGCTGGCGGGCACCATAATAAACGGCATCATCCATTGCCTGTTTAATAAACAGGTATGCATCATCGGTATTACCCCTTTTATCTAACAACTGGGCCAGGTTAAGCATGGCGGCTGCTTCCTTGGTTGATGATTTGATATCGGCAATTGCAGCCCCTATCAGTAACGCTGCAGCGCTATCGGGTTTGTTATGCTGAATGTAAATATCGCTAAGCGTAGATGTGGTTACCGCATACTGGTGATCGGACAGGTGTTGATGATCAATCAGTAAACGCAGATTTTGCACGGCTTTTTTCAATTCACCCGATTTAATGTACTTCAGTCCGTTATAATAAATATACTCGAACGAAGTGTGATCACATAAGCGGGTGGCCGAATCAATATACTGGTTACCATTGCTGTTGTAAATACTGGTGTAAAAGCTATCCCGGTCAAAATCGGCTAAATCATAATAGGTACGGGCTGTAAGCAGGTAATATTCTTCTTTAACGGACCGAGGCAAACCAGCCAGTTTTACAGACCTTAGTGTATCAAAAGTTTCCTTAAACATGCCCGATGATAATAGGATAAACCCCATTTTTACCTTGGCGTATGCTATTTTTGTAGGATCATTAATAGCGGTACCCATCTGCTGCAACTTTTGGGCATAGTTAAAGGCTTTGCCGTAATTAAAGCTTTTATACTCATCATACAGTTTGGAATAAATATCAAACCGCAGCTGCAGATTAAGTGGGGCCGCTTTATCGAGTTGTACCTGCAATTCATCTATTTTTTGCTGCTTGCGGGCATCATAAACCGTTTTTTGATCGATATAATTTTTTAAGCGGGCTATCTCGGGATCAAGTTGCTGCGCCAATGCAGCGCTTATGCCAATAAGTAAAAGCCATGCATTAACAATAAACGCCTTCATTTTAATAAGTTTAAGAGTGACCAGGGTTGGTTATAATTAGTTGAACTATAAATAGCAGACTAATATAAGTAAGCAATTACTCACATCCTTATCAAAAAATGGAAAAAATCAATCAGGCACAAAAGGTAGGTCACAATTATTAGAAAAACCGCCCCGTTGTCAAAGAATGGGCTTAACGAAAAAAGGAAATATCCAGTGCTGAATATTTCCTTTTTTCATCAATTCAATTTACCGTTATTTTGTGATCACATTGATATGACCACCATTGGCAAACAAACTATTGGGCACAAAGTAGCCTTTATTTTCCTTTCCGTTTATTTTTATAGATGTTAAGGCTCTCCCCTTCCCTGGTTTGGTTATCGTTACTATTTTCCCCGTACTGGTTTTCCATTTTATTTCATCAAAAAGCGGTACAGTCACAATATATTCCGGATCGGTTGCCGAAAATGGATAAAGCCCCAATGCACTGAACACATACCAAGCCGACATTTCACCTGCATCATCCATGCCGCTAAGCTCCAATCCATTACTACCCATGCCATATAAATTATTCAGTATATGGTCAATGATCTTTTGTGATTTCCAGGGTTTGCCAACAAAATAATAGGCAAAAGGCGCCTCGTGGTCGGGCTGGTTACCCTGGCAATATTGCCCTACCATAGTTTCTACATTCCGGGCAATGTAATGAGGGTTCCATGGCACGGTAAAAAACGAATCCAGTTTAGCTTCAAAATTCTTTGATCCGCCATAAAGCTTAATCAAGCCCGGCATGTCATGAGGAGCGAAGAAAGATATCTGCCAGGCATTTGCCTCCCTGTACATATATTCATAATAAGGATACTGAGGATTGAAATTCTTTACCCAATCCCCATTTTCTAACCGTCCCCTCATAAATTTCGTTGATGGATCAAATACATTTTTATAGTTTTTGGATCTGGCCATCAATATTCTGTAATTAACGGTATCGCCCAATTTTTTGGCGATCTGGGCAACAGAATAATCATCATAAGAATATTCTAACGTTTTTGATACGCCGGCTTTGCCCTTGGTTTCTACGTTAGGTGCAGCGATGTCCGGGTCGGAGATATATCCCTTTTTGATATATTCAGTTATAAACGGGCGGGTTCCACCCTCTACATTAGCATTTCTTAACAGTAACTGGTAAGTGCCTTTAATATCAAAATCATCAATACCCCGTAGATAAGCTCCTGCGATAGAAGACGTGGCATGGTCACCATGAAAAAAAGTGGGTATAAAACCTGTTTTATCGCCTTTATCTTTCAGTGATTTAATAACATTAAGCGTAACATTTGGGCTGATAAGCTCTAACAGCACATCCTTATTTCGATAGGTATCCCATAACGATGGTTCAGTGTAATAGATAATGCCCGTTTTTACGATATTATTTTTGATATCCTTAAACTCTCCGTTTACATCACTACGTAATGCCGGCCACAGAAATGACCGGTACATGCAAGAGTAAAACATCTGCCTTTGTTTATCAGTTCCGCCTTTTACCTGGATGGATGACAATAGAGTTTCCCATTGCTGGTTTGCTTCTTTCCGAACAGCTTCAAATGTTTTACCGCCTATTTCTTTTTCCAGGTTTTGTTTGGCGTTTTCGACACTTACAAATGACAAGCCTATTTTAAGTTCAACCGAACCTGTGTTACCATTAGCCAAATGCACTATGGCGAAACCTGTACGCTCGCCCTCATCCTTCTTTTCTAATTTTTCAATTTTGGTATTCAGTATAGCATAAAAATAAACGTTTTCGCCGCCCTGAAAACCCTGTAAAGCAAAATCTCCAACCTGTTCAATTTTCCATGTTGACGGGTGACTAAGCGCTTTGGACAAGTCAAAAAGTATTTGCCTGTTGGCATTGTTTTTATACTCGTACCTATGATAGCCGCACCTTAATGTAGATGTTAAACTTACATTGACATGGTAATCATCCAGGTATACCTGGTAAAAACCGGGAGAAGCACTTTCCTTTTTGTGTGAAAACCTCGAACCAAATTGGCCCCCCGGATTTGAAAGCGGCAGAATAGGAATATTGCCCAAATTCCAATGGCCTTTATTGGTATGCGTAAAGCCCACAATAACCGAATCTTCATATTCGTATCCGGCACCGGCGGGTTGAAACTTTGTCATGGGACTCAATTGCACCATAGCATTAGGCAACGAACTACCTGGAAAGGTAAGTCCCGACCAAGCTCGCCAACCCTTTGGCAACTCATAACCCAGTATCTTAGGGTCGGTAACTCCCTCCGAACCGATAAATGTATTTACATACTTTGTGTAAGTCGTAGTTGTTTGACTTTTACTAACAGAAGATGCAAGCGGTATGATCAGTATTACGCATAAAAAGCTTTTAGCAAAATTTCTCATTCTTTTAAAAATAGGTAGACCAGATGAATAGTTTAAAGTTGCAATTATTCTTTTACATGAAACAATAATATATGCATCTTCTTCCTTTATCTTTTAATATTAGCTTTCTTTGAATTTCGAGCTGTGCTATTTAAAGGTCAAATAAAAAGCCTGTAATTAAAATTTACAGGCTTTTATTTTCGATCTGATTGGAATATTTAATGGATCAAACAACCACTGGTGTTTCTTTTACGGCTGATGGCGCGATTGGTTTACGGTGCCAGTAATTAGCCAGTAAGGAGCCGGTAATATTCATCAACGGACCAAACACTGCCGGTGCCAGGCCAACCGTAGCTATCTTACCCATTTCTTTCGCCAGTCCTGATGCGAGTCCACCGTTTTGCATCCCAACTTCAATGGCCATGGTACGGCAGTCGCGTTCATCCATTTTAAATAGGCGGCCGGCCCAATAGCCCAGCGTATAACCCATCAGATTATGGATCAGCACCAGCAAAACGAGCATAAAACCGATGTTGAGCAAACTGCTCCTGCCCGCAGCCGTGATGATCACGATGATGAAGGCTATACCGAACATGGATACCATGGGCATGGCATATTCCAACCATTTGGCTCGTTTAAGCAGGTATTTATTAAACAAAATACCAGCACCTATAGGTAGTATGACCATTTTGGTAATATCCCACATCATTTTGTACATATCTATCTGGATAAAGGTACCGCCTAAAAATTTCATGAGCATAGGCGTAAAAAACGGCGCCAGCATAGTTGAAACAGCCGTAATGGTGATTGACAAGGCCAAATTAGCTTTTGCCAGGTACGATATCACGTTGGAGGCCATACCATTGGGTGAGCAGCCAATCAAAATAATGCCTGCTGCAATCTCTGGCGGGAAACCGCTTAGTTTAGCCAGGGTGAAACCCAGCGTAGGCATGATCAAAAAATGGCTGAATACCCCAATAAATACCCCCTTGGGCATTTTGATAACACCGGCAAAATCCTTGATGCTCATGGACGTACCCATACCAAACATAATGAGCTGTATAAGCGGCGTTATAAGGGCAGCCAGTTTAAACCCGCCTACCTGTATAAAATGCTGCGGGTAATATAAAGCCGTGGTAACCGCCGCGAAGATGATGAGCGTATAAGAAAAGCCTTTGAGCTGCTTAAAGCCCCGGAACGAGATGGCTAGCGTCACAAAAAACGCGATCAGGAAAGGGCCGGATTGTTCTATACTTCCACGAAAAAAAAGTGTGGCTGATATAAGCAGGCATATCACTGATAACCCCGCTATAATTTTATACATATTAAAATTATTCAATGTATTTCGATTTAAGGTGTATCATTACCAGGTTCTTTTCTCCATAAAGACATCCAGTTGCGCCCGGGTCATTTTTACTTTGCTGCCACTTTGCGCAAGCCACTTCAAAAATGCCTCCCTGATGGCTGGCGTCCACTGGCTGTCAATTTCACCCGTACTATATGTACCCGCTTTCAGCATGGCATGCCCAAAATCATCGCGCAGGGCGATAAATTCGGACGTAGCCACCACTTTCTCGGCTAAATGAGCCGGGATAAACAATACGCCTTCTTTTTCGGAAAGAACCAGGTCGCCGGGTAATACAATGGCATGCCCTATTCTAATAGGCGTATTCAAGCCCATCAACACCATCTCTTCCAGATACGATGGATCAAAATCACGCACAAAGGCATTGAACCCGTGAATACTTTTTAAGCCCTGCAAATCGCGGGCTGAACCATCAAAAATCACCCCGTTACCCGATTTGTTGAATATGGAATTGCCCAGGTTATCGCCTATCAGTGTGCCGCCTTTTATTTTACCAAAACCATCAGCTACATATACATCACCTTTTTTGAGCACATCAATTGGCCAGGCATTGGTATTGCCTTTCCTGCCATCCTTTATTCCCTGTGCCTTGATATTTTTTTCGATATCGGGTCTGCTGGGCATAAACATGGCGGTTACCGCCCTACCAATTACGGGAACATCATCATTCACTAATTTCCAGTTGCCCTCAAATTGGTTGTTATAGCCTTCGTTCCGTAACACGGTCCAGGCTTCTTCAATGCCGATATGTTTGGCCCGTTCCAGCAAATCGTCAGGTATTTTTGGCCGGCCATCCTCAAAGCGTTCACCTTTCCATTCGGAGGTGTAAAATATCAGTTGTTCTTTCGATATGGTTTGGGCCCTGGCGCTAACTGCATAAAGCAACAATACCGGAAAGCAGATCTTTAAAATGTTTCTCATTTATTTATAGGTTTATTATTGGTTACTGAACTCTCTCTGGCAAGCGGCCTGTTATTGGGTATCCGCGGCGCATTTATTGGTGTAGCAATACCGTTTAGGTCATACACTATTCTACCGGCCCTTACGGTCATTTCACATTCCAGCTTTTTATCGGCAGCAATTTTATACCCGGTATAGTCAAACAAACCAAATTTACCTTCCCTGATACTTAAAATAGCAATATCGGCATCTGAGCCTACAGAAAGGTTGCCCAACTCTTCATGTTTAATTTCTTTGGCCGGATTGGAGGTGCTCACCCGTATCACCTCATAAAGGTCCATCCCGATATTCAGGAATTTAGACATAGTGGTAAGCATATCCTTCATGGCATTGTTCATGCTACCGGTATGGATATCGGTGCTGATGGAATTTGGATAAAACCCATCCTTTGCAGCCGGGATAGCCTGCGAAAAGGCAAAGCTGATACCACCATAACCCACATCAAAATAAATACCGCGCTTACGGGCTTCCCATACAAAGGGCTTTACTTTTTGGGTACTCAGATCGACAATGTATTCCCTGCTATCCAGTTGCCCAAAACAGTGGGTAAAAATATCGCCCGGGCGCAGATGCTTCATAAACAGTTCTTCGATAGATAACGGCGGATTGCTGCCGCCAAAATCAATCATTACCGGCAGGCCACCGGCCATGTTGCCAGCTTCCACCGCATGATCAACCGGTGTCCATTCATGACCCTCATAGTGCGCCACTTTAAATCCAACCACAATGTTCCGGTAACGGCGGGCAACCAGCGCCGCCATTTTGGAGTCCATATCATTGGCGTTTTGCTCATAACCGGCACGCATGCCTTCGCCCACGATATTGATGAAGGCCAGCACCCGCGTTTGCGACTGATCAATAGTTTGCGCCTTAAATGTGGAAAAGGTGCGCCAGCCCGAGCTACCGGCGTCCACCACGGTAGTAACCCCATTGCGAAAGGTAAAACCATCCGGTGGCAAGGCCAGGTTGCCATTCTCATACTGATGATCGGGCTCGGTACCATAAAAATTGTGGGTATGAATATCGATGAGACCCGGTGTAACATACATACCGGTAGCGTCAACAACCTGCAGACCCAGTTTAGGGTTGATATTTTGGGCCACCAGCGCTATTTTGCCATCTTTTACCGCTATATCCATTTCGGCATCGATGTTGTTTTTAGGGTCCATCACATGGCCTCCTTTGATAACTACATTATAGGATTGTGCTTGTATTGTTGTAATAGCTAAACCCATGGCTGCTATTACCAGGAATATTCTTTTTTGCATTTCAAATCAATTTTAATTCATTAATGCAGGAAACCTGGGGCAATAGTTATCCTGTCGGAGCAGAAATACCTACTCCGTAAAGCAATAATTGTAAGTTGGCTTAAACTGCCTGTTGTAAAATGGCCTTTACGCGGCTGGCAACTACATCGATCTGGTCGGGCCGTAACAGCACCACTCCAATGATCAACGTATCGTCATGCCGGTTGGCAACTATACTTGGCGTACCGCTTTTAAGGGCGACGAGTACATCTTTAGGTTTGGTTTTTATTTTGGTTTGATCCCAGCTTACATACAGGCTCGGAAAAGCATTGGCCGGGCCGGGGTTCACAACCACCTCGGTTTTTACCGTCGAAACTGTTTCCAACGTGCTGCCGATACGCTTTGCCCGTTGCAGCCAGTCGTCCCATTCTTTATGATGATCTTTTTCCAGGTATGCTTTTAGGGCCGCGTACATGCCAAACATTTCTTCCTTGTTCACCTTCATAGGCCTGCCGATGGGTGCTTCATTCGGACTATGGTTAAGCCGGGCCGCGGTGATCAAATCTTTCCTACCAAATAATAAACCCGCGCTTTGCGGCCCGTGAATCATTTTACCGCCCGAAAAGGTAACCAGGTCAAACCCCATCTTTTGAAACTTAAATAAGTTCTCAACCGGCGGCACGTCTGCCGCGGCATCAATAAATGTAGGGATGTTGTGTTTCTTAGCGATGCGTACAAATTCCTCATGCGTAATGCTGCTTTTCTTTTCGCTGGCGTTAAAAAACAAGGCCATTACCGTATTGCTGTTGATGGCATTTTCCATGCCCTCGGATCCATCAACCTCAATAATTTTGGCACCGGTTGTGCTTACGGCCTGGTCAAACAGGTAGCGATGCGTTTTCTGCATAATTACTTCAGGCCTTGGGCCGGGTAAATTAGGCAGTTGCTTTATTTTCGATTGATCGGTACCCGTTATAGCCGCCGCCGTACCTAAAACTATGGCACACGAAGCGCCTGAGGTCACCATAGCTGCTTCTACATGCAGCATTTCGGCTATCTTACCTCCCACCTTATCCTGCAGTTCGTACATATTGGCAAAATCATGCGAGGTTGAATTGATAGCCTCCAACACTTCCGGCAACATGAGTGAGCCTGATAAAAAGGTCATGGTTACCCCGGCGTTTATGACCGGGGTAACATCAAGTTCCTTAAAAAAATCGCGTTTGGGCGCGGGTTTTGGTGTAGGTATAGTATGTAAAGCGGCCGCTCTGCCTATTAATCCGCTGGTTAGCGGGAGTATAGTAAGGCCTTTTAAAATATCTCTGCGTTTCATATACTGGTATGGTTATACGTAAGCGATACAATCCATCTCGACCAGGGAGTTTCCGGGTACGCCGCCTTTGGCAACAGCAACGGTTGTACGTACCGGCGGATTTTTACCAAACCGGCCCTTGTACACATCATTCATGCCCTGGTAATCGGCAATGTCATTCAGAAAAACGGTAACTTTTAATACTTTTTCCATGGATGAGCCCGCTTTTTTGAGCTCCTTCTCCAACTCCTGCAATACTATTTCGGTATGCACCTTGATCTCGAAAGGTTCCACGTGAGCACCTTTGCCGGCTATAAAAATCATATTGCCCAATTTGGTTGAACCCGAAAACAGGGGTATATCCTGGTGTTTGGTTATGTTGTTTACTTCTTTTTCATCGTTGTTTACAACACCGGCTTTTGCAAAGCCAAATAGTGAAATACCTGCCGCCGAAGCCAGCAGTTTTTTTAAGATCGATCTTCTTTCCATGATTATGTTATTTTTAGGTTATGTATATTTTTTATCAGATGATGTAAAACATTAAGGGCGATCCCACCACATGCGGGTCAGGAACTCATCAGGACCCTGGCGGGCGATGGCCGCGTTATAGTTAGCCTTGTTTAAATTTTGCTCTGTTGTAGGATACAGCATCCGTCTGAATATTTTACCGCCTGTTGCGTTGCCTACATAGTTATTAGGCACCAATGCCGGGTAACCGGTACGCCTGTAATTGGCAAATACTTCCTGCGAGTTAGGAAATACCCCTACCCAGAATTGCGTATAGATCTGCTCCATTTGCCCGTTAAAAGAAGCAGTGGAATTGAACCGGTGATAACTGAGGTAAGTTTGGATCTGGTTGCTGCTGATAACACCCTGCGAACCAAACAAGGCCCATTGACGCATAGATGCGCTGATGCCATTTTCATATAAAGTGCTTACGCTTGGGCCGGTGTACCAGCCACGTAACGCAGCCTCGGCCAGCAAAAAGTTGGTTTCGGAATTGGTAAGTAACAGGTACGGACTATTGAGTTGTAAAATAGTATTGGGGTTGGGCTCTGAATAGGTTACAAACACAGCATCGGCAGGTTTCGCACTCAGGCTTGATGACATGCCTTTTTGAATGGTGGCGGTGGTATCGGCATTTTTATTTAACCAAACCACAGAAACGGCTGCTAAGCGTGGATCCTTATTGGTTTTTAAATAGTCGATAAACACATCCTGGTATTTACCACCTTCAGGGTTGGATGTGCCATTTGCACCTATAAAATCGGCGTTAAGCATATTGAGAGCAAGCGGGTTTTTGTTAATATCCTGGCCTGCGGAAACATAGCCATTCACCTTGGCGATATCGGCATCGGCAGTAATCACGCCACCGGCGATGGCTTTTTTTGCCCATGTTTCGGCACCGGCAATATCAACCTTGGTCATGCGCATGGCGCAGCGCAGCATCAGGGAGTAGGCAAACTTTTTCCATTTGTCTACATCGCCATTATAGATCAGATCGGCAGCGCCAAATGTTGGTTTAGCGGCGTTAAAGGAGGTAGCAGCCTCACTCAACTCCTTCAATATATCGGCATAAATATTCTTTTGCTCATCATATGCCGGCATGTAAATCCCATCGGTAAACCCTTTACCAGCTTGTGAATATGGGATATCGCCATACAGATCGGTGATGCGGCTAAAACAATAAGCACGCCATATTCTGGCCGCCGATAATAAATTCACCTGATCTGGTTTACCGGTAACCGAGGTGATTACCTGGGTAATCTCATTGATCTCTTTAGGATAGGCGGTGTTAAACACCACCCATGATTGTGAGCTTTGGCTCAGCACATACTTTGCGCCAAAACCGGCTACATCATTATAACTGGTGGTATATTGCATGGTGCCCTGCAACAGCACCTGAACGTCTCCTGCCCCATCCAGCACAGCCTTAGTAAATACAAAAGCCGGCGTGGGATTGGCCGATGAATTGGGATTGGTGTTGATAGCCTCAAAGTTTTTGTCGCACCCTTGCAGGCCGATACAGGCTATGAGCAGGGTTAACAATTTGGGAATAAAATATTTTTTCATGATGGTGGTTTTTCTGAATTAAAATTTAACCATGAGATTTAATCCATAGCTTCTTGTTCTGGGCAGACCGAACGACTCGAAACCCTGACTCGAGCCATTGGTAAAGCTCGACTCCGGATCGAAATTGTCCGTCTGTTTATAAATAGTCAGCAGGTTACGTGCTACAAATGAAACAGAGGCGTTTTGTACGTTGACAGCCTTCAACCAATCGGCCGGAATGTTGTAACTGAATATTACCTGGCGAAGTTTTACAAAGCCCCCATCGTGCAAAAACAGCTCGGAGTACGATTTATAGTTATCATAATAGCTTCGCAGATTGGATATAGGTACTGTTCTGGAATACGGATTACCAGCCTGATCAACACCACTCAGCTGCAAGCCATTTTCCCTACCCGGCAAGGTTGTTTTCATTAAGCCTAAGCGGGTGCCATAAACCTCCATCAAGGAAAATATCTTATTGCCGAATTTACCATCAACCAGTACATTCAGGGAGAACCGCTTGTAGCGGAAATCATTTGACCAACCCATAGTTATAGGCGCTACGCCCTTGCCCAAGGTTTGTAATCCGGTAGCTACGGGTAAACCTGTGGTAGCGTTAAATACAGTTTGGCCATTAGCGTTTTTCAGGATACGCGTACCCACTATAGAGCCGTATGATTGGCCAACAATATTGTTGATATACGCCCAGCCGTTAACCGATGAGGCCATCTGGATCTGATCAAGACCCGCAGCCAGCCTTACCACCTCATTTTTGTTGTAGGCGAAGTTGTAACTGGTATTCCAGCTAAAGCTGCCTGTTTTTACCGGTGTTCCGCTTAACAGTAACTCAATACCTTTGTTGCTCAGTTCGCCTACATTTAAAACCACATTATTATACCCTGTAGTTCCTGAGATGGCGGTAGAAACAATATCATTGGTGGTTTTTCTGTCGTAAAGGGTTACGTCAAAACTTAAGCGGCTGTTAAATAATTTGGCCTCGATACCTGCCTCTGTGGTGGTTGATGTATAGGGCCTTAAATTGGCGTTAGAAATGGTGGTACTCGATACATTTTGTATGGGCTGGCCTGAACTTGGCACCATGGTAAATGCCTGGTTAATTTGGTATGGGCTCGGCGCCCCACCGCCTACCTGCGCATACGAAGCCCTTATTTTAGCGTAGCTGATCACCTGCGGCAATTTAAATGCCTCGGACAGTACAAAACTACCACCGAATGAAGGATAGAAAAGGCTGTTATTTTTAGGGCTCAGGGTTGAAAACCAATCCTGGCGACCGGTCACGGTTAGATAAGCAAAATTCTTGTAGGCAATATCGGCCGATCCCATTAATGAATTGATGGCCGTTTTGTTATTGGTTGGTGTTGTAGAAATGGTTGATAGATTGGTGGAGCTATAGAAGTAAGGAATAATGTAATTGCTGCCCGTGATATTGCTTTCGTTATAAACAGAACGCTGCTGATTACCGCCAACAAAAGCGGTAAGCGCAAAATCCTTGTTTAGTTTCCCGTTATAATTTAGCGTTAATAATCCGTTGGTTTCAGAAGCATCAACTTTCAGTTCGCTGTATTGTCCGTTGGGTACATACAAAGTACCCGTTGGTAGGATATATTTGTAGTTGTAGTAATAAAAATCGCGGCTTACAACGCCTTTTAAAGATAGATTTTTGACAATTTCATAGGTAAGGCCAGCCTGCCCGATGAACCTGTTCTTGATATCATTCTCCTTAAACTTGTTCACCACAAAGTAGCTGTTTGATGCAATGGAGGCATCGTTCCAGGCTATTTCGTTTCCATTGGCATCATAACCGGGTTTTAACCACCTGATATCTGCGGTATTGGCAATCATGTAGGGTGTCCAGTTGGGGTTTCCCAAAGCATCACCCGCAGTGGTTCTGTTATGCGCGTTTTCAACGTTGTACTGCGCCAAAGCTTCCAGGTTTATACGTTTACCCAGCTTACTGTTAATGCTCAGGTTGCCTGTTTTACGGTTATAATCCGTATTAGGGAGTACACTTTTACTGTTCAGGTCCGAAGCGGAGAAGCGGTAATTAATAGCCTCTGTACCACCTGTAAAAGCCAATGTATTGGTAAATGTAGAGCCCGTTTGATAGAAATTTTTGATGTTATTTTTCTGGGCGCTGTAAGGATGTGTCAATCCATCGGCAGCAACATAGGGTGAACCGTCAATTTTGGCACCGAAAGAACGACGGCCTGTTTGTATGGCTTCGCCCTGGGTTGTAGGTTTCACGCCATTATCGCCCTGGCCATATTCATATTGCCAATCCGGAAAAACAGCGGGTGTTTCCATGGTATAGGATGAGTTATAATCAACACCTATACCTTTTTGCGCACGCCCTTTTTTGGTGGTGATCAAAATAACACCGTTTGCAGCCCTTGCTCCATAAAGCGCGGCTGCTGTACCTCCTTTTAGTACACTGATGGATTCGATATCATCGGGGTTAATACCGGCAATACCATCACCCCGGTCAACGTTACCGGCGCTGCCGTTTGTTGTGGCACTACCGCCCGGTACCGAATTTTCCAGGGGCATACCGTTAATTACATACAACGGCTGGTTACCGCCCGACAGGGAGCCGTTACCTCGGATAATAACCCGGCTTGACCCACCCGGCCCTGTTGATAGCCCTGTGGCATTTACACCAGCAACTTTACCCGTAAGCGCATTGGCCACGTTATTTTCGCGGGCCTGTGTAAATTCATCACCCTTTACTTCGGTAACAGAATAAGCCAAAGCTTTACGCTGACGCGATATACCCAAAGCGGTAACAATTACCTCGTTGAGTTTGCTGGATTCTTCCTGTAACCGTACATCAATGGTTTTGCGGTTACCTACCGCAATTTCCTGGGTAAGGTATCCTATTGATGAAAACACCAGCACAGTATTACCATCAGGTACGTTAATACTGTATTTGCCGTCGGTTCCAGTACTGGTTGCAATTGACGCACCTTTGATTCTTACGGTTACCCCCGGCAGCGGACCACTGTTATCCGTAACCTTACCCGTTACCTGCAGCGCCAAAGTTTTTTGCATTACAGGTATAGCTGAGGTATGCTTTTTTTCGATCAGGATCATATTGCCTGATAGTTGATAGTCCATGCCCAGGGGATCAAATATCTTGGACAGTACCAGGCTCAGCTTTTCGTTTTTTACATCAATGGTTACCGTTTGGTCTGTAACTATTTCGTTACTAAACACAAAACTTAGCTTAATAGCCTTGTTTATTTGCTTTAGTACATTTTTTACAGGCATGTTTGTCACTTTTAGTGATATTGGAGTGTCTAAGTCCTGTATGGAGCGAATAACCGCGCTGGTTTTGAAGAAACAGATAGATAAAAAACCGGTGACTATGACTATCCTGTTTACAGCTTTGCGCAGCCGATTAGAGGACAATATGTTTTTTGTCATATATTTGAAGAAAATTTATAGTTAATAAATGCCCTTGCGGGAGCTATGAATTATCTGAGCCTTGGCTCGGAAGGGTTGGATGTGCTGGAATCACATTCAACCTTTTTTATGTCGTCATTGTATATTTCTATAGGCAATCGGTTTTAAAGGTTATTATTCTGTTTATTAAAATAAGGTGTATACATTCTTATCAACCTGGTATTTGGCGTTCGTGAGCCTGGTAATACCCTTTAAAATATCGGGCAGGGTTTGATTCTGGAAAATAGCGGTAATATGCCTGGATGCTATACGCTCATTATTGATCACCACGTTTACTGCATATTTATTACTTAGCGCAACAGCTACATCGGCCAGGGTGGCATCCTCAAATATCATCTTATCATCCATCCAGGCAATGGCATCCATAGGGTCAGCCATACGGCTCACCTTCAAGCTCTTACTTTTTTGATCGGTTACAGCACATAATCCGGGGGTAAGTATAGCCTGTGCCTTATTAGTTTGATCAACAACCCCAACTTTACCGGTTAAAACAGTTACTTTTTGAGGTTTTTGCTCATTATAAGCGCTAACGCTGAATGTTGTACCTAAAACTTGTGTTCTTAAAGCGCCTGAATAAATAATAAAAGGTTTCTTGCTATCATGTACTACTTCAAAGTAAGCCTCACCTTTTAAATAAACAATTCTTTGTCCGTTAGTGAACTTTTCCGGATAACGTAAAGAGCTGTTGGCATTCAGGGTAACATGGGTGCCATCGGCCAGGGTGATCATCTTGGTTTTGGCAGGTAAAGATTGAGTAGTTAAATACTGTGTACCGATATCCCTCTTTTTATAAAAACTTATGGTACCTATCAGCAATGCCAGGGCAAAACAGGCGGCATATTTCAATAATACACGGGTATTGTAACGTTTAGGTTTATTTTCTTTGATACGGGCAGAGATATCGGCCCAGCTTAAATTATTTTCAATCGTCGAATGCGCCGACCTTTCCCAACTGCGTTTTAATACTTCATCAAAATCCTCATTATTGGGCGAAGCTTTGATAGCCGACATCAGCTCTTCAAACTCCTCGGGAGTGCAGGCATTATTGATATATTGATTTAATAAATATGTTTTTCTTTCGGTGTGATCCATCCTTAACTGTGTGATTACATTAAAGACACAGCAAACCCACAAACAGACTAATACAAAATGAAAATTTTATTTTTTTTATTACAGCATTCTAAAAATGTTATTCCACACCCAATTAAAACACAGAATATAACCTATCAATAACTATCCTTTTATAAAATTAAAAAACCACAACACTATCAAAAAACATACTCCTTTTGATAGCTATAGCTTAATGGTTCTTAATAATTATGAAAATAAGGATGAGTGTTGGATCGATACCATGCTGGGTAAGGTACCCTTTAATAGATGCCAGGGCAGAGAGCAAATGATTTTTAACCGTATGCTTTGATAAGTTTAACTGCGAAGCGATATCATCATAACTCAGATCGTTATTTTTGCTCAGCTCGTACACCAGACGGCGCTGTGGCGATAGTTTGCATACCGCCGCATGGATGAGTGTTTTATACTCAGATAATTGCACGGCCGATTCTGTATCATTATAGCCGGTAACAGCTATTTGCATCAAATGGTTAGTAAGGCGCATATCGCTTGCCGCCTTCCGTAAATAGTTTAAGGAGTAATTACGAACAATAGTATATATATACCCGTCCAGATTTTTTACTTCACGTAATGCTTCGCGGTTCTGCCAGATCTTGATAAATATTTCCTGGGTAATTTCCTCTGCTGCGTAGTGCGATTTCGCTAAAGTATAAACCTGGGCATATACCTGGCGGTTGTATTGCTCAAATACCCGTCTGAATTCAAACTCTGAATATATTTTCGGGATATCGCTTTTCATTCAATCAGCAACAGCGTTTTATGAGGTTAATAGTGATAAAAATTTGATCTAATATAATGAAGGTTTTATTCATTACAACAAATCATCACAAATTTCCTAACCTTTTGATGATGTTATATTAATAATTAAAACAGAGTATCTTTTTATCCCGGCTAATTATGATTTGATAGATGCAAAATTCGATGCATACTGCGCTATAGCTATTACTTATGAGTGAAGTGGTTTTAACGGAGGATTCGACTGAGCCCCATCGCGTGTTGTATAAACATAGAGATTGAAATTGATTTCATTTGAAAAAAAAACACCGGCTTTCAATAGGGATCATATCGAAAGCCGGTGTTTACTAATACTTCCTGGCTACCGCCAGTAAGATGGTATTTAATTATTCCCTATACTCGTGCAAGAGCTTAAAACTCAATATCATCGGCCACATTACCGCCCTGAGCATCGGCAAATAATTGTTGATATTTTGCTCTGTATGCATCCTGGCGTTGATTATATCCTTGATAATTAGCCTGAATATCCTGGTGGATCTGGTCACTCCATAAAGAAGCAGCGATCTGGAAATCACCGAGCGGGATACCATATTTATCCAATATCCATTGCGCACCGTCGAGCCCGTATTCATAGGCAACCTGCCTTGCAACCTCCAGCTCCTGATAAAAGTCCTTATCAGCTTTAATTTTTTCGACATTACCTGATCCTTCCGTTGAAGCAGCAGGTTTTAAGTTACTAAACTTGGGATGCTTATCAGCGGCACCAAAATACTGACCAAAAAGCGTTACAATATGGAATGTAGAATCCTGTTTCATACGCTCGGGCCAAAGCAGGTTTGCTTCCTGCCATACAGGCACCTCCACTCCTAATGCTTTCGCGACATCTGCTTCGCTTAATCCGCTTCCTATTTTTGCGCACGCGGCACTGTAATCTTCTAAAGTAATACCGTGAATGGGTTCTAATAATGAATTTTCAGACATGTGATTATTATTTAATAATGATTAATTGAATTAGTATGATCATGCAGCATACGCTGGTAAAATTTCTCATTTTCGGTGGCCATATCCGGCACTATTTTATTCCATTCATCAAACATGGAACGTAAATATTGCTGATATAGCTGCGAGTTCTTAGGCTTGCTTGCTTCATAAGCCTTAAGCAAATGGGCTGTACGCTGCTCTGCCAGACTGCGGGCCTGGTGCAGTACCATTTGCGCACCTGTAGAGGGCGTGAAGGTGTTTTGGGTTTGACAAAACGGACAGGTAATGTAAGTAGCAATAAAGAATATTTTAGCAATGGCTATGTTTCCACCACACTGCTTGCACGTGAATTTATTCCTGATATCTTCAAACGCCGCCAGTTGCTCCCGGTAAAAAGTTTCCAGGTCCTGCTCACCAGCGGCATTGTTCAACATCAGGGTGTACCAGGCAATTTTTTCTTCAAAAATATTGTGCCTGTTTATACAATCAAGTCTGAAAATGCGGAGCTTGTCATGATACTCGCGGCCCGCTGAGGAAATAAAATCAGGGAGCTGGGTTGTTGCCCTATCAATAAAGTAAAAAATGCTCTCTTCTTTTGTTTTGTTTGCTTTTTGCCGCATCTGGTTAATCTGTCCGTGCAGGCCCATTAACATATGCCCATGGGCACGTTTATAGGGGTCGGTATCCTGGTTAAAAACCTCCCTTATCTCGGGCACCGCGGCTGTGCACATTTCATGCATCCTGTTTTCCAGCTTATCCAGAAAAGCAAACCAGCGTTCCTGTGCCTGCCCTATCATTTCAAGTAGCTCAGGGTTATGATATTTTTTATCAAACAAGCCAAACATCAGTTATGAATTATTTTCTTTCTTAATATGAACCCCATCGGTAAGCCGGGTATTCATGAACTTAAAACCACAATACGCGCAGGCGGTAAGTCCCCGGCGAAAGGCCCTGCCCGCCCCACATTCCGGGCAATCCCGTACTTCCATTTTCGCCTCTTCTGCTTTTACTTCGCCTCCGTAATTTTCCTGGCTGATGGCTTTTTGTTTCAGCCGTTCCAGGTAGGTTAGCGTTCTTTTTTCTTTATCCTCCCCCATTGATAATTATGATTACAATAGCTTTAACAATTCCTCTTTTTTAGCGGCATATTCGGCCTCTGTGATCAGCTGTGTTTCAAAAAGCTCTTTTAATTTTTTGAGTCGTGTAGGTATATCTTCTTCCGGGGCAGGTGCTGCTGGTTTCGCCTGGTTCATGATCATGCCTATAGCTACGGCTTGCCGGGCAGCATCGCCCATGGCAGCGTTTTCTTTATCCATGGCGCTGGCTACGCTAAACTGGGAGAACTTATTGATGTCGGTTACCATATTCATGCCGGTTACCTGATCGTAATGTTTAAGCACCTCGTCGGGCAGGGTAACGCTGGTAATGGTAAATTGGGTTACTTCCAAACCCAGACCAGTAAAGTATTGCTGAATAAGTGGTTGTATTTTTTTATTCAATTCAGAAATATTGCCCGCGGCATCCATTACAGCTATGTTTGCCTGTGCCAGCACTTCGGCAAATTTGGGGGCAATAAAATCGCGCAGCTGCATTTCCAGTTCAACAATGTTTAACCGGGGATAGGTACCTGCGTACTCGCTGAAAAACCGCTGGATATCGGAGATACGGATATTGTAAGTACCGAAAGCGCGTATACGCACCTGTCCAAACACTGGATCCCGCATCAAAACAGGGGCTGGTGTACCCCATTTAAGATTAACGAACTGATGGGTATTGAAAAAATAAACATCCGCTTTAAATGGGCTTTCAAAACCATATTTCCACCCTTTAAGCCGGGTTAATACCGGGATATTCTCTGTCTTTAGTGCATATTTTCCGGCTGTGAATGTATCTGCCAACTTGCCTTCATTCAGTAATAGCACAGATTGGCTTTCCCGCACTATTAACGCTGCCCCATTCTTTATTTCCTTATCTGCATCTGCAAATTTCCACATCAGCAAATTAGGATCGGGGGTTACAGATTCAATGATCTCAATAAAAGGTAATGTCATGTTTCAGCGGTTTAAATAGTTGTAATAAAAACGATAACTCATTAAATATTTATTGGTTTAATTTTTATCATCTTTTAAAAAAAGAGAACAAACCACCCGATTTCCATTCCCGTTTTCTTTGTAAGGCTTCCTCATTTTCGGGTGCCACTTTCAAAATATTATTCACGGTATCCATCGCGGCATCGGTTTCACCGGCAACTTTACAGGCATCCGCGTATTGCAGCGCGGCTTTTATCCATGTTTCATCCCATTTCCATCCATTTCTGTCGTAACAGGCTGTCGCCGCCAATGAAAAATCCATACAGTCGTCCCATTGCTGCAAAGCATAACTGCACTGCGCCAGGCTTATATTGGTATCACAAATGATGCTTTCGTCATTTTCATTTCCCGGCTGGCAGTTATCAAGCAGGATGAGCAGATTTTCTTTCGCAAGGACATAATCTCCCAGGTATAGGTATGACATACCCCGCATATAATACACCTTTTGAACAGACTCAATTGTGATCGCCTCGCCCTTTACCGACTGATAGTTATTGGCGCAGGCAATACACTGGTTATAATCTTCAAGCTGATAATAGTTTTGCATCAGCATGTACCATGATGAGTTGTCGTCAGGATTTTTATACAACTGATTTTTCCAGGCTTCAGTAGCCTCTTCCAGGCTCACTTCTCCTAACAAGTCCTGGCGTATGTTTTGAACCACAATGTATCTTTGGCTTAATACAAACAATTCCTCCTCATTCAGCTCATTCCCGTAGCTTTCAATAAAGCTGTTATACTCCTCTTCTATCGCAGTTAAAAGTTCCCTGGCCTCATCCTTTCGGCCCAGGTCATAGATGGCTGTCAATTGTTTTCCCTTCAGATCGATATAATCTTCGAACCTTAAATAATCGCTGCTGTAAGCGGTTGCCTGTTCCACTACCTCTATAACCTCTTCATATCGATGAAGGGCGAACAGCGCGGTTGCCAAACTGGATAATTGCTCCCAAAAAGGTGATAAAGCGTAACCCAGTTTATGTACTTCAACCGCGGTTTCATATTCCCCCAGTTCACTCAAAGCTATGCCATAGTTATTGCAGCACATCGCGAAAATATGCGGCTCATTATCCGCGCCATCCCTTTTATCATTATAGAAGTAATCGTAAAAGCTATCGTATGAAATTTTATAAAAATTTGTCCTTACCTGCAGCAGTTCCCGGGCAATATCCGCATTGCTGATGTTACTTTCCGATTCATAGAAAAAACTCACGCCGGCATTGTAATACATCACAGCAGAATCATGGGGCCATCTTTCTATGGTAGGTAGTTGGCCATTTACCCGGTACGATACCTCAATAAAGCGTTGTAAGCCGAGGGCAAGTCCGCCTAATTCTATGCTCTTTTGTAAATATGGTAACGCTTCAGTATAGCTTTCCACCTCATACAATGTAGCACCGGCATAATGATACGGGATAAACCAGTCAGGATATATTTTGATATAGTGCCGCGCAAAATTTAACAGTTCAACCGTATCACATTCCAACCGCTCGGGGTATATTTTTCGGGCGATCAACATGGCGTATATGATAGATGTGTTGATGATATCCTGCCGGGTAAGTTCATCCAACCTATGGTACAAGGTTATCAGATCCTCATCGGTATCCGCATCCGCGCTGCCCGAAAACATGGCTACCTGCGCTGCTTCTCCTCCAAATTCATAATCCTGATGATCAAGCGCCAGATTAGCGATCAAGGTATAGATGTGTACATCTTTATACCGGTGTATCAACCCTTCTTTAAAGGTTTCAAGTGCTTTAGCAGGATCATTTTTATGGTATAGGTAAAGGTTTGCTTTTTTAGCATACAATAAGCCCTGCTCATGGTCGGCCAAACTACGGCTCTCCACTGTGTGAGCCTGGTTTAATTTGATCAATATATCCAGGTCCTTCAAAGCATTGTCTACATCGCCCTTTTGATAATAGGCTTCCTGCCGGTAAGTAATCGCTTTAGTCCTGGTATCTAAAAGGATGGACTCCGTCAGCCGGTCACAGTATGTTATGGCCTCAGATAGGTTGGCGCCCGTTATAAAAATGTTGATATAGGCCAAATACAACATAGCCTCTTCATGATCTGCCGTTAACCGCAGCAATTCTTCAAAACCTCTAACCGCCGATACTAACAGTTCATCGGCATTTGGACTATTATAAGATAGCTGATACTCGCACTTGGCTTTTAGTAACAGACCTTCTGGGTTTTGAGGGTTAAAAAGCAGAAAAAGATTTACAGCTTCGAGGCATGCCGGATAATCGCCTGCGTTATAAATTGATTGTAAGTGTTCAACGTCTGCTATGCTTTGTTCTTGCTGCATATGATTTTAATTGAGTATAAAATGGAAAATATACCGATTTGTTATTGCTAATTCGGCAATTACTACTTCTACAAAATTGCAAACAGCTACAGCAGAATATCTAATTATAACATGCTACAAAGCGTCTACTCGTCTACAGGCAAGCGTCTACAATACATCTACAAGTTTGTAAACCCCTATTTTCATACCATAACCTGAATCAATAAAATATAGCCCCTCTTATATAATAAACCATCAACACTCTTGGTGTTCCTATAAAGTTTACCGCTCATAACAGGGCGTTTACCGAGTAACCAACCCGCTTCCCCGTTTTTAACTGGTTACAACAATGTCGAGGTAATAGTTTTGCTACATTATCAAACTGGTCATATTTTATAATTGCTTAAAATGTTTTAAACGCTTAATCGTCGTACTATTATGGAAAATAATCACCTTATACTAAACCCAACCCTTGGCCCGCCAGACCAGGAGCGGGAACTGGCTATCTTATTTCTGGATATCCGGAACTTTACCGGTTTATTGGAAGCACAGCCAGGCCAAACCGTTATACAGGTGGTTCGTCGTTTATTCACGGCTTTTAATCAGATTGTCAAAAAATTCGAGGGTAAAGTGGTTGAAATTGCCGGTGATAGCTTATACGCCGTGTTTGGCTTACAAACAGGGTTAAAAGAATCGGTAAATAATGCCTACCAGGCCTCTAAAGTAATGTTTCAAACGGTTACCCTGTTTAACGATGCTTACGCTGAACCCTATTATGGTGGGCCATTACAAATTGGAGTGGGACTACATGCCGGAAAAGTATTTATAGGCGAGTATGGCCTGGATAATGCACCACAATTATCTGTTATGGGTTTACCAGTTAACATCGCGTCAAGGCTTCAGGCTAAAACTAAAGAGCTGAACAACGATATGATCATTTCTGAGGATGCGTACCAATTGCTGATCGATGACGGAGCCATTGCCCTGCACCAAACGGTAAAGTTACAGGGCATTAGTGAAGGGCAGCAGATCCGTTTGGCAGGCAAACCCTACCGTACTGCTCACCCGGATCTGGATTATTTACTAGCCATTTCGGGTTAAATACAAATAGTTTAAGCGGCTGTCATTTAGTAAAATAATCTTCATTAGCATAATTTGGTGCCAATTCAGCGACACTCATTAAAAAGGTATAGTAATTTTCCCCGTGCACGAGACAATGTCATTAAATTAAGCATACTCCGTAGGAGCAAAAGCTTTGTAGCAAACAAATAATAAGCATTGTGCATGCCGTAGGTGTGCAACTTGAGTACAGTACCTACGGCACTGAATAGGAATCGGCTTTTTTCTACAAAGCTTCAACCCGGATGGGGTTTACAAAATCCCTTAAATAATAGCATTACCTGCCGGAGATAGGTTACCCCTATTCCTTGTTTGCAATCCTCATAACCCTCCTTTCTATCTATAGGGAGAATTTACTATTTGCCCCTCTCCCTTCTTTTTTATATACCCAATACTCATTTGGAGGAGCCATTCCGGCCATAAAATCCAATGAAATTCCCGGTCATGCAAAAATAAATTTGTTTGTATTCAAAAAGTTACTATTTTTATTTTTAGAATAGACCAGAATAGACCAATTAATTTAAATCGATTATGAAAAGAAAAGTACCTAAAACCCTGGGACTTGTTATGCTTTGCTGTGTTTGGCTGCTAAGCGTTCAACAATCTTTTTCCCAACAAGTTAAAACCATTTCGGGCCACGTTAAAGATGAACAGGGTTTACCCATGCCCTCTGTCAGTGTTAGTCTTGTCGGTACCAGCAAGGCACCACCACCGATGTCAATGGATCTTACAAAATCAACGCGCCGGAAAATGCCACCCTGGTGTTCTCCTTTTTGGGTTATGAGAAAAAAACAGTAAAGGTTACCGGCAATTGGGATGGAAATGTATCCATGACCGAAGACAAAAAAACCAGGAACCTTAGCGAGGTAGTGGTGGTAGCTTATGGAACGCAAAGAAAGGCCAACCTTACAGGCTCGGTATCGGCAATTGGAGCAAAAGAACTTCAGGACCGGCCGGTTACCAACCTGAATGATGCCTTACAGGGCACCATGGCCGGAGTTACTGTTACCACCACAGGTGGCCAGCCCGGCTCAACAGGTGCCATTAATGTGCGTGGCATTGGTACATTGAACAACAGCAATCCCATGGTGGTGATTGATGGTATCATCGGCAATCTGTCAGACGTAAACCCAAATGATGTACAATCGGTTTCTGTGTTGAAAGATGCGGCTTCGGCGGCGATATATGGATCACGGGCTGCCAACGGAGTGATACTGATAACTACCAAACGTGGTAAAAGCGGCAAAATGCAGATAAACTATACCGGCTATGCGGGCAAGCAAAAGCCAACCCATCTGCCCGATTTTTTACCTTCATGGCAGGCTGCTACTTTATATAATCAGGCATTAGCAAACGAAGGTCAGGCTCCATACTGGACAGACAATGACATCACTTTGTTCAAAAATCAAACCGACCCGGATACGCATCCCAATACTGATTGGCAGAGCTTTTTATATAAGGGAAGCGGTCTTCAGCAAAATCATGCTGTAAATGCCAGCGGAGGCGATGATAAAACCCAATACGCTTTTTCCCTGGGCTATTTTCAACAGGACGGTATCATACAAAAATCAAACTATAAAAGGTATTCAACCCGTATGAATATCAATTCGGCCATCACCAAAAACCTTAGTGTAAATGCTAACCTATCGTTTTTATATGCCCCTACCGAAGCACCAGATGGCTTAGGAGGCGGAGATATAGGTGGTATTATTGGTACAACAGCAGCTATGAGCAGCACGGTGGTAAATCAATATAAAAATGGTGTTTACAATTATCTTTCTTTTGGCAACCCCATCTCCTGGCTTAATTCACCAGGCTATAATAACAACCAGAACTCTCTTTTCACAGGCAATGCGGGAGCTGATTGGGAACCAATCAAAGGGCTGCATTTTAAACCGTCATTCGCTTACAGGTACAATGCAAATCCTTCGCAGGAGTTTAAACCCGCCGATACTTATTATGATCCCAAGCACCCAACTACAGTTTTAACAACTATAAGTCAAAGTTCAATAGCCAATGCCAATTCTACCAATAATTACTATAATCTGCAGGCATTACTGGAGTACGACAGGCATTTTGGCAAACATAGCATCAACATATTGGCCGGTAGCTCGCAGGAGTTAACTACGTACCGGTATCTGTATGCTTACAGGCAAAATTTCCTCAACAGTTCCCTGTCAGAAATAAACGCGGCACCGTCATTGGGGCAGCAAAACGGCGGTACTTCCAGTCAGTTGGCGCTGTTATCCTATTTTGGCCGTGCCCGGTACGCCTATGATGACAAATATCTGTTTGAGGCCAACCTGCGTGATGATGGTTCATCAAGGTTCATACAAGGCCAGCGATGGGGGCTTTATCCATCCTTTTCTGCCGGCTGGAACATTTCGAAAGAGGCCTTTTTCAGCTCTTTATCAAATGCCATTCCTATGCTTAAACTGCGGGGTTCCTGGGGTAAGTTAGGTAATCAAACGCTGGGCTCTCCGGGCGGCCTCAATATCCCGGCTGCATATCCCGGAATTTTGGTTATATCGAGCGGGCAAAATTATTCCTTTAATCAAACTCTTGCGCCTGGTATAGCGCTAAACAACGGCGCCAATCCAAACATTACCTGGGAAAAAACAACTACTACCGATGTAGGTTTGGATATGGAGCTATTGAATAGCAATTTGACTTTTACAGCCGACTATTTTGTAAAAAACACCAACGATATATTATTGCAATTACCGGCCAGTAATGTTTATGGTTTTTCAACACCTTATCAAAACGCCGGTGCCGTGCGTAATTCGGGCTGGGAATTCAGCGCCGCGTACAGAAACAAGATCGGTAATGTATCTTATAATATCGCTGTTAACGCTTCATTCATCACTAATAAAATTACTGATCTGGCAGGTACCGGCTCCATTTCCAGCGGAAGAGTGGTGGGTTATCCGCTCCAGGCATTTTACGGATACCAGGTAGAAGGTATTTTCCAGACACAACAACAGGTAACTGACCACGCCAAACAAAGCGGCGGTGTTATTGGCCCCGGCGATTTGATGTACAAAGACATCAGCGGCCCAAATGGCAAACCCGATGGTGTTATTGACGGTAATGACCGCGTGTACCTGGGCTCGCCTTTCCCTAAAACTACCTTTGGTTTTACACTGGGTGCAGGCTGGAAAGGATTTAACGTGAGCGGCTTTTTCCAGGGAGCATTGGGTGTGAAGAACTATGTTCAGGGTTTTGAACTGGGTTCATTACAACAAGCCAACATTGGTAACCCTACCACTGCCCTGCTTGATGCCTGGACACCAACCAATACCTCGGCTACATTCCCGCGCTTGTGGTCAACCTATACACAAAACAATCCGCAAAGCTTTGTATCATCTTTTTGGGTACGCAATGCCTCTTATTTACGATTAAAGAATTTACTGGTGAGCTATACCCTGCCTGCTAACACTCTCGCCAAACTGGGTGTAAAAGGTGTTAAGATCTATTACAGCGGGCAAAATATCCTCACGTTCACCAGCTTTTACAAATGGGTTGACCCCGAAACCACTACAGGGAACAACGCTTACGGATCATACCCGCAGCTAAAAACAAATACCCTTGGTCTCGAGGTAACATTTTAATGATTAAAAAAATACTTCAATGAAAAATCTATTCATAACCTTAATTATTTTAGCCACGCTGGCATCATCGGGCTGTAAAAAAGATTTCCTCGACAGGGCTCCTTTAGATTCGTATACCAATACCGTGCTCTGGAAATCATCTGGCGACGTACTGGCAGCCCTCAACGGCTGCTATTCAAAATGGGGTGGCGGTAATAATGGCTATTACGGAGTTTTTGCCGATAACAATTCCGATAATACCTTTGACCAGTTTCCATGGGAAAATTGGCTGGCCCTATCAGCCGGTATTGCCACACCAACCAATCCCGGGTATACCAAATGGAATTACAGCTGTATACAAACCTGCAACTGGTTTTTAGATAATGTAGGCGGTGCCAGTATGGATGCCACACTCAAAGCCAGAACAATAGCCGAAGCCCGTTTTTTGAGAGCCTATGAGTATTTTACGTTAAGTCAATTGTATGGAGCTGTACCACTGGTTGAGCATAACCTGACAACTGATGAAGCCAATAAAGTAACACAAACACCAAAAGCTGATGTGGTGACATTTATATTAAAAGAGCTTACCGCGATAGCTCCCGACCTGCCTGTTAGCTACTCTGGTTCGGATGTTGGGCGCGTTACCCGTGGTGCCGCCATCGCTTTAAAAGCAAGGATTGAGCTGTTTAACCAAATGTACACACAATGTATAGCCGACTGCCAGCAACTGATGACCGCTCCTTTTACCTATAGCATATACCCAAGCTATGTCAATCTGTTCCGTCAGCCTTTTGCAGATAACCAGGAGGTAATACTGGATGTGCAGTTTAAAGCCAGCGACAATAATTTTGGATGGGCCCGAAACATGACCATCAACTCATTGGGTGGTTATAATTCCATTGCCCCTACCCAAAGTTTGGTTGATGCCTATGAAACAAGCAATGGTAAAACTATTGACGATCCGGCATCGGGTTACAACCCGGCACAGCCTTATCAAAACCGGGATCCACGGCTTAGCGCAACTGTTTTTTATCCGGGCGCGCAATACAGTAGCAAATTGCCTTATGGCTTTTACTATGATCCTATTTCGAGCAGTCCGAAAACTTTAGATCATTGGGGCGATAACAACTGCAGCCCTTCGGCTTATGGCCTGCGCAAATACACGCCGGTAATTGCCGATTTCCCAAATATGGACCAGGTAGGTATGGACGTGATCCTGATACGTTACGCGGAAATAAAACTCATGGATGCAGAAGCTAAAATCGAGAGTAATAAAATAGATGCCTCGGTTTATGATGACATCAACGCGGTACGGACAAGAACAGGCGTAAATATGCCAGTGGTTGATCAGTCAAAGTACAACGATCAGGCAAGCCTTCGCACCCTGTTGCGCAGGGAAAGAAGAGTAGAACTGGCTGTAGAAGGTCTTCGCTGGTTTGATATACAACGCTGGCAGATCGGTCAGCAGGTGATGAATGGACAGGTGACCGGAAGTTTACTGGGTACGGTTAACCAAACAACCGGCACGGTTACCTTAACCCCGGGAACAACCATAAAAGTGGGGACGCCCCGCGTGTTTGACGCTGCCAAAAATTATCTGTGGCCAATTCCGCAAACGGAGATTGACCTGAATAAAAGCCTGAAGCAAAACCCCGGCTATTGATTTAATGTAATAATCTATCATACGACTTCAGTTGTAACACGGGCAAATATCTCGTATGTTTTATGAATCAGGCAGCCCGGTTCTCCTTTAACAAGAGAAGCGGGCTGTTTAGTTAAGTCCAAAACAGGACTAAAACCAGCGTTTTAAATGTCAAGTACTTCATACTTTTTAAAGTTTTCAAAACCCCTCAAAAACGTATTAAAAAGTGTTAAAGTGGCATTGAAACTTACTTAAATTACCAAAATAGAAGCGTCTTTATCGAGTTTTTGACTAAAAAAGTGTTAAAATTAAAGGTTTAAAAAGTTTTCAGATGAGCTAAACTTAAACCTAAGCAATCAAATTAATAAAGAAAACGGGCAACTGCTTGCTGCCTTTTTTCTTACTTTGTCTAAAATCTACAAGTGAAAATGGATAGAATTTTTCAAGAGATAAAAAAACTGACAGATATACCATCTTATTCCAAACATGATCGTTTTGTGCAGGGAATCATCAACGCCATTAACGAAAAAGTGATCGGGCAAGATGAAATGCTCCCATCGGTAAACAGGTTGATCAAAGAATTGGGGTTTTCGAGGGAAACGATCATCAAAGGTTATAAAGATCTGATCAGCAGGGGTATAGTTGAATCAAAAAACAGGCTGGGGTATTTTGTAGGCAACGGCAATACGGAGCAAACCTTAAATGTGGCCCTCCTCATGTATAACCTGGATACTTTTGAAGAGCAATTCTATCGCAATTTCCGTCATGAATTGGGGCAAAACATCCGTTTAAATCCATATTTCCATCACGGTGATATCGAGATATTTGAAACCATCCTTACCCAGATCAAAGGAAAGTATGGCATGTACGTGATTGCGCCTATCCCCCATTCCAAAACCAAAGAACTACTGGAGGCTATCCCGCGTAATAAACTCCTGATGTTTGACCGGTATGAACCACTGGAAGGCGATTTTAACCATATAACCCAGGAATTCGGCCAATCTTCTTATAAAATATTCTCCCAATTAGCGCCTAAAATAAGCCGGTTTGATGAAATGATATTTTATCACTCGCCCGGTTCGTTAGACCCTAAAGAGATCGTTAAATCGTTCAAAAAATTCCTGAAAGATTTTAATATCAAGGGCCGCATCATCAACGAATACACGCCAGGCACCGTTGAAAAGGGAAAAGTTTATTTTACCCTCGACAACTTTGCGCTATGGCAGATCATGCGCGATTGTAACAGTCAGAAACTGATCCCGGGCAAAGACCTGGGCATACTTTCGCACAACGATGAGCCGGCTAAAGAGATCATCGGGATCACTACTTTCTCTGCCGATTTTTCGAACATGGGTAAACTGGCCGGGCAAGCTATACTGAATAAAGAAAAAATCAGTTTAACGGTACCGATGCTCCTGTTTGAACGGAATACGCTTTAAATCATACAAAGGTGAATTGGGTTATTTTTATCAGCTTTCTTTTTTTTACCGGCATCGTGGGTTTGGTATCCTGGTATAAATCAAGAAAAAGCAAACTCAACACCCTGAATGGTTTATTCCTGGCCGACCGCAGTTTGAGCTTTTTACTGGTAGGCGGCGGCTTGCTATTTACCAATATCAACACGGCCACCATTATAGGCGAAAACGAATTGACCTACACCCACAACATGTCGGTAATGGCCTGGGGCATAACCTCCGTACTGGCCATGCTGCTGGTTTCGGAGTTTTTGATGCCTATGTATCTTAAACTGGGAATATCCACCACACCCGATTATCTCACAGCCAGATATGGCCAGGGTATGGGAAAACTGGTTTCCTTTATTTTTTTGATCAGCTACATTATTAACCTGTTACCGTCAGTACTGTACAGCGGGGCGGTTGCCTTTAACGGGCTGTTTCATTTTTCAGAGATCTGGCATACCGATTACTGGACAACCATCTGGGTACTCATCTGGGTAATGGGTACTGTTGGCTGCCTTTACGCACTGCTGGGAGGGTTAAAAGCTATCTCGATTTCGGATACCCTGCTTGGCCTCGGTATTTTTGCAGGGGGACTTTTACTGCCATTTTTCGGGCTCAGGTACCTTGGGCAAGGCAGTATTATGCAGGGTTTGCATATCCTGTTGAACACGCATCGGGAGCATCTGAATAGTATAGGTTCGGCCTCAGATCCTATCCCCTTTGGTACCCTGTTTACCGGTATGTTATTGGTGAACTTATATTATTGGGGCACCGAGCAATATATTGTTCAGCAGGTTTTGGCTTCAAAAGACCTTAAAAATTGCCAAAAAGGAATAGCGGTAGCCTGCCTGGGTAAGCTGATATCGCCATTGCTCTTAAATATTCCAGGCTTAATCGCCGTACATATTTTTACCCATTTAGATAACACAGCCGAAGTATTTCCAAAGCTGGATAGTTTAGTATCGCCGCCTTTTATAGCCGGTTATATCGCCGCTATCATCTTTGGCGCAGCGCTTACTACATTTAACGCGGGGCTCAACAGTTCGAGCACGTTGTTTGTACTCAACATTTATAAGCCCTGGAAGGAAAAACGTTCCGGGCAAACTGCCGAGAAAGACCTGATCATAACAGCAAAAAGGTTTGAGATCATCATTTGCTTAACCGCTATGCTCATCGCGCCATTTATCATTTTTGTTAAAAATGGCTTTTATACCTATGTACAAATTGTGAACGGATTTTTTAACGTGCCCATTTTCACCATTATGTTTATGGGTTTTGTGACTAAGCGAGTACCAGCTATTGCGGCTAAAGTGGGTTTGGTGTTTTTTATAGTAACTTATGGCCTTACCCAGTTGGTATTCGATACGCACCTTCATTTCCTGCACATTTTAGCCATTTTATTTCTGATAACCTGCGGACTCATGCTGCTTATCGGCAAGATCTATCCGATGCCTGTACCCTATCAGCAAAAGCTTAATACTGTGGTAAATATGACTCCATGGAAGAACCGGCACGTTTATAATGGCATCCTGTTACTTCTCATGATCCTGATGTTTATTTTGTTTTCTCCGCTGATACTTGCAAAATAAGTTTGGACAATAAATAAAAATAATTATTTTTATAAAATAGACCAGAATAGACCAGAATATTTGATTAAATATGCGTATAATTATTTCTTTAGCACGCCGGACATTTGCTCCTGCAGTGATACTTGGCACCATTTCTTTTTCAGCTGCTACGGCCCAGGATAATGGTGTAACTTTTTCCTCCTCGGATAAAAAAGTAGAGCAGGCCTTTGTATGGGCCAAAAACATGGCTTTGCACTATAAAGGTCATGTGAATGATCCTGTAGGGCCATGGTACGAATCGGCACTACCTCCCCGCGACGCGTTTTGTATGCGCGATGTATCGCACCAAAGTATCGGCGCCGAGATATTGGGTTTAAAAGAGCAAAACCGAAATATGTTCACCTTGTTCGCAAGCAATATATCGGCGTCAAAAAACTGGTGTTCCTACTGGGAGATCAATAAAGCGGGGAAACCTGCTCCGGAGGATTACAGGAATGACCGCGAATTTTGGTATAACCTGCCCGCCAATTTTGACGTGTTATGTGCCAGCTGGCGACTTTATTTATGGACGGGCGACAAATATTATATCAACAACCCCGCGTTTGTACATTTCCAGGAAAAGACGGTAAACGATTATATAAATGCCTGGGTGCTGTCGGCCGACTCTATGTTAAACCGACCGGCCCATCCCAATGCCCCGGTGCCTTTTAATGAAAGCGACTCATTTCATCGCTGCCGAGGCTTACCTTCTTACTCAGAAGGAATTGCCAACTTAAAAACCGGTGCCGATCTGATCGCTGCCTTGTATAGGGGGTTACTCACCTACTCGGCCATATTAGCAGAAAAAGGCAAACCAAAAGAAGCAGCCTTATACAGCCTGAAAGCCGAGAAATACCGCCAACAACTGGAGGCCCATTGGTGGGACGAAAAAGATAAATTATACTATACTTATTACAGTAATGACAACCGTTTTGGAAAAGATGAAGGCGAAACCTTTTTGCTTTGGTTTGATGCACTGAAAGATCACAGCCGTGTAACTCAAACATTAGCCCACCTTAGTTCCAAAACATGGAACGTAGAGAATACTTCGTACTTACCGCTGATATTTTATAACAAAGGTTCATGGAACAAAGCAAGGGATTATATCCTGTACCTATCTGACGAAAGTACGGCAAGAAGGGAGTATCCGGAGGTTTCTTTTGGTGTGATAGAAGGCATTGTTCAGGGCTTAATGGGTATTGCGCCCGATGTACGCCAGCATAGCATCAGTACTATTTTTAAAACAACCGATAACGGTAACGCGGCAATCCGTAACCTGCCATTACTGAATACTTTAGTAGATGTGACTCATCTTGATACTCGTCAATCCTCATTAATCAACCGCGGGAAACAGCCGCTGAAATGGAAAGCTATGTTTTACGGCAGGTATCATCAGGCTTATGCTGGCGGTAAACCGTTAACCATCAAACAAGAAAAGGATTCGCAGGGGAAGGTCATATCCTTTGCAGAAGTGATGGTTAAACCTGGGAATCAGGTAAAAGTCAGCGTGAAATAATAAAAGCATCCATCGTACCATACAAAACATTTAATGAAATCTTACTTTCATAAACTCCTGCTCACCGCATCAGCATTTCTTGTGCAATGCTCCTTATCCTATGCCCAAAAATTAGCTTTACCTCAACAAGATGACAGATGGCGTTTACAAACAGATGGCAGCATCACCTGGAACATCAAAGACCGCCTGCCCCATGCCGATCATATAGAAATGTCTGGCGAGAAGGTATCCTTATGGGTTGCCTATAAGGTAGATGCATCCAAAATCAGCCATCTTACCCGTACAGTGGTTTTCCCTACTTTTCGTATGCTGCCTGATGATACCCGCAGCCATATCGCTTATACATTTGACGATAATGCCTTACCGAGGATGTATATAGACGGCAAACTATTGCGACCTGCTACATCGGAGGGGGATGTTAGTGTGTTTACCAAAAGCATTACTCAACAGGGCATTATGCGTATGGAGGAGCTGTTTGGCAATCCCAATTCGGTTAAAATAGAACGTGCACTTTTTCCATCCGTAGATAAACCGCTCGCTATAGAAAAGTATACATTCACCAACATCAGTAATAAAGCGGTAACGATATCTGTAGAGCATTTAAAACGAGAGGTAACTACCGATACCCTGAGAAGCAAAGGATCGCCTCATACGGTGATCATGCAGTCGGTAAATGACGGTAGCAGGGTATTGCAACCCGGGCAAGCATACACGTTTTCCGTTTGTTACCGTGCTACTGATCATCCCTCATCTCTCCCATCTGTTGACCCTCAATTGGAAGAAAAGGCACGTCAAAACCGGATAGCTGAAATTGAGGCGCCATTACAGTTACAAACACCAGACAGTATCCTGAATGCCATGTTTGCTTTTGCCAAGATCAGGGCTACGGAAAGCATTTTTAAAACAAAGGGCGGGTACATGCATGGGCCGGGGGGCTTATCCTATTATGCTGCCATCTGGGCCAATGACCAGGCCGAATATATCAATCCCTATTTTGCTATATCTGGCGACAGGCTAGGGAACCTTTCTGCCATGAATGCTTACCGGATGTTCGCTAAATATATGAATCCGGATTATAATGCCCTTCCAAGTTCCATCGTAGCCGAGGGTGATACGGTTTGGAAAGGCGCCGGTGATCGCGGAGATCAGGCCATGATAGCCTACGGCGCATCAAGATATGCGCTTACCTATGGCAGTGCCGATTCGGCGAAAGTGCTATGGCCGCTCATCTCCTGGTGCCTGGAGTATAGTCGCAGGCATATCAATGATCAGGGTGTTGTGGAATCAAAAAGTGATGAGTTGGAGGGCAGGTTCCCATCGGGTAAAGCCAACCTGTCTACCAATTGCTTGTATTATGACGCACTGGTATCGGCAGCATTGCTTAGCCGTCAATTACAATTGCCTCAACAACAAACCGAACAGTATACGCGGCAAGCAGCTCAGCTTAAAGTTAATATCGAAAAATATTTTGGTGCCGATATAGCCGGATTTCATACTTACAAATATTACGAAACCAACGATGTGCTGCGCGCCTGGATCTGCATACCGCTCACCATGGGTATATATGACCGGAGTAAAAGCACTATCGACGCGCTGTTTTCGCCCCAATTATGGAGGGCCGATGGTTTGGCTACGCAAGCCGGGCAAACTACCTTTTGGGATCGCTCTACCTTATACGCGCTTCGTGGCGTACTACAGGCCGGGGCAACAGAGCAAGCCATGACTTTTTTGCGCTACTATTCACGTCGCCGACTTTTAGGCGAACATGTGCCCTACCCTGTTGAAGCTTACCCTGAAGGCAACCAAAGGCATCTTTCGGCAGAGAGTGGTTTATATTGCCGCATATTTACTGAAGGATTGTTTGGCATCAGGCCCACGGGGTTCCGTTCCTTTACGCTAAGTACCCGATTGCCAAATGGTTGGAATTTTATGAACTTAAAAAATGTTAAAGCCTTTGGCCGTTCATTTGATATTGCAGTAACACGGCAGGGCGCCGGTGAAAGAGTAACAGTTACACCAACCGGAGGCAAAACCATCCAAAAAACATGGACAGGAAAAACTCCGTTAACATTTAAGCTGGACTAATTTCGTGCACATATGAATTGATCTTTAGCCGACGATTTTTATACAAAAAGTGGGTTTACACTTTTTTGACGTAAAAATTTATAATTAATTGATTATCAATAAAATAACTCAATATCAACCCCAAAAAGTGTAAACCCATGTAAACCCACTTTTTGTTAATTGAGCCAACCTGTCCAATCTAAGGCTGTATAAATAAAAAAGAGGCTGATCATGATTAATGATACAGCCTCTTTTGATTTCAAGTCCTGTTATTCCTATTTCGTATCGGTGTCTTTGGAATCTGGTTTTTCATTTAGAAAGACGTATATTTCTTTCTTCTCCGGTTTAATGACCATATTTTCTGCATTCAGTTTTTCATGCAGAAAAAGCAGTATCTCACTTTTTGCTTCACCTGATTTGGACATGTCGCTGATCCAAAAGAATGCCTTTACATCAAATCCATCATCATTTACTTTGATAAATAAGATCTGTGGCTCACGACTTTGATAAACGTATTTTGAAACCAATATCGCTTTTTTGATAGCTGATGAAACTACTTCCATATCGGTACTGCCGCCAACAGCGATATCCATTTCAATGCGTCGCTGGCTATTGGAGAGTGTCCAGTTTACAATCTTTTGCGAAAGTATATCACCATTGGGAATGATCACTTCTGCCCCTTCTGATGTTAATAGCGTACTGGAACGTAGCCCTATTTCTCTCACTTTTCCGGCACGGTCGCCTATTTCCACCACATCCCCTATTTGAAGCGGTCGGTCAAAGATCAGCACAATACCGGATACAAAATTATTGACGATATTCTGTAAGCCCAAGCCTATACCTACACCCAATGCGCCAATAACAATGGTTATCTTATCAACCGGTACACCCGAAGCAGCCACGGCCAGTAAATATCCCAGGCAAAGTAAAATAAGCTTGGTAACCAACAACCTGGAACGTTGCCCTTTGTCATTGATATCCTCCTCTGTATCCGTATCGCCTAAAAAATAGCCCACATAACGCTGCAGCAAGTGCGCAACCCAAATGATGAAGAAAAAGAGCAGTATTCCACCGATAGTAAAGGAAGCATTGCCTATACTACGGCTTGCTTTCAGAAAATCGGTCAGGCCACCTAATAACGAAGTATAGATATTCAAATTAGTGGTAAATACTATGAGCCACAAAACAACCACCAGGAAAAGAATAAGCCGGCGGAAGCTTTTTAGCACATGCTCATATTCAAAAGCACCTGTATGGCCTCTTTTAACCCGACTGGCTACAATCTGCAGCAATATAGCCTCTACACAGATCTGACTAAACACAGCCAGTCCTATGGCCTGCATAAAGGAAAATATAGCCGTATTGCCTAATATTTGTGCCAGCGAAACCCTTCCCCATATATTGAAGATGACGGCCAGCACATTCATCACATTATGCAGGATGATCACAAAACGTAAAAAACCTTTCAAATGCAGATGTTGCCGCATTTTTGAAAGAAAGAGCAAACCAAAAATGAAGGAAAACACGTTGAGTAATATCAACAGGAACCGTTGCCAGAATCCGGGATCGGACAGGTGGTGGGTAAACGAGAAACAGAGATAAAGTACCACCATCACTATCCAGTACCTGAATAATTCGCGGGGCCATTTTTTCCAGCAGATCACCGTAAGGATGATCATCAGGAAAAACTGCATAGACTCGATGTAGGTTGAAGGTGCATGGAGATCGAACAAGGGCGCAATGGTGAACATGACCACAAATGCCGAAACAATATACCCGGAAGGGAGATAGATAAAATTCATCTGACTAACACTTTCTACAGCATTCCTTTTTTTCAGTATGCGGATGTTACGATAGATCCACACAAAGAATAATGTGCCGATGAGCAATAGGAATAACCGCTTATTGCCGGTGTCTTTGAAATAATAATTCAGCGCTTTCTTTTCGCCCTGATAGGCTTTACCAAATGATGAACGGGCATTTGCAGTTAAGCTGATGGTATCCTTTTCCCACAGATAATTATATTCTTTACCAAAAATGCGGATCGAAGATGTCGTAAGCAGATTATTTACCTTATCCAGCAACTGCACCGTAGTGATCATACTTGACGAGGTATGCGTTTGCAAGCGATTTATGATCCCCAGGCTTTTTTTCAGCGTTCCGGTACTGCTCAGCCATACGCCACGCAGATCTTTTAACTGCGCCGCGAATTGCTTACGAATTACCGAATCACGGATCAACTGCCTCAATACCGTATCATTCCTCAAAACTTTCAAGCTACCCTTAAGAGCAGTTAGTTTATTATCGGTGCTATCCAGTATTGTTCGGTGTTCCTTAAGATCTGTTTGGATGTTCTGAATCAGGGTGCGGAATACCTGTAGGTTTCGCAGATTTAGTGCCCCGCTGTTATTAAGCACATTATCTTTCAGTACAAATAGTATAGAGTCGGCATCTTTCAATTTCATCGTGATGGTATTGATCTGCAGGCCCAATTCACCCTTGTTCTCTATATTATTGAGAACCATATACGTATTTTCGATGTGCTCCTGGTAATCGCTGCTGGTAAGCTTGGCAGAGTCGGCAAACAAACTTGACACACGGCCCCCTTTATTTTTACCGGGCGCATCCTGTGATTTTTTCACCGAATCGGGCTGTACTTTTTTTGATTTAAGGTGCGTATTATCCTGCGCAGCTGCCACCATGCAGGATAATAATAGCAAATAGGATAAAAGTACCCGGTGCTGCAAGTTCTTCATAAAGATGTTTTTACGTTAGTATCCGCTTAATGGCATTAATATACCATACAGTAAATGTAAAAACTTCTTTTTTTACCCGAAGAAATAAGTTACCCGTTGTTATATAAATATTACATCGTCATCGCTTTGAAAATTACTTTACCAACATTATCCGGTTTGCCTTTTGCTGCAGGTGTAATGGAGCCTTTTATTTTCCCGTTTACTTTTTGCACTGCGATTTTCCTGAAGCTATAGTTGCCTTTTTCATAATCAAAGGTTTCGCCGTCATCATCGTATAAAGAATAATTACCGGGTTTATCACCATAGTATCTTACTTCAATATCAACCTTCTGCCCCGATTTGGGGGCGTGCAGCATTACCGGCATCATGGGTATTACACCACCATCTTTAACATAAACCGGGATCTTATCCAAGCCAGGTTCAACATTGATCACTTCTCCATCCCCGGCATATTTCCCGGTATAGAAATCGTACCATTTGCCTTTGGGTAATATTACTTTTCTGCTGATTTGCCCGGCAAACATTGGGGCTACCAGTAAATACTCGCCAGCCATATACTGGTCTTTAACCTCCTTGGTCACGGCCTCTTCGTATGGATTTTCTTCCAGGCTTTGTTTTTTATTCTCTGCTTTAACATCAGTGGTAAAACCTTCTTCCAGGTACATGGCCCTGAAAGGCGGAATGCCCTCAAAATGATATTTGGCAAACGCACTGTACCAGTAAGGCATCATTTGCATACGCAGGTTAGCCATTATCTTTACCTGCTCGGCAACTTCAGGAAACGACCATGGTTTGGTGCCACTGGCCCAGGCATTGATCATGGCCATGGGCGAAAATACATTGGATTGGAACCTGCGCAACCACTCTTCGCCTGTTTTAGATGAGCGTACTTCCGGTGTCCATAAAACCCCGGCAAAGCCGCTATTCACTAAAGCAGTTATAAAGTCGCGGTGATCATAGTAATCGTTATAGATCACGTAAGGGAATGATGAACCGCCGCCATTTGAGGCACGAACCAATCCAAATGTGCGCTGGTTACGCTGGTGATAAATTTCGGCGGTGTAGCGCTGCATCATTAAGCCATAGGTTTGGCGCATTTGCTCGGCATCATGTCCCGAGGGGAAAACAGCCACATCGGGCCATAAATAATTATCTCCCCCATCAACCTCATCCATTTTATAGCCACTGATGCCGATATCTATCTTACCTTTTTCCAATTCGCCAAAAAATATCTTCCGTGCTTCGGGCATGCTGATATCGGGTACGATACCGTTCCAAACAGTGTGCGAACCGCTGTAAGGTAAAATATCTTTATAAACGGGAGCCGCGGGCGATACGTAGGGGTTTGTCCATAAATTGAGCCTGATATTCTTTTTCAGCATATCCTGCACCAGGGTTTTAGGATCGGGGAAGCGGGTTTTGTCCCACTCAAAAGTGCAAGGGTACGATTTACTTTGCCAGCCGGGTTCAAGACCAATAAAATCTAATGGATAACCTTTTTCTTCGAAAGCCTGTGCTTCGGCTGCAATACCATGGGCATCGGTTAAACGCTGCATTCGCTGGGTAAAGCCAAGCCCCCAGCGCGGTGGCAGGCAACCGCCGCCATTCAATAAATTATAGCGCCGTATAGCATCTAAAGTTGTCGGGCCAGCAAATACATATATCTCTACCCCTGCCGCTGGTATCAGCATTTCCACGCCGTCTGAGTAAGGGTGTGAGCTCCATGTTTTATCCAGATTCCTGTCTTTTACTTCAGGATCTATTTTACTATCTCTTCTTACAGCTGTACCGGCATACACATTGATATACCTGGCCGAATTGATAAATATGCCATACCCGTTAGATGATACATAAAAGGGCGTAGGCCCATGCGTACGACCATTATCCTTACCTGCATAATTATCTACATGCAGCGTAAGCACTTTACCACGTTGAAATACGGTTTGAAAGTTTAAGCCAAAGCCAAATATCTGCTCCTTTTTTTCCAAAGGGAAGCGAAGATAGGTTTTACCATCCTGAACACGGCCAGTGATTTCGCTCTGTGCCAACGGAAATATTGCCTTAGGCATTTGCTGCAAACCTGCATGATATGGCTGCGCTCCTGCCACTTTCAACAGGTTAAACTCTTCGGGCTTGCCGATGACGCCTTTCCATATTCCTGGCTCAACTTCTGTCCAGGTGATGGATTGTGCCTTAAGTATCTCTGTGGATATGAAAACCAGGCAAAACAGTAAAAAACGCTTCAAAATCTTCATCTTATTATTGAGGTATAATGGTGTAGCTTTTGCCTTTTTCGGTGGCAAAATCAATTACATAACCTTTATTAAAGCTGATATCCGCCAGCTTAGCGTCGTCAACTTTTTGGTATATTGGTTTAGTAGGTGGAATGTTCAATATATTTTTATTAGTACCAACAGCACGCTTGCTGCTTACTTCAATCACCTTTACGGGAACAGGTGTGCGTAACCGGCAATTTCCGCCAAGGTTTGATTTGAGTAATGCTTTAGTCAGTTTACCTTTTTTCCAGTTGATAGCTATTTCAAAATTGCCACGGGCTTTGATGCCTTTAATGCTGCCATCGGCCCAGGCATCCGGCAGTGCCGGCAAGAGTTCTATTTCGCCGTTCTGGCTTTGTAGCAGCATTTCGGTCATACCGGCCGTGCCGCCAAAGTTCCCATCGATCTGAAAAGGTGGATGTGCATCGAACAAATTAGGATAAGTACCTCCTCCGCTCATCTGTTCTTTCTTCTGCACCGGATCCATATAGTTAAATGCTGCGCCTAATATCTTGTAGGCGTGATTTCCATCGTGCATACGCGACCACCAGTTCACTTTCCAGGCCATTGACCAGCCTGTGCTTACATCTCCGCGGTATATCATAGATTGTTTGGCGGCAGCGGCCAGTTGTGGCGTATTAAATACCGAGATTTGCCGGCCGGGGAACAAGCTAAACAGGTGCGATATATGTCTGTGTGTATCCGCGGGGTCATCCCAGTCTTGGAACCATTCCTGTAATTGCCCGTGTTTTCCTATATGAAAAGGATATAACTTATCATAAGCGGCTTTTACCTGAGCTGCGAAAGCCTTATCAGTACCCAATATTTGTGCACTGCTGATACAATCCTGGAATAATTCACGAATGATAGACATATCCATAGTAGAGGCCATGCTTACCAAATACTCCTTACCATTAATTTTGATGGTATTTTCGGGAGATGTGGAAGGATTGGTTACCAGATAGCCTGTTTTGGGATCACTTACGAGCCAATGCAACATAAATTGCGCGGCACCTTTCATAATGGGATAAGCGGTTTTACTTAGAAAGGCCTTATCACCGGTAAAAAGATAGTGATCATAAAGGTGCAGGCTCATCCAGGCTCCACCCATTGGCCAGGCCGACCATTTCACCGAACTCTTGGGGTCATGATCATAACCACCCACAGTGGATGTTTTGGCCCATATATCGCTGTTGTGATGTTCAACCCAGCCTTCGTTGATGTCATAACTTTCCTTAGCGGTAATGGCCCCATTTACGGTAAGTTCTTTCAGAAAATCAAACAATGGCTGATGACATTCTGATAGATTGGTATTTTCGGCCAGCCAGTAATTCATCTCGGTATTAATGTTGGTGGTATAATTACTACCCCATGGTGGTGATACCTGATCGTTCCAGATGCCCTGTAGATTGGCTGGGGCGCTACCCGGTCTTGAGCTGGAAATCAGCAAATATCGGCCAAATTGATAATACAATGTTTGTAGTTGCTTATCAGGATTGGCTACCTTGAAATTTTTCAACCGCTCATCTGTTGGCTGTTTTATCATTACAGCGTCGACGCCTAAATTAAATTCAACCCGTTTAAACAAACGCTGATAATCGCTTACATGCCGTTGTTTCAATTGTTCATACGTTTTTTGAGATGCAGCAAGCAAACCAGCGTTGGCTTCAACAGCAGGATCCTTACCCTGCAGTCCGGACGATTTATTAAAGCCATTAAAACTGGTGGCTTCGGTTAGATAAATCAACACTTCATCAGCTGCGCTAACTTGTAAAGTATTATTCAAAGCCGTTATGCTCCCTCCGGTATTCCTGATTTTCAGGCCGATTTGAAAATTCATGCCTTCGCCTTTGGGTTCATCATAGATCACCTGCCGGGATTCGTAATCGCGATTAGCCACATAGCTCGGGGCCTTGCCATTTAATATCAGCTTACTGTTGCCCTCATTCGCTACCGTAAAATGCAGCTTGCTTTGCAGACCGGCTGTAAAATTGATCGCACCTTTTTTATCGGCAGTGATATAGATCATCATTACCTTATCCGGGTAACTAATAAACGTTTCGCGGGTATAATGAACTCCATTTGCTTCATATTTCACGCTTGCAACGGCATTATTCAAATCCAGATCTCGATAGTAATGCGTGCTATCCTTCAAGTTAAAATCCAGCAGCAGATCGCCCAGTGGCAGGTAACGGGCTGTATACGGGCCCTGCAAATGCTTTTTCCACAGGTCGGCGGCCTTTTCAAAGTCACCATCAAATACAGCTTTGCGTACCTGAGGCAAGTATTCAGGTCCCTGATGATTATTTCCTGGTTCCGGAAAACCCGACCATAAGTTATGATCGTTCAATTGGTAACGTTCATGAGTTACACCGCCAAAAACCATGGCCCCCGTTGTGGCATTGCCCAAAGGCAGCGCCTCTTCCCAGGCGGCTGCAGGTTTGTTATACCATAATTTTAAATACGCATCATTACTGCGTGTTTGGGCAGAAACCAGGCTTGCCCCCGCTATGCCCGCCAGGATCAGGCAGCTTTTAAGAAACTGAATTTTAGTAAACCCCATATTATTTGGTAGTTATTAATTTGTAAGCGATCACTTTTTTGCCCCAGAATGTAGGCACATACAGAATGTGTTTTACCTGATCATAAGCCAGATCGGCAGTATTTATCTTTTTATCCTGCATATCCAACAAGGCTTCAATTTTACCATCGGCAGTTACATAAAATATATGGCCCGACCAGCACGTGATCAAGAAATCACCATTACCAACAGCCTCCAGTCCATCGCCACCACAACTAAGTGTAGTAATAGATGTTAAATTCCCTTTATTGTCCGATTTTATAAATTTTTGCCCCCCGAGGATATAAAGATCAGGGCCTACAGCTTTAAGACCATTTACGCCCCCTATGTTTGTTAAAAAGGTGCTTACTTTTCCTTTTTCAATCCGGTGGATCTTTTTGGTTTTACTGTCGGATACATAAACTATTCCTTTATCATTAACTGTAATGTCATTTAAGGCTTTAGCGCTGTCGATAGCGATCTTGTTTTTTACCTTACCTGTGTTGATGTCGATAACTACTACTTCCGACAGATCGGCCACATACAGTACATTGCCAAACCTTCCCAATCCTTTCGGCGCGTTTAAACCCATAGTGAAATCCAGATCGATGATCTTGCCATCCAAACCAATTTTAGCCACACCGCCCTTACCATCCACTGCATTGGGGTTTCCGTCGATCTCGGATACGTACAGAATACCTTTTTTCAGATCGGGCAAAACAGATTCGGGCACCCTTACCACCGTATCGGTTTCCCAAAGCTTTTCCAGCTGGTGAGTTTGAGCAAACGTATGGTGTATAGTGATGGTAGCTACAACAACCATCATATATTTAAAAAATGGATTCATAGGTTTTAAATTATTGGTAGTTATAATTGAACAGCTTGTGTACCGCCATCATTTATTTTATATTTTATTACTTTACTCCCTTCTGTAACAGTAATTAGCAGTTTATCCTTGCTTTGTCTGGATATGGTAAGATCGAATATATGGCCGAAAGAATGTATATTATTTATTGTCATTTTATTCCATCCAATTGGCAATCTTGGAGTGCAATTAAAGGTAGTAAAGCCCGTTGGCCGCATGCCAAACAAACCCTCAGTGTAAATACGGCAATAGAGACCACTCTCGGCCGATAGGTGTCTTTGATTACCCTCGGGATATGCTTCTACCGGGTAAGGCACATGTTCGCCCAAGAGCCGCCTGCGTGAGTAATAACGGAGATAATCCATAGCCTTTTCGGTTTTGCCGGCCTGTAATACACCACGAAGCGCATATAAGGTCGACCGATCCCAGAAGGTTTCTTTACCGGCTTGAGTGGATAAACCATCGGCTGTCCATAATTTGGGCGAGAACAGGGCATTGATGGTTCCTTCGCTCCTGTCAAAAATGCCCATGGTAAGCGGCAGACAGATCCAGGCGCGCAGCACATCATTGGTTTCGTAATATTTATAAGTATCGAAACCGTCTATGTTCGCCCCAAAATATTTTTCGATATTGCCTTTAAGCTCGGCGGCTTGTTTCAGGTACTCGTCGGTTTGTGATTTGGGTTGATGCAATTGCTTGCCCAGATAGACCGCGGATATCAGCGCGTCATAATACAAACTGTTTGTCGACAGATTGGCTTTACCCGCCGGGAAGCGACCTTCCAGCTCATCATGATCGGAGTTAACCACCCCCTGATCATTCAGTTTCCTGTGGCTGTATTCCAGGCACCAGGTAATCAACGGCCATAGTTTTTTGGCAGAATCAGGCTGACCGCAAGCTAAAGCATAGCGCGAAGCTCCATAAGCGATCATGGCCTGATCGCCACGGTCACCAGCGCCTTTCCATACCGCGTCGCCCTCAGCTACTATAGAGCTGGGAATGGGTTTGTACTCAGGATTCATATATTTAGCAAATAAACGATAACAGTTCATGGCCGAAAGGTTACCGATGCTATCACCCGAAAACGCGAAGAAAGGACTAATATATTCGGCCTGATCATTGGCCCAGATAGCGGCATAATAAGCCAGCCCACCCGGACCGTGCAAATAACCTACCTTGGTTTTGTAAATACTCTCTGTTCCACGGATCTTGGCAAATGCGAATGCGGTATTCAATAAAGTATCCGGTGTTTGTAACTGCAAGGGCGTTAAAATGGTATTTATTCGTTTTTCACGAGCCTTCTCTTCTGCATCAGGATTAATTGTAATTGGCTGAGCGGGAAAATCTGTGGCCAGGTAATAAACCGAGAAGCTAGTATTTGCACCGGGCTGTACCATCCTGCTGCCATGATCGACCGTCCCCATGATCACTGTGTGCGGCCGTACCTTGCTCTTGGCGCTGTCGGTTCTTTCCTCACGTCGCATGTACTCCATAATAATATTCACCGGCTTATCGGTGATGTTGGTGAACACAAATTTTTCCACCACCATAGGTTTATCTACAGAAGGAAAAATACTGCGGTCAATTTTTACCAATGCCGGATTGCCCGAAGTGGCGGCTATACGCATAATGCCTTTATGACTGATGCTTTTGATATTATAGGTCAGATCGCCCGATTTTTTGCCTGTAGCCAGATCAGTTTTCAGTTGCCGGTTATTGATCAGAAAACGGGGTAACTCATTATCACCAAAGGTGTAATCAATATGAGTACGTGTACCATCGGGCAACATCCTGAATGTAGGAAATACTACCGTGCGGGAAATAGATGATCTACCTGCGCTGTCAATACCATACAACACCCAAACGGACACTTTTTCGCCCGACATTTCGATATGATCTGTATGCGGAAGACGATTATTGACCGTCCATTTAATACTGCCGTCTGCCTGGATAGCCCAGCGATCTGTTTGCATGGGTAAAACAGTTTGCTGGGCAGAAACTAAAGCAGGGAGCAGCAAGCTCAAGAAACCTAAAAGTATTTTGTATGTATTTACCTTCATATTAGGCACATTAATTATTTATTAATCGTGATCCGAAATAGCTGCATTAGCTTTCACATCAGCAGACAGTTCCACTTTTTTTGATATCCCGGATAGTTTGTTTTCCAGAACATGTATATCGCGGCTTGCATTGCCTTCCACTCGTACAAATACATTAGCTGAACCGCTTCCAGTATTATTGTTTATACGAGCTCCGGCTACATTCTCCAATCTGATAATAGCTTGCGCACCGGTAGTTTCAGGAATCGTCCAGTTAATTATCTCAATGTTTTTACCATCATCGCCAATGAAAGCCGGGCGAAGGTCATTATGACTCAGCGTAAGCTTTACATTTCTAAGCTTTAAGCCATCCACATGCCTGGCCCAAATGCCATAAGCCGGTACCAGCGGGCCAAAGGTTTTTACTTCCGGATATGTATCAATTGCCTCAGGTACCACCTGCCGGGCATTTTCGGCAGTACCGTCGCCGGCCAGGTTGATCTCGATGTTTTCCAAAGTCAGATTTTTGATGGGATGATCAGGGATGCCTGTTATCAGGATACCGGACGGTGGCATGAGTTGCGCGTTATCGGCCGCTTTGGCCTTTACATTTCTGATGGTTACGTTTTCCAATGCCCCGATCGGTTGCTGTATGTCCTGATCCTTCCGGAACACGCTAAGCCTAGCACCTAAGCGAATGAGCATAGGCGTTTTTACCTCTACCATAGTAATATCACTGATATCGATATGATTGATCCGGGCTCCATCAACCGAAAGCAGTTTAATACCACCATTGGTAGTATCATAAATATAGCATTGCGATATTTTGATATTTTCAAACGCTGCCATGGATTCGGTGCCGATCTTGATAGCTCCCTGGCCACTTTTTAAGCGCAGGCCGGATATCACAATATTCCTGCAAGCCATTTTGCTTGATGTGGTTTTAAAACAAAGGGCATCATCACCACTATTTACGTCACAACCCTTAATGGTTACATCCTGACAGCCATCTATATCCATACCATCGTTATGTGCTACTCCCCTGCTCACAATCTTTACGTTTTTGATATTCACCTGTTTACATTGAAAGTAGTGCGATGTCCAGGCAGCTGAATAATTGAGCGTAACACCTGTTACCGAAACATGCTGACACCGCACCACCCGTAACAAAAACGGGCGTCGGCCCCAGCGTTGTGATTCCGGGCGGGTATCGGTTTGTATCTGCTGTGCTTTTAACTTTGATCCCTGTCCGTCAATAATACCTTCGCCCTCTATAGCTATGTTCTTTTTATCAACAGCAACCACCAATGCCCAGCCCACGCTTATGCCCAGGCCATCCACAAAAGGGTCAAGGTTTTTATAATCGTTAACATCCGTACTGCCGAGTATAATGGCCCCTTTTTTTAGTTGGAGTGTGATATTATCATTCAGCGCGATGGTACCGGTTAAAAATGTACCGGCCGGAACAATAACTTTACCACCACCGCTTTTATAACAGGCATCAATAGCTTTTTGAATAGCATCGGTATTAAGCGTGGTACCATTGCCCACCGCACCATAGGCCGTAATATCCACATCGGCAGCAAATGAATTTAAACTACTGATTACGATAGTGAGCATAACCAGCAGGAGCCTGATCGATCTGTACATATTTATTTTTTCCTTTCCACTTTAAGCATCTCAGTACCTGCCAGTAAAAATGCGCCAATTCCATGTGTGTCATTGAGCTCGGTTGGACGGGTATAATAAAACTTAATAGCCGTATCCATATTGGTACCTATGCAGACATCCTGTAATTGACCGTCAGCTGTAACTTTGGTTAACAAGCCCTTCCAGCCCTCACGTGCTATAGAAATATATTGATCATTGATCCAACCCTGATTCACAGCTCGGGCCACGGCATAGGTAAACATGGCTGTAACTGAAGTTTCCAGGTAAGAGTCGGGTTTATCCAGCAACTGGTGCCACAAACCGGTTTGATCCTGGTAGCGGGCGTAACCTACTATTTGTCTCAACAGTAATTTGATTAATTCGGCGCGTTTTGGATGATTAGCGGGCAGATTATTAATTAACTCGGTAGTCGCCATAGCTATCCAGCCATTGCTGCGGCCCCAATGGCCAACGCCGTTTGTTTGATCATCTGAGTAGTAGTTATGGAAGAAAAGACCTGTATTAGCATCGTACAGGTATTTGTTGAAATTTTCCACCTGTTTTATCGCGTCATCGAAATATTTAGTGTCGCCGGTTTGTTTGCCCATGCGTGCCAGAAAAGGGATGCTCATAAACATATCATCGGCCCAAAGGGTCATATTCCGTGGATTGGGGCGCGAAAGCGTGCCGTCGGGCAGACGCATTTGTTTGTTGAGAATATAATCTGCTGATCTGCTTAAATAAGCTTTGTAATCTTTTCTGTTTGCCAAGGCATCCACATCAAATAACCCAGCCGACATGGCTCCGCAAGCGTCCAAATTATTAATACTAAAAACTGCACCATACTCCACCTTGGGTGCCTTGGCTTTACGTAAAGTTTCAAAATAACCCAAATTATCAAAAATGAAGGCAAAGTTGCGTTGGGAGTAATCAACATATTTTTTATCACCCAACACATCTGACATTTGTACCATACCAATGGTCAACACGCCATTTACGTACATCCATTTGTTATACTTGCTGTCAGCTTTAACATCCGGTGACGAAGCCAGCCCTTTGGTAGAGTCGTATTTTTCTTTGGTATTGGTATTGATAAATTTAAAAGAGGTATTCTGGATCACATTATCTGCAACTTTTCTGATTATTTCTTCGGTATTGCCGCTTTGTCCAAATACATTGGTAGAGCAAAGTATCAGCAACAGATATAAAAATCGTTTCATATTTTATTATTTAACTGTTAGGTATCTGTTTTAAACTATATTTTCTTTTTATTGGTTGCCCTTACCGCTTTTACCTGTGCCATAGTAATTGGCCCCGCCTTATTGGTAAAATTTTTCCTGACGTAGGTTAACACAGCGGCGATTTCTTGGTCTTTCAAAAAATCATGCGAGGGCATCACGTTGGAGTACGATTCACCATCGATATTCACATTTTCTGAAAAACCATTGAGCACTACCTTGATCAGCCGGGTTTTATAGCCCAGGACATAGGATGTTTTAATCAGCGGGGGATTCATATTCGGCACGCCACCGCCATCCCCCTGATGGCAGGTTAAACAATATTTTTCGTATATGCCTTTACCATCAACCGCAGCTAGCCTCGCGGCAGGTTTTGGTTTTGCTTTGGTTTTAATCTGGGCCAATAACGGAGCGCAACAAAAAAGGCAAGCGATGACCAGAATAGGTTTTTTCATTGTAACCATTATTTTTTAGTGTAGATGATACGATAAATGGTTCCTTTTGAATCGTCGGTAACATACAGGGAACCATCGGCACCCTGGGCCAGGCCGCATGGGCGATGATCGGCACGACCGGCAGCAGTCTTTTCAGGTGAACCGGAAAAACCATCAGCAAATACCTCCCAATCGCCCGCAGGTTTGCCGTCTTTAAATGGCTGAAAAACTACAAAGTAGCCAGCTTGCGGCTCCGGAGCACGGTTCCATGAACCATGGAATGCTATAAAAGCCCCGTTTTTATATTTTGTAGGAAACTGGTTACCGGTATAAAAAAGCAAACCATTTGGCGCCATGTGGCCTGGATAAGCAACTGCCGGGTCTATATATTTAGCATCAGCTTCTTTTTTACCATCGCCGCCGTACTCAGGAGCTTCTATCTTTTTATGCTGAATCTGGTCGTAATACATAAAAGGCCACCCAGCGTTGTCGCCCTTTTTTAGTGCATATAAACACTCTGCTGGTAATTCTGCCGATTGTTTAGTGGTATACAGTTCAGGCCATGAGCTGTTCAGATTATCGCGACCGTGTTGCATTACGAAAAGCTGGTTATCCTGCTGGTTCCATTCCATACCCACCATATTTCTTAGCCCGGTAGCATAGCGTACACCTTCACCATAGCTTTGGTTTAATTTATCAGTCCTGAACTGCCAAACACCACCCATGGAATCCAGTATAGGACAACCCGGTATGCCCGGCGAATGCAGGCCCCTGTCTTTCTCCTGACAGGAGTTAAACCAGGCGCCTATATTCACATAGATATTGCCATCATTATCCAGTGCAAATGATTTGGTTTCATGCTGACGGCCAGCCTTTAAACCGGTAACTATTTTCTCGGGCTGATCGGGGTTGATCACCTCATTTTTGTCATTCACTTTATACTTAAAAACTTCGGTGTTTGATGAGGCATACAGATAGCCTCCTTTTAACGCCACCTCCGTACCACCATAAGTTCCAAAGCTCGATTTAAGTTCAGCCTTGCCATTTGAGGCTTCATGTAATACTAAAATGCCTTTACCTTCTTTGTTGGGTCTGGCCAGCTTTACATAAATATCGCCCTGTGGCGTAACTACCAGGTGCCTTGCTTTGGCACCTGTTTCGGCTACTTTTAAGGCACCAAAACCATCCGGCAGTTTCAATCCCGCATTATCTGCATCGGGTACCACTTCTGAGCCTGGCTTTAACGCGTATAACGATACACTTACCGCAAACCCGGCCATCAACACCAGGTATTTGTTAAATTTGTTTTTCATATATAATTATAGTTCTTTTTTGTTTACGCTCGATAGCTTAACATCTGTAACCAACTGATTATTAATGGCCGGATTGTTTTATATTATCGCCACTTTTACCACCCTGGATTTTGTGTATACGGCGTACCAGTGATAGTTGCATCGATCTGAGCTTGTGGAATCGGGCGTAATACCTGAAAAGGTTTGATATTATTCTTTCCATCAGTATTATGCAGCTTTACCCGCTCCAAAAGTTTGCCGGTTCGCACTAAATCTGTCCAGCGCATCATTTCGCCGCATAGCTCCCGCGAACGCTCATCCAGGATAAAATCCAATGTAAGCTGACTGGCGGTGACATCCATTACTGAGGGATTGGCCGACGGGTAAGCCGCCCTTTCCCGTATGGCGTTTACATATTGTACGGCATCGGTCGCCCTGCCATCCATTACCAAAGCCTCCGCTGCTATCAAATAAGTTTCTGCCAGGCGATATATAATGATAGGCCTGCTTGATGGCGAGTTTTGATCTGGCCGTTTGGTATCAAAATACTTGAACATGGCCGGTGATAAAGCTATACTGTATTTACTTGGCGGAATAACCTGGTAACGGTATTTGGCAATCTGGGCTGCGGTCATTTCATAACCGGGCATCCATATAGCGGTATCCCCTACAGTAAACTTAGGTGCACCGGGCTGAGCTCCTGCCGGTGCACCTGCAGGCAGTGGGTTTGGCCAATTAGGCACCGAAGCAGCGTTATTGCATAACCAGGTTGTTTGAAACGTTTTGTTATAGCGCTTGTCGTTCACCCTTTCTTTAAACACAGTATCGGTAAGCCAATGGGTAGGTACTACACGTATGTAAGGGCGACCATAAAGTGTGCTGCGCTGCATACCTGGCTGCACTTCATATTTTGGAGCAAATAAATGGCAAAGCAAATTATCCGGACCGCTATTATTTTGGGTAGGCGAGCCATTGTAAGCCAATGTTGGAGTATGTTGAACCGACCACAATACTTCGCTGTTTGCCTCGTTGCCTTCTGCATATACACTTGCAAAATCCTGCTGCAACTTTAAGCCGCCTGCAGGAGCAACATTATTGATCAGATCAAGCGCTGTGGTGTAGGCATTTTTATAATCGTCGGCTTGTTTGGCTGATGAACCTGCTCTGGTCAGGTACACTTTTGCCAATGCGTGCATAGCCGCTGCTTTTGTGGCCTTGCCCGGGAGCACACCATTGGCTAGTGGACTGGCCGGAAGAACCGCAATAGCGTCTTTAAGATCCTGGATAATAAAAGTGTAAACATCAGCCATTGGCGACCTTGTGGCCGAGGTTGTTGGTGTAGCCTGAAATGTTTTATTTAAGGTTACATCGCCCCAGGATTGTACCAATATAAAATAATAATTGGCCCGCAAAAATTTGGCTTCACCAATGAGGCTTGCGGTAGTTGTGGCATCAAGACCCGATGGCGGATTACCAATTAGTCCGTTACAGGTATTAATATACGTATAGCAATTTTTCCATATACCGGCAACAATACCGTCAGACGTGTTAAAGTTACTGTTGTATTTTACCAGGCCGTTATTACCGTCGTTACCCGCAATAAATTCATCGGTGCCGGGTACAACCATTTCAAAATAACTGTCAGGCCCAAAAATAGTCCTGAAACCGGCATAGGCCGCCGTAAGGCCTGCCTGAAAACCTTGTGTGGTGGTAAAAAAGGCAGGAGTAAGTGTTGATTTTGGGTCTTCTACCAGTGCTTTTTTACATGCTGTGGTTAAAAGACCTAAAACTAAACAGGTGTATAAATATATAGATATCCTTTTCATCTTATTTCAATTTAAAGTGTCATGTTAAGACCGAATGTAAACGACTTGGTAGGCGGCGTATCCACATTTAAAGCCCCGGCTGTTTCCGGGTCAAGACCATGGAATTCGTTCCGGTAAGGCGAGAAAAGTATAAATGGATTTTGTGCCGTTGCATATATCCTTAATGACCTGGCCTTAATTCGCTTGGTTATCGACTCTGGCATATAGTATCCCAAAGTAAGACTCCGGATCTTTAAGAACGTACCATCAAAATAACTCAGCAAAGAAGAATACGGTGTATTTGTTGATGCTGAGTTTGGTTTAGGATAGTAATTCTGATGGTTGGTGGGCGTCCAGTAATCTTCATTGATGTTATTGTAATTACCCTGAAAAGTATTGATAAAACTGCCGCTTTGGAATACTTTGGAAGTTATTGTCCCTCCCACCCGGTAAACGCCAACCACAGTAAAATCAAAACCTTTGTAAGCAATACGGTTGGTAAAACCACCTGTATATTTGGGCTGATCGGATCCTAATATGATCCTATCATTGGCGTTGATCTTACCGTCCTTGTTCACATCCTCAACCCTAATGGTTCCGATAACAGAGCCTGTGCCTGTAGTAGTTAAACCCAGGCTTTTAGCCAAGGCCGAATCAGCTTTGGTGTTTTGCCATATACCGATCTTTTTATAATCAAATATCGCATTGATGGGTTGGCCGACAAATAACCCATTGGTGATATCCTGTGTAACGCCGCTTGCCAGCTTGGTAACTTTGCCGCGGTTAAAAGTGATATTGAAATTGGTTGTCCAGCTAAAAGTATTGCGACCGTTACCGGCTATATTAATAGAGCTTAGACTGATCTCTAAACCCTTATTTTGTGTTTGCCCAACATTGGTTAAAATGCTGTTGGGTATGCCTGATGTTGGTGGTAATGATAGTGGTAATAGTAATGACCGGGTGTATTGATGATAAGCGTCAACCGCGCCTGTGATCCGTCCGTCTAAGAAGCCGAAATCAAGTCCCAGGTTTAAAGTAGATGTATATTCCCATGTAAGGTTTGGATTAGGTACACTGGTGGGATAAGCACCCGTTAAATTGGTTGAACCAAAGTTATAGTTTACCGACGATAAGGCTCCCAAAGTTTGGTAAGGGTTAATAGCCGTATTACCCACGGTACCGTAGCTTGCTCTCAGTTTCAGATTTGTTAATACCTTTGAATCCTTCAGAAAGGATTCCTGGGTAACATTCCATGCCGCGGCGGCAGATGGAAAAACATGATATTTATTACCCGGTGCCAGGCGTGACGATCCGTCTGAACGCATGGTTAAGGTAAGCAAGTATTTATTGGCATAACCATAGTTTACCCTGGCCATATAGGATATAATATCCCACTTAGAATATGAACCCGATCCGTTTAAATTTGAACCGTACTGTGGGTTAAAGTATTGGATACCATCAGACAGGATATTGTTATAACTAAACGAGTTGGATTGCGACTGGCTTTCCTGCAAACTGTATAAACCGGTAAAGTTTATATGATGTTTTTGCGCAAATGTTCTGTCGTAAGTTAAAATATTTTCAAGGGTATAATTGTAGCTGTAAGTGCTTTGGTTATTTGCTGTAGATGCTCCTCCCAGGTTATTGGTAGTGGCACTGGCATAATAATTACCATATATATCGGGCCTTACTTCGGCACCGCCGTTAAACCGGTATTTTAAACCGGGTGCTAAATTTACTTCTGCATAGGCTGTTGTAAACGTTCCGAATCGTTTGCGGGTTTCAACCACTGCTCCGGGAACAAAATTGGCCAATGGGTTCCATACCTGGTTGGCACTGCCTGCTGTAAAACCTACCAGTTTACCGGTAGCATCATCATATGGCGTTGAAAGCGGGCTTGCCCTGAGTGCCTGACCAAGCGGGTTGGCATTTTCGCCATTGGTATAGCTCAAGGTGTTTAAAGCACTTAAACCAATCTTTACATTTTTGCCCAGTTGCTGGTCGACGCTCAATTTAAGCGAGTAACGAACAAATGACTGACCAAAGTAAATACCGGTTTCGTTATAGTACCCTCCTGATATAGCGTATTGAGTCAGATCAGTTCCTCCAGAAACACCTATTTGATGATCGGTCACGAAACCTGTTTTGTAGATGAGTTTTTGCCAATCGGTACTGCGGCCACTTTTAATGGAGGCTACTTCCTGTGGAGCAAATGAGCCATCGGTTAAAAAGGCAGGATCATCAATACCGGTGTATTTACCCGGGTTTCCGTTGATAAGGCCCCATTTTTTCAGATCCTCAAATTGTGGCCCATTCATGATATTGTAGTTCCCTAAAGGCTTATTAAAGCCGGCATAACCGCTATAGCTGACAGTTGTCCCACCTTTTTTTCCACGGCGGGTTGAAACCAGCAGAACGCCGTTAGCACCTCTTGAACCGTAGATGGCCGTTGATGACGCATCTTTTAATACTTCTAAAGAAACAATGTCATCCGGGTTGATATCATTGAGGCTGCCGTTAAAAGGGATACCATCAACTACGATTAATGGCGAGTTCGAAGCATTTATGGAACGGGTTCCCCTGATCAGGATAGATGGTGTTGCGCCGGGATGACTGTTACCGCCGCTTTTCTGGATATCAACACCTGCTGCCTGTCCTTGTAATGCCTGCCCTATATTGGAAGCCGGAATATCACGAAGTGCTTGCTCATTTACAGAAACGATAGAGCCGGTTACATCAGATTTTTTCTGAACACCATAACCTACTACGATCACATCATTCAATGATTTCAGGTCAGACACCATCACTACATTGATAACCGTTTGATTGTTAACCGGAATCCGCTGCTTTTTATAACCAATTGATGTAAAGGTAAGCACTGCATCAGATTCCACTTTAAGCGTGAAGCTACCACTTGCATTGGTAATAATGCCTTTTGTGGTGCCTTCAACACCTACAGAAACACCGGGCAGGGGGCCATTCGAATCCGATACTTTTCCGGTAACCGTAATTTCGGCGACGGATGCGTTATTCATATCCAGCGTCACCGGTTTACCGATCAATAAGTTAGCTTTTGACGATTCAGATTTGTCGTAGATAACAATTCCCGAATTGATTTCTTTGAAGGATAAATGGGTTTTAGCAAACAAATAATTTAAAACCCTGCCCAATGGTTCGTTCTGAAATTTACGCGGCGTTACACTGTAGCCTTTCAAATCGGCAGGGTTATAAGAAAACTTTATGTTTGATTGTTTTTCAAGCTTATCCAGGGAGTTTTGTAATGACTCGTTACCGAATGCAATTTTAACGGGCTGATCCGCTATCTGATCAATCAGGCCATTCGCATGCAATAGCTGGCTAAACACCAATGAGCTGATCATAACCAGCATGAATACCTTCCTGAAAAAAGTAAATAATTTAGTATGATTTTTTATCATCTTTACGTGGTTTTTTGGTAAAAAAACTAGCGATGAATTATTGGATTAGCTTGGAACCTGCCAATAACTCATTATGTTAACTCTGGCCGATATTACCGGCATTCAGCGGGTGATATCGGCTTATTTGGCTTACTGATTCACATTTTCTTCAGATAAACCTCCTTTCCTTTTATATCATAATCCAAATGATGAATGGTTTTAATGATATCCAGTACATATTGTAAAGTATTAGTTCTTGAAAAATGGATGGTAGTTGTAAGATGATGTATCCGGCTGTGATCATAATTGATCTGCACGTTATAAATGTTTTCCAAACGCATTATCAGTTCATCAAACGGGATAGTGTACAGGTTGATCTCGTTTGATGTCCAGGCAGCCACTTTTTCAGCATCAATTAATCTAACCCGATGAGTGCCTGCTTTTTGATCGTAAATAACCTCTTTACCTAAGGTGATCACGCCAAAGCTTGATGATTGCTTGCCTACTTCTACCCTGCCGCGGGTAACAGACAAGCGTACATCGCTAATACTTTTATAGAATTTCACATTAAATGCAGTTCCCAATACGCGTGCATGTAAACGGCCATAATGAACCGTAAATGGAGATTGATCATCATGCTTTATATCAAAATAGGCCTCGCCGTCAAGCAGTTCTATTTCCCTGGTTTTGCCAAAGTGATCGGGAAATTTCAGTACAGAACCGGAATTTAACCAAACCGTTGACCCATCAGGAAGCTGAATGTTTTTGATGCTGCCTTTGGGTGCGGCTACTGTTACCCAGCTGGCTTCTCCATTGGCAGATAATTTTTTGTACAAAAGTCCCGAACAGCACATCAGCAGTAAAAAGGCCGCCATGGTATATTTAGCCGTTGTAGTTTTCAGAAAATGCCATCTCCCCAAAATTTCTTTATGGATATTATGGAGCATTTCTTTTTCCACAGCACGCATAGCTTCCTCGTCCCGAAGATGTTCTTCCCCAATTTTATCATTGGGTTCAGGCCTTCGCCATAGCATCATGATGAATCTGTTTTTAGGTTTATGAACTGTTATTTAAACAGTTTTTGGTTTTGATACTATATACAAGGCTAAAGCAGCCTGGTACCAGATTTATTTTACTTTTATTGGCAGAAACTAAAACATACCCAGCTTTGTACGCAGTATCTTTAAAGCGTTGGAGAGTTGATTTTTTACCGTGCGGGGCGTAATGTTAAGGGTTTCAGAAATTTCCATAACGGAAAGATGCTCTCTGCGGGATAAAATGAATACTTCCTGCATTTTTCGGGGCAACTCCCTGATCTCGCCATCAATAACTATCGAAAGCTCTTTGGCCATCAGATTATCCTCATTGGTGTACTGATCAACTTCTTCAAGATATAGCAGTTTTTCCAGGCGCTTTCTCCTGGCCGAATCCTGCTTATAAAAATTGATGATATTATTTTTCAGGATCTTAAAAAGATAGGAAGGGGTATAAACATCAGGATTAAGGTTTTGCCTGCAATTCCATAAATTGATAAAAACGGTTTGCACCAGATCCTTGGCATCCTCCTGCGAGGATGTAGAACGATAAGCTGTTTGATACAATACACGCCAGTTTCTCTTATAAAACTCATTAAAGGCGCGGATATCACCCTCCTTAATTAATATGATCAATTCAATTTCTGAAACCATTGCTTAGCACTGATATGATTGATTACTTTATGCCTTTTTGTTCACTTTGCAGTCACTTGCGCCAGCAGCCACTTACTCAGATCATCCGCTGCCTTATCATTGTCAAACCCCATAGCAGCGGGTAGCCTGCCATTGGTATATTCATTATAAAGCCATGGATCGCCAACGGCCGCCACTATACCTTTTCCGTATCGCGACGTGCCCACAATTACATGCCCATCATCCATAAGCAGGGGTTTTGCGGGTGACGATAACTGTAGTGTTGCAATATCCTTCAGATAAACCTTTCTGGTGGTCTTAAACACTGGGTCATTCGCCGGAACATTGATGGCACCCATCTCAAACTGGGTACCGATCACGTGCTTATACAGATCATCGTTAAAATGTATTCCGAATTTTGCAGCCAGGGCATTTAGATGTGGTAACTCGGCATTCGCACTGTCATTGGCCATCAGCACCAATACACCGCCCTGCTTAACCCAATTGGCAATCGCCTTAATGTGCCGGTCTTCGATATAATGAGGGTTAACAGTTTCCTTTTTTGTATCCGGATCAACAATGATATAAATACCGGCGCCTTTTAGGTTATTGGAGGTCGGCTCATTCTCGAGGCTTTGCAAAGTGGCCCCGTTTTTCTTAAAAACATCGCCCCATATAGAAAAACCACTGCTTTTGGTATCTTCCCAGGTATAATGATACCGCTCCTGCTCGCCGGCCTTGTTTTTCCGGTATTCATTATTAAAATAATAATCAAGCGTAACCGTTTTTTGCTGTGCCTTTAAAACCGGCGATATTATTAAGCCGATGATCCATAAAATACCGTAAGCAGTAATCTTTCTCATGTTTCTTTAGTTTCTATCCATTATTTTAAATTAAACCTGGCCACATAGCCACCGCCAACACCCAAGTTCAGTGAAACCATATCGGTAGGTTTGGCCACTGAATCCCCCATTTTTAATGCCCCTGCATTATCCGGAACATCTGTCAGGCTTGCGCATTTAGCAGAATTTTTCAAAAAGCTGAGTGGTATTTGAATAGTTTTAGGCTGGGTGCCATTCATAACCGCTAAAAACCAGGTATTGCCTTTTCTGCGGGCAAATACGGCCAGTTCTCCTATTGCAGATGGCTTTAAAACAATAGTTTCGTCCCATACAGATGGGATACTTTTTATAATATCCACGCCGGGATTATCCAGCAAATGCTGCGGACTTGCAGCATAGGTTAATACCGGTGCACTTAAAATAATAGCGCTGGCAATTTGATTTGTCCAGGTGGTATTTTTGCGGCGTTCGCCGAAGTGTACGGGAGTATATTCAGCAGGGCCCGCCAAAAACCGTGTGAATGGTAAGGTAGTACTATGTGTTGCTCTGTCGGCCAGGCGGCTTGATTCCATCCCTTTAACTGCTTCGCGGGTGAGCTCATTCGGCCAGGTACGCAGTTGACCTGTTGGTTTATTGGAACCATGAAAATCAACCAGTAAATGCAGTTGGGCGGTCTCCACCAAAATATCCTGGTACAGATCAACCACTTCTTTAGCTTCGTTATCAAAGAAATCGATCTTTAATCCGCTGATACCTAAATCATGACAGCGCTTGAATTTTGCCTGTCTTACCGAGGCATCGCGCAGATCTTTAGAGTGCATCCATACCCATATGCCCACTCCTTTTTGTTTGGAATAGCTTGTCAGATCTTTGATTTCATCATCGCTCCATTTTTCCCAAAAACCTTCGAGTATATTATGTTCAAAACCCAGTTCGGCTGCCAGGCGTGAATATTCTTTCATGTTATTCACAGTTTTATCGCCTGCACCATCCAGGTATTGCCATACGGCTCGCCCCGGTTTTATCCATGAGGTAAGGATTCCGTCGGGAAAGTATTTTTTATCAGGCGGCGGGCACAAATTATGTACGGCATCACAATTAACCAGCGTATTCAGATCTGAGCCTATCATAACCACACGCCATGGCGTAGTAATGGTACCGTTGATTGCCGCCGGTTTGGACACCCGCGCTATATCGTCTTTACTATACCTCAATTCATAAGGATGGGAGATCGGGTGATGATCTGCCAGTTGTAAAACCAGTTTTCCTTGCCCTGCCGATTGCAAAGCCATACCTGCATAGTTTTTCAGATCAGCTTCGGTAATAGAAGCATAACCTGCATTACCTGGCAGTTTAAAAGTAGCAGGCGGCGCTATCCATTGCCCGGCACTTATCGAATCTATAGATTTTTTAGTATGCTGCCCTTCATAATGACCGTTCAGATCATGATACCAGATGGTACTACCGGCAGGCACATTAAACTCTGTAGTTTCATCAGGGATACGCTTATCATTTTTATTCCCCGGTATAATAAAGCTAAAAGCAGCCGCATCATTAAATACCCGAACATCAAGCTGATAGCTGATCTTACCATGCTGGAGCTTTATTTTTGCACCATTAAAATGATTAACAGCTAAGGAGTGTGCGCCATACCATGGATAGCTTTCATTTATGCTGTATGTGGAGTTTCCGGTAATGGTGGCATGGTTAGTGAGCACGCTTTTATCAACACTGATATGTAAAGCTGAAGCATTGATAACCGCTTTGTTTTTGTATTGAATATTATAAGATAAAGCCCCTGCTTTATTAAATACTTCTAAACGCACCTGCTTATCGGGACTATAAACAATAACATTACCCAGGGCAAACAATACAGAGGGGCAAGTTATAAGCATGATTATCAGGCTCATAACTATTTTAAATTGATGTTTAGTTGTCATTGATGTTTTCTGATGATAATTGTATCTGGGTTAATAGCCTGGTGTTTGTTTAAATGCCGTATTACCCACCGCTTTGGCTATATCTATCTCGGTTTGCGGCACCGGCCATATGGTATCACGCAGCGGGAATGTGCGCTGGGCTGCGTTGGGGTCTTTGATGGTTGGTATGATTACCCTGTCGAGCCCCCATCTTTTCAGATCGAAATACCGCTGACCTTCCAAAGCCAGTTCAATCCGCCGTTCATGCCGTATGCGGGTACGCATGTCGGCCTGTGAAAGTCCGGAGGGTATGGCAGGCATATTTACACCTGGTCGTGTACGAACAGCATTAATAGCCGCATAAACACTGGCATCAGGACCTGAAACCTCATTTTTGGCTTCGGCATACATCAGCAAAACATCGGCATATCGAAGATACACCCAATCCTGGTCGCTTTGTGTACCGATAACGGTTGCCCGTGTTGAGTCAACACCTTTTTTGTTCAGGAATCCGGCCGTAGCGCCTATGGCAGCAGGAACAAAGGGTATCCCTCCCTTGTACAAAACACCCGGAGTTAATATGGTAGCGAGTAACCGTGGATCGCGATTGGCATATGGTGTTGCCGGTTTATATAATGGTGATGTGCTAATAGGCAGGCCGTCTGTGCACTCATAATCATCAACCAGATAGCCCAAAGGCTGAAAACTGGAGCTGTAGGTGTACAAATAATCAGCTGGGCTAAATGCAGTAGGAACCTGGTATCTGCCCGAAAACATGATCTCGGGATTGTTATTTTGCCCTGATTTTAAGAACAAACCCTTATAACCACCGGTATAAATGCTGAATTTCCCGTCAGCTATGATCGCATTGGCAACAGTAGCAGCCTGCTGGTATTGGCGATTCGCCAGGTATACCTTTACAATATAACCCAAAGCCGAACCTTTAACCGCATGGCCGCTATAAGCCGTATTGGGCAGGTTATTGGCGGCAAAGTTTAGATCGCTGAGTATGGTATCAATCACTACAGCTTTAGGCGTTCTGCCCATTTGTGAATTTGCCGGGTTAATGTTTATCTGGTGGGTAGACAGTACCACATCGCCATATAACTGGTTAAGCAAAAAATACCAGTAAGCCCGCACAAACCGTACTTCGGCTATGTATTGATACAGCGTTTGCGATGGCAGATTGATTTTCCGCACATTATCCAGAAAAGTATTACAAGCCTGTATAGCCCGGTACGATGTGGTATAGGCATCGGATTGCAAACCACCTACGGTTGGCGTAATAGCCCCCTGAGCAATATTAGAGTATGCGCCGCTATAGGCATTGTCGCTCAGGCTTTCCCAGTAAGGTGTACCTGCTCCAAAACCCTGACCCGTATTGGTTGAAGAGGTGTAATTAAAGCCCTGTATAAAAAAACTATAAATACCCGATAGCGCAAGATCGGCGTCGTTCTGTGTTTTCCAGTATACCCCGCTGCCTATGTCTGCAGGAGGGTTCTGATCTAAAAGGTTCTTTTTACAGGCAAATAATAGGGTTGCCATCAAAAAGATCATCAAATATTTTACTGCTGTTTTCATCATTATTTTGATAAATAAGTTTAAAATGTAGCCTTTATCCCAAAAGAATAAACCTGGTTTTGCGGGTGCGTAACAAATCGTGTGTTGGAAGCCACCCTCTCCGGATCAAGTCCAGGGAACTTGGTGAACGTAAACAGGTTATCCCCGGCAAAATAGATGCGTAAACCTGACATGAACAGGCGGTTAGCAAAATTCTTTGGCAGATTATACCCTAACTGAACATTCTTTAATCGCAGGAAAGAAGCATCTTTTAAATAATAGGTAGATGCTGTATTGGCATTACTGCTGATATTACCCTGACCCAATACATAAACCATAGGCATAGTGGTACTGTGGTTAGTGGGTGTCCAGGCATTCAGCCACTCGCTTGGCGGCGGCGAACCCTGGTTAAATGGTTGTATACCCCACCCATTTACATATAGCTTTTGACCATATGAACCATAAAAGAAAACGGTCAGATCAAAATTATTCCAGGTGGCACCAGTGTTAAAAGAATAATCAAATTTGGGATAAGCGCCTGGTACAATTACACGGTCATTATCATCAACCTTGCCATCGTTATTGGTGTCGGCATATTTGATATACCCCGGTTGAGGATTGTATTGTTGCTTAGGTGAGTTGGCGATCTCTTCTGCCGATTGAAATATTCCCACATACTTTAGCATATAAAAACTCCCATAAGGTTGGCCTTCCTGGTTAATGGTATTGGTACCGGTGTTGATAGCAGGAGCACCATATGATACCAACGTGTTTTTATTAGCTTGTATAGTTCCGCCAAAGGTGAAACCGACCTTACCAAATCGATCATTATATTGAAATGAAGCCTCAATACCGGTATTTTTCATTTTACCATAATTGATGGTCGGTGCGCTCAACCCGAAGTATAAAGGGGTAAGGGGTGCGGCATTTTCGAGAATACCAGAGGTTAACTTGTTATACCAATCGAAGGAAAAGCTCAGCTTATTGTTAAACACTGCTATATCGGTACCCAGATCAAATACACGGGTTGTTTCCCATTTGATAGCGGGGTTGGTCAATGAGTTATTAACTACGCCGCTGGTAACCGTGCTGCCCGAAAATGGATAAGCATAGCTGGTTTTGTTATTGTAATAGCTTTTAAAGTTATAGGTTTCCTGGTAAGGATAATTGCCGATATTCTGATTACCGAGGTTACCCAAAGAAGCCCGGAGTTTCAGGTTGCTTAACCAGGTCACATTGGTCAGGAATTTCTCTTTGGTAGCCACCCATCCTACAGACACCGACGGAAAAAATGCCCACCTGTTATTCGCTGGAAAACGCGATGAGGCGTCATAGCGGGCATTGGCCTCTAACAGGTATTTCTCCTGGTAATCATAGTTAAACCGGCCATAGTATGAGTGCAGGGCGTAAATATTGCTGGTTCCGTTGTTTAGCTGCGAAGCAACCGGTCCGGCATCAATTTCCTGCAGCGTGTTGGTAGCAAAAGGCAGGTTGCGGATACCTTCTAAATTTTGTGATTTGTTATACTCTACCTGGGTACCAGCCAGCAATTTGAAATTGTGTGAATTATTGATCGATTTGCTATAGGTAAGCTGGGTGTAAGTGATTGGGTAAAAGGTATTATTATCGGTTACATCGATACCCTGTCCGTTTACGTCAAGTGTGCGCTCGGGGGCATCAGTGGGCTTGGCAAACCAATTGTACTGATTAATTACAGGTTTAAAATCGGTGGTTTTGTTAAAATCAAAGTTAAAACCCGCGTTGGTACGCCATTCCAGGCCTTTTAATAAGCGTATATTGAGGTAGAAACTGCTTTGTACATAATAATCATTTTGCTTATTAATAGCGTTCTGCGCAATTGCTATCGGGTTTTTATTGGGGGTTTGTACGCTTGGGAATACCGAATTGGTGTAACGTCCGCTGCCATCAGGCAAAATGGGGCCGTATAATGGTGTTTGTGATAGTGCCGACAGGAATTGATCCTGACTTCCTCTTGAGGTATACCCCCGTTCGCTATAGTTTAAAGTAATATTTGATCCAAATGTTGCCCATTTATTAAGTTTAGAATTCAGGTTAGCCTGTAAATTGTATTTTTTATAATAGTATCCCAGCATGACATCGGGCTGGTCAACAAAACCTAAGCCCACGTTAAAGGTTGTGCCGTTGCTGCCGCCGGTTATGCCAATGTGATGTGTTTGTACGTTTACGGTTCGAAAAATAGCATCCAGCCAGTTATAGTTAGGATACAATTTAGGGTCTGAAGGATTTTGATACAATGCTATCTGCGCATCGGTAAATTTGTTGGGGTAGTTTGAATTGGTAGCGGCCTGATTCCATAAGGTCATGTACTGCACCGAATTATAGATCAGGTTTTCGGGCAAAGCCGTTGCGCGGGTTATCCCCAGGTTATAATCATAGGAAAGCTGCACTTTACCTTCTTTACCTTGTTTGGTAGTAACCAATATCACACCGTTGGCCGCACGGGTACCGTAGATAGATGCAGATGCCGCGTCTTTCAACACCGTTACCGATTCAATATTTTGCGGATCAAGGGCGGTTAGGCTTCCCGGTAAACCGTCAATGATAACAAATGGCGCATTACCCGCACCGCTAAAAGTTCCGTTACCCCTTATCCGCAGGGTTGTACCCTCATTACCAGCCTCACCAGACCCCTGCACAACAGATAAGCCTGGTAATTTACCTTGTAAGAGCTGGGTTGGATCGGTAGCTACCCTTTTGTTTAGCTCCGTACCTGTAACGGTGGCCACCGCGCCGGTCAAATCAGCTTTCTTTTGGGTTCCGTATCCAACTACTACAACCTCGTTCAGGTTATTAGTAGCATCTTTCAAAGTAATATTGATGGTTGTTTGGCTGCCAACCGTTATTTCCCTTGTTTCAAAACTAACATAGGAAAATACCAGCACCGCCTGCTCATCTGGTACTTTTATAGCATAGTGCCCCTGCACATCGGTTATAGTACCAGTTACTGATCCTTTTACTTTTATGTTGACACCAATTAAGGGTTGTCCTTTATCATCAACAACCTTACCCTGAACATCAATGCTGACCTTTATATCTGTTTTAGCCTCGGCTTCTTTTTGCTTGATTACAATGGTGCCCTGGATGATCTTATAAGTGATGGGCTGATCCTTAAAGCATGTATTTAAGGCGTCCTCCACCTTTACATGTTCCAGATCGATATTTTTTATGTGGATGCGCGATATATCCTGTTTTACGTTTACATAGATCAGTTGATAGCCGCTTTGCTTTTCAATAGATTCCAGGACGGTTTTGATACTTACATTTTTTTCGTGCAGCGTTACAGTTTGGCTCAAACTTCTTGCGCTTACACTGGTAAAAAAGGCAATCATTATAATGGCAATCAGTTTCATAACCAATAAAATTTTAGTTATAGCCGGCCACTTGCCCGGCGTGGACTTAGAAATGAATTTCATACTTTTGTACAGTTTGGGTTAGACTCGAATTTTCAATTATGCGGTCAGCAATAATTGGTTTGCCCAGATATAACCGGGTGAGTGTTCCAGCACTCTCCGGTTTTTATCATCGTTAAAAATGTGTGAAACGGGCCGCGTAACTGTGCCCTGTATTTCTTAAGGTGTAGCAGGTATTTGTTCGTTCATCGTTCTTAATTTAAGTTGAATAATTGGTTAAATGCTCTCGTAAACAGATCTGTCTTCTCACACACCGATCTGTTATTTAGTTATGGTTACGGTTTTTCCTTTGATATTGAAGTGCAGGCCTGCGTACTTTAGTATGTTCACAAACCCATAAAAATCAACCTTACGCGACATTTTGCCGCTAAACTGAATTTCCGGGATATCGCCCTCGTAAACCACATCCAGATCATACCACCGGGCAGCCTGTTGCATAATCCCTTTGATACCGGCATCTTTAAATATAAAGAAGCCATTTTTCCAGGCCATTTCCTCTTCTATATTGATATCGCTTGTTATTTTTTGCTGGCCCTGGTTATTTATGATTGCCTGTTGCCCCGGCTTGATCACATTAACACCAGATGATGATTGAACCCTTACAGATCCCTCTAACAAGGTAGTTTTACAATTAAGCTCATCGTCATAAGCCATTACGTTAAAGTGTGTACCTAAAACCTGTACATCGGCCTTATTTGTTTTTACAATAAATGGCATGGCAGTATTTTTTGCAACTTCAAAATAAGCCTCGCCGGTTAAGTAAACTTTGCGTTCTTTTCCAATGAAAGTAGTGGGATATTTCAGGGTAGATGCCGAGTTCATCCAAACCTTTGAACCATCGGCCAATATCAGCTGGTACTCTCCGCCCCTCGGAACCATAATGGTATTGAATGCAGGCGTTTGCGCAGCATCAGCATCACGGCCATTTTGTTTGTAGGTAAGCACATCATTTTGATTAGATACGGCTGTACCATCTTTTTCGCTCAGCGATATATTTTGGTGTTTTTTAAGGGTTACTTTTTGACCATTATCCAGTATCAATATAGCATGATTGCTTCCGGGATTAATTGGGGTTTGTGCTATTTTATTAACCTGCTTTTTCTCTGACCACTCATTTCCCCGGTATAATAAAAAGGAAACACTAAGCAGCAATAACACTACAGCTGCATATTTCAGTAGCGACAGGTATTTAAAACGCCGAGGTGTTTCTATTACATCCAGCTTTCCTTGTAGCTTTTGCCATGCCGCGTTGTTATCTATCGTATTCCAATATTTCAGTTGCTTCTCCAGGTGATCAGGATCGGTCAGCTTATTAAACAGTTCACGGTTATCTTCGCTTTCATCCATCCAATTTTCCAGCCACAGATGCTCATCTGGTGAAATATCACCATTTAGCAATTTGCCGATAAGCCCGGCAACATAAATATCGCGTTCGGTTTTTTCCATTGGTTACTATACAAACACCTATGGCTACGCAACGGGTGACAGCTTTTCAAAAAAAATTATTTAAACGTGAGTCCAGGCTAAGAAATGTGATCATTTTTTGACAAAAGTGGGTTTACATGGTTTACACTTTTTACGGCTTACATAAATTTAACTAATTGAAAATAAGATAGTTAAATATGAAAAACACATTAAATTGGGCAAATAGTGTAAACCCACAAATAAAGCATTCGGGATACCATTAAGTAAGGAGAATACCTATTCAAACCTCGCCATATTTCATACTGACTCACAGTACTTTATGTATCAACAATGCTATAGCAGTTGGCGAGTGTTTTAGTATTTCGCGCAGAATACGCAGGCTGCGTACTTTTTGAGTTTTTACGGTATTGATAGAAACCTGCAGGTAATCGGCTGTTTCCTGGTTGCTTAGTCCTTCAAAATAACTGAGATAGATTACCTTACGATAGCCTGGTGGCAATTGTTCGACGGCCCGCTGCACCTCTTCCAGTACCTCCGCTTCAATGAGTTGATGGATGATATTGGGTTGTTCAATAGTTTCTACTAATGCGTTTTCAAATTTATCAACCACCTTTTGGTGCCTGTAGGAATTAATGCAGCTATTTTTGGTAGTTAAATATAAAAAGGCCTTTATCGCATTCAAGTCGGTAAAATTCCCCCGGCGTTCCCATAATTTTACAAAAGCATCCTGAACAATATCTTCAACGAAATTTTCATTAACGATCCCGGCGGCAAAGAAACATACACGTTTGTAAAAAAAGTTAAAAACGTGATTGAACGCTCCCATATCACCACTTTGAAATGCTGTTATCGAAACTTTTTCGGGCATAAATATCAATCTTAGTTTTTTAGGTTAACCGTACCGACTGTAACTCTAAAACCGGGCTTAACCAGTTTGTTTAGACTGCCTTATTTTTGCAGTCAGGAAAGGTCATGATCAAGCGCTATTCGCGGTTATAATTGGTTAACTAAATTAGAGATAAATGCGAACAGAAGAACAGGAAGTTTAGCTAAAAATGCGCAAACGTTTCCGGAAAGCTAAGAACAGGTAAATAACAAATGGCACTAAACGAGCAAAAAACGCCTTAAGTAATTCATTAAGGCATTTTTTGTTCTTGGTTCAGGAAAGTGTCTTTTTTACGCTTACTTGGCCTTGATGAGGGCTAATATTTTGTTAAAAATATCGGTATTCTGGTACACACCTCTAAAATCGCCGGCATGCGGACCGTAGGCAAACACCGGAACCGGAGTACCCGTATGGTCATTGGTACTGAAATCGCCCCACACATATCCGCTTTTAATATTGCCATCCAACAGGGTTAAGCCACCTGTCTCATGATCGGCGGTAACAATTACCAGCGTTTCACCATCTTCATCGGCAAAGCGCAGCGCATCACCCACTACGCGATCAAAATCGCTGTTCTCGGTTATTACTTGTTTCAGGTTATTGCTATGGCCGCCATGATCAATCTGTGAGCCTTCAACCATCATAAAAAAACCCTGTGGATTATTTTTAAATGTGCTGGTTACTTTGTTAAAGGCCTGTGGCAAATAATTTCCCCGGCCTTCCATTTTTGGACGGGTTACGCTATCATCAACCAGGGCCACTATTTTAGGTGCTTGTGAGCTTAAAAACTCATCAAAATTGCGGATAATGGTATAGCCTTTTTGCTTCATTTTATCCAGCGGAGTTTCGCCATTCACCTTTTCTGTAAAATCCTTATAGCCCGAACCCAATAAGATGTCAATTGGTGTAGATACCATATCATTAGCAATGGCGGCAGCGCTTGAGCGCTCCGACTGATGAGCATAAAAAACAGCCGGTGTGGCATCGGTTAATTCACAGGCAACAATATCGGCAGTTTTCTTACCGGCCTCTGCGCTGTAAACAGCCAGGGATTTCAATGGTTTACCCGATGGATCAACCCCTACCGCACGGTCGTCTGTCTTTTGTCCGGTTGCAAAGGCGGTACCACCAGCAGCCGAATCGGTGATATAAGCATCAGCCGAGTAAGTTATCGAGAACCCTATATTTTGCATCTGGAATATATTCAACTCACCACGATTGGCCGTGTAGGTTGAATATATTTGTGACAAGCCCATGCCATCACCAATACATAAAATAATGTTTTTGACCTTTTTCTGTGAACCATCTGATTTATAGGTTGGATGGTATACCGGGTAAGGTGCCGGTGCTACATATTCGCTGCGCGGTTTTTTATTCAGAAAATCACCAAGTTCTTCTATTTTATCAGTACCTATTACATCAACGCCCAACCTGATCAGCGCAAGCCAGCTGCTTTTGGTATCGGGTGTTTCCCAAAAACGGATCATTTTGCCCGCTCTGTGCACACTATCTATGCCTGCTTTCACCCTGCTGATCTCCTCTTTGTTCAGTACACCCTTACCGTTCCATTTCAGATATTTACCAAATGGGAAGCTCACCAGTCCTATCTTTTTCCATTGCTGCGCGTTAAAGCCATCCATATGGTCAACATCAAAGGAGATCCAGTCCGGATAGTTATTCATTTCTGCTGCAGGCGGTACGGCACCGGTCATCACGATGGATAAACGACCGGGATGCCCCTCATAGGAAAAATATTTTTCAAGCGGCTTTAACTCTTTGATCACTAAGGGCAAAACGGCCTTATGATCTTCTTTGATCTCGATGAGTAAACGCAGTTTCCGTTCCGGGTCACGGCTAAATTTCTCGATCAGCGGATCGATGTATAGAATTTTTAACGACCGTTTGGCACTGATCTCCTTTTTATCGTGAGCCACCATCAACTGACCGTTAACGGCATAAACATCAGCCTCGATAGATCCAAAACCTTTTTCATATGCCCTCAGAAAAGGGATATTATTTTTATAATCATTATGCGAATGCGCATCGGCAACGGTATAGGTTTTGATTTGCGCACCGGCACTGATACCGGTAATTGTTAAGACTCCTAAAATGGTAACTGCTTTGGTAAAATTATTCATGCGGATATTGTTGATATAAAACGGCGGTGCAATATAGCCCCTGTTTTAATTTGCGCCAAAGAAACTGTTATCTTGTTAACATAAATTAAACTGAATGTTAACCTGATCTTTTTCGCAGCGCCTATCCGCTCCAAAACTTTTTAAACCTTAAATTTTAACACTTTTCTATACAAAAACGAACTAAAAGAGCCACAAAATGTTCAAAAAATATTGATTTCAATGCGTTTTAACAAATTACAACCTGTTTTTGAGCCCTTTTAAAACTTTAAAAAGTATTAAATAACTTACCATCAGTGATGCTTTGTTTAGCTGCTAATTACTTATATTTAGTATACAAACTGTTAACCTTAAAAATCACTATTATGCCTAATCACCTTTCTGTACTTGGGATCATCCACACTATTATCAGTGTGCTGGCCATTATTGCCGCTGTTGTCGCTTTACTTCGTCATGGAAAAATAAACCCTGGCTATGGCGCTGGTCGCTTATATGTTATTTTAACCATCATTACCTGCCTTACCGGGTTCCCGATCATGAAAACGGGGCATCCCTCTGCGGGGCACGCGCTTGGGGTTATTATCCTGGTGATATTGCCCATTGCGGTTTATGCCAGGTCCATCCGTTTTTTTGGCAAAGCGGCCGATTATATACAGATCATTCTGCTATCGTTAACGCTCTTTTTTTCGATGATCCCAGCTACTGTCGAAACCCTCACCCGCTTGCCTATCAGTCAGCCAATCGCCAGCGGTCCTGATTCACCCACGGTAAAAATGTGGCTTGGTATCTGGTTTCTGTTGTATGTTACAGGGGTTATTTACCAGATTGTTAAACTGCGGAAGCAAAAAAGTGCCACACTTCCGCCGGCCGTATCGTAATTTCGGGGATATCAAACAGCTTATTTTATCTTAGATCATTATTTTTGATCTGATGAGCGAACTCCTGTTAAAACATATCCATCAGCATGCCGATCTTTCTGCCGATGATGCCCGGTTGGTACTTTCTAATTTTAGATCCATCCACATCAAAAAACACGAATATTTGATCAGGGCGGGCGAAATATGCCGGTATGAGAGTTTTATTGTGAAAGGCTGCCTGAAGGCTTACACCCTGGACGAGCAGGGAAACGAGCATATCGCCTTCCTGGCTGTAGAAAACTGGTATGTTGGCGATCTGTACAGCTTTTTAACCGGGCAGCCGTCAACGCTTTATATATCGGCCCTGGAAGATACCGAAGTGTTACAAATAGATAAGCACGCGCTGGATAAGCTGCTCATTGCCGTACCGGCTATGGAAAGATATTTCCGGATCCTTTTCCAGAACGCATTTGTGGCATCGCAATCACGGGTGATGGAAGCGATAAGCTATACGGCAGAGCAGCGTTATGACATCTTCCTGCAACGCTATCCTACCCTGCAACAACGGATACCGCAGTACCTGATAGCATCGTACCTGGGCATAACGCCGCAGTTTTTAAGCAGGATCCGCCGCAATAAGCTATAAAAGCAGGGCCCAATTTATGAATGTAGTTTCATAGACAGCATTCCGGAGCTGCCGAAATTTGTTTCATGGAAAATATCAGAAATAAAATTTTTAGTACCGCGGGCAACTGGCCTGCTACTATCAGCAGGCTTACCTTAGGATTTATATTATTACCCCATGGCGCCCAAAAGCTACTGGGGCTTTTCGGCGGCTTTGGTTTTACACATACCATGCAATATTTTACTAACGTTGTACACCTGCCCTGGCTTATCGGCTTCCTGGTGATCCTGATTGAGTTTGCGGGCTCCATATTATTGATACTCGGCTGGGCTACGCGTGTTATTGCTGCCCTGATCATTCCGCTGTTTATCGGCATTATTATTACCCATCACTGGCAGGCTGGCTTTTTTATGGATTGGTTTGGCGCAAACCCAAAAGGCTTTGAAGGCTTTGAGTTCGATCTGCTGATGATCGGGCTGGCCATATCGCTGGTGATAAGCGGGGGAGGTAGGTTTTCTGTGGATCACCGGTATTTGAATGCCCAGCAGGGGCTATAACAACACCTCGCCTATTTATTGTCGCCACTTAAATACTCAAAGTTCAAACATCTACGCTCGAACTGGCGGAGAGTTGCTTCGTAGGAGTAAAAGCTTTGTAGAAAACAAACAACACACATGTAGCAGTACCTACGGCACTGAATTGGGGGTTGGCTTCTTCTACAAAGCTTTAACCCCGATGGGGTTTGCAATTTTTTTAACTGATTAACATTACATGTATATCTGCGGAAAAGAAACTTTTTATCAAATCTTAACTTTCTGCCGCGCATAATAGCGCTTTGTTTTTTGTGCATTACCACAGGATTCCATAGAACACCATTTTTTTCGGTGATTTTTGGTTTGATCCATAAATAGCCAGGCACAGCGCTGGCATTGCTTCAGGTTATGTAAATCGCCACTCTTTAGGAGATCATAGGCCGACAACAGCAGCCTCCATACCGGAGCCATCAAATCGCCGGGGGCTGCCCGAAAAGAAAACTCAACATCTTTGCCATTTACAGATAAAACATCAAACCGGTGTGCTTCCGCAAATAATCTATTGAGATCAGTAATTATTCCCTGATCAGCTTCTGCGATATTTTGCGGCGCTATTCCGGAAAATAAGCAGTATAACTTTTGCCGTATATTCCGGGCAAACATCAATGCTTCTGTAGCCAACTCCGGCGATTGGCGCGCTTTGCTTTTCAACGTATCCAGGTAATTTGTATCAAAAAGTTGCAAACGCTCAATCAGTATCATCAAATCCTCATAGGAGTTTAACCTTTCTGTTACTACACCATACTCCCGGTCGTAACCCGAATTTACAAAATCCAGACAGGCTACGCCGCCATCCAATGTCATTGTATTTACTGTCGATATCCTGTACATCTGTTAAAGTTAATAAAATTCACACTGTTAAAACAATTATTGACGGTTTTGTTTTATATATTAACACCATTAAAATATATTTTACCAGTAATAATTAAAAAATGAATAATTTAAAAAAAACGTCGCCATTATTACTGCTGCTTGCATTCATTGCTGTGTATTTTATATGGGGCACTACTTACCTCGCCATAGTTTATGCGTTAAAGGGTTTTAAACCCTTCACCATTTCTGCCTTGCGCTACCTGACGGCTGGGCTGATCCTGACCATCTGGGTTATGATCAAGAAAATAGGTTGGCCAGAGAAACGGGATCTGAAAGTTCTGATTATTAGCGGCATTCTGATGCTTAGCGGTGGTTCGGGACTGGTTGTAGTTGGTGAACAATATATCAATTCGGGCTTTGCCGCGGTAATTGTTGGTACCGAACCCCTTTTCTTCGTGCTGCTCGATCGCCAGCGCTGGTCTGCTTATTTCTCCAGTAAATGGATCATTACCGGCCTGCTGCTCGGGTTTGCCGGCATCGCCTTGTTCGCTCATTTTGCACCGGCCGGGTCAACACTTGTTCAGGGGCATCCGGTAATCGGCACTATTATAACGTTGTTAAGCGCGGTATCATGGGTAACCGGCGCATTGTATGCCAACCGCAAATTACCTGCAAAAAGCGACAACCTGGTTAACAGCACTGTACAGCTCCTGGCAGCCGGTCTTTTTTCGGGCTTAGTTGCTTTTGGTAAGGGCGAGTGGTTTACATTGTCCCCCACTACGATTCCGTTAAGCGCCTGGGCTGGCCTGGCTTACCTGGTGATAATGGGGTCGTTGGTTGCTTACTTATCTTTTACCTGGCTTATCACTGTGCAGCCGCCCGCCATAGTGAGTACCCATACTTATGTAAACCCGGTGATCGCTATTGTTATGGGATGGTTGCTCGCAGCCGAGCAAATCTCTTTTAAACAAATAATTGCGCTGGTGATCATTATGACCGGGGTGATCATCACCCAGCTGAATAAGCAAAAAATGGTAGCTCAATCATAAAGTATTTTGTAAGATAAGGAACCGCCCAAACATGGTAAAAATGGCTATTACATCGTTGTAGTTGATTTTTTCGATCGATAATCATCTATCAATTACATTTGTGATCCATACCTGTTATAACCATGACATTATCCAGAAGAAGTTTTATCAAAACCACCGCTATCGGAACGGCTGGCCTTATCGGCGCGGCACCATTGGCCAATGCTTTTGCCTTAACCATTCCGCCTGTTGCTGATGATCTGTACGCCCTGAGTGATCAGCTGATGCGGCAATGGGCCAAAGGTTTACTGGCGCTGCAGGTTCTGGATAAATCAAATACCGATAACTACGGTGGTTTATATTGCCCGGCCAACAAGACAGTGCATGGCCGTGGTAGCGACGCTATTTACCCCTTCTATCACCTGGCTCAAAAAACCGGCGATTCCAAATACACTGATGCCGCCGCATTACTTTATAACTGGATGAAAACGCGGGTTAGCCAGCCCGATGGATCCTGGCTCAATGAGCCGGTAAAGGGCTCCTGGAAGGGTACTACCGTATTTTCGTCTATAGCATTGGCCGAAACACTGAAAAACCATGGCTCCATCATGGATAATAGTTTTAAAACCGAACTAACCGATCGCTTACAAAAAGCGGCCGACTATGTTTACAGCAATTTTTCGATGGAGTATGGTAATATTAACTACCCCGTTACTGCCTCATACGCGCTATCGCTGATAGGCACCATGCTGGATATACCCAAGTATAAAGACAAAGGCCGGGAGTTTGCACACGCCGCTTTAAAATACATTACACGTAAGGACGGTTTTATTTATGGCGAGGGCCATCCAAACGACAAGGCAAGTCCGAAGGGATGTTTTTCTGTCGACCTGGGTTATAATGTAGAAGAATCATTGCCTTCATTGGTGCTTTATGGCTTATTGACAAAGGACGAAGAGGTATTAGACGCCGTGACCCGTAGCCTGCGCACGCATATGGAATTTATGCTGCCCGATGGCGGCTGGGATAACAGCTGGGGCACACGCAATTATAAATGGACCTACTGGGGCACACGCAATTATAAATGGACCTACTGGGGCAGCCGCACCAGCGATGGCTGCCAGGCGGCATACACGCTGATGGCCGGGCGCGATCCGAGGTTTTATAAAGTAGCCCTCCGGAATACGCAATTACTGCAAGCGTGTACCAAAGATAATTTACTGTATGGCGGCCCGCATTACGTATCGCACCAGGTACCTGTTTGTGTACACCATACTTTTTGCCATATCAAAGCTTTGACTACCATATTAGATCATGAGCACCAACCGGCGAAAGTAAATGTCGATAGTATCCAACTACCCCGTGAAGAGGCTTATGGCATCCGGCCTTTTAGCGATATACAGACCTGGCTGGTGGCCAAAGGAAAGTTCAGGGCGACCATTACCGGGTACGACAGGCAATATAAGGAAACCAGCGACGGGCATGCTACCGGCGGTGCCCTTACCATGCTCTGGCACCCAAAAACAGGTCCTATATTTGCCGGCAGCATGAACCAGTATCAATTGCTGGAGGCCGATAACATGCAGCCCGATACCGACCCGCTATCCATGCCGCTAACGCCACGTATAGAACTCCGGTTAGGTGATACTGTATTTACAAACATCAACGACCTGGGAGCCCTGATAGAGCGCGGAGACATCAGCGGGCAGGAGGTGATCAAAACCCGGTCAAAACTGGTAGACAAAAACCAGCAAAACCCACCGGCAGGCGAAGTGAACTGCCAGGTAACTTACCAGTTTACAGGCGAACGGGTCATCATCAGATACAACATCGAAAAAAGCGGTTACGACGGGCAAACCAGGATCATCCTGCCGGTAGTTTCCAGATCAACAGAGAAGTTTGTGTTCGAAGAAACACTGCTACGTGTAAACAAGAATAAAACCACCTTACAAATAGCATCAAGCGCTAAGTTTACAGCGATGCCTACTACCAGTAAAGGCAGGGTATTTAACTTTGTACCGGGCCTGGAGGCCATCCCCCTGAGTATTGATCAGAATGAAGCGACTATTGTGATTGAGGTGGTGTAATGAAACTCTTCTCCAAGCGTCATTGCTGCGAAGTACGAAGCAAAAGCCCCCTCTAATCCGATAGCTATCGGATCTCCCCCAAAGGGGAGACTTCAAAAAAAGAGTTTTAAAGCCCTCTCTCCCGATAGCTATCGGGATGGAGAGGGTTTGGGTGAGGCTCTCGCTTCGTACCTCGCAATGACGCGCGGAGGCTTTATATGACAAGTACCTACACTCAAAACGCCCCGTAACCGCTCGTTTAAGCGGAGCATCTTCAATCTTAAAACACCCGTTCTTAGTGTAAAAAATACACACTTAATCATCCTATTGTAAACACTTTCATATCAGCCTTAAATAACCGCTCAAAAACGAATACAACAGACAAAATAGAGGTATATTTGTGTATAAAATACACTATCAAAATAATTGATAAAATGAGCACTCCTAAAACTACACCAGCAGCTACGGACGGTGTCCAAAACGCTGTTAAAAAGATTGTTATTGTTGGAGGTGGATTTGCCGGGATAAACCTTGCTGAACAAGTAGCCAAAAACAGAAACTACCAGGTTATTTTGCTTGATAAAAACAATTATAACTACTTCCCTCCACTGCTTTACCAGGTGGCTACCAGCTTTTTGGATCCATCAGATATCAGTTACCCATTTCGTAAAATGTTCCGCAATAAACGGATCAGTTACCGCATGGCCGAAGTAGTAAAGATCGATCCTTCATCACAAACCGTACACTTAACCAACGAAGAACTTACCTATGATTACCTGGTGTTTGCATCAGGTGCCAGGATAAACTTTTTTGGGATGGAAAATGTTCAAAAGAATGCCATCCCCATGAAAACTATTGATGATGCCCTGCACATGCGTAATGCCCTGCTGCAAACCATGGAACAGGCAGCCATGACTAAAGACATGGCCGAGCGGAAAAAACTGTTAACTATTGTGGTTGCCGGCGGCGGCCCTACCGGGGTAGAGATTGCCGGTATGCTGGCCGAAATGAAAAAGAATATTTTCCTGAAAGACTATCCGGAGCTGAAAGGCACCCCGGGCGGTATCTATATTGTTGATGGCGGCAAAAACCTGCTGGGCCCCATGAGCGAAAAAACACACCAGGAAGCCTACAAGGTACTCTCTGAACTGGGTGTAAAAGTAAAATTGAACACACAGGTTAAGGATTATGATCAACATGAGGTCACGCTGTCAACCGGGGAAACTATTGAGGCCGGAACATTGATCTGGGCGGCCGGTATTACCGCCAATACTTTTGAAGGTATACCGGAAACCAGTCTGGGTATTGGCCGCAGGATGATCACCAATGAATATAACCAGGTAATTGGCCTGGAGAATGTATACGCTATTGGCGATGCCAGCGTTCAGATAACAGACGAGCGTTATCCTAAAGGTCACCCGCAACTGGCGCAGGTAGCCATACAACAGGGCCGTAACCTGGCCAAAAACTTTATAGCCATGCTAAAGGGTAAGCCGCTAAGCGCTTTCAACTACTTTGATAAAGGCGATATGGCTATCATTGGCAGGAACAAGGCGGTTGTTGACCTGTTTAAGAACAAGCTGCACATCGGCGGTATCATGGCCTTGTTTATGTGGTTGTTTGTTCACCTGATATCGCTGGTAAACTATCGTAATAAATTAAAAACCCTGTATAACTGGGGTACTGCATATGTGTCAAAAGATCAATCATTAAGGATGATCTTCAGGTCATAAGGCATTCAGGATAATCTTCAAACCGGGGCAGGCAAACGGTCGGGTAGGCAAAACTTATCAGGCCGTTTTGTTTTTGCGTAGCATTTGAAAAAAGGGGTGTCACCCTGAGCACCGTCGAAGGGTAGAGCGTAGAGGCCCGCCCACCATGCTTCGACGGTGCTTAGCATAACATCCAGCCAAGAAGCCAAAGCCCTGTGCGATTCCTTCCCTCGGGAAGGGGAGGAAGGGGTTTATGGATTAGACAAATTATCGCGCGTAGAAACCCCTCCCTGCCAATACACCTGCCCAACACACCCCTCCCGTGGGGAGGGAATTAAAAATGGCTTTCTTAATTAAAACCTTTTGTTTTTATCATAGAAACCAGCATGACACCACCCTGTTTATCCTATTTCCCCTTTCCCCATATATCCCGAATAGTATCCTCATCTCCATGACCATCGGGTACGGCATTGCCGGGATTATTGGCATAGTACCAGCGCTTTTTATCCAGGGGAGATGTAGTTTGCCTGCCGCCCGGCATTTCGAGGTGGCCATTCGGATCTGTTTTCTTTAACCAATCATACGCGTAATGCAGCCATTGCGTGCGGTAGGCTTTATTCTGATGAGCGAACCAGCTGATCTCATCATAGCCCCAAACCCAAAAAGGGATGTCGCCCGCGTTTTCCTGCCCGGGCTTTTTACTTACACCGTAGTTATCAAATTCCACCAGGTATGGCAGATGCTCACAAGTCCAGCCGCTGGGTGTAATACCGCCTTTGCTGCGCAGGTAAAGGGCATCGGTATGGCCAACCTGTAGTGTTGCTTCCTCGGGCTTGCCCGGGGTTTCCATAATACGGAGTGGAAAGGCGTGAACATCCATCAATAGTTTACCATTCCGCACAAAGCCCCCGCCGGGTACGTGCGAATCGCAAATGATCATATGCCTGCGGGCATGTTTACCGGCATACTCCCGGATGAGGGTGAGTATCTGGGCGTAGTTATCCAGGTTAGGATCATTTTTATTCATGAGCTCTACTTGCCCAAAATGGATGCCTTCGATACCCGCGTCGATATATGATTTGGCCAGGAAATAGAAGAATAGTTTGGTTTCGGCACGGCTTACATCTGGTACGGAACCCCTGCCCCATTGATTTTTAAATTTGCCATCGGGGTACAGCATATCCGCATAATTAAAATTCCGTTTTTGTACGGGCATCCCTAAAGCTTCAAATGCCCAGGCAGGTATAGGCAGTTGCTCCACTTTAGGCGTTACGATCTCGAAGATGCAGGCTTGCAAAACAATGTCGGCATCGGCCGTATGCACCCTTGCAGCCAGTTCCTTTTCTTTGATCAAATTCTGGGTGATCTCATCTTCCTGCCCCCATTGGCAAACGGCCCGGCCAATGAACTTGGCACCTATATTTTTGATCATACGCAGGTTGTCGTCAAAACTACCCTGGCCAACCAGCAGGCTTTGCATGGTAATGGAACGGTCGAGATAATTCTCCAATACCTTGCGCGATATTTTTTTGTCGAATTGATAATCGCCACGATCGGGCAATGGCGAGGCTTTACTAAAAATACAGATAAACAACAGCGCGACTGCCATAGCGCAGCCATAAACTCTTTTTAGAATTGATACAGGTAGATTCATTATCCAGGTTTTTAAACAGGTTTGCGAAGCGGGGTATGCCACAAACCTATTGTCCTGGATAAATATTTTATTAAAATATCATTAATGGTGGGAAGAAAAATGTCATTTCGAACGAAGTGAAATACTATCTCTTGAACGGAGTGAAAAATCTTATGCGCGCGATTAGTCCGGCGCAAAAGATTTCTCCTCGTACCTCGTTCGAAATGACAGTTGGGTTTACCTCCCTTATTCACTCCATGGCGAGTGCAAAATACAATCGCAGAAGTTTTTGCGGTGAAAATTCGGGATCATGTAGGCACATACATCGGCTTTGATATTGCCAAATGTGGTTTCTGTTTTATGCTCAAAACCACTAAAGAAAGTTGGGATAATGTTTTTCTTAAAATCATTCCGAGGAAACACGTGGATGATCTCCTTCCTATTTTCGGCGCTCAGGTTTTCATACCCCTCACCAATTACATCAAGGCCCACTCCAGAATACATCAGGGCAACTTCGGGTTCTTTGTGCTCGGCGATACCAATGGTAGTGTGCAGGGCTATGGTATCCCAAACCAGCTGTAATGATTCTTTTGGCAGTCCGTGGCTTTTCAGAAAATCACGGGCGGCATTGGCACCGTCGACTTCAAAGCGCAGGTCGGGGCTGCTGTAGTGTTTGGTTAAACCAAGGTCGTGAAATACCGAGCTCACGTATAGCAATTCGGCATCATATTTTAAATTGTTGCGTTTGCCGTTCAGCGATGAAAAAAGAAAAACCCTTAAAGAGTGATTATAGATAAATTCGGTACCGTGCTCCAATAAAAGTTCGGTGGCCTGGGTGGCGATAGTGCTATCGGGGATGGTGATCCCGGCAATGGTTTTTACTTTATTTACAGACATATTTTGTTGATTTTATATCAGCAAAATTAGCTGTGGCGGCATACCCGGTAAATGTTAAAAACGGCCAATCACATGCCAATATTTACAAAGCGACCACGGTAATCATTAGGTGATATCAGGGTATTTTTCTTAAAAAAGTGACTGAACTGATCGGGTGTAGAAAAGTTAAGGTGATAGGCTATCTCCTTAACCGGTTTGGAGGAGAATTGCAGGGAGCGTTTAGCTTCGGCGATGATTTGTCCGTTGATAATATCCTTGGCTCCCTTACCGCTGCACCGACGGCACAGATCAGATAGTTTACGGGCCGGGATCCCCAGCTGACGCGCAAAATCGGCCACCTCATGCGTGGTTTGGTACTGGCTGCTCACCAACTCCAGGTATTGCCGGTAAACCTGGTTTTCGTAACTGTCGTATCCGCGGGCAAGCAAGGCGTTCACGTTGGCTATCTTGATCATGATGATCTTTAAATAGGCGGCCATAGCATCCAGCTTATTGGGGTAATCATCTTTTATATATTCCTGGTGAAGCGTTTGAAAAAGATTATTGAGCTCAGATTGATCGGCATTGTTCAATGGTAATTGCTGATTGTCAACGGCATTATTAAACAATACCGCCTTGCAATTGCTGGCACTGCCGGGTGCTTTTTCCCAAAAACAATCGCCAAAGGAAAGCTCATAGCCGGTTATCCGGCTCTCATCCTCAAAAGTGTATAGCTGACCTTTCGCTAATAAAAACAGTTCGTTACCCGAAATTTGGTAGTTGCCGTCATCTATCTGGATAGCGCCGCTACCTGCCTGAATGATAAAAATGCGATGGTAATTAATCCTGCAAACGGTTTGCGCTTCAAAAACATGAGCATGCAGATAATTAATGGCGAAGGAATCCTTTAGTTCCCTGTCAACCTGCATCCATGAAACGTCATGCTTCTCCATTGTGATAACAAACCTATAAAACCGTGGCGACTATACCGTCATCCCTGTTTCAATAATTTCAATTTACTTTCTCCCGCATTCACCGACAATTTAGGGTATTTGACCGAAATCCATTAAAAAAAACTTCGCTGCCACTCCATATTTGACCTGTTATCTGAACGACCAATGATACGCAACGACATATACAACAGGAATATTCTGATCTCAGGCGCAAGCATTGCCGGCCCGGCCCTGGCCTGGTGGCTAAACCGATACGGGTTTAATGTTACCGTTGTTGAAAAAGCCCCGGAACTGCGTAAAGGTGGTTACCGCATCGACCTTCGCGGGGTAGCAACTGATGTAACTGAGCGTATGGGCATATTGAACCAGGTAAGGGAATTGAATACCGCCATGCGTGGCTCATCCATGATCAATGCCGAAGGTAAACGATATGCCGACCTGAACGACCCCAATATATTTGGCATGCGGCAGGATACCGATGTGGAGATTATGCGGGGCGAGCTCGCCGGTATACTCTACGCCGAAACAAAGGATCAAACAGAATATATTTTTGATAATTCTATAACAGCTTTAACCCAAACCGATAATGGTGTAACCGTCACTTTTAAACATGGCGAACAGCGTGATTTTGACCTGGTTGTAGCAGCCGATGGCTTACGCTCAAATGTACGCGGACTGGCATTTGAACAGGAAAAAACATCCATTGATCACCTGGGATATTTTATATCTGTTTTCAGCGTCCCGAACGATCACAACCTCGACCATTGGGAGCTCAACTACCCGGCGGTTGATAAGATCATCAATATATACAGCACAGGCAAAAACCGGGAAGCTAAAGTGATGCTGATGTTTGCCGCGCCGGCTGTTGATTATGATCATCGCGATATAGCCCGACAGAAACAAATGGTAATAAATCATTTTAAACATGAAGGACCCGTAGTTTCAACAATCCTGGAAGCTATTCATGATACACCCGATTTTTATTTTGACGCCATAAGCCAGGTAAAAACCGAAAACCTTTCCAACGGTCGTGTAGTATTGCTGGGCGATGCAGGCTATTGTCCCTCTCCTGCCTCCGGTCAGGGAAGCAGTTTGGCCATGGTTGGTGCCTATGTGCTGGCTGGAGAATTGGCCGCTGCATTTGGCAATCATCAAATAGCATTTGCCAATTACGAGAGCCAGATGCGGTGGTTTGTGAAAGCTAATCAAAGGCTGGGGGTAACCGTTTTAAAGGATATGGTGCCTAAATCAAAAAAACAGCTCTGGCTGCAAACTGCCATGCTGCGCGTGATGCTTAAGCTACCCGGAAAAGAAAAGCTGTTAAGAAGTTTTCTGAAAGAGATGCAACGCACCGTTGATGAAGCCGCCAACGCCATAGAGCTTAAAAACTACGATCATTACAAGCTGCAGACAATAAATAGTGATCTGTTTTAATCCTTGATCTTTCTTAATTTATAATTAAACCAGGTGCCTCAGGTGCTTATCTACAGCCTCAAGCAGCTGGTTCATTTCAAAAGGCTTGCTTAAATAAGCATCGGCTCCGCAATCACGGGCGGTATCTTCCAAATTTGCCCATCCCGACATTAATACTACTGGGATATGGCTGGTTAAGGGATGATTTTTGATAGATATACATAGCTCACTGCCAAAGCCATCTTTCAACCTGTTATCAACCAATACCAGATCGGGCATGTGCAGTATTACGCCCTTTATTGAATTTTTATCCAGCGAAGCAGCGGTATCATACCCTTCTTCGCGCAGGATTAGCTGTATGGCTTCAGACAGATCGGCGTCGTCCTCCACAATAAATATTTTCTTATTCATAGGTTTACTGGTGTAGATAAACAAATTTACATAGCACAGTATTAACAATCAATTACTAATTAAGTTATTTAAAAATAAAGCAATCGTTTTGACGCTGTTTTTACATTGCCATGTTTAATACCATAAATAGGGTTGCGTATAAAACAATTTTCTTTAATTTCAATTAGTGAGTTTGTACCGACACTAAGAACATAATTTATCTGAACACCAAATGAAGATAACAACATATCCCGGACAACCATTCCCACTTGGCGCTACCTGGGATGGTGAAGGGGTTAATTTTACACTTTATTCTGAAAATGCTACCGGGGTTGATCTTTGTTTATTTAACACTATCCACGATGAAGTTGAATCGGCACAGATACCGTTTACCGAGTATTCTGAATTGATATGGCATATTTATATACCAGGTTTAAAACCCGGGCAGCTATATGGCTTCAGGGTTTATGGCCCTTATGAGCCTGAGAATGGCCATCGTTTTAATCCCAACAAGTTATTGGTTGATCCTTATGCCAAAGCCATTGCAGGCACAATTGACTGGAACGACTCCCTGTTTGGATACGAAGTAGGCAACCCGGAGGCAGATCTCAGCTTCAGCAAAACAAACAGCGCGGCTTTTATACCCAAGTCAGTTGTTATTGATCATAATTTTGACTGGGAAGAGGATAAAAGCCCCAATATACCCTATTACAAATCGATCATCTATGAAGCTCATGTAAAAGGGTTTACCAAATTGCATCCGGAGATACCTGAAAACATCAGGGGAACCTACGCTGCTATCGCCCACCCGGCAGCTATTACCTATTTAAAAGATCTGGGTATCACCGCCATTGAATTGATGCCGGTACATGATTTTCTATCCGACAGGCATTTGGTTAATGAAGGCCTTAGCAATTACTGGGGTTATAATACCATAGGTTTCTTTGCTCCCGATGCACGCTACGCATCCTGTAGTGTACTTGGCGAGCAGGTGAAGGAATTTAAAAACATGGTGAAGGAATTGCATAAGGCAGGTATCGAAGTTATTCTGGATGTGGTATACAATCATACCGGCGAGGGCAGTCACCTGGGTCCAACTTTATCCTTCAGGGGTATTGATAATGTATCTTACTATCGTTTGGTTGACGACGACAAACGATATTACATGGACTACACCGGCACAGGCAATACCCTGAATGCCAATTTACCCAATGCACTGCGGTTAATGATGGATAGCCTTCGTTACTGGATAGAAGAAATGCATGTTGATGGCTTCCGTTTTGATCTGGCGGCTACACTGGCCCGCGAGCTGCACGAAGTGAACCGCTTGAGCGCGTTTTTTGATATCATTCACCAGGACCCTACCATATCACGTGTTAAGTTGATAGCTGAACCCTGGGATCTGGGCGAAGGCGGTTACCAGGTTGGTAAATTCCCAGCCGGCTGGGCCGAGTGGAACGGTAAATACCGCGATTGTATCCGCGATTACTGGAGCGGTGCCGAAAGTACCCTGGCCGAATTTGCCAACCGTATCACCGGCAGTTCAGATCTGTATAAATCATACCGAAGACCTACCGCCAGTATCAATTTCATTACCGCTCATGATGGTTTTACCCTAACCGACCTGGTATCCTACAACGAAAAACACAATGAGGCAAACGGTGAAGACAATAAGGATGGGGAAAGCCATAACCGGTCATGGAATTGCGGAGCAGAAGGCCCAACGGATGACGAGGCTGTTAATAATCTGCGTGCCAAACAAAAAAGGAACTTTTTAATAACACTTTTTCTTTCGCAGGGCGTGCCCATGATTGTTGCCGGTGACGAAATAGGCAGAACACAGCAAGGAAACAATAACGCTTATTGCCAGGACAATGAAATTTCATGGATAAACTGGCAAAACATGGATAAGGAATTATATGCTTTTACCTGTAAACTCATTAAGTTACGAAAAGAGCACGCTGCTTTTTCGCGTAAAAACTGGTTCAACGGGCAACCGGTTATAGGTAACGGTATTGCCGATATAGCCTGGTTTTTGCCCGATGGATCTGAAATGAACGATGATAACTGGAGTCATGATTTTGCCAAATCAGTAGCCGTATTTTTAAATGGCCTGGGCTTGCACAGTGTTAACGCCGAAGGTGATAAAGTGGTTGATGATAGCTTTTACATTATTTTTAACGCCCATGATGAACCGCTGAACTATAAACTGCCGTATGCAGAATACGCTTTGGACTGGGAACTTCTGATCGATACAGCCAACCCGGATGACAACGGATCTATCAGAACATTTAAAGCTGAAGATACTATCCAGATAGACGGCCGTTCTGTTGTATTGCTTCAACACCAGCTTGTTCATGATATGGGCACAAAGCAGCAGTAGCTTATTTGGACACTCGTTGTCTGTGTCCTGACAGACAACGAGTATGGACAAGAGAAAAGGAAATTGCCTGTGAGGACACAGGCAATGGAAAATTTATTTAAGCCCTTTAAACATAAAAAGCAGAATGGATATGCTCCATTCTGCTAAATCACTCTAAAACAATCACCTCTTATTAAATAGGAAGTTTCTTTCAATAATCCGGGCATTCATTAAATGCCACTGGTTATTTGTACAAAACAAAGTTATCTATAATAAAATTTGTGATTGATCACTTGCTTGTATTTTGACTAATAACTGACAGTAAATCAGCTTCATTAGTTAAGGATGACTAATACATCAATCCTTTTATAAAAATATCTATCAGCAATAATCTTTTGGTATGAATTTCGTCCAGATGCTCTTTACGAGGGAAGTTTATTTTCTTTTGCGATACAGCGCTCACTTTAATACCATGCAAAGCATCTAATAGCAGATCGATAATTTCTTCCGGGTTTTCAACGGGTTTGATGGCTCCCCGTTCTATTTCGGTTTTTATGGCTCTGCTTAATAAATTCAATTCGGCCAGGTGCACCTGCTCCACAATCTCCCAAATGGTATCCGGAAGGTTTTGTTCATTCAGCCTGAAAAAATCAAAGAAATTGTAGTTGCTTACAATAAAATCGTGGTTGGTATTGATCTGAAAAACAAAGGCGTCTTTTAAGTTAGCAAAAGTATCAATATGCTCTTCCAGGTTTTTGATATAATCATTGGCCAGTTTACGCATTACTGCAATGTACAACTGGCTTTTATCAGGAAAATAATAGTAAAGCAAAGCCTTTGACATAGACAGGTCTCCGGCAATTTCATTCATGGTAGTTTTTGAATAACCATAATGTAAAAACCGTTGATGAGAGGCTTCTAAAATTTTTTCCCGCTTTATATCCTGATGGTCATTGACTGCAGCCATTTGATCTATAAATTATATAAAACCCTAAGCCAGATCAACATTCCTGACTTTTTTAACAAAACTATCAAAAATTCTATAAATATAACTATCAACACACGCTGCCCCGACTATTGCGAAAACAATTTTACATTCCAACTATTTTTAAAGTAGATTTTATAAACATATATGCTATCAATATGGAAAATAAACTGCCACCTGGTTTGCTCGAGTTGTCACAACGCGTTCCCGCTGTAATATGGGACCTTGGGATTGCTGTAATAGCTATTTTAGTAGGGCTCATTATAAAATTTATAGTTACCCGTCTTTTCCGGCTATATGCCAAAAAAGAAACCTCCTATTCGTTTTTCAGATCTGTGATCATTAACCTGGGCAGCGCCATAACCTACTTCATCCCGCTATTTCTGCTTAATTTATTTATCCCCTTTATGCGAATGGATAAGGTTTATGTAACCCCACTCGATAAAACTATTGAAATTTTGTTGACCATCTCCTTTGCCGGCATACTGGTTCGTTCGGTAAGGATACTGGAAGATTATATTTACCACACTTATGATCTGAACAAGGCTGACAATTTAAAAGAACGAAAAATACGCACCCAAATACAGTTTATGCGTAAGCTTATCGTAGTGGTGATTGTTTTTGTAACCATCGCTATTATCCTGCTCAGCTTTGAGAGTATGCGCAAAATTGGCACGGGACTGTTAACCGGCGTTGGTATAGGCGGCATCATTGTGGGTTTCGCGGCCCAAAATTCGCTGGGCAATTTGCTGGCGGGATTTCAGATCGCGTTTACACAGCCCATACGCATTGATGATGTGCTGGTGGTTGAGGGCGAATGGGGCCGGGTTGAAGAAATTACCCTTACCTACGTTGTTTTAAAAATATGGGATGAGCGCAGATTGATCCTGCCTATCAATTACTTTATACAAAAGCCCTTTCAAAATTGGACACGCACCTCGGCCGATATACTGGGCACCGTGTTTTTATATATGGATCATACCGTGCCGGTAAACGCCATAAGAGAGGAATTTGAACGCCTTATTTTAAAAACACCCTTGTGGGACAAGCGGGTAAAAGTAGTACAGGTAACCGACGTAAAGGAGCGCGTTATCGAGATCAGGGTATTGATGAGCTCAAGAACATCGTCAGACGCGTTTGATCTTCGTTGTTACATCCGCGAAAATCTCATCACCTTTCTTCAACAGAATTACCCGGGCAGCTTACCCAAAACCAGAAATGACCTGGGCGACCTTGAAAAATATGTTCAGCTAAAAAATTAAAATTAAATCGACTATTTTAAACAAAAAAGAGGCTATCTCATTATTGATGAGACAGCCTCTTTTTTTGCTTTTATATTTAATTAAACCGTTTCAGTTTCCAAAAGCTCTTTATGAGGCTCAACGGATTTTTTACCAAAGAAATATTTTTTCAGGTTGTAACGGATAATGTACATACACGGAACCAATATCAGGGTAATGACGGTTGCGAACCCAAGTCCGAATATCATTGTCCAGGCTAATGGCCCCCAGAAAGCTACGTTATCACCACCAAAATGTATGTGTGGTTCAAAGTGAGTAAATAGGCCCACAAAGTCGATATTGAATCCTACAGCCAGTGGTATCAAGCCCAATATAGCTGCTGTAGCGGTTAATAATACCGGGGTCATACGGGTATGTCCGGCTTCTACAACTGCATCATGCAAATTGGCGCCCTGGTCAATGAGCATATCGGTAAACTCAACCAGTAATATACCGTTACGTACCACCACACCCGCAAGGGCAATGATGCCGATACCGGTCATTACGATAGACATAGTCATACCAAAGATACTTACGCCCAGGAATACACCTATGATACTCAGAAAAATCTCACTGATGATGATGAAGGTTTTACCAATAGAGTTAAACTGGATCATCAGGATGATCAATATCAACCCAAATGATGTAGCTAATGCTCCTAACAGGAAGTTCATAGCCTCCGCCTGATCTTCCTGCCCACCACCCTGCCTGATGCTTATATTATCAGCTTTTTTAAAGTTATTAATAGCCTGTAAAATATTGGCATTAACCTCATTGGCATTGTATGGTTTAATTACATTGGAACCCAAAGTAAGTACCCTACGCTGTTGCTTGCGCTTGATATTACTATAGGTAGTAGTATAGCGTATGTCTGAAAACGCTGAGATTGGTACCTGACGGATAGCACCACCGGTAGCCAGATCCCGATAGGTTATTTTTAAGTTACGCAGTTCGTCAAGATTACCTCGCTGACTTTCCAGCGCCCTTACCTTTATCTGATAATCATCCTCTTTCGTGTTTCTGAAGTCAGCGGCTTTCCAACCTAATACCGCGGTAACCAGGTTCTGCGTTATTTGGCCAGATGTTATGCCCTCACGGTTTGCGCGTTCACGGTCAATGTCAAATACAACTTCCGGTTTATCACTTTGCACGTCAGCAACAAGGTTTTCTATACCGGCAATATTTTGTTTATTCAAATAGGCTTTTAAACGGTTACCGGTTGACACCAGCGTATCCAGGTTATCGCCAATGATTTCAATACTAATATCCTTTTGTACCGGTGGACCGCTGGCTTCCTGAGCTACAGCAATTTTAACACTAGGCAAACCTTGTACCGCTTCGCGTATTTTGGCTAAAGCTACTTTAGTATCCTGCCCGTTTCTTTTTCCAAACTCCACAAAGGCAACGGTTACCTTACCCTTATTCTCATAATCGCCCTGATCTTCATCTGAAGGATCTGTTACGCCTTTGGTAACATTGGAGATAATTGATGATACCATGCCCTTGTAAGGTTCAACTACTTTGGCTACGCGTTCTTCAATTTTCCTGGTTACCTCATTGGTTGTAGCCTGGTCGGTACCAATTGGCATAGTGATATATACGTAGGCAAAGTTAGGGTCGCCCGAAGGGAAAAACTCCGGCGTTTTACCGATAGTTGCCAATAGAACAATGGATAAGACAAACAAGCCAACTGTTCCCATGAGCATGGTAACAGGTCTTTTAACTGCCTTTTCAAGCCATCTGGCGTACCAGTCTTTAAATTTTGGCCAGGCATTCTTCTGAAACCGGTCTATCACTCTTAACAACACGAAATGGTTCAACAGATACAGCGCCATTATAAATACCACCAAATTGCCAATACCTATATTCATCAGATAGCCCAATACCGCGGCTATAGCCAGATATATAAGCGCTCGTCTGGTTGGTTTATCAAATTTGGGGTTATCGTGTTCACCATCATGGTGCGGTTTCATAAAATCAACCGCGAAAACGGGGTTAATAATATAAGCCACAACTAAAGATGCCAGCAAGGTGATGATCAGTGTAATAGGCAAAAAGAACATAAAGTGCCCTATAATACTATTCCAAAACGCTAAGGGTACAAACGGTGCCAAAGTGGTCATTGTTCCTGAAAATACAGGCAAAAACACCTCACCTGCCGCCATTTTCGCGGCCTCTTTAATAGGCACTTTACCGTTAGCGAAAATACGGTGTGTATTTTCGATCACCACAATGGCATCATCCACCACAATACCCAAGGCCAGCAGGAAGGAGAACAACACGATCATGTTCAACGTAAACCCTATCGCTGGCATTACCAGAAACGCGATAAAACATGATAGCGGAACCGAAAGCGCCACAAATATGGCATTGGTGGTACCCATAAAAAACATCAGGATCACCGTAACCAGTACAAAACCAATTACAATGGTATTGATCAGATCATTGAGCGTGGTACGGGTTTTATCAGACTGATCGCCGGTTACCACAATATCCAAGCCTTTAGGGAATACCGTTTTTTGTTTCAGCTTGATCAATTCATTAATTTTATCCGAAGCCTGAATCAGGTTCTCACCTGCCCTTTTACTTACATTGAGCGTAATTACATTTTTAAATTTGGGGTTATCGTTGGTTTTTAAACGGGCATAACTTTCCTGCTCTAAAAACGAATCCTTAACTTCGGCAATATCTTTTAAATAAACCGCCTGCCCTTTCGGATTACGGATCACCATAGCAGCAACTTGATCGGCGTTTTTAAAATCCTGCTTAATATCTATACTCCGGCGTACGCCATCAGTTTTAATAGTACCTGCCGACTGTAATATATTTTCGTTACCAACGGCCTGGGTAATATCACTAAAACTTATTTGTGCCGCCGCCATCTTATTCAAATCAACATTAATCTGAATTTCGGGCGTTAAAGCTCCCACTTCATCAACTTTGGATATTTCCTTGTAGCTTTCAATCTCATCTTTTAAAAGATCGGCATACTCTTTTAGCTTTTTCAGATCATAATCGCCGGAGATGTTGATATATAAAATAGGCTGATCGGCCACGTTAATGTCTGATATGACCGGTTCTTTATAATTATCATCATTTTGGGGCAAATCCTGCTTAGCTTTGTCTACAGCATCCTTAACATCTATCTTGGCATCCTTGGTTTTTACATCAGTATTAAATTCGGCCGTAATAACAGATACGTTTTGTACCGAATTCGAAGTAACCTTTTTTAATCCTTTCAAAGATTTTAACTTCTTTTCTATCTGCCGGGTCACCAGATTTTCCACGTTTTGTGGCGACTGGCCTACAAACGTTGTAGTTACATAGATCTTAGGTATCGCTATATCCGGAAAGTTTTCCTTGGGTAAGTTGTTGTAGCTTATCAGTCCCAGTACCGTAATCATAAATATGAGCACGTATATGGCCGTTTTATTGTCAATGGCCCAACTTGAGGGCCCAAATTCTTTTTTCAGATCTTTCATAATCAACAGATCAAACGTTTATAATTAGTTAGCAGACTGTAGTACCTTGATTTTATCACCATCCTCAATTTCGGTAGCGCCTTCGGTAACCAACTGATCCCCGTCTTTCAATCCCGATAATATTTCGGTATTCCCACCATAAGTTGTACCAGATTTAACGTTCACTTTTTTGGCAATTCCGTTTTGGTTAACATACACATAATCACCGTTTTCTGATTTCAGGATAGCTTTAACCGGAACCACAATAGTATTAGCCTTAGAGTAATTGGCTATCTGGATAATGGCGGTCATGTTTGGGCGAAGGCTTTTACGCACCGGCAATTTGATTTCCACACCAAAACTGCGTGATGTAGGATCAATTACCTTAGCGGCAAATGTTACTTTAGTAACCAGGGAATCATTAGCATCAGGTACTGATATTTTTACCTGGTTGCCGGTATTTACACTGCCTGCATATGATTCTGGTACATCGGCTTTTACTTTTAAAAGATCAGCATTAACTACCCGGATACCTGTTTGGCCTGGTGATGCTGCTTGCCCTAACTTAAGATCCATCTGATCAACTGTTCCGTTAATGGGAGATACAATGCGGTATTGGCTGGCTTGCTGTTTCAATCCAGCTAAATCTTTTTTAGCGGTTTGCAGTGTTGTTTGCGCCTGTAAAAACTGCACCTCGGTACCTATTTTTTGATCCCAAAGATTTTTTTGACGATTGAATAAGGTTTGGTTCAAATCAACCTGGGCGGCACTTTTTGCAATATTTTGTCGCAACACGTTATCATCTAATTGGGCCAGTGTTTGTCCCTTGCTTACATGCTGCCCAACTTTTACATATATAGCCGTAATAACAGCCGAAGCCTGCGGGTAAGCTGTTACGTTATCCTGAGCGTCAATTTTACCTTGTATTTGTACATAATTGGTAAACGGGGCCGGCTTTATAACAATTGTACTTACATCGGTAGATTTGGTTGAATCTGTTGAACCAACCTCGGCCTGCAGCTTAACAATCTTTGCATTCAGTTCGGCCTGTTGTTTTTTCAGATCGGCCAGTTCTGCGGCTTTATTTTTGGGTTGTTTACTGGAGCAAGCCGCTAAAAAAATGAATGCCGGGATATATAATATTCTTTTCATGTCCTTTTTTATATAGTAGTAGGTTTAGTAATTGTTTATTTAATGCGGCCATATGCCTTATCCAGGTCAACTTTGCTTATTAAGGCATCGTAGAGTCCCTGTATATATTTATCATTTGCATCATCAAGAGATGTTTGGGCCTGTGTTACCTCGATGCTTGAACCAACCCCTTGCTGATATTTTATTTTAGAAACACGTAATACCTCTTCGGCCAATTCCCGGTTCCTTTTTTGGTTATTGAGGCTTTGCAGTCCATTAACATAGGCAACATTAGCTTGATTAGCTTGTAGCTTTAGTCCGTTTTTTGCGTTCTCTAAATCATTTTGGGATTTTAAAACTGCTATTTTTGATTGCCTTACTTGGTTTAGGCGCTGCCATCCATTAAATATGGGAACATTGAGTGTAAGCCCGATGTAGCTGGATGGAAAATTCATTTTATACAAGTTACCAAAATTATTATTCTGGTAAGATGACGTATAAGATGCATTGGCCTTTAGTGTTGGTAAATACTGTGATTGCTGGCGCTTCAGATCAAGCTTCTTCAGGGCTATATTTGTTTCTGATAAGCTATACTCAATGCGGTTATGGTAAAATGAGGTATCGGCTGCCAGATCGGCGGTATCGTCCAGTTTAATATCCTCCAACTTATCCTTTAAAGAAAGCGCGCTTTCTATAGGCATTCCCATTTGAAATTTTAAAACCTGGTAATTTAAGGCGAGTGAGCGAATAGTATTTTCGCGGGTGGTTACTAAGTTATTATACTGAACCGCTATACGGTCTACGTCTATCTTTTCAACGGTACCCTGTTTGTTTTGCGCTACCGTTTCATCATATTGCTGCTTTAATTGTTTAAGATTGGCATCTGTTAATCTTAACTGTTCATTGCTCACCAGCACCTGATAGTAGGCCTTGGTCACCGATACGCTAATTTGGATCTTATTACGGGTCAGAGTCTTCAATGAAAGTTCTTTATAAGTTTTAGATGCTTTTAAACCCACCAGATAACTACCATCAAAAAGTATCTGATCAGCAGTTGCACCAATACTTGACTGGTATTTAACCCCAAACTTTACCGGAATAAAAGTACCAGCAGGCTGACCAAATACTTCGCCGGGCAGCAGGGTTGTCGGGATTTTCAAATAATCCTGAAAATTAGCCGTTCCGCTTATCTGGGGTAAACCTATACCTCTTGTTTCTTTAACCTTATATTCCGCGCTTTTAACATCAAGCCCGGCGTTTACAACAGAATCCTGATGCTCATAGGCATAATTTATACAGTCCTGTATACTAAAGTTGAAGGATTGGTTATTAGGTGGCGCCTCTTGCGCATAACTTTTAAAAGCTATGGCGCAAAACACTGTTGCCGTAAAAAGTAAATATTTCATTTTTATATAGTATGGTTGGGGTTATTATTCTGTTTTATTCTTATTTATTTAAAGATTATACCGTTTACCGGTAACCTGCCGGGTGATAATTTTATTCTTCGTGTATGTTTTTATATTGGTTTAGCAACTTGTATCCCTTAAGGGTGCACACGCCGTAATTAAAATGCTCTTCGAACTGTACCTGTACCTTCCAGGTATTAAACTCTCCAATTGGAAAAATTTCGGTATTGAAACCCAGCTCTATCTGGCTCACCCGCATCCTTGCCATTATTTTTACGTCGATATCCTGACGGATGTAACCTTGCTTCATTCCTTTTGTTAAAAGCTCCTCCAGGGTACTGATCAATACTTCGGCTTTAAACTTTTGAAATTCGGCCCAGGCTTCAGGATGATATTTTTGCATATCATGCACCGCGGTAGGGTTCATCTCCGCAAATATTTCTTCGGAGCATTTCATCATATTGATCATCGCTTCTATTACATCGTTTGATTTACCGATGATATCGTTGATTTGCTCTTCATCTTCTTTCAACTGAGCTTTAAGTACCGCGGTAACCAATTCGTTTTTGTCTTTAAAAAACTGGTATATGGTTTTTTTTGACATGCCTATATGCCTGGCTATATCATCCATCGTAATACTCTTGATCCCTGCCCTTAAAAACAGTTCCAGGCTTCCGCGTAATATTCTTTCTGTTTGACTCATTGACTTTCCGGGTCAAAACTAAGGAAACATTTTTTGATTTCAAAGTTTCCGTTAGAAAATACAATTACCTGACAAAGTATTTTAACATACTGATATCATGCTATTTAATTTGAATACCTTATTACTTTTAGTTTATAACAATTGATAATCCTAAAACAGGACATCGGATCATAAATATTTTAGAGCCTCCATTTACCCCTCGACATATGGAGCATCTGCGCGTCTATTTTCTTACCTTTGCCAAAATTTTAAAGAACATGACGCTTTCTCCGCTTTCAGCAATTTCGCCTATTGATGGCCGCTACCGTAATACGACCGCTGAACTTGCCAATTATTTTTCGGAATACGCCCTGATTAAATACCGCGTATTTGTTGAGATAGAGTATTTTATTGCCTTAACGAAAATCAATCTACCTCAATTACAACATTTTGATGCCGGTGTGGTTGAAAAGTTACGCGATATCTATAAAAACTTCAGCGAGGCCGATGCCGAAAGCATCAAAGAGATTGAGAAAACTACCAATCACGATGTAAAAGCGGTTGAGTATTTTATAAAAAAAGAATTTGATAAATTAGGCGGACTTGAACCTTATAAGGAGTTCATCCATTTTGGCCTTACCTCCCAGGATATTAACAATACAGCCATACCTTACACCTTTAAACTGGCGGTAAATAACACCTACTACCCCGCTATTCAAGAACTGGTTAGTACGTTGAAAAACTACGCGCGCGAATGGGAGCACGTACCTATGCTGGCCCACACGCACGGACAACCGGCTTCGCCAACACGCCTGGGTAAAGAAATCCAGGTTTTTGTGGAACGCTTAGAGGCTCAGCTCGAATTATTGGCTACCGTTCCTTATTCGGCCAAGTTTGGTGGCGCTACGGGCAATTTTAATGCCCACCATATAGCCTATCCATCAAACGACTGGAAAGCTTTTGGTAACCACTTTGTTAACGATATATTAGGCCTTAACCGCTCGCAATTCACTACGCAGATAGAGCATTATGACAATTTCGCGGCACATTGCGACGCCCTGAAAAGGATCAATAACATTATCATGGATCTGGACCGCGATATGTGGACCTACATATCCATGAACTATTTTAAACAAAAGATAAAAGCAGGCGAAGTGGGCTCATCGGCCATGCCACATAAGGTTAATCCCATCGATTTTGAAAACTCGGAAGGTAACCTGGGCATTGCCAATGCTTTATTTGAACACTTGGCCGCTAAATTGCCGGTTTCCAGGTTACAACGCGACCTTACCGATTCAACCGTTCTTCGGAATATCGGCGTTCCTTTGGCGCATACACTGATCGCTATCAAATCAACCATAAAAGGTTTAGGTAAACTACTGTTGAACCAGGATGCCATTAATGCCGATCTGGAAGCTAACTGGCCGGTTGTGGCAGAAGCCATACAAACCATTTTAAGACGCGAGGGCTATCCTAATCCATACGAAGCTTTAAAAGACCTTACCAGAACCAATCAACAAATTAACGGGCAAACAATAGCAGCCTTTGTTGATACGTTAAATGTAAATGACGCTATTAAACAGGAATTAAAACAGATAACACCGTCAAATTATACGGGAATCTGATGTGCAGATGTGCGGATTTCAGATGTGCAGATTATAAGACATTTAAAACCTTAATCATTTGCATATCTGCACATTTTCACGTCTGCATATTTTCACGTCTATCATTTATGTGTCATAACTAATTAATAGCTAACTTTAAATCAAAAAGCTACTTAAATTTGTTAATTAAGATTTATTAAAAATAGCAGAAGAAATGAATATCAACGTATATACAGAGTTAACGCCAAACCCGGCAACCATGAAGTTCATTGTGAACAAGTTGCTTATTAATGGCAGTGCCGATTACGCCACAAAAGAAAGTGCAGAAAAGTCGCCTTTTGCTAAAGAGTTATATAAATTCTCTTTTGTTAATGGTGTTTTCTTCGCCAGTAATTTTGTTACCATTACTAAAACCGAAGGCAGCGAATGGGATGATGTAGAGCCTATTATGAAAGAGTTTGTAAAAGGCGCGGTTGAATCTGAACTCAAAATACAATTAGAGGAAGAAACTGAAGCAGCAAACTTTGAAGGTTCTGAAACCGAAGTAAAAATACAACAGATATTACATGACTACGTTCGCCCGGCTGTTGAACAAGATGGCGGCGCTATTTCATACCGTTCATTTAACGAAGGCGTGGTTACCGTTGAACTGCGTGGTTCATGCAGTGGTTGCCCTTCATCAACTGTTACCCTGAAAGCCGGTATCGAAAACCTGTTGAAACGTATGGTTCCTGAAGTTACCGAAGTGGTATCAGAAGCGCTATAAATATTTAATTACACAGATTATTTAAGATTTCACAGATCTCATATTGTTAATCCAATTGAGATCGTGAAATCTTTTTTATTTCAGTGAAATCCTAAACGAAATATTTCTGGATATACTGCACCAATTCCCCTGTTATTTTTCCGTTAGTTGCCACCACTTCTCTTGCTTCCAGTACATCGCTGCCACCGCTAAAGGTTACTACTTCGCCCCCGGCCTGCCTTACGATAACTATACCGGCAGCCACATCCCAGGAGTTTAAGTTGTATTCGTAAAAAGCATCAAACCTGCCACAGGCCGTGTAAACCAGGTCGACAGCGGCAGAGCCTAAACGTCTTAGGCCATGGCAATTCTTCATCAAATCGGCAAACAGGGCTATATAAGCGTCTTGTTTTCCAAAATCATAATATGGGAACCCGGTTGCTAATAAGCTGTTAGCTACGGTTTGATTATTACTCACCCTGATCTCGGTACCGTTAAGATAGGCAGGGCCATCTTTCCAGGCATAAAAGCATTCGTCAAGGTTCACTTCGTATACTACACCAGCCACCAGTTCATCATATTCTTTAAGTGCTATACTTACCGAAAATGAAGGTATGCCATGTATAAAATTGGTGGTACCATCCAAAGGGTCGATGATCCAGTTATATCTTTCGCCAACGGTGGTTGTAGTTTTTTCTTCGGTAATAAAGCCCGCCTCGGGTAATATCTTTTTCAGACCTTCAACAATCAGTTTTTCGGCAGTTTTATCTACGTAGGATACCAGGTCGTTCAAGCCTTTGTATTCAATTTTATCAGCGTTAAAGGTTTTACGCTCCTGTCTTATAAAATCCCCGGCTTGTTTTGAAACCTCAATTACTTGTTCAGTTATGTTTTTGAGTTGCATGTTTGCGTAATGATAAGCTGAATGAAAATGCTTTATGTACAAAAAAGCTCGCGAAGAACAAGCTTAACGCGGCTCCTATCCGGGCCACCGGCGGATATATGCCAAAGTCCTGTATCAGTATTTTGATGACCGCTAAATTGGCGAAAAAGCCAAGACAAGCCACGGATGCAAAGCGAATAAACTGCTTATAAGCTGATAGCTTCGACTCCGTAAAAACCATATACCTGGTTATCAGGAAATTCACAATCACACCCATAAAAAACGACAGTGCCAGGGATAGAGTAGAATTACGAACCGTGAATGAAAATATCTGGTAAGTATGCCTCACCAATAAGTTATGGTAAAATAAGTAAAAGGCAGAGACATCAACTAAAAAACCTGCCCCTGCAGAAATAACAAATCTGAATACCTGGTTGTCCAGTAATTTGTTGGCTCGCTTAGTATTAGCCATGCTTTAAAACAGCTGATTTTTTATCCTTATTTAACCCATTCACAATCAAAATGGCTCCACCAACAACCATCAGCAACGAAATAAATTCGGCCTGGGTAAAGCTGATACCGGCAACATGGTATTTGGTATTTACGCGTATCAATTCAATAAAAAAGCGTTCAACACCGGCTAATATCATGTATATACCAAACATAACGCCTGCTGGTTTGATACGGTCGCGGATGCTCCACAAAAGCCAGAACAATAATAAGCAAACAATTACTTCATAAAACGATGTAGGATAAACAGGGGAAGCCAGTTCATGACAAAATTTGCCTACACAACCCGGAATGGCCACACCTTCATCATTCACATTATGCGGAAATTTAAAGGCCCACATCCAATCAGGGGCCCAGCTCAGCCAGCCCGGTTTTGGCGCGGTATTGGTTATCCCCCAATCTCCATCACCAGACATTTGGCAGCCTACCCTGCCTAAGGCGTAAGCCAGCATCATACCCGGTCCGCCGATATCCAGCATATCCAGCGGCTTAATATTATGTTTATTGGCGATATAAAGCACGGCGCCACCGCCGCATATTAAACCACCATAAAAAGTAAGTCCGCTGAAGCCAACCAACATACCTACAGGGTCTTTCATGAATTCGCCCCAGTTTTCCAGCGCGTTAAATAGCTTAGCTCCGGCAAAACCAAAAATCGCAGCCCATAGCAAAATATTACCCATGAGCTCATGTGGATGCACGGTTACCTCTTTGGTTACTGGCTTGGGTTGTTTTTGTTTCTCGGCCTCATGATAAGCCCAATAAGCAAATGCCGCGGCCCCAATAATTCCGCCTATCCAACTGCCGCGTAAGGATAATAAAAAATCCTGCGGGCTGTCTAAAAGCATGCGGTAATTCAATATGCAATCAACCAGTTTATAGCCTAAAACAAAGCCAAAGACACCATTTCCTACTAATTCATTAACCGAGGCTGGTTTGCCTACAGTAACCGTTTTTTTAAACGAATGAATGATGCCTAATTTCTCCTTCCGCTTAAATTCCTGTGCAAAGGCCCAATAGGCACCCATAAAAGCAATGGCTACAAAAAACCCGAAGGTTTGAACAGGCAAAGGGATATTTATACCGAAAAGATACTGAAGAAGCGATGTAATGGTTGGAAACATAGGTTATAGTTTGAAGCGAATATAGTATTTTAATGCACTAATATTTCTTCGCTTTCTGTTATATCGACATCACCATCAGGTGAAATATTTGTTAAGTGTACCTTTTTCAATTCGTTGATCAGCACGGGGTCATACTTGGTGCGCACCTTTACATAGTTACGGGTGAAACCGTGCATATAGCCATCTTTGATATCCCCTTCAAATAAAACTTCTTCTGTTTTACCTATCTGGCTTTCATAAAATGCCCGGCGTTTTTTGTCAGACAGGATATGCAGCATTTTACTGCGCTCGCCACGGGCCGAACCCGGTACAGCGCCGGTCATCTGGCTGGCCAGGGTATTTTCCCGCTCCGAGTAGGTAAACACATGCAGGTATGAAACGTTCAACTCATTCAGAAAATTATAGGTCTCCACAAAATCTTCACGGGTTTCACCGGGGAAACCAACAATCACATCTACCCCGATACAGCAATCCGGCATCAGTTCTTTGATCTTGGCTACCCTGTTTATATACAGATCGCGTTTATAGCGACGGCGCATCAGTCCCAGTATTTTATCTGAACCTGACTGAAGCGGGATATGAAAATGCGGCACAAAACGTTTAGAAGTGGCCACAAAGGCAATAATTTCGTCGGTTAGCAGGTTGGGTTCTATAGATGAGATCCGGAAACGATCTATCCCTTCTACTTCGTCCAGGGCTTGTACCAGGTCGAAGAATTTATCTTCACGTTTGCCATTCCTGATGCCAAAATCGCCCAGGTTTACACCGGTCAGTACAATTTCTTTTACGCCCGATGCGGCTATCTGGCGGGCCTGCTCCAGCACATTTTCGATAGTATCACTGCGGCTGCTGCCACGGGCCAATGGTATGGTACAAAAGGTACAGGAGTAATCGCAACCATCCTGAACTTTTAAAAATGTACGGGTACGATCGCCAAAAGAATAAGCGGGTACAAACTCGTTAGCCTCACTTACGGGCTGGTTATATACTACCGCCTTAGGCTTTTTGGTGAGATCGGTGATGTGATCAATGATCTGGAATTTTTCGGCAGCGCCCAGTACCATGTCCACACCTGGTATTTCGGCTATTTCCTGGGGTTTTAGCTGAGCGTAGCAACCAACAATGGTTACATAAGCGTTTGGCGATATTTTAAGCGCTTCCTTAACAATCTTCTTGCACTTTTTATCCGCGTTTTCGGTAACCGAACAGGTGTTGATCACAAAAACATCGGGGGTATTCGTAAACTCCACCGTATCGTAGCCGGCCTGGTTAAACAGGCGCCCTATAGACGAGGTTTCCGAATAGTTGAGCTTACAGCCCAGCGTATAAAAGGCAACTTTCTTATTCATCCTAAAAGGCGCAAAGATAGTTAATTATTGATTTAGTGAGTTAATGAATTATTGAGTTATGACAATGCATTAATTATTGAATTAGTGATTTATGGAGTAATGGTGCCCCCCTTCATACATTACCATCAACTTACCGATACTCCGCAGAAGTAAAATCTTTAACCCCGATGGTGTTTATAAAGTCTTTATTGTAATTAAATTATCCCCGGAAGAAGGCATAGCACTATATCTGTTTTTATCTGCCTTCAAGACAGCAGCGGATAAAGAAAAAAAAAAGCCCTCCAATAAGAGGGCTTTCATCGTCATTATATGGCAGAATTATGCCGGTATTAAGTTAGTGGTGATGCCGATCCTGTTCCAGGTGTTAATGGTGATAATAGCCAGGATCACCTGTGCCAGGTAGGTTTCATCCAATAATTTGGCTGCCTGCTCGTAAGTTTCATCCTTTACATGGTTGCTGATCAGGGTAACTTCTTCGGTGAGGGCCAATATCGCGCGTTCTTCTTCTGAGAAAAATGGGGTATCGCGCCAGGCGTTAAGGCCATATATACGCTGTTCTGTTTCGCCGGCTTTACGGGCATCCAAAGTGTGCATATTGATACAAAAAGCACATCCGTTTATTTGTGACGATCTGATCTTGATCAGGTCTTTATGCGTTCTTGTTAACGATGTGCTTTCAATGAACTTTTCGAGGCCAAGAATTGCCCTGTATACTGCCGGCTCTATTTTGTCAATTTTAATTCGTGTTTGCATGTCTTTATGATTTATTTACCACAAAGTTACTCCGATGATACGGGTGTTAAATATGCCAGTTAGCAGATAAAGGGTGGCCCAGCAAACTCAGCGAATTATCGTTTTCAGGATGCCGAGGGCTTCTATCATTTCATTTTCTTTTAGCGAGGCAAAGCCCATCCGCAGGGCATTGGCCGCAAAAGATTCGTTCTTATAAAAACTACCATTGCCAATGTAAAGCCCTTTTTTGGAGGCTTCTTGTGACATTTTGGTCATGTCAATCTTTTCATCAAAAACTGTCCACACGCCAAGCCCTCCTTCCGGGATCTTGAATTGTATTACGTTTTTAAAATCGGATTGGAGTATATCGCAAAACAAGTTCCTGCGCTGCTTATAAATTTTTAATGATTTGCGGAAATGCCTCTCCATTTCTCCATCATCAAACAGTACCGCGAATGCTTCTTCCAATAGGGTATCGCCTTGTTTGTCTATCAGTTGCCGTAATGATGCCCCATCTTCCACAAAAGCTACCGGCCCCGTCATAAATCCGATACGTAAAGCCGGGGCAAACGTTTTGGAGATAGAGCCGATATAAATCACATTATGATTATGGTCGATACCAGCCAGCGGCAGATAAGGTTTATTATCGTAATGGAAATCAAAATCATAATCATCCTCAATAATGGCGAAATGGTATTCCCGGGCCAAGTTCAATAGTTTTAATCTGCGTTCCATGCTCATGGTTACCGTTGTAGGGAAATGATGGTGCGGAATAATATATACCGCCTTTATTTTTTTGTGCTGTAAAACCACTTCCAGCTCATCTACATCCATTCCATTATCATCAACCGATATCCGTAACAGGTTGGCGCCTGCGTATTTAAAGGTCTCATCGGCGGAGCTATAGTTTGAAATACCTACCGCAATGTTATCGCCGTTATTGAGCAGCAATTGCGCGGCTAAATAGATGCCCATCTGGCTGCCCTTGGTAATGAGTATATTTTCGGCAGCGACAATCAGACCCCGGCTATGGGAAAGGTAATTGCAAATAGAATGGCGAAGGTGTTCCGACCCCATGGCACTACCGTACTTCAAAAAATTGCGGCCGTGAAACCGTCGGGAAAGGCTCCGGTATTCTCTCATCAATACATCTACAGGAGCCAAACGTACATCAGGGAAACCGTCGTCAATGGCCAACATGGTTTGTTGTTGTAAATTTTCATTGGGTGCAGTCTTCCCCAGCTTTTTCCATGAGAAAGATTCTTTGGAAGTATTGTTTTTTTCCTCCTCGGGTAATACTGTTTTGGAACGACGTATAGGAAGCTTGGAAAGTACAAACACGCCCTTGCGCTCCATAGATTCGGCCCAACCCTGGCTGATCAGTTCTTCATAAGCCAGTTTTACCGTATTTCTGTTGATGCCGATCAGATCTGCCAATATCCTCGAACTCGGTAATAAATCAGCGGGCTGCAGCGTGCCATTAGTGATCAACGCTATAAAACTATTACACACCTGGATATGTAACGCTACGGAGGCATTTCGCTCAACCAGGATCAATGATTTGTAAGGCAACATCTGGGCTGTAGTTTTTATAAAAATTGGCATACAAATATAACCCAACAGCCCAATACTTTTGTATAAAATTATCGAAATGAAAAAAGTATTAGTCATCAATTCAAGTGCCCGGGCGCTCAGATCGCAAAGCAGAAAACTGACAGAAGTATTTATCGATCATTGGACAAGCATCCATGGTGATGCCATGATTACCACCCGGGAATTGGGGAACATCGATGTACCCCACATGAACGAAAACTGGATAGCCGCGGCTTTTAAGCCTGAAGCGGCAAGGTTAGCCGAGGAAATGGAAACATTAAAAACAAGCGATACCTACATTGCCGAGTTAAAGGAAGCTGATGTGATTGTATTAGGCTCGCCCATGTACAACTGGTCAATCCCCAGCGTGCTTAAGGCCTATATCGACCAGATTATAAGGGTGAATGAGACTTTTACCTTTAACCGGGCCGATGTACAGAACACTTATACCGGACTACTTGAAAATAAAACGCTGTTTCTTTTGCTTTCAAGAGGCGAACCTGGATACGGCAAGGGAGATTATAACGAGTACATGGATTTCCAGAGCACCTATTTAAAAACAGTATTTAATATCATAGGCATCAGCAATATCCACATAATCACTATTAACGGGTTATCCTACGGGCCGGAGAAAGCTAAAACATCCATTGATACATCGCACCAGGATATCAGAGACTTGATAGAGAGGGAACTGGTGTAAATGAAAAACAATGTATTCAAAGGGAGCATTCTCATTGCGCTGGGCGCTGCAAGTTACGGAATGCTGGCAACCTTTGTAAAAATGGCCTACCGTGAAGGATTCAGCACCGCCGAGGTAACACTTTCGCAGTACATGCTTGGCGTCGCAGGGTTATTTATTTTAACCTTACTGCGTAAACGGGAGCCTGCACCGGCAACAAAATCGACAGGCATAAAGGGTGTATTTAAGCTGATCATAGCGGGGACATCATTGGGGCTGACCAGCGCTTTTTACTATTTCTCCGTACAATACGTACCGGTAAGTGTTGCTATTGTGTTGCTGATGCAAACCGTGTGGATGGGTGTTATTGTAGAAACAATCCTGCATAAAAAATCGCCCGGCTTAAGTAAAATAATATCCATCGTTATTATCCTGACCGGCACTGTATTGGCTACCCATTTGCATAGCCAATCTGTGCGTATCAACTGGACCGGATTTGGCTGGGGACTAATGGCAGCGCTTTGCTATACGGCAACCATGTACTCTTCGAACAATATAGAGCTTCATGCTCCTCCGTTAAAACGAAGTATTTACATGATATTGGGTGGATTGATCGTGATCATACTCATTTTCCATTCATCACTCAACCACGAATTCTCCTGCGGGATATTCCTGCGGTGGGGTCTTCTCCTTTCTTTATTCGGGACCATCCTTCCTCCGCTGCTATTCACAAGAGGAATGCCGCTAACAGGCATGGGACTGGGAGCCATTATTTCATCTATAGAAATACCGGTTTCTGTATTGATGGCAAATTTGTTGCTAAAAGAGCCCGTGAGCTTTTTACAATGGGCAGGCGTTATCCTGATCCTGCTCGCAGTTGTGCTGATGAATATCGGAACGAATAAAAAGCATCAGCTGCCTTAGTAATCACAGTTATTATTGTCCTTCATTCCAGCGGTAACTTTCGTTATCCAGGCCGATGAGGTCAATGACGCGGTTTATTACCGTCATGGCCAGCTCTTCGATGGTTTTGGGTTTGCTGTAGTATGAAGGAATGGCCGGGCAAATTATGCCACCCGCTTCGGTCACCGTTTCCATATTGCGGATGTGGATAAGGTTTAAAGGGGTATCGCGGGCTACCAGAATGAGTTTGCGGCGCTCCTTAAGTATCACATCGGCGGCGCGGGTGATCAGATCATCAGAGATCCCAGCAGCTATACGGCCCAGCGTGCCCATAGAGCAGGGAACCACAACCATGGTATCAAACCTTGCCGATCCGGAGGCAAAGGGGGCCATAAAGTCATTCTTGGCGTAAAAGTGATAGTCGTACTGGCTAAAATCCTCGTTATCGAGCTCAAAACGCCAAACATCCTTGGCATTATCAGACATCACAACGGCTACTTCTTGTATCTGGTCTTTTAGCTGGCTTAGCTTTTCTAACAAAAGGCGGGCGTAAATTGCGCCGCTGGCACCCGTAATGGCAACTACGATCTTCTTCTTCATAATTAATCCTTCATCAACAACGCAAACTTACCAAAGTTACGGGCATAAAAAAGGGTCGAATAACAAGTACCCGACCCTACATCTACCTATGAAAAACATGCCCTTGAGAGGGCACTACAAATATAATAAGAGTTTTTAAATTACTAAACAAATTTGTAAAAATAATTTTACGTTAAGTTTTTATAAATTCTTCTCGATAAGTAATTGAATAATACCATCAACCATACCTACTCTGGGCACATAAATACTCTTAATACCGGCATTTTTCATCACGGTAAGATATATTTCGCAGGCGGGTATAATTACATCGGCGCGGTCCTGATTAAGGCCCAGCACGTTGATGCGGTCTTTAAGGGAGAAGGACGTAAGATAAGTATATAGCTGGCGAAGCTTATTAAAGCTCAGTGGTGCTTCGTTCTCTTCTTCGGAGAGTTTATATAGCTTGTTGATGTTACCACCGGTGCCAATACCTGACAATTGTTTAAAACCACGGGTATGCTCACGTATAAAATCTTTCATCTCGTTCCAGGTTTCTTCGGTATCCTGGTTATCGAGTATCCGGATGGTACCGATGTTGAACGATTTGGATGCCATGAGCTGTCCTGTAGAAAACAAGGAAAGCTCGGTACTACCACCGCCTACATCGATATAAAGGTAGTTTTTACTTTTATCGATGTTTTGATCAACATGACTTGCGTAAATCACTTTGGCTTCTTTCGAGCCATGGATGATTTCCAGATCGATATTTGCTTCCTGTTTGATGAGTTTAGCCACCTCCTCTCCATTCTCGGCCTCACGCATAGCCGATGTGGCGTAGGCCAGGTAATCGGTCACCTTATACACATCCATCAGGTTGCGGAAGGCCTGCATCGCCTTTAAAAGATCATTGGTTTTACGTTCAGAAATATGGTGCTGTATAAACGCGTCATCGCCCAGGCGCAAAGGCACCCTGATCAGCGTATTCTTTTTAAAAGAAACCGAACCATTGTTTTCAATAATATCAGCAATCAGCAGCCTTACTGCGTTTGAACCTATGTCTATAGCGGCGTATCTCAATTTGTTATTTATTTTTAGCTTTCAGATAATTATATATTTCAATCTGCGCACGATGCGACTCGGCGGAGTGAGTTTTGTGGTACTTGTTGTTATTATGGCTGTTTATTTCTCGGGCCTTAGTATTATCATGTAACTGGATATCAATAATATCCCTGATCTCTTTGCGCAATTGTTCATCATACACCGGGAAACCTACCTCAATACGGTTATCAATGTTACGGCTCATAAAATCGGCCGATGTCAGGTACAGCAACTCGCTGCCTCCATTGCAATAAATATGCACCCGGGCATGCTCCAGGTATTTATCAACAATACTGATCACCTCGATATTGTCACTATACCCTTTTACGCCAGGTATCAGGCAACACATCCCCCTAACGATCATCCTGATCTTAACACCGGCATTGCTGGCCTGGTACAGTTTATTGATCAAATCCTCATCGGCGAGGCTGTTCATTTTTAGTATCATGTATGCCTTTTTACCAGCCTTGGCATTCTTGATCTCGTTATCGATCAGCTTATAAATAGCCGGCCGGGAATCAATGGGCGATACGATCAGATTTTTAAGCCCTTTTGGCAACGCGTTTTTATATAAAGCCTTGAACACTACTACCAGATCGCCTGTGATTTTTGGATTGGCCGTAAAAAGTGTGTGATCGGCATAGATACGTGCTGTTTTCTCGTTGAAATTACCGGTTGACAGACAAGCGTAATAAGCCAGTTTTCGTTTTTCGATACGGGTAATCAAACATATTTTGGAGTGCACTTTGTAGCCAGCCACGCCGTACAATACATTAACGCCCTCTTCTTCGAGCCTGTTGCTCCAGAAAATGTTGTTCTGCTCATCAAACCGCGCCCGAAGCTCTACAAGGCAGTTCACCTTTTTGCCATTTTTGGCCGCGTTGATAAGGGCGTGTATCACCTGCGAGTTTTCGGCCAAACGGTATACCGCGATGCTAATTTCCCGTACTTTGGGGTCAATAGCCGCTTCGCGTAAAAAATGGACAATATAATCATATGACTGGTAAGGTGTGCTCACCAGGTAATCGCGCTTGGCGATCAAACCAATCAAACTTTTACCAAATGAGATATCACCAACAGGTAAAGGTGGATACTTAGGATATTCCAGCTCGGGCCGGCCTACGTTAGGGAACGAGATAAAATTTTTAAAGTTATGATACCTGTTGCCGGGTATTAAACTTTCGCCGTGCAGCCCCATCCTGTTCACCAGATATTTTAACATATCCAACGGCATTTCGCTATCATACAGCAAACGCATGGGCTTACCCTTTTTGCGTTTTTGCAGGCTTTTAGCCAGCGAATCGATGAATTTTTCACTTACTTCCTTATCCAGGTCGAGCTCGGCATCACGGGTGAGCTGTAAGGAATAAGCCTCGATAGTATCGTGGTTAAAAATGAAGAATATGTCTTCCAAACTGTACCTGATGATATCATCCAGCAGGATAATAAACTTCAGATTGTTGGTTTCGGGCAGGGTTACAAACCTTGATAGGTTATCCGGGAACTCGATAAGGGCAAACCTGGTTTTATTGTTCTTGGTTAGTTTTACAAAAAAGTAAATGGCCCTGTCGCGCAGCTCGGGTAGCGGCATGGTATCATCCAGCATAATGGGCACCAACGTTGCCAATAGCTTTTCCCTGAAATAGGTTTTGACGAAGGCGCCGCGGGTTACGTTAAGCTGTTTATCGTTCAGCAAAAAGATCTTTTCTTCGGCGAGCTCCTTTACAATGATGTTTTCATAAAGGTTATTGAACTTGCGCTCCTGCTTTACAACCAGGTTTTTGATCTGGTTGAGGATCTTTTTGGGATTATACCCCAGTATTTCCTTCGATTTTTCATTCAGGTTGGCCAGGCGGCTCATGGTAGCTACCCGTACACGATAAAATTCGTCAAGATTGGATGAAAATATGGCTAAAAACCTTACCCGTTCAATTAGCGGAACAGTTGGGTCGGCAGCTTCCTGCAAAACCCTATCGTTAAAATATAACCAACTTATCTCTCTGTTTATTAAGGGAACCTGTTTATCCATATAAATTGCCCCCCTGGGGCTCACTTTTACAAAACTGCTTATTTATTTGTTAACTTAATATTAACTCATTAGTATTTAACGAGTTTTTATTCACACATAGTTCATGGGGTACTGTTCATAGGTGGTAATTCATGGTTCATAGATGATGGAGCATAGTTTATTGCTGTATATTAACCATAAAGATTGGCAAATTCAATACACTATTGATTCTTAACAATGAACCATGATCTATCATCCATAAACCAACAACTATACACTATAAACTATAAATTACTTAGTTTTGTGCACACTTATAAAACTAAAAACATTTACTTATGCCCACATTTGATATAGTAAGCAAGATAGACGGACAAACGCTTGATAACGCTATCAATACCGCAAAAAAGGAAATTTTGAACCGTTATGATTTTAACGATTCAAAAAGCACTATCGATCTGGATAAAAAAACCAACGAGATCACTATTGTTACCGAAAATGATATGCGTTTAAAAGCCATCCAGGATTCCATCATCAGCCGTATGGTGAAACAGCATTTAGATTCTAACGCTTTGGATTTTGGTAAAGAACAATACGCGTCGGGTAACATGATCCGCAAGGAGATCAAAGTGAAAGAAGGTATTGATAAAGAAACAGCTAAGAAGATCGTTAAAAAGATCAAAGACAGTGGCCTCAAGGTTCAAGCTTCTATCATGGACGACCAAGTGCGTGTGCAAGGTAAAAAAATTGACGACCTGCAGGCGGTGATCAGCCTTTGCCGTGGTGATAATTTCGGTCAGCCATTGCAGTATATTAATATGAGGGACTAATACCCGCTCCTATTCCAATATTACTTGAACGTCATTGCGAGCGCAGCGTGGCAATCCCCGACATACGGAGCGGCTCTGCTAATTAGGGATTGCCACGCTGCGCTCGCAATGATGCTTTATTTATAAAAAGAGAAAGAGCCGCAAATTGCGGCTCTTTCTCTTTTATGGTATTTGAATAACAGGACTTACCCTGCTACTTCAACTTCTTTAACTTCATTAGGTCGACCATTTTTAAATGCCTTGCGAGGTGACAAGCCCAGCAATTCAAACATAGCCATATCGGTATCAAATGATGGGTTTGGCGTGGTCAATAATTTCTCACCGGCGAAAATAGAGTTGGCTCCGGCCATAAAGCAGAAAGCCTGTTCAACCACGCTCATTTCTGTACGACCTGCAGACAGGCGCACTACCGTTTTTGGCATAATGATACGGGTGGTAGCTATCATACGTACCATATCCCAAACAGATACCCTTGGCTGATCGGCCAGTGGTGTGCCTTGTACAGGTACCAACGCATTGATCGGTACTGATTCCGGGTGTTTAGGCAGGTTTGATAACGTTTTCAGCATCGATATACGATCTTCTACAGTTTCGCCCAGGCCAATGATACCACCGCTGCATACGGTAATTTTTGCTTTACGCACATGCTCCAGTGTCTGCAAACGTTCATCATAAGTACGGGTGGTGATGATACGCTTATAATCTTCCTCAGAAGTATCCAGGTTGTGGTTGTAGGCATACAGGCCCGCATCGGCCAAACGTTGCGCCTGGCTTTCGGTAAGCATACCCAGGGTACAACAAACTTCCATATCCAGCGCATTCACGGCTTTTACCATATCTATCACCTTGTCAAAGTCGCGGTTATCGCGTACCTCGCGCCAGGCAGCACCCATGCATAAGCGTGAAGCACCACCGGCTTTGGCTTTTTCGGCCGCGGCAATCACTTCATCCTTAGGCATAATGGCATGCACATTAACACCGGTATTGTAACGCGCTGCTTGCGGACAATATGCGCAATCTTCAGAACAGCCACCGGTTTTTATCGAGATCAGCGAGCTGATCTGCACTTCGGCGTAGTCCTTATTTTCACGGTGTATGGTTGCGGCCTTGTAAACAAGGTCAAGCAGTGGGGTATGGTATATTTCAGCGATTTCTTCTTTAGTCCAGTTGTATCTTACCTCGGTCATTTCTGTTATGATTTTGATGGGTCAAATTTAAAATAATTAGTGATTTAGTGAATTAGTGATTTAGCGATTTATTTGTCTTGGATCGGAATTTACAGAATTAAAGAATTAACAGAACTTTAATAATTTAATAACTCACTAACAATCAGACCATTCTCCCAATCACTAAATCAATAATTCAATAATTACCTAGTGGTGTAACAAAAGCTTTGTGGCCAGCCAAAGCGGTAATAAAAAGCCTATGCAATCTGTAAACGTGGTAATGATTATAGACGACGCTACCGCCGGATCGATCCCTACCCGCTTTAATATCAGCGGAATAGACGCGCCTGTTAAACCCGCTATGATGAGGTTACCCGTCATGGCTAAAAACAGTACCAGGCCCAGCATCGGGTTGGCATCATAGAAAAAAGCCACCGTAAAAACAATCAAACCATTTGCCGCGCCATTGATCATCCCTACCAAAAACTCTTTCAGCACGGTGTTATAGGCCTGTTTATCGCTCAGATCGTTCAAGGAAATACGCCTTACCGTTACCGCCAGGGCTTGTGTTGCGGCGTTACCGCCCATACCCGCGATAATGGTCATATAGGCCGAAATAATAGAAAGCTTAGCCACCGTCGAATCGAAATTACGGATGATGGATGCCGCCAGGAACGCCGTACCCAGGTTGATAACCAGCCAGGGTAAACGACTTTTTACCGCGTCTTTCCAGTTGCCGCTCAGCTCTTCGTCCTCAGATACACCCGATATTTTCAGGATGTCCTCGGTATTTTCTTCCTCCATCACGTCGATGATGTCATCCACCGTAATGCGGCCCAGCAGTTTCATGTGTTCATCAACTACCGGGATATTGGTGAGGTTGTATTGCGATATTAAACGGGCCACTTCCTCCTGGTCAACATCGGCCTTTACATACACAAAGGTGGTTTGCACCAAATCGCTTATCCGCGCGTCGGCTTTAGCTTTAATGAGTTTTTTGATGGAGAGTATACCTTTCAGCGTAGCCGCGTCATCAACCACATAAATAGTATATAGTTCCTCCATCTCTTCCGATTGATGGATGATCTCGTCGAGCGCGTCCTTCTTATCCAGGTTGATATTTACCCGGATAACCTCGGAGTTCATCAAACCACCTGCCGTATCCTCGTCATAACTGAGCAGGGCGCGGATACTGCTGGCATCCTCCTGGTCAATATCTTTCAGGATCTCATGCTGCTGCTCCTCATCCAGTTGCGAGATAATGTCGGTAGCATCGTCATAATCCAATTCCTCAACAATCTCGGTACGTTTATCCGGGTCAAGATTCACCAGCAGTTCTTCCGGGTGGTGTTCCTCGTCCATTTCCGAAATTACTTCAGATGCGATGTCGGTTGGCAGAATATTGATGATGCGTTCTTTAGCTTCCTGCGGAAGTTTTTCAAACAGAATAGCAATCTCAGAGGCGTGGTATCCCTGCAGAACTTTCTCTAACTCAACATCATCGCTTTCCAGAGCGGCTTTAATGCGGAGCAGGTCGGTTTTATCGATTTCAAAAGATTGCATATTCCGACTAAAATAGTCATTTATGCCGGGAATTATAGAACCAAGAGTAAGGAAAAGAAAGTCAGTTTTTTAAACCAGAGACAAGAATCAAGAACCAAGAACCAAGAGTCAAGACAGAAAAAAAACATCTTTATCTTGATTCCTGGCTCTTGACTCTTGCATCTTACAAACTGTGATCATATTTCGCCACGGCGCCACTAAGCTTGCTGATCTTAAACAAGGTTTGCTCCACCTGGGTTTTACGGATGGAAACCTGTATGCGGCAATCATTGTCAAATTGCTGATGGAGAATAGCCAGGTTATCGTCTTTAATAACGCGCATTACGTCATTCATCTGCAAGTAATCAAAGCTGATGGTATATATATCGTTCACCGTTTTATGAATGATGGTCGCCTGGTTCAGGGCTTCTTCTGTTGCTACTTTGTAAGCATTAATCAAACCGGGAACCCCCAGTAAGGTACCGCCAAAATAACGTACTACCACAACTACTATATTGGTCAAATCGCGCGACAGCAGTGTATTGAGTATCGGCCGACCGGCAGTACCCGAGGGCTCGCCATCATCATTAACCCTGAACACTCCCCTATCAATACTCAAGCGCATGGCCCAGCAATGGTGATTGGCTTTGGGATGTTCAGCCTTCAAGTTGGTGATAATTCCTTTAATATCATTCTCTGAGTTGATTGGATAGGCATAAGCCAGGAATTTGCTGCCCCGGTCGCGGAATATACCTTCAGTTGGTTTCTCTATAGTTTTATAAGTATCGTCAAAAAGCATTTTTTTAAGCGAAAAGCGGAAGGCTAAAAGCGGAAAGCTAAAAACCGACAACTCATTTAAAAATTCAAATAATTCACTAAATATCTGAACCTCGATTTTCCGGATTAAGGGATTTCAGGATTTTACTAAATTGTTCATATTTTTTTTTCACAACTCAATAATGAAGAATAAATCACTAATTCACTAAATCAATAATTCAATAGTTAACTAAAAAGCTGCGGGAAATAAATGACTACAATAGCCAGTATAGCTACTACAATACCAATTTTGTTGAGCATACTCAGTTTTTCTTTAAATATGAATATCCCGATAAAAGTCCCCACTATAATTACACCGATGTTCATGGATGAGAACACCGCCGAAGGACTATTAGCCAAAGCCTGGTGAGCTTTTAAGTAAAACAGAATATTGCCAAAATTAGCTATCCCCAGTATCCACCCAATGAGGATATGCGGCCAGGAGAATTTTGTCTTTTTGGTAGCTACCTGGTAAATAAGTCCGATCATGGAAAGCGCGAAGGCCAATATAAAGATCACAAAAATGGCCGAGGTAAACGGCACTTTGTTCAGCTTGGTTATCTGTTTCAAAAGCACATCAATAATACCAAAACCTAAAAAAACGACGAGTAAATAGATCCAGGAAACTTTGGCGGCCTTATCACGTGAAGCCTTTTGCCAGGGTATAGAGCATATGATAGCGATAAAAGCCAATACAATGCCGATGATCTTTATGGTATCCTTAGCCTCATTAAATATAAAAAACGCCGCGAAAATGGGAATGAACAACGATAGCCGCTGCGCCACATCGGTGCGTACAATACCCGCCAGCCGCACAGAAGAGGCCATGACGACAAATAACGAAGGAAATAAGATCCCGAGCGCTATATAATTATAAATTGGTGCATCCGTAAAATTGATGCTAAGCTGCGGTTTAAAAAATATCCAGGTAAGCAATATAGCCATAGAGTAGTTCCAGGTGATGGCCTGAAATACATCGATATGGTAGCGTTTAGCCAGTTTCAATAGCACAGAAACTACAACGCTGCAGCAAATACTTAAAAAAACGTAGAGCATGATATAATTGGTATCAAGTAGTTAGTATCAAGTAACAAGATTTTCATCAATTAAGTATCCAGTTTTCACAACCCGTTTTTCTGGTCGTGATACTTGATACTAGCTACTTGATACTTAAATGTTATGTATTATCGTCAGGCGATCATCGCCCGATGATAATTCTTCTGCAATTATACCTGTTATTTGCGGTGCTTTTATACCCTTTGTTAAAACAGTTTTACCGGTAAACACGCGGGCCTCATCCCATAAACCTGCTTCTATAAAACTTTCCAGCGTGCGGGCACCACCTTCAATAATAACCGACTGGATATCCTGCAGATATAACTGGTACAAAATATACTGGGGCACATAACGGTCAAAATCCTCCAGGGCTATGTATTTATTCTTGCCATCGGCATCAAACTTAATCTCATTAAATATGAATGTTTCAACCGATTGATCAAACACATTCAAGTTTTTATCTAATTCTAGTCTTCGGTCTATCACTATACGTTTTGGCGATTTACCCTCCCAATAGCGTACATTAAGTTTAGGGTTATCAATGGCGGCCGTATTTTTACCCACCAGTATGGCATCTTCTTCACTGCGCCATTGGTGCACCCACCTGCGCGATTGTTCGCCGGTTATCCAAAGCTGGCTATTATCGTACGGAGCAAAAAAGCCATCAGTGGTTTGCGCCCATTTTAATATAATGTATGGCCGGTGTTTTTGTATCCGGGTAAAAAAACGGCGGTTAAGCCATTGGCATTCTTTTTCGAGCACACCCGCTATCACCTCAATACCGGCAGCTTTTAGTTTAGCTATCCCTTTGCCATCCACCTGCTCAAAGGTATCGCGGCAACCCACTACCACCTGTGGTATCTGGTGTTTGATGATCAGATCGGCACAGGGTGGGGTTTTGCCATAATGTGCGCAAGGCTCTAACGAAACATATATAGTTGATTGCTTTAACAACTCAGCGGCGTTATCAAACCGGGAGATTACCTGGGCAATGGCATTCACTTCGGCATGGGCCTCGCCATATTTTTGGTGATAGCCCTCGCCTATTATTTTATCATCATGAACCACAACTGCCCCAACCATTGGGTTTGGACTTACCTGCCCGGCACCCAGTTGGGCAAGTTCCAGGCAGCGCTGCATATATTTTTCATGTTTAAGCATGCTGCAAAAGTAGCTTTTATGTTACTTTGTTGCATGATTACAATAAAGGATGTTTTTGAAGATTACAAACAGCTGAACAATATATACCATAGCACGGAAACGGAAGCCCTTACTTTATTGGTCATCAGCCAAATAATCAAACTATCAAAAGCATCCATCAAAGCGTTCCCGGAACGGGAATTAAGCGTAGAACAAAGCGATCAACTCAAAGATGTACTCCTCCGCCTTCAAACCGGCGAACCTGTACAATACATTTTAGGCGAAACGGAATTTTATGGTTTACCCTTCAAAGTAAATCCATCGGTATTGATTCCCCGCCCCGAGACAGAGGAACTGGTAGAGTGGATACTGGAAACCTTCGGCGGGTTATTTGCCGAAAACAGCGAGCATTTTACAGGCAGTATCCTTGATATTGGCACAGGCAGCGGTTGTATCGCTATCAGTATTAAAAAAAACCTGCCTAATGCCAAGGTTTCGGCAGTTGATATCTCGGAAAGTGCGCTGCAAACAGCCCGGGAGAATTCCGGTTTGAACAAAACCGATATTCATTTTATTCATAATGATATTTTGAATTGGCAGGCGCAAATGGCAAAATTTGACTTGTACAATTTAATAGTCAGTAATCCTCCATATGTTACACTTCTGGATAAAAAGCAGATGCATGCTAATGTGACAGATCACGAGCCACACAGCGCTCTATTTGTACCAGAGGATGATCCCTTGCTATTTTATCATACCATTGCCGATTTTGCCCTGGCTAAACTACCTGCAAATGGCCTGTTATTTTTTGAAATCAACGAAAACTACGGGCCTGAGACTGTTGAAATGCTGCGCAAAAAGGGATTTACAGACATTATTTTAAAACAGGACATGAGCGGCCGCGATAGAATGGTAAAAGCCGCGAAATTATGAGTTTTCGCGGCTTAATGCCCTGGAATAAACCTGGTGCACTTTATAGAAACAGTTAAATAAGGGTTAATCAATTATAGTTGATCTGTTGGATCATTTTGTAATGTCCATAGCGACTCAGATCGCTGTTAACAGCAACTTTAAGCTTAAACTTATTTATCTCAAATATCAGTTTCTTTCTTACTGATGGTAATTCGTCGTTCATCAATACGCTAAGCTCATTTTCGGCTTCCAGAATGGTAGCTACCGAAGACTGGAACACCTGATCATTCATACAGTATAACTGTTCAACAACGCCATCATAGCGTTCTAAAAGCACCTGAAGCACGTAAGCATTAATTTTCGAATAGTTGCCCAGGCCGTCAAACAACTCCTTTAGCTCATTTAATTCTTCTATATAATCTAACATGGTATTAATCTTTAATTAACCCTATGCAAGCTAAATGCCGAAATCTACTTAAAGTCAGTATCATGTATGTTAATTAAATTTCGCAAAACAAGCTGGGTAAATCCCGCCACAATCGGGGAATTAGCATACCATCGGGCCATATTTTTTACCTCTTAACTACGCGGATGAAACTGACTGATAGTGCTTTTAAGGTATTCACGATCAAGATGGGTATATATCTCGGTAGTGGTGATACTTTCGTGCCCGAGCATCTCCTGTACCGCCCGCAGATCGGCCCCTCCTTCTACCAGATGGGTGGCAAACGAATGCCTGAAAGTGTGTGGACTGATAGCCTTATTCAACCCGATACGTTCGGCCAGATCCTTAATCAGCAGAAAAATATAAACCCGGCTTAAGCGGGAACCGCGCCGGTTCAAGAAAACAATGTCCTCTTCCCCTTTTTTTATAGCAATATGAACCCGCACATGTTCAATCCACATTTTTATTGCCTTAATAGCTTCGGCGCCAATAGGTACAAGGCGCTCTTTATTCCCTTTGCCGGTTACTTTTATAAATTCAATATCCAGGTACAGGTTGGAGAGCTTGAGCTCGGTTAGTTCAGACACGCGCAGGCCACTGCCATACAAGGTTTCCAATATAGCCTTGTTACGCATACCTTCTGGTTTCGACAGATCAATAGCCGCTATGAGCCGGTTAATATCCTGGTAACTGAGGGTATCGGGCAGTTTACGTGTTATCCGGGGCGATTCCAGCAACTCAGATGGGTCTGTTTTGATGATGTCCTCCATCAGCAGGTATTTGTAAAAAGCCTTGATGCCCGATAATATCCGGGCCTGCGATGATGGGATCATGCCCAGTTCATTTACCCAGGTTATAAACAATCGTAAGTCGCTTAACGTAATAGTTTCCGGTTTTAGTTGGGCTTGCTGCGCATCGGAAAACTGGAATAATTTTTCAATATCGCGACTGTACGACTCGATAGAATTATCGGCAAGCGATTTTTCTAACTTCAAATAGGCCTGAAAACCTTTTATTGCCGAACGCCACTCCAATTTGTTACTTTTTTTAAATGATTTATTTTAAGTTTGAACTAATGAATATACAAATTATAAACGGCCCCAATTTAAACCTGCTTGGCGTACGCGAAAAGTCGATTTATGGCGATACCAGTTTTGAGACTTATCTCGACGGGTTGCGTAAGCGCTATGCAAACATCACTATTAATTATTATCAAAGTAATGTTGAGGGCGAAATTATAAACAAACTACATGAAATTGGTTTTTCGTATGACGGAATTGTACTGAATGCCGGCGCGTACACCCATACTTCCATAGCTATTGCTGATGCCATCGCGGCTATCAATACACCGGTTATTGAGGTGCATATTTCAAACGTACATAAACGTGAAGCATTCAGACATCACTCTATGCTGGCAGCGAGCTGCAGAGGGGTGATTGCCGGTTTTGGTATGGACTCATACCGCCTTGCGATTGAAAACCTGGTGGGTTCTTAAAAACAGGAATCAAGAAGTAAGAGCCAAGAATCAAGACAGGAAACAACCCGTCTTAATTCCCAACGCTTGATTCCTGATTCTTATATCTTGCATCTTTTTTAAAATAAAGTGTTAACTCATGGCGTTTAGCGTATTTACCCCTATGCATAAATTATACAGAATTACCGCGTACTGCCTGTTGCTTATCACCCTTTTTTCCGGTGCGGACGCCTTGGCCCAAACCAAAAAGAAAAAAACACGATCGGTAAGAGATTCGCTCCGGGCGGCTATCCTCTCTCGCGACTCAATGATGCGGGCCCTCAAAAGATCGGACACATCAACCAATAATTTACTGCAAAAGGTAGAATATTATACATCGGCCTTTAACCAGATCAAATCAAACCTTTCCAAAAAGATAGACACGATCGACATCAGCGCGCAACTACCCCGGTATGAAAAAAGCGTAGGAGTCATCAAATCGTTGATCGATAACGATAAATCGAGCACATTGCGTTACTTATATACCATACGCGATGTTTTAACCCGCCTGGGCGACAAGTTGGATGGATGGCAGGATCAGCTTGCCGACATCAACTCCAAAATGGTCCAGAATCAAACCGATCTGAATGCCATATCCAAGGATAGCACCTTGAAGATCCTTCCGTCTGATAGTTCGTTAGCCACCACTTTCCTGATTCAAAAAATAGCAATCGACAGTAAATACCACCGGTTAGATACCGTTAACAAAAAATTAATGGTAAAGGTAGGCTTGTTGCAAAACCGAACTTCGTCGGTATATATAGCCATACTTGATCTCAAAGACCAGATAGATCAAAAAATAAGAGACTTTGGCGAAAGAGCGTTATCGGCCGAATACAGCAATATTTGGAATATGAAAGCCAGCGAGGGTATCGATTTTAAGGAGGCGCTTTCCAAAACCACTTCAATGAATTCCAAGCTTTTCAGCTTTTTTATCGGTCGTGATATATTAACTCATCTTTCCGGGCTGCTGGTATTGGTGGGCTTCCTGGCCTGGATTTATTCGAGCCGTAAAAAGATATTAAAAGCCAATGATACGCCTGATGCGGTATTTACACAGGCCAATTATGTGATCCTTTATCCAATGGCCTCGGCAGTGATCATCGCTTTTACCCTGGTTCCGAATTTCTATGATCATCCGCCGGTAGTTGTATTGGAAACATTTTTTGTGATTCTGATAACTGGCATATTATACATAACCTGGAAAACCTGCCCTAAACCGCTGTTCAATTATTTGCTGCTGCTGTTTATCATCACTAACTTCTATTGTATCAGTAACCTGTTTATACAGGTAACCAATGCCGACAGGGTTGCGGTGCTAATACTCGGGCTGGCTTCTGGCTATATCAGTATCAGGCTATTGCCGGTTATTAAAAAGTCGCCCGAAGGCTTTTTACCTTATAGCAGAATAGTGCTTAAAGTATTTATTGTGCTTGAACTTGCCTCGGTTTTGTGTAATATTTTCGGTCGTTTTAGCTTGGGTAAAATAATTGGGGTAACCGCAGTGCATAACTTATGGTTGGCTATAGCGATGTATTATATTGTACAAATGTTCATGGAAGCTTTGTTTTTACAACTGGAGGCCAGTAAGAACAGCAATAATTTCAGCTCATATATCGACTTTCAGTTACTCAAAAATAAGTTCAGGAGCGTGCTTACTGTTTTAGTCAGCTTGCTTTGGATTGTGATGCTTACTCAAAACCTGAGTGTTGAAGATACCGTTTTTGACCACATTGAAGCATTTTTAACCACTAACCGCAGTATTGGCGGCACCAATACGGTGTTCACGTTTCAAAGTGTTATCATATTTATCGCGGTGATCTGGCTATCGTCTATCAGTTCCAAGATCATCAGTTATCTGTATGATGTATCGGCCAAACACAGGCATGATATGGATGTACTGAAAAAGAAAAACCGCACCTCTACCCTGCTTATCCGTATTGGCGTTATTGCTGTGGGCTTTTTCCTGGCGGTTGCCGCATCAGGCGTACCGATTGACAAGATAACCATCATTATCAGTGCTTTTGGTATTGGTATTGGGTTTGGTTTGCAAAACATTGTCAATAACCTTGTTTCGGGGCTGATACTAGCCTTTGAAAAACCAATACAAGTGGGTGATATTATTGAGGTCGACAGTCGCTCGGGTACTATTCTGGATATTGGCATCCGGGCCAGTAAAATAGCCACTGCCGATGGTGCCGAAGTGATTATTCCCAACGGCGACCTGATATCCCACCACGTAATTAACTGGACACTGAGCAACAATAACCGCCGCGTAGAGCTCATTATTACCGTGGCCTATGGCGCTGACATTGAAAAAGTTAAAAGTTTACTGAAGGGCGTATTGGATACGCATAACGATATTATGCAAGTACCCGAGCCATCGGTATTGCTGCATAACCTCACGGCAGGTTCGGTTGATTTCAGGGTACTTTTCTGGGCTGCCGACATCAGCACCTGGGTTGGCCTTAAAAGCCAGATACTGGCCGATATTTATAACGTACTAAATAAGGCAGGGATTCAACTCCCTCAACAGGATGTGCATTTAATATGGCCGCCTGAAAGCCTGGTTATCAGCTCTACTGACAAAGAGAAAGCTCCAAAGACCAAGCGGATAAAAGAAAGCGGCGCGGATGATGCTAAATCAGATCAGTCTGGTCAAGATCAGTAAACCTGGTTTTCTTTTTAACGAAGAAAGCCCATACAATACTGCCTTTGTACATGCCTTTAAGATTATGTACTATCCGTTTTGATTTGTGCGTTTTAGGCGACAGCTTATTTTCGCCATTGCCCAGGTCTTTAACACCATAACCGGAAACATGTATCCCGAAAAGCCCCAGTACAAAATTCTGATGGGCCCGGCTAACCGCCCAGGCATCCTTACGTTTGCCTTCGGCAAGGAAACGGAATATGGCCAGCAGATCCATGCAAAACCGTATGCCAATCACAAACAGGGCTCTCCAAAAAGGCAGGTTCTTTTTCAGCAGCAGCAGGTTATTACGGAAATTGAGATAGGTTTTAAATGGATTTTCTGCATTCAGCGTGCCGCCCCCCACATGGTATATGGTTGATTGCGCGCAGTACATCACCTTATACCCCAGGTTTTTCAATCGCCAGCAAAGGTCAATTTCTTCCATGTGGGCAAAAAAGTGCTCATCAAAGCCACCTGCTTCGTCCCAATATTTCTTTTTGATAAATAAGGATGCACCAGATGCCCAGAATACCTCGCCCGATTGTTCATACTGCCCCAGATCGTGCTCCAGCTCATAAAACATACGGCCACGGCAAAATGGGTAACCAAAGCTATCAATAAAGCCACCGGCAGCCCCGGCATGTTCAAACTGATCTTTTTGCGGGAACGATAACAGTTTAGGCGCGGCGGCGGCAATCTGCTCATCGCTTTCCATTAAACTGATCACCGGTTCTATCCAACCGGGTGTTACTTCCACATCAGAGTTGAGCAGGATATAATAGTGGGCATCAACCTGGCTCAGCACCCGGTTATAACCGCCGGTAAAACCATAATTCTTATCGTTTTGAATAATCCTGATAGCCGGGTAGTTTTCTTTTATGAAAGCGATGGAATCATCTGCAGAGGCATTATCACCTATCACTATCTCCAATCCCGGCCAGGTGGAGGCTAATACCGATGGTAAAAATTGTTTAAGGTATTTAACGCCGTTCCAGTTTAATATAACTACAGCAACTTTGGGTGTGTTGATCATTTATGTATGTCCTCCGGCTTAAATTTCCACCTTCGGTGCGACCATAGCCAATATTGCGGTTCCCGTCTGATCATCCCTTCCAGGTATTGCACATGCGCATCGGTAATTTCGTGCTCGGCAGTTTGTTTAGGATTTTCTGTTAAGGGAACCAATGTATAAGTGTAATAACCTCTTTTTACGCGTTTCATATCGTAAAACACCACGGCGGCATCAATAGCCTTTGATATTTTTTCGATGCCTAAAAATACGGCTGTAGGTTGATTTAAAAAATTAGTAAAGTAATTTACTTCGTGCATTACCGGTGTCTGATCGCCCACCAGTACACTTACGGTAAGTTCGTTGCGGTATTCAACCATCTTGCGCATGGTTTGTTTCATGGCTACCGGCTGCCCGCCAAAGCGAGACCGTACCTGTATAAAAAATTCGTCAAATGTAAAGTTAGACAGTGGTTTATACACAATCATGAACCTTTTATCGGTAACAAAATTAAAGTTGAGCGCCGCCATCTCCCAGTTGCAATAATGCCCCGCCACAGCTATAATGCTTTTACCTTTGGCAAAATACTCATGCACCAGTTCTGAATTGGTAGCTACTACCCTTTTTTGGATCTGTTTTTCCGACACGGTGATCATTTTAACTGTCTCCACAATCAGATCGGCCAGGTAACGGTAGTATTTGAATTCAATATCACGGCGTTCTTTAGCCGTTTTTTCGGGGAAGGAATTGGCCAGATTTTGCTGCACCACATCCCTGCGGTACCGCACCAGGTAATAGATAATAACAAACAGTATATCAGACAGGATGTACAAAAACCAAAAGGGAAGTAACGATATGAGGTACAAAAAAAATATACCTAACCTCAAAAACCCTTTTTTTATCATTATTTTAACCAATTTTGAACACAAACATAAAATATATGATTGAAAAAGGCGCTGTGTTCCCTATGTTTTATCTTCCGCCGGTTGAATATTTCGTACAGTTAAACACGTATAAACCTGATATTCTGATAGAAAGAGAAGAGCATTTCCCTAAACAAACCTACCGCAACCGGGCCAATATTTACTCGCCCGATGGGCTGCTGGCCCTCACCGTTCCGGTCATTAAAGGTTCAAAAAATCATACCAAGGCCAAGGATGTGAAGATCAGTTATGACTTTGACTGGCAACGCCTGCATTGGCAAAGCCTGGGGGCCTGTTATCGCCGTTCGGCTTATTTTGAATATTACGAGGATGATTTTGCCGCGTTCTATCAAAAGCAGAAACAGGTACCCTTTCTTTTTGACTATAATGAAGAGCTTTTGCAGTTGCTGCTGAAATTCATTAAAATAAAAGCCGATATAAAATACACGGACGAGTATCAACCCGAATATCCGTCATCCGTTGCCGACCTGAGAATTTCTATCCATCCAAAAAAAGAAACGGAACTGGAACAAAAACCTTATTTTCAGGTTTTTGAAGATCGGAAGGGTTTTCTGAAAAATCTGAGCATTGTTGATCTGTTATTTAACCAGGGACCGCAAAGTATTAATTATTTGTAAATGGACAGCAGGATAAAACGGGTACGCTATAAAGTAAACAGGCACCAGGGCAATGTTGGCGACAGGCCAGGAACAATTGTACTGCCTGAGGGCGCATTGAAACCGCATATCGCTATGTTTTCTTATAATGAGCACGAGCTGGTTACCTCCGAAGGGAAAGACATTAAAGTAATTTTAAACCAGCTAAAAAAATGCGATAATCATACGCATTGGATAAAGATTAACGGCCTGGGCAACGCAACCTTGATTGAAGAAATAGGCACCCACTTAAACATTAACCCATTGGTGCTGGAAGATATAGCCAATACCCACCAGCGCCCCAAATTTGATGAATACGATGATTATGCTTTTTGCACCAGTCGTATGGTTAGTTTTAACAAAGAGGACGAACTGGTGAACAACCAGTTTTCGGCCATTCTTAAGGACAATTTGATCATCAGCTTTGAAGAAGATCACGAAGAATTTTTTGAAGCGGTAAAGGCACGGCTCAAGGCGGGTAAAGGTGCGATACGCACCGCAGGACCGGGCTATATGTGTTACGCCCTTATTGATACCATTATTGATAACTACTTTATGTTGCTGGCACTCATCGGCGATAAGCTGGATGCCATTGAGGATAAGGTTTATAACAGTGCAGATAAAAGCATCATGTTTAATTCGCAGCAGATCAAACGTACGCTGATCATCATACGCAGAGCAAGCTGGCCCGAGCGTGATAAGATCAACGACATGATCCGCTCGGAGTGCCCATTGATCACAGCAGAAGTAAAGTTGTTCCTGCGTGATGCCTATGACCATTGTATACAGGCCATGGATTTGATTGAAAACTACAAAGAGGTAACTTCCAGCATTATTGATCTGTATCTATCAATGGTAAGCAACCGGATGAACGAGATCATGAAGGTGCTCACCATCATTTCAGTGATATTTATCCCCCTCACTTTTATTGCCGGCATTTACGGGATGAACTTTGCCCGCCAGGACGACAAAGGCCATGTTATTCCCGATAACATGCCCGAACTTTACTGGCAGCACGGCTACGTTTACGCCATTGTGCTTATGTTTGCCATAGCCATTATACAGGTATTTGTATTTTGGAAAAAGGGATGGTTTAATAAGTTGTAGGGAAAATATAAGTTTGTCATCCTGAACGTAGTGAAGGATTTGTTATTGGACATGCAGATCGTAGAATAGATTCTTCACTACGTTCAGAATGACAAAATAAAAAGGTGTTATTTGAACTCCGGCTTCAATTCTGCAGTCATAGCTTTTCTGAATTTCATTACTTTGGGTTCCGATACCGACATGATGTATGGCTGGTTTGGATGGCTCCTGTAATAACCCTGATGATATGTTTCGGCCGGATAAAAGACATTATAAGGTACCACCTGTGTCACTATCGGGCTATTATAATGCTTTGACTCATTTACTTTTTTGATGGTAGCCAGCAGGGTATTCTTTTCCTCGGGGGTACGATAAAAAGCAATAGACCGATAATCGGTACCTTCGTCAGGCCCTTGTCTATTCAGGGTTGTAGGGTCATGGGCAAAGAAAAAGGCCTCGGCCAGTTGCGCGTAACTGATTACTTTAGGATCATAGATTAAATTGACTGTTTCGGCGTGATTGGTGCTTTGTGAACTTACCTCCTCATAGGTTGGGTTCTTGGTGTTGCCACCAGCATAGCCTGAAACAACACTTTTTACCCCTTTCAGCTCAGATAAGGCCTCACTCATGCTCCAGAAACAGCCCCCGCCAAAAGTGGCTTCGGCCTCGCCGACTTTAGGTTTTGGTAACGCGGCAAATTTATTGGATGACTGTCCGTTGGCACAACCAGCAAACAGAAAAACTCCGACTATATATAAGATCAACTTTTTCATATCACCATGATTTTAGCTCTTTAGTCGTATATACGCCCGAAACCTTTCGGTTGGATGGTCATCGATAAGTAATAAATCCGGTTATCGGTTTCCGCTCTGACTCAGTGATTTTCTTACCATAAAAAGAATTTCGCCCAGTCCATTGGTCTTGATCTCAAAAGTAGTTGATAATAGCATTCCCATTTTATCCTTGGTAAAACCCTTACCAGCCATCCATTCCAGGTAACTTATCGGAATATCTGCTATAATGGTTCCTTTATATTTACCATAAGGCATCCGGGTTTGTACGATATCAATCAATATTTTGGGGTCGGGTTGTAAATTTTGCACGGCATAAAGTTAGTAAACATCTGAACCATGATGAACAGGATTTTGTGATTACCTCATAATCACAAAAACAAAATATAAATCAAGAGAATCCTTTAATCCAGTTAATCCTGGTTCAGAAATCTTTCTTCAACAAACACAAACACCAAAACAGTGTTAGTTAATAAAATATACACCTATGGAACAATTTGAAGCAACACTCTCGGGTACCGACAGTACAATTGACGGTATCGCCCAGGGGATTACATATCCTAACTTTACAAACGCTTACGAGTTTAAATCAACTGACGGAACACTACACTTGATTATAGCCAAAGATGCCGAAGGTGAGTGGATCAGGCTTACAGGCACTGAGCCCTTCTTATCCAGTTGGATAGATGAACTGGCCGAGCAGGTTGAAAGCAGACTTTAATAAAAAAAAGCCCCTTTACAGGGGCTTTTTTAGTTGATCAATGTATGTATTTTATAAGTTGATGGGCTTCATTTTAGGCACAAGCAGGTGCATAATAAACCAGGCCAGTATATAGGCGCTGCCGCAAACCACAAACATGATATAATAAGCAGTTTCTATCTGGTGAATTGCCCTGTAATGTACAAACAGGTTTTTTTGTACCAATAGTGATAAAAATACACCACCAATTGAACCAAACATGCCGCCAATACCGGTTACCGATCCAACTGATCTTTTTGGGAACATATCAGATACTGTAGTGAAGATATTGGCGCTCCAGGCCTGGTGAGCGGATGCAGCGATGCCGATCACAATTACTGCCAGCCACATATTAATACCTCCCAATACCTGTGCAAACACAATAGGGATCACGAATAAGGCGTAGATAAACATGGAAGTTTTGCGGGCTTTAAATACCGGCCAGTTGTTCCTGATCAAGCGCATAGGTATCCAGCCACCACCAATACTGCCGAATGTAGACATGGTATAAACCAATGCCACAGGAATGGCTATTGCCGTACCTTTTAAATTATACTGGCTCTCCAAAAAATCGGGCAGCCAAAATAAATAAAACCACCAGATAGGGTCGGTTAAAAACTTACCGATCACAAACGCCCAGGTTTGTTTAAACGTTAACAGTTTGCCCCAGGATATCTTTTTGCCTGCTACTACTTCCTCTTTCTGACCCAAAATTTCCTGGTCGCTGTTGATGTAATCGAGCTCGGCCTGGGTCACTTTTTTATGTTTGGCAGGTGTTTCATAAAACAGGTACCAAAGCACCAACCATATAAAACCAATAGAACCCGTAACGATAAACGCCCAGCGCCAGCCCCAGGTTACCGCGATAAAAGGTACAGTTAAAGGAGCTACAATAGCGCCGATATTTGATCCGGAGTTGAAGATCCCGGTGGCAAATGCCCGCTCCTTTTTCGGGAACCATTCGGCTACTGTTTTAATAGCTGCCGGAAAATTCCCCGCCTCGCTGATACCTAAAGCCGAACGTACAACGCCAAAGCCAAAGGTGCTGCCCACAAAAGCGTGGCACACTGCAGAGATGCTCCAAAAAAGGGTTGATAAAAAGTAACCCAGCTTGGTGCCTACCTTGTCAATAAAACCTCCGGCTGCCAGCAGGCCCAAAGAGTAGGCTATTTTAAATGCTATTTCAATATTGGCATAATCTCCGTCGTTCCAGTTGAATTCCTTGGTCAGATCGGATTTTAAAAGACTGATCACTGCCCTGTCCAGGTAATTTACCGTAGTGGCAAAAAAAACCAGCGAGCATATGACCCATCTGTAATTCCCAACTTTAGTTTCTTTCATTATGATTGGTTTTTAATTGGTTGTTGTTCTATTAGTATCAAGTAGCGAGTATCAAGTATCAAGACACCCTTTGGTATATATCTACAAAGCATTTAAATCGTGATACTCGCTACTTGATACTACATTGTTATTTACTTGATACTTGACACCAGTTCACCGAGTTTGATAGTGTCTGCGTAAAGTTGCTCATACAAGCGGTCGTCCAGTACTTTTTTGCTGATGAGCTTACTTCCCATGCCCACCGCGCAAACACCGGCTTTGAACCAGGTACTGATGCTGTCGATATTCAAGTCAACCCCACCTGTTGGCATGAATAACTGACCTGCAAACAGATCTTTGATAGACGACATAAACTCTGGCCCCAAAATATTAGCTGGAAACAGCTTAATCAATGCCGCGCCATGTTGCTGGGCGGTATTAATTTCGGTCGGCGTCATACACCCGGGAATCCATAACAGATCATGTTGTTTGGCTATAGCCCCTACTTCGGGGTTGATTACCGGCGCTACAATAAAATCGGCTCCGGCAGCTATAAAAGCGGTTGCTTCAGAAGCGGTTTTTATGGTACCGATACCCAATTGCAGATCGGGCATTTCTTCCTGCTGCGCCTTTTTCAGCACAATAAAATTGGCCAATGCCGCGGTGCCGCGGTTGGTATATTCAAATACCCTAATGCCCGCCCTGTACAAGGTTCGGGTTATCTCCAGGCTTACTTGCGCATCTTCATAAAAGAAGAGTGGTAATGATCCCTGGTTTAATATGGCATTCAGTACAATATCTTTTTTGCTCATGGTTTAATAGCGTTTATGATTTGTTGAACCGTTTTATGGGTTGCATCACCTTCTATAAATAATTTCTGATAGGCAGCCGAGGTGGCAAATTCCAGTGTCTCCAACGGATCAAGATCACTGTAAAAGCCATAGATGAGGCCAGCCATAAAACAATCGCCGCTGCCTACTTTATCCACCACCTTATCGGTATCATATTGTTTTGAGCTGTGCAGTTTATCACCATCGTACAAAGCCGTGTAGTAGTTTATCCCCTCGCCAGCATCAAAACGGAATGTATTGGCTACAGCCTTACATTTTGGAAATTGCGCAATAATGGTTTCTGATGATTTTTGAGCCTCCTTCAGGTAAATACTTTTTTGACCCGATTCGGTTACATTGGGTTCAACCGGTATGCCCAGCATCCGTTCGGCAGCCCAGATGTTGCCCATGATCAGGTCGGCATATTTTACCAGTTGTGGCATTACGTCGATAGGTTGTTTACCGTATTGCCAAAGGCGCGCCCTATAGTTAAGGTCGACCGATATGGTGATGTTTCGTGCAGATGCCGCTTCCAGCACCTCGGCGCAAACATCAGCCACATCCTGACTAATAGCCGGGCAGATAGCGCTAAAGTGAAACCAGCTTACGCAATCAAGCACCTTATCCCAATCCACCTGTCCGGGTTTTAAACCGGCAAAGGCCGAATTAGCCCGGTCATAGATCAGCGCATTGTTCTTGATATCTTTTCCGCGGGTTAAATAGTACAGCCCTATCCTATCGCCACCCTTATAAACCGGCGTTGTATCCACATTTTTATCCTGCAGGAAATCCAGGATCTGTGTGGATAAAGCATTATCGGGCAAAGCCGTAAAATAAGCCGATGGCAGCCCCCATAAAGCTAAAGCAGTAGCCACATTCAGCTCGGCACCGCCTACAAAAAATGGCAACTGGTTTTCGTGCAGCCATTCGCCACCCGCGTCCGGGCATATCCGGAGTAGCAATTCGCCAAACGAAAGTATACTGCCTTTAGCTGATCCGTTATTGAAAGAATTACTCATTACTGCTTATCGAAATTAAAGTAGTTTTTAGCGTTATAATAGCAAATGTCCTGCACTATCTTGCCAGTCCATTCTATATCGTTTGGCAGTTCGCCATTCTCTATATCTTCGGCAAACAGGTTACAAACCAGGCGGCGGAAATACTCGTGCCTTGGGAAGGATAAAAAGCTGCGCGAATCTGTAAGCATACCCACCATCCTGCTTACCAGGCCGATGTTTGACAGCGCGTTCAGTTGTTTGATCATCCCATCCTTTTGATCCAAAAACCACCATGCCGAACCGAACTGCACCTTACCGGCAACGGAACCATCGTTAAAGTTACCCGTCATCGCGGCAAACAACTCATTATCTGATGGATTTAAGTTGTACAATATCGTTTTCGCCAGCCTATTATCAGCATCAAGCCGGTTTAGAAACTTGGATAAGGTAACACCTTGCTTAAAATCGCCAATGGAGTCCCAGCCTGTATCCGGGCCGGAATTGGCTAAGCCACGGGTATTGTTGTTACGCAATGCACCCAGGTGATATTGCTGCACCCAACCTTTTTCATGATCCCACAAAGCAAATTGGTACAGCATAGCCGATTTAAACTTGGATATCTCCAATGGTAATAAAACTTTTTTACTCCTGATCTTTAAAAAAATCGTGGCTATTTCAGCATCAGTATAATCATCAGCATCAATATGCGATAAACCATGGTCTGATAAGGTACAGCCATTAGCCGCGAAATAATCATGACGGATCTTCAAAGCTTTTAAGTAATCATCATAGCTTGCAATATCAACATTACTAACCGATTGCAATTGATCGATATATTGATTCAGCGCGTTCAGATCATCAGCATTCATCGCTTTATCTGGTCTGAAAGCCGGAAGTACTTTTATTTCGAAACCATCTTTTTTGATCTGCTGATGAAAGGCCAGATTATCCAGCGGATCATCCGTAGTACAAACCACTTCCACATTCTTTCCTTTCAGGATATTGCGGATGCTGAATTCAGGAGTTTTCAGTTTGGCATTACACTCATCATATATCTGCTGAGCAGTTGCCGGTGAAAGCAGGTCATGGATACCGAAATAGCGCTGTAATTCCAGGTGTGTCCAGTGATATAATGGATTACGCAAAGTGTAAGGCACTGTTTCGGCCCATTTTGCAAACTTTTCCTGGTCGCTTTTATTACCGGTGATATAAGCTTCATTAACACCATTGGCCCGCATAGCCCGCCATTTGTAATGATCACCGTAAAGCCAGGCATGCGTGAGGTTATTAAAATTAATATCCTGGGCTATCTGGTCGGGCGGTAAGTGACAGTGATAATCAATAATAGGCAGCTGGCTGGCATATTCATGGTACAGGCGCTGCGCCGTTTTGGTATTTAATAAAAAATCCTGATCTAAAAAATTCTTCATTAGTAGCTAAGCAGGTAAACTGCTTTTTAAGTTTATAATTATACCTTATTTAACCTCACCTAAATCCTCTCCAAAGGAGAGGACTTTAACTTCACTTTCGAACCATCTCCTTTGGAGAGGGCGGGGTGAGGCTATAAATTATGCTTTATCGAACAATGAGCGTTTTACTCCCATTTCCAATCCCCTCAGTTCGGCAAGCCCTTTTAACCTGCCAATGGCCGAATAGCCGTGATAGGTTTTATAATTAAAATCGTCCAGCAGTTTATGACCATGATCCGGGCGCATGGGTATAGCCACATCTGCGCGGCCTTGTTGCTGGCGTTTTTGCTGTTCTAAAACAATATTTTTCATCACGGCGTACATATCTGTACTGCCGTTCAAATGCTCCGCCTCGTAAAAGCTGCCATCATCCTCGCGCTGTACATTGCGTAAATGCAAAAAGTGGATATGCTCGCCTAACCTTTCTACGATGCCTGGCAGGTCGTTATCAGGTCTGGCACCCAATGAACCACTACAAAAGGTTAGGCCATTACTTGTCGATAGCCTAAAATTAACCACATCCACCAGATCCTGTTCTGTGGAAACCACACGTGGTAATCCCAGTATCGGGAACGGCGGGTCGTCCGGGTGGATACACATTTTCACTCCGGCTGCTTCGGCGCCGGGAATAATGCCCTTCAGGAAATAACCCAAATTGGCTTTCAATGCAACAGCATCAGTATTGGCGTAGCGTTTTAAATGCTCTTTAAACTCCGGGATAGTTAATACTTTATTGGTACCCGGTAAACCAGCCATCAGGTTATCGATCAGTTGGGCTTTTTCTTCGGCGCTGATGCTGTCTAAATATGTTCTTGCAGCTTGCTGTTGTTCGGCAGTAAAATCATTTTCGGCACCTTCACGTTCCAGGATATACAGGTCAAAAGCGGCCAGTGCTTTGGCATCGTACCTCAGCGCGGTTCCTTTGTTGGGTAACAGGAAATCCAGATCGGTACGTGTCCAATCAAGCACCGGCATAAAATTGTAACATACAATATTGATACCTGCCAGCGAAAGGTTTTTCAACGTACTTACATAGTTCGCAATGTATTTATCTCTATCGGCCGAGGCTGTTTTGATACTCTCGTGAATATTAACGCTCTCTACTACCGACCAGGTAAGCCCGGCATCTTCAATAATATTTTTGCGTTGGTTGATCTCGTCTAAACTCCACACCTCGCCAACCGGGATGTGATAAAGCGATGTAACTATGCCCGTAGCACCAGTTTGCCTGATAGCTGTTAATGTAACCGGATCGGAAGGCCCAAACCAGCGAAATGTTTGTTCTAAATTATTAACCATGGATTGATGGTATCGTATATAAAAGGTTTGTTGTGACCGGCAAATTACACATCATTTTGTACAAGTTGGAACGGTTAATCAAAACAAATCCACGCAAACGTTTTCGGATGCGGCTTATTGGCAAGATACATTTAACCCTTAACTAAATTATATAACGTTTTAGCTATTAATAAAACTATTTAAGCACAAAAGGCGGCAGATCATCTGATCCACCGCCTTTTACCATATGTTGAAAAATAATTTCTACCAGAAGATAGAGTAAAGCGCTATTACAATACCTGTAACTATCAAAGCGCCAGCAGTAAACGCACGGGATGTTTTAAACATCGATCCATCAATTTCCAGGCCATTGGTTTTAACACCGCGGGCGCCGTCAATTTTTGAGATGATATACATACCTACAACGCAAATAACAAATACAAAACCCATACGGTCAAGGAACGGTATCTCATAAAGCTTGGTAACCTTATCGTCCTGCAGGGCCAGTTTCGAGAAGCCATAAGGCGACAGGAAGCTCAGATCGGCAAAACGCGGTAACAGTTTAAAGAAGCACGACATGATAAAGCCGCCAATAGTAGCGAACATAGCCGCGTTTGATGTCGCTTTTTTCCAGAAGAAACCCAGAATAAACATGGCAAATATACCCGGAGATACGAAACCGGTATATTCCTGAATGTACTGGAAGCCTTGTTTGCCTTCGCCCATTAAGGCGTTACCGATCACCTCTGATAAAAGTATACCCAAAAACATAGCTACCACTACCGACCATTTACCCAAGTTCACTAATTTTTTATCATCAGCTGCCGGATTAATGGCTTTTTTGTAGATATCCAATGTAAATATGGTGGCAATACTATTTGCTTTACCAGCCAGGGAAGCCACGATTGCTGCCGTTAAAGCGGCAAAAGAAAGTCCCTTTAAGCCACCTGGTAACAGGTTTAGTAAAGAAGGGTAAGCCTTATTAGGGTCGGTTACACCAGATGCACTCAGCATTTCCTGGTGAAACATACCTTTTTGATAAAGTACATAAGCCGCGATACCGGGCAATACTACGATAACAGGCATCAGTAATTTCAGGAATGCGGCGAATAAGATACCGCCACGGGCTGTTTTAAGATTTGCGCCCAATGCCCTTTGCGTAATGTACTGGTTACAGCCCCAATAGTTAAGGTTGGTGATCCACATACCGCCAATTAACACGGTTAAACCCGGCAAATCCATATAGTTAGCGTTATCCTTTTTGAAGATCATGTGGAAGTGATCATTCGCCTCGCTATACATCGATTTAAAGCCGCTTATAATTCCAGGTGTATTGGTAAAAGTGCTTAGTTTATTAAGCGCAAGGTAAGTTGCAACCAACCCTCCCAGTATCAATACAGCAACCTGTATAACATCGGTGTAACCAATTACCTTCATACCGCCCAGGGTAATGATCACCGCGAATATAGCCAGCAACCAGATACACAAATGGATATCCAGACCAGATATACCGCTGATAGCCAAAGCGCCCAGGTACAATATCGACATCAGGTTAACTACGATGTACAGCAACAGCCAGAATATGGCCATTACCATAGCCACCGTACCGTTATACCGCTGGTGCAGAAACTGCGGCATGGTGAATATCTTGTTTTTAAGATATACCGGGATAAAAAATACCGCTACAATGATCAGTGTAATTGCTGCCATCCACTCGTAAGTTGATATGGCCAAACCCATCTTGAATGCCGATCCGCTGGTTCCGATAAACTGCTCGGCAGATATATTGGAAGCGATCAGCGATGCACCGATAGCCCACCAGGTCAGTGACCCTTCGGCCAAAAAGTAATCTTTTGAAGTGGCATCGGCGTTGTGTTTACGCTTATATACCCACCAGCCATAGCCGGCGACTAATACAAAGTAGATCAAGAATACAGCATAATCGCCGATCGAGAGGGTTTTCAGGTTCATTGTTTTGGTTAAGTTGGTTTTAATATGTTAGATTGACAATTATAAACTATATATAGCGATTTATCAAATTTTCTAAATATTCTTGTTTGCCGCTGATGGTTTTAGGCTCACCATTAGCGATGGCATAGTTACGCAAATCCTCTAAAGATAGCTTTCCTGTTTCAAAATCGTTACCAGAACCGGTATCGAATGAAGCATATCTTTCTTTGCGGATCTTTTTATAGTCTGATTTTTGCAGAATGTTATCAGCAGTAACTAAAGCGCGGGCAAAAATGTCCATACCACCAATGTGCGCGTAGAACAGATCGGCCGGATCGGTTGAGTTGCGACGGATCTTTGCGTCGAAGTTGATACCACCGCCCTGGAAACCGCCTGCTTCCAGGATGATCAGCATACATTCGGTTACTTCGTTGATATCGTTCGGGAACTGGTCGGTATCCCAGCCGTTCTGGTTATCGCCCCGGTTGGCATCTATCGAACCTAATAAACCTGAATCGGCAGCTACCTGCAATTCATGCTGGAAAGTATGACCAGCCAGTGTGGCGTGGTTAACCTCCAGGTTCAGTTTAAAATCGTTGAGCAGGTCATATTTCTGCAAAAAGCCCAAAACGGTAGCCGCATCAAAATCATACTGGTGCTTGGTTGGCTCACAAGGTTTTGGTTCAATAAAGAAAGTTCCTTTAAAGCCTTGTTTGCGAGCATAATCTTTAGCCGTATGTAAAAAACGGGCAAAGTGCTCCTGCTCGCGTTTCATATCCGTGTTCAGCAGACTCATATAACCTTCACGACCACCCCAGAAAACATAGTTCTCGCCGCCTAAAGCAATGGTGGCATCGATGGCGGCCTTAACCTGCGCGCCTGCATGAGCCAGCACATGAAAATCGGGATTGGTGGAAGCGCCGTTCATATACCTTTTGTGGCTGAACAGGTTTGAGGTACCCCAAAGCAGTTTTACACCGCTAGCGGCTTGTTTTTGTTTGGCGTAGTCCACCAAAGCCTGTAAACGCCTGTCGTTTTCATTTACGTCGTTACCATAATCAACCACATCCACATCATGGAAGCAGTAGTACGGCAGGTTCATTTTGGTGATGAACTCAAAAGCCGCGTCCATTTTATCCTTGGCACGCTCAACCGCATCGGCTTTTTCATCCCATGGAAATACGTGGGTGGGGCCGCCAAACGGATCGGCACCGGTACCGCAGAACGAATGCCAGTACGCGCAGGCAAAACGCAGATGATCTTTCATGGTTTTACCGGCCACTACCCTATCCGCATCATACCAACGGAATGCCAGCGGATTATCCGATTGCGTTCCTTCATATTTGATCTGTCCTATCTCTTTAAAAAACTGTTTTTCTCCGGTTACGATGCTCATATTTTTTTAATTATTGAATTACTGATTTAGTGAATTAGTGATTTGTTTTAATTATTGATTTTTGAATTTTTCTTTTTTAGCCTTTGGCTTTATGCCTTCAGCTTTAAGCTTAAAAGTTCTTTCCATTCCTGGTAAATGGGTTCAAATTGTTGGGTTGAGGGTTCAATCAATTGTATAGCTTTGGCATTGCTGAAAGCTTCAGCTGGCGATTTGTATATGCCTGCACCGATACCAGCGCCTAAGGCTGCCCCCACGCTACCATCGTTATTATACAGTTCTACGGGTACGCCGGTGGCATTTACGAACGTTTCGGTAAACAGTTCGCTCAGGAACAAGTTGCTTTTGCCCGCGCGGATAACCGTTGGATTCATGCCGTTGCTGCGCATGATATCCAGGCCATAACGAAACGCGCTGGCAATGCCTTCCTGCACTGCACGGAAAATATGTGCTTGTGTATGCAGGTTCAGGTCGATATTTTGAATGTGGGCGCCTACCTGTTTGTTGTTCAGCATGCGCTCGGCGCCATTTCCAAAGGGTAATATCTGCAGACCATCGCTTCCCAATGGTGCTTTTTTAGCCTCGTTGTTCATTTGGGTATAGTTTAGTCCTGTCCCAAAATTGTATTTGGCCCAGCGATATAGGCTGCCTGTGCCATTGATACACAACAACACACCCAAGCGTTTTTGCTCTTCGGCATAATTAACATGGGCAAAAGTGTTGATACGCGATTGCTGATCATAGGTTAGTTCGTCGCTCACACCATATATCACGCCCGAAGTACCTGCCGTAGCTGCCACCTCACCCGGATTAAGCACATTTAAGGACAGGGCATTATTAGGTTGATCACCCGATTTATAAGCTACCGGAATACCAGCTTTCAATTTCAGTTTTTCTGCCACAGCGGCCGATAAGGTGCCATGCGAAGAAAATACAGGATTGATCACCGGGAAAAGACTTTCATCAAAACCAAAATAATTGATGATCTCTTTAGAAATACCATTAGCTTTGAAATCAAAAAATACACCCTCCGATAATGCCGATACCGAAGTGGTGATCTCGCCAGTAAGTTTCATAGCGATATAATCGCCGGGAAGCATGATCTTATCTATCTTACTGTAGATCTCGGGCTCATTTTCCTTTACCCAGGCCAGTTTAGATGCCGTAAAGTTACCGGGCGAATTGAGCAGGTGCGATAAAGAATACTCCTCTCCTATGGCGGCAAAAGCTTTATCGCCAATTTCAACGGCACGGCTATCGCACCAGATAATGCTATCGCGCAATACATTTTGATCTTTATCAACCAGCACCAGGCCGTGCATTTGGTAGGCAATACCAATGGCGGCAATATCTGCCGGGTTGTAGGCATTTTTTGCATGGCAGCGTTCCAGGGACTGCTGCGCCTGCTCCCACCACATTTGCGGCGATTGTTCGGCCCAGCCTGGGTATAAAGCTTTAATGGGCGATTCTTCATCCGGGTATTGCGCCGAGGCCAATATTTTTTGGGTGGCCGCGTCAACAACGCTCACCTTAACCGAAGACGTACCTATATCGATGCCTAATAGCAACATACTTTTAGATGGTTATGACGTGAATAATTAGGGTGTGTTTATTTTTTGGTAACTTAACGAGACGAAATTAAATAAATATTTAAAATTACAATCGATTGCGTAAAATATTTTTTCCAACTTGCACTTTGTAATGAAGAAAGTAAAACGTACCACCATTTATGATATTGCCGAAAAACTGGGCATTACCGCTTCTTCCGTTTCACGGGCACTAAATAACAGCAGCCAGGTGAACGAAAAAACCAAGGAGCTGATCATTAAAACAGCCGACGAGCTCAATTATAAGCGGAACACGCTGGCCTCTAACCTGCGTAAGGGTCAGTCAAAAACCATTGGCGTAGTGATACCCCGCATTAACCAGAATTTTTTCTCGAACGTGATTGCTGGTATCGAAGAAATCACCTATCAGAAAGGCTATAACCTGATTATTTGTCAATCGGACGAAGATCACGACAAGGAGGTGCAGTGTGTCAATACGCTCATCAATCAGCATGTAGATTGTATCGTGATATCAGTATCGGCCGATGGTAATGATTACCAGCACCTGCAAAATGTGTTGGATCATGGCATTCAGCTTATCCAGTTTGACCGTGTGGCCGAAGAGCTGGAAACCCTCAAGGTGATCAATGATAATGTTCAGGCTTCATACGAAGCGGTATCCCACCTCATTGAAGGTGGTTATAAAAGAATAGCCCTGCTGGAAGGACCTCAAAATCTGAGCATTTTTAAACAACGTAAGGAAGGCTACCTGAAAGCATTCAAGGCATACAATGTACCCGTAATAGAGGAATTGATTGTGGAAAATGCATGGACAAAAGAACTGGGCGCCCTGGGAACCCGCAAACTGCTGAGCCTGCCCCAGCCACCGGATGCCATATTTGCCTCCACATCCGATTTCTCGGCATTAGGTGTATTGGACGTGGCCAACGCCATGGGTATCAAAGTACCATCGGAGCTGGGTATATGCGGTTACGCTAATGAAAGCTTTTCGGAGATTACCAGTCCGTCCATAACCACTATCGATCAGTTTAGTATTTATATGGGCAATACCGTGGCCAATTTGTTTTTTCAGGAAATAGGCAATAACGATACCACCACCAAACCAAAGATCATCAGCATCAAACCGGAATTGATCATCAGGGGATCGACGAAACGGAACGGGTAAACACCCTTCTAAATCTCCCCAAAGGGTCGACTTTTAAAATCCTACTAATTCAGTTAGGTGCTTTTATGGGGCACTATGCTAATCAAAAGCCCTCTCCAAAGGAGAGGGCTAGGTGAGGTTTACTAAATTTTACGCACTAATCCAACCAATTACACTTAAAAAGTATATTTTATATTTAATATCAATTAGTAAATCTTCACGATTTTGTTACATTATAGCTTTAAATTCAGCCATTATTTAGTATTACGCATATGGATGATTTTATTGCAGCAAGGTCGCAGATGGCCTTATCGTTAGGTTTTCATATCATATACTCCTGCATCGGTATGGTGATGCCCGTTTTTATGGCCATATCACACTACAAATGGATCAAAACCCACGATCCGGTTTACAAAAACATTACCGTAGCCTGGAGTAAAGGAGTAGCTATATTTTTTGCTACAGGCGCTGTTTCTGGCACTATGTTATCCTTTGAGCTGGGCCTCCTTTGGCCGGGTTTTATGAAACATGCAGGCCCCATATTCGGTATGCCCTTTTCGCTCGAAGGGGTAGCCTTTTTTATCGAGGCGATAGCCCTGGGCTTTTTCCTTTACGGCTGGAACCGGCTCAATACCTGGTTCCATTGGGTTACGGGCATTGTAGTAGGCATCAGCGGTATCGCATCGGGCATACTCGTAGTATCGGCCAATTCCTGGATGAACAGTCCCTCTGGTTTCGATTTCGTAAATGGCAAATACCTTAATATCGACCCATTGAAAGCCATGTTTAATGAGGCCTGGTTCTCTGAGTCGCTTCACATGACCATCGCCGCGTTCTCGGCCACGGGTTTCGCGGTTGCGGGTATCCATGCCCTCATGATCCATCGCAAGCGTAATGTGCATTTTCATAGTAAGGCCTTTAAAATAGCCATTGTATTTGGTGCCGCGGCGGCCATTTTACAGCCTTTAAGCGGTGATATATCTGCCAAGGGCGCCGCCAAAAGGCAACCCGCCAAACTGGCCGCCATGGAGGCTTATTTCCATACACAAAGCTATGCACCTTTGGTTATCGGCGGCATACCGGATACAGCGGCTAAAAAAGTAAATTATGGGATAGAGATACCTGGTTTACTGAGCTTCCTGGTGCATGATAATTTCAAGGAACCGGTTAATGGCCTGGATAAGATCCCTGTTAAAAACCAGCCTCCTGTAGCCGTTACGCACTATGCATTCCAGATCATGGTTGGTTTTGGTATGCTGATGATGCTGATCGGGGTATTGTATTTTATTGCCTTATGGAAAAAGAAGGACTGGTTTACTAAAGGCTGGTTCCTGAAAATGTTTATCTGGGCTACGCCTGCCGGTTTTATCGCCCTGGAAGCCGGATGGACGGTGACAGAAGTGGGCCGCCAACCCTGGATAATACAAGGGGTTATGCGTACCAGCGAGGCGGTTACGCCGATGCCGGGTATCCAGTACTCCTTTTACCTGTTTACCTTTATTTATTTTACGCTGAGTGTATTTGTTATTTTCCTGCTGAAAAGACAAATACAAATGGTGCCCGAATTGTATGACCGTTAAGCCCATAAAGATATGTTGTACGTAGTTATTTTGTTTTTATTTGCCTCCATTACGCTGTACTTTCTGTTAGGCGGGGCCGATTTTGGCGCGGGTATCATCGAGCTTTTTACCTCCAATGATAATAAGCACCGCACCCGCAAAACAAGCTACCAGGCTATCGGCCCCATATGGGAGGCTAACCACATGTGGCTCATCATTACCGTAGTGATCCTGTTTGTGGGTTTCCCCACTATTTACAGCGAAATGTGCGTTTACCTACACATCCCCCTGCTCATTATGCTATTGGGTATCACAGCCCGCGGAACGGCATTCGCTTTCCGGAATTATGATGCCATTAAGGACGAGAAAACGCAGGGCTTTTACAATCATATATTTGTTTACTCCAGCTTTGTTACGCCTATGTTCCTGGGTATCATCGCGGGTAGTGCCCTATCCGGCCAGATAGCCCCCACAGCAAAAACATTTGCAGGTGTCTATATTTTCAGCTGGTTGAACTGGTTCTCGGTTTCGGTCGGATTTTTCACCGTAGCCCTCTGCGGCTTCCTGGCTGCCATTTACCTCATTGGCGAATGCCCCGAAGTATATGACGTGAAACGCTTTATCAAAAAAGCCAAAGCCATGAACATAGCTGCCGTGATACTGGGCGCATTGGTATTCCTGGCGTCGTATGTAGAACATGTGCACCTGGCCGACTGGATATTTGGTAACCTACTGAGTCTGACGGCTGTTATCGCCGCTACGCTATCGCTGGTATTATTATGGTTTATTATCTCCGACAAAAAGAACAAACAATGGATCAGGGTGCTGGCCGCGTTCCAGGTAAGCATGATCCTCATTTCGGTTGGCCATACCCGTTTCCCCCGTTTTGTGATCTTTAAGGATGGCAGTTCCATGTCGCTGCTTACCGATCACGCCACAGGCAAATCTATCGACGACCTGGGCGTAGGTTTGCTTATAGGCAGCCTATTCATACTCCCGGCGTTGGGATATTTGTATTATAGTTTTAAGAAGAAAGGCAATGAAACTGTTGAAGAACATTAATTTCTCTTAAACCTGTCATTCTGAGCGCAGCGAAGAATCTAATAGTCGTCATGCACGTCTAAGAATAGATTCTTCGCTGCGCTCAGAATGACAAAAAGAAAAATCAGCAGTCTAGCGCTGAAATATCTCCGGATACTTTCGGATAAAGTAAACCGGGGTGCAGCTCCAGGCATGACAATAACTGTTTACCGGGTAAAAATTATACGGCGATTTCAGTTCATCCTTCGGATCATACACTTCCCAAAAAGTGTCAGCTCCTTTTTTAACCATCCCGCCCCAATAATTTTGCAGCTCATCCTTTGCCTCAGACTTTAAACCACTTTCAATAAGAGCGGCTATATAGTAATGAAACATATAAGGTGTCCCGGGATGTACCGCATCCTTAACAGTGGTTAGCGCTTTTAAAGCCGCTTGTGCTTCCTGTTTGGAAGCCACCCCGCTCAATATCATCCAGGCTTGTGAACCATAGGAGATCTGTTTATTTGTACCGCTCACAAACAAGCCCGATTTTGGATCATATAGGTTTTTATAGGCAGCGGCCTTTAACTTTTTGGCTAAAGATTGTATGTCATCCACTTCGTTTTCCTTGCCCAATAACTTCGCCAGCGCGTAGGTTTGGTTCAGGGTATAAATAGATAGTCCCTGCAAACAGTCTTGTTTGTCCAGGCCGTCCTGCCAGTCAAAAAACACCCACCACTCCTTACCGGCCTTTTGATAATTCATCATACCATCAGCACCGGCGTATTTACGGATGATGTCCAGCTGCTTTTTGGCAACAGGCCATAGGTCAAGTCCGGTTTGCCTATCATCCGTGGCTGTAACATATTCTTTTAGCGCCACATTGTACAACAGGCAGTAATCCAGTAAGCGGCTCCCTGCCTGGGCATGGGGTTCGGGGTTTTCAAATACATTGGCGAGCAGAATGCCATCTTCGGCAGATAAACCAGCCAGCAGATAAAGACAACGCTTGGTGAGTTGGTTATTTTGGTACGAAAACTGACCGGCTAATGATTCCAAATACAGATCGCCTATCCAAAGTCGCCTATCGCGTTTGGGGCCATCTTCATACACAGTTTGCATGCATTCTTTTAAGGTTGCCAATCCCACACGGTCAATATCGGCAATGATTTGTGGTGTAGTGGCGGCCAGAAGTGGTGGTTTAAAGGCCACTGACGAGTTTGCCTTAAACACCATATTGCTGATATGAAAATCAAAATTGGGCGAAGCACCCAACAATTCAACCTTTACATATCGCCCTGAAAGGCGGCGTGGTATGGTAACCTCTGCGGGCATTTCGGTAACAGTAACGGTTTCGTCTTGCAGCCAGGCCCGGCTCAGGGTTCCTTTGTAAGGATCAAAAGGTACAGATAGTTCTGCGGGTACTTCACCAAAGGTAAATTTTAGCCTCACAGGGCCATCGGGCGTTCCTTTGAGCGATTTTATGAAGAAGGTCAGGTACCCGGTTACATGTTCGCCAAAATCAACCACAACGCCGTTTTGCGTTTTGAACGAAGTGTTATACAACTTGCCTACACTATCCGCAGGCACAGCTTTCCAACCCTGGAAAGCTGCTGGGTCTTTCTCCATACGTACCAGGCCAATAGGTTGCTTTTCTGTCTCGATAAGTTTAGGCTTGTTGTCTTCCGCTTTTTTGAGCCAATCCTGCCGATATGTCTGGTATGGATCCTGGGCCTTTACGTCACCGGCAAACACCACAATTAAAAAAAACGATAAAAGAAGAAACTTTGGGTTAAGTAAATTTAATACCATAGGGGAATAGTTTAATTAAGTTTTCAGGGTTCCGGTAATTGGTTGTACCGGAGGTTGTTAATTGGTTATAACAACATAAATATATACATTTTTCAAACTATCCCCTACCATCTTTTTCATGAATAAAATGCGGCTGTGTAATAGTACATTTGTGCTGATCCAATAATAAACTGTGAAGAATTATCTGAAAATATTATCGATAGACGAGTACTCTATTACGCCCAAATATCTGCAGCTATCCAACGCCATTATCCGGGGTATCGAAAGCGGAGATATTGTTAAGGATGATATGCTTCCCTCTATTAATGATCTGAGTTTCGCGCTGGATACTTCACGCAATACTATTGAGCGGGTTTACAAGGAATTGAAAGATAAGGGCATTGTAAGTTCGGTACCTGGCAAGGGATTTTTTATTTCGAATACCGATTTTCAGAAACCGATTAAGATATTCCTCCTGTTCAACAAACTGAGCGCGCATAAAAAGATCATTTACGATGCTTTTGTGGATACCATTGGCGAAAAAGCTACCGTCGATTTCTACATCTACAATAACGACTTCCATTTTTTCAAGAAGATCATTACCGAAAGCGCCCAAAATGATTATGCCAAGTATATTATTATCCCGCATTTCCTGGATAATGAAGCCAAAGCACACGAGATTATCAATACCATCCCCAAGGATAAACTGATTCTGCTGGATAACCTGGTACCCGGCGTAAGCGGAAAGTTTGCAGCGATATATGAAAACTTTGCTACTGACGTGTACGAAGCCCTGAAAAAGCTCATGGATAAGCTAACTAATTACCATACCATCAAGCTGATATTCCCGGGCAAAACCTATCACTCCAAAGAGATTATGAAGGGCTTTTTAAATTTTTGCCGCCAATATGCTTTTGAATATGCTGTGGTCGATTCCTTATCGGCAGAAACCATCCAGCCGCAAACGGTCTATATCAGCCTGACCGAGGACGACCTGGTTGAACTGATCAAAAAGATCATCGCGTCTGATTTGAAAGTAGTTCAGGACGTGGGCGTTATATCTTATAATGAAACCGCCCTTAAGGAGATCATCCTGGATGGTATCACCACCATATCAACTGACTTTAAGCTGATGGGCAGCAAAGCCGCAGAATTTGCCCTGAGTAACTGCCACGAACACTTCGCGGTACCGTTTCATGTAATGGTGAGAAGCTCGTTGTGAATTGTGATGTGAAAGAATTAAAAAAAGCTGTCAATCATTTACGATTGACAGCTTTTTTATATTTAACAAGAATGACTTTTTTATTTACGATTGGATAAACGCTAAAAGATCTTTGTTTATAGTGGCAGCTTCGGTAGCCGGCATTCCATGAGGGAAGCCTGGATATGAAATCAACTTTCCGTTTTTTAAAAGTTTTATTGCTTTTGCACCTGATATAGGGAATGGAACGATCTGATCATCCTCACCATGCAAAACAAGCACCGGAATATCTACACTTTTAAGGTCTTCTGTAAAATCTGTTTCGGAAAAAGCCTTAATACCATCATGATGCGCTTTTACCCCGCCCATCATTCCCTGGCGCCACCAATTATCCCTGATCCCCTGGGATATTTTTGCGCCTTCACGGTTATAACCGTAAAACGGGATGGTAAAATCTTCAAAATATTGGGCCCGGTTAAATGCCGTGCCCTCACGTATTTCATCAAATATAGCCATGGGCACGCCATCCGGATTGGTGTCAGATTGCACCATGATCGGCGTAACCGCGCTTATGAGCACCACTTTAGCTACGCGACCTTTACCCAAATTAGCAGCATAATGAATGGCTTCGCCACCGCCGGTTGAGTGACCAATATGTACGGCATCTCTCAGGTCAAGCGCTTCGGTTACCGCAGCCACATCAGCGGCATAGGTATCCATATTGTGCCCTTCTGAAACCTGGCTTGATCTTCCGTGCCCGCGGCGATCATGGGCAATCACCCGGTATCCCTTTTTCAGGAAAAACATCATTTGTGCATCCCAATCATCTCCGGATAAAGGCCAGCCATGATGAAAAAAAAGTGGTTGCCCTGTTCCCCAATCCTTGTAATAAATCTCGGTTCCGTCTTTTACTGTGATCTTACTCATTTCTGTTAATTATGATTATGGTGATTAATAAAATGCAGGAAACATGCTCTTTTAAATAGCGTGATGTTAGACAGGTCTAACAATTAAAAATAGCAAATAAAAGCGCTGATTGATGAATGGATCAATTAAAATCTAATCAAAATTTATACACATTAGTTAAGTGCTTCTAATCGAAGGGAAAATAATTTCCAGATATGTTGAATGAGAGTTTTCTTAGAAGGAAAGCTTTAAAAAAAATCATCCTGAACAAAAGGGAAGAATCTACTTAGCAGATTCTCCCCTTTTGTTTAGGATGACAAATTATATAGGTTGAAGTGATTACTTCAATACTTTGATCTTGATATTCCTAAAAAACGCTTCATTGCCATGATCCTGCAATAACAGGTGACCTTCTTTTGCTTCGCCGAAGTTTTTCCAGATGGTGTATTTGCTGATAGCTACCAAGTCGCGGAATTCTTTTGAGCCGCGCTCGTATTCCAGCACTTTAACACCATTCAGGTAATGTTCAACGTGGTTATTTGGATAAACCACTATACGACCGATGTTCCAGCTGCCAATCGGGTGCACAAAACGTTCCTGCTTGTTGGCTTTAATCAGATCGTATAAAGAGGCCAGCGTACGATCGCCATCACGGCCCAGTTTGGCATCCGGGTGCAGCTTGTCGTCCAATACCTGGTATTCCAATCCTATGGCTGAGCCCTTGGTCACTTCGCTCAGGGTTACAAAATATTTAACCCCGCTGTTGGCACCGGGCGTTAGCTTAAATTCAAATGAAAGGTCAAAGGCGCTATACTGATCGTTGGTCACGATATCACCGCCACCAGATTCTTCTTTTCCGGCTGATGGCAGCACATGCATGGTTCCATCTTTGTACTCCCAGCCAAAAGTTGGGAAAGTTTTCAGGGTAGCACCACGCCAGCCGGTATTGGTTTTGCCATCATACAGCAGTTTCCAGCCGGCAGCTTTTTCGGCCGGGGTAATGCTGTTGGGCTGCAGGTTTACCACATAAACATCTTTTGGAAAAGGTGTTGATTTTAAGTTGGTAGTTTGCAGTTTAAGGTTTTTAAAATATACTTTTTTACCAGCCTGCTCCTCTTTACTCACCGCGTGAACCTGCAAACCAATAAATCCTTTACGGTCAATAGTATCCACTACATCGGCAGTAGGGACGCCATTAATCCAGGTTTTCATTTCGTTGCCGATACATTCAATTTTGATGTGGTTGAACTCACCTACCTTGAAAGCATCTTTTGCTTTGGCGTTCAGATCAAGCGGGTAAAGCCAGTCGCGGCGGCCTTCGTCATAAATACCACCTGTCCATTTACGATCAGACGGATCAATTTCAAACTGACGGCCATAAACCTTTCCCTTACCTTCATGACCGGCAGGATCATAATGGCTACGAGTTTGCACACCAGAATTACTCAGCTTGCTTTCTATTTTGGCATCCAGTTCCAATATAAAATCACCATACTCCTTTTCGGTAACTAAAAATGAGTTGCCCGAATTTAAAACGGTAGTACCTACTATTTGTCCGTCTTCTACCTTATAATCGGCTGTACCGGCCAGGCGTTTCCAGCCTTTAAGGGTTTTACCATCAAATAAGGTTTGAGCGTTACTTTTAACAGGCATTAAGGCCGCCACAGCAAATAAGGCTATGGCCGGGTAGATGATTTTCTTCATGTGTAGTTTTATAATGGTTTTTATTTAGGATTTTTCAAGTTTACGCAAACCTGCCGGAAAGTGAAAAACGTTTATACGTTTACCTCCCAGCCTTTTTCATACTCCCTGCTCCATAATTTGGTAGCCTCCGGATCATTCAGGATATGCCCGTTGGCCGGATCAACATGCAATACCCTGTCAACACGATAGGATATATTACCCAGTTGTGGCAGCAATGTCGACTTAAATCCGATCTCGATCGGGCAGTTTAAGGCTGCCTTGCCACGTATTGCGTCTATAAAGTTTTGCATATGGAGGCCATCAAGCGCTTCGGTAGGACTTACTTTATTGGTAGCATCAACTTTAGTATCGTCCTTCACATCCTTTACCAGTTTATTATTTTCATCATAAACCTGGTAGCCATTGCCGCCGCCATAAAACACGGTTCCTTTATCGCCATAGAAAATAACACCGCGGCTTAATTTTTCGATGCCAAAGCCATTGCAGCTGCGGCTTTCCCACTCGGCAGCGGTATTGTTGGGGAAATTAAACAGGATATTCTGTGTATCAGGTGTTTGCCAGTCATCATTAAAATGAAAACGACCGCCGGTTGATACTACCTTGTTCGGAAAATCGACGCCCAGGCCCCAGCGGATCACATCCAGCTCATGGGTACCGTTGTTGAGGGCTTCGCCGGTTCCCCAGTTCCAAAGCCAGTGCCAGTTATAATGGATCAGGTTGTCCTTATAGGCTACCCGTGGCGCGGGGCCCTGCCAAAGATCATAGTTCAGGTTTTCGGGAACAGCGGTTTCTTTACCGCGGCCCATGGTTGCCCGGTGATTGGTGTACCAGCCTTTGGCATAATAAGCCCTGCCGATAACGCCATTATGTAATTCCTTTACCATCGCCTGCACATTATTAAATGACCTGCGCTGACTACCCATTTGCACCAAACGGTTATATTTTTTGGCAGCAGCAACTGCCATCTCGCCCTCATGCGGGTTATGGCTGCAAGGCTTTTCTACATATACGTGTTTACCCGCCTGGCAGGCCATAATGGTGGCCGGGGCGTGCCAGTGATCGGGAGCGGCAATAACTACCGCGTCAATTTCCTTGATCTCGAGCATTTTACGGATATCGGTGATACCCTGCGGCTTTTTACCGGTAATTTTAAATATTTCGTTGATGGTTTTATCAACCACTTTGGAGTCAACATCACATATATATCCTATTTCAACATTGGGTATACGCGCAAAGCTTTGAGCCAGGTATAAACCCCGGCTGTTGGTTCCCATCATCCCTAAAACCACCTTATCATTTGGCGATCCATCAAAAACCCCGGCTTTTGATAGCTCTGGTGTAAGCAGGAAGCAGGTGCCTGCTAATGAACTTGTCTGGATGAACTTTCTACGGGTAATCATATCTAAAACGGTTAATTGGTTTATTACCTACTACTTGTATAAGCAAAGATGGCAAATTACCTAAGTTTTAGAAAGCTTTAAAGAAAATGAACAACTTTTTTTAAAAATGAACTGTAACTTAACTGTGACTTAAATCTGCCTGTAAAACAATCATTTAAAGAAAATACAAAAATAAAGGGGCCTGGTTATGGAGCCCCTTTAAATTCACGGTTAAATATATTTTTTTAAACTAAGCCTTGTATCGAAAATACATCAAGTTTGGATGTCTGAAAATTACGCACCCGCTTATACACACCATTACCGTTGCTACTGCCATCAGTATTGGTATTACCCTCAACAGTTTCGAACAAATCGCCATGAACAGCAGTGATAAACCCGGTATGAACCCAATCAAAACTGGTTTTCTGCAATAGGAAAATATCGCCTGGCTGTACAACCGACGGATTATTGCGCACCGCCGCGTAACGGGTGAGGATGCCTTTATTGACACCTGTTGTACCAATGGTATCGCAACTATAGGATAAAGGCATCAGCGAACGAAAATCTTTTCCTAATTGGCTGGCAGCCTGGTCAACAATAGCTTGCACAAAGCCCATGCACCAAAACCAGGAGGTACCTTCTGAGCCATCCATATAGCTGCGTACCCACGGGCCACAGTTACTCTGCCCTTTAACAGTAAGTTCAAAGGGAGCATTGCTTAGATGCTGAAGCGCGGTATTAACAACAAGCGTGCGTAAATCGTTGCCTTTTACCGGGGTGGTAAACGCATTGGAGAGCGGCCTGGATAACTCGGTAAACAGGGCGCCATCAACAATGCCGGTTTGCGGCAGGCTTTTTGCCTTTTGAAAGGCTTTTACCGCGGCTTCGGTAGCCGGACCAAAGTCGCCATCGATACCTGTAGCGGTACCCGCAGCCGGTTTAACCATGGCGTACAAATTAAGCCAGCTTTGTACTTTGGTTACATCCTTTGAGGTGTTGGTGCTTCCGCCCCGTTGCTGAGTGGCGGATATGGTAAGTTCTTTCAGGTATTGTTTTTTAACCATGACAGGTAAGGTTTAAAGTGATAAGATTTAGGTTTGACCGCTGCTATTTTTAAGCCCGTTGAGCAGCTATTAGCCGCGATCATTTACTATATAAAGGTAAATCATAATTTATCATTTTTCGCAGGTAATTATACCCTTTTACGTACGTAATTTTACGCATAAAGTTGCCTGAACATCAATGCTGATAAGAATATCTAATGGCATACTTAATCCCCCTTGTTTTCAAATACCGTGTTTTCACCTATTGCTGCCGTAAAATATTAGGCAGATATTGATAACAGTATTTAAACATCAAATAAACACCTAAACCATGTCAAAAAAATACTTATCATCGCTGCTTGCGGCTGTTTGCTTAATTACTGTTGTAATTAGTAGTTGTAAAAAAGGTTCGCAAATCACCCCGCCTGAAAAGGATAAATCTGTAGTACAAAACGATGGAACCGAATCTCCGAAACCAAGGGATATAATCTTAAACACCATCCCCGAAACCCAAACTATCCAAAGCGGACAGCCAATTCCGCAAGGGTGGATAATTACGGGCAAATCAGGAAGTAATGTAACCATCACCAAATTTGACGGACTGCCAACAGGTTATCAGCTTACCATTTTAGGCGGACAGGTTACCCCTACCGGGTGGATTGTTACCAACACAACAGCCCTGGGCGATGTTAAAGTAATTACCATGATACAAGGCTACCCTACAGGAACAAAAATCAACATCATAGGCGGTCAGGGCACACCTGCCGGGTGGATTGTTACCAACACCAATGCGCTGGGAAGCATAAAGGAGATCACCATGATACAAGGCTATCCTACGGGAACAAAAATCAACATCATAGGTGGTCAGGTAACCCCTGCCGGGTGGATTGTTACCAACACCGATGCATTGGGAAGTGTAAAGGAAATCACCATGATACAGGGTTATCCTTCGGGCACACAATTAACCATAATCAGCGGCCAGGGTACACCTGTCGGCTGGGTGATCATTTCCAGTACTGGTAATACTGTAGTTATTAAAAAATTATAAATAAAAGCTATTGGCTGAAGCGTAACTGGTATACGCATTTAGCAAAAAGCCCGCCCAGGTGGCGGGCTTTTGTTTTACTTCCGAAGATGCAATTCGGCAAATCACTGCAGCAACCGCGCCTCATATTCCCTGATCAGTTTTTGAGTAGCCCGGTTTCGCCATGCAGTGATCAGCAGCTTTTTCAGATCATCTGGCTTTACAGTTTCCAGCCGTACCGCCATATATTTGTAGTTGCGATAATGATCGGTAATAAAAAAGGTATCAGGATCAATAGCCATCCACTTTTCACGTTCCAGGGTATGCACGGCTACCAAATCGTCTTTTAGCTTTACATTGGCCATTATTTTATTATTTACATAAAATGCGGGATGTTCAAAGTGCATTTTTTCGGTTACCCCCGGCAGCGACAGCAGGGTAGCACGCATAAACTGCATAAAAGTAAACATGTCTGTAGCCATAGTTGATAGAGTCAAGAGGTAAGAGTCAAGAATCAAGATAAGGGTTTCCTGTTAAAAGAAAACATTTTATCCTGACGTTTTTCTTGATTCTTGACTCTTACCCCTTGATTCTCCATTAATACTGTATCGGCAGCGGATTTAAAGTGGTATTCTGGCGCTGATGCCAGTACGGATAAATAGGATCCACATCACTGGCAGCATCCAGTTTTTTAACCTGCTCGATAGTCAGGTTCCAGCCAACAGCTGCCAGGTTTTGTTTCAACTGCTCTTCATTGCGGGCTCCTATAACCAGATTGGCTACGGTTGGTCTTTGTAACAACCAGTTAAGCGATACCTGCGCTACCGATTTACCGGTTTCTTCGGCCACCTCGTCCAACGCTTCAACAATATTGTATAAACGTTCCAGGTTTGTTTCCGGACCATGGCTGCCGCCTTGCGCCCTCCTGTTATCTTGCGGAATAGGCTGCCCCCTGCGATATTTACCGCTTAACTGGCCAGATGCCAGCGGACTCCAAACTATGGTACCCACTTTTTGGTCGATACCCAGCGGCATCAGTTCCCACTCAAACTCACGATCAAGCAATGAATAATAAGCCTGATGGCCAACATACCTGCTCCAACCATAACGCTCAGATACCGAAAGCGATTTCATCAGGTGCCAGCCCGAAAAATTAGAGGCCGCGATATAACGGATCTTACCGCTGGTTACCAGGTCGTCAAGGGCACGCAGGGTTTCTTCAACAGGTGTGGTACCATCAAAACCATGCATATGATAAACATCAATATAATCGGTATTCAGGCGGCGCAGGCTGGCTTCGCATTGCTGAATCAGATGGAAACGAGATGAGCCATAATCGTTGGCTCCATCGCCCATAGTAAAAGTAGCTTTTGACGAGATAAGTACGCGGTTACGCAAACCTTCCAGCGCCTGGCCCAATATTTCTTCTGATAAGCCACGCGAATAAACATTGGCCGTATCAAAAAAGTTAACACCCGCATCCAAACATAAGTTGATCAGCTTTTTAGCCTCATCAACCTGTGTATTTCCCCAGGCTTTAAAAAACTCGTTGCCGCCGCCAAAAGTGGCCGTTCCAAAACTTAATACGGGTACTTTTAATCCCGATGCTCCTAATTGTCTGTATTCCATAGTGTGTGTTTTTGATGCATATGAGGGAAAAGGTTAAGAATCAAGAATAAAAGAGTCAGGAATCAAAATAAAATAAAAATTCAGCGATGATACTGGCCGCCTTCACTTTTGCTCTTGATTCCTGACTCTTTTATTCTTGACTCTCTTCCCCATATATAACAAAGCTAAAACTTATGTGTTTCAACATTAAGTTTCGTACATCATTCATTTGTCATTTGTAGCTATTTTTACCGTAATCCGGAACAACTCTAAATAGCAAATAGGCCATTTACAGGTACCGCTATTGGTTAACTTTGCGCAAAAAATTAACACATGGAGAAAACCAGACTTACCATTAATAATAACGGCTCTGTAAAAGTTGACGGCGATTTTGAAATTGTTGACGCGCAAGGAAATGTATACGGTTTACAAGGCCGCACCGTACTATCTATCTGCCGCTGCGGCCTGTCGGCCAATAAACCATTTTGCGATGGTGCCCACAAAGGTCATTTTGAACATAACGCAATAGCATTTGATCTGCCGCCTAAAAAAGTTTAAAACACAGGTTACATTGATCTGTATACCCGTAAAAGTCTCCGTTTGTATACAACGGGGACTTTTATTTTATACGACTCACCCCGACATCGCTACGCTCGTCACCCCTCTCTCCGCTTCGCGCATAGAGGGGATGAATGGATCAATGATTTTTGATCAAAGAGCAAGGATAAAGAAATAAAGAATCCCAGCAGTCGCTCGGCTCCGGCCCACAGGTGTTGGGAAGAGATAATGTTATCGATCAAGCTCCCCTCTTGAGAGGGGGTGTGTAGACTTGTGCAGTGGCAGGGGTGTGCTCATGAAGCGGAAGGACACACCCCTCCACCCCTCTCAAGAGGGGAATCGCACTGTCTTCCACTCTTTTTCCGTCTTCCCAACACCTGTGGGCCGGAGCCGAGCGACTGCAAATATCTTTGTTCCTTATTACAAAAATCTATGCTCCCATCTTTCCGCCGCAGGCGAAGAGAGTGTGGTCCAGCGAAGCGTAGACCAGGTGAGTCGATACCGCGTTTGATGCTCACAACCATCCTTTTCAGTAGCATTTATTTCTAAACACCACCTGAATTCATCTTTATAAAAAATATGAGCGGTTAAATTGGTAATTTTGCCCTCTTAAATATTTAATACAATTTTTGATGGTGTGGTTTGAAAAATTAAAGCTGAATAAGCAGCTGGTTAGATCGGTAAATGAAGCAGGTTTTACAAACCCTAAAGAATTGCAATTAAAAACGCTTACCCGTATAGTTGGCGGTCAGGATATTATTGCCATAGGTCCAGAGGGAAGCGGCAAAACCACTACTTATGTTCTGGGTGTTTTAAACCGGTTCAATTACGCCCCGGAAGGTGTTCCGCGTGTGTTGATCCTGGTACCAGAAAAAGAACAGGTAATGGCCGTGATTGAACAATTTGAATTGCTCAACAAAAATAAATCCATTTCGATTGTGGGCTTATACGTTGCCCCCGGTATTGAAGCCCAGATGGATGCTTTAGCCGATGGAGCCGACATTGTGGTAGCTACCCCCGACAGGGCAAGAGCCATTTACCTAAAACTGGCGCTTAACCTGAACAAGGTTGATCTTTTGGTAATTGACGATGCCGATCTGATAGTTAAAAAAGGTTTGCAGCTGCCGGTTGTGGAGCTGGCTAATAGTATAGGGCGTGGTCAACACCTGGTATTTACCGAGGTAATGCATAGCCGCCTGGAAAAAATGCTGGAACCTTTCATGAATCAGCCGGCCATCATTGAGGTGGACGAACTGGAAGAACAGCCGCTTCAAACACATCCCCAATTGCTTTATAACGTGCCTAACTTTGGCACCAAGCTCAATTTGCTTAATTTATTCCTGTACGACGAGGAATTGTTCACCAAGACAGTTGTGTTTGTAAACACAAAAGTCACTGCAGATAAACTATATAAAAGCCTTCACTCCCGTTTACGTGATGCGGTAGCTTTTTTGAACCCGCAGTTTTTTGATACCAATGGTTTTAAAAACATCGAAGATTTTAAGACGGCCGAAAATTCAAGGGTTTTGATCGTAACCAATGAAAATAATGAGACTATCGATTTAAGCGGTATCCCATTCCTCATTCATTTTGATCTGCCCCAGGAAAAAGAAACTTTCACGGAGCGCATCATCAATCACGAACCCGACAGTGAACAGGAAACCCTGGCTATTACCTTTGCTACCGATCTGGAACTAAGCCAGGTTAAAAAGATAGAGCAAGCCATCGGCAAAAAGACCCCCACAGCAGAGCTGCCCGAGGAACTGGTTATCGAAAAGGAGATAAAAGCAAAAAAAGAGGAAGCGGATAAAAAACCGGCCAAATCAAACGCCGATGCCCCTGTTGTTGGCGCCGCTTTTCATGAAAAAAAGGCCGCTAATGCAAAAACTTACAACTACAGTTCGGGCCAGAAAGCAAAGATGAACAACAAACGTAAGCACTAAGCCTTTACGCAGCTGGCTATATACAAATCCTCGACCTTTTTACGTGCCCAGGGGGTTTTACGCAAAAATTTAAGGCTTGACGATATGCTGGGGCTATCATGAAAGCAATTAATACGGATACGCTTGTCTAACTCTTCCCACCCAAACCGGGCCAAAAGCTCTTCCAATATTACCTGTAATGTTTTACCGTGCAGCGGATCCTTGCTTTGTTGTTGCATAAGGCAAAAATATGGTTATTGAGCCATTATACATACATGGCCTATTTATTATATACTTTGGCTAAACAACTAACTGCACCTTTACTCTACAATACAACCAGTTATCATTTTCTTGCGTTTAAATAGTCATATGTAAATACTGTTTATTTAAGCGTATTTTAGTAAATTAGATAAACATTTCATGTAATTATTCACTACCAATAAGTCATAATTCATTTGATATAATGAGGGGTTGTAAGCTTTATTTTATTTTACTTTTCCAGGCTATCTCATTATATGTGTTCGCGCAAAAGCCGCCTTTGCATTTTCAGCGCATAGGTAGTCGCTCTAATTTATCAGAACTCAACGTTAATACTATTTTCCAGGGTAGCTATGGTTTTATATGGGTGGGCACCCTTGATGGTTTAAACCGTTTTGACGGTAATAAATTTAAAGTTTTTCAGAACAATATCGCGGATAGCACAAGTCTTAGTAATAACTATGTAACTCATATTGCCGAAGATAAGAACAGAGACCTTTGGATAGCCACTATGGGTGGGGGCCTTAATAAATATGATCGTAAAAAAAACCGGTTTTATCATTATCTGCATAGTAGAAAAACTGCAAATACCGTAGCAAGCAATAACTTAACAGGGCTTGTTTTTGATAAAAAAGGCAATTTATGGATCAGCTACCAGGATGCGGGCTTTGATAAATTCGAGATCGGCAAAAATAAGTTCACCCACTACAAACACAGTGATGCTGATCCTAATACCCTGAGTGATAATAACACCAGAACCATTTATCTCGATAGCCGGAACAATTTATGGATCGGGACAACATCCGGTGGGTTAAGCCGCTTTAATATCCAAACCAAAAACTTTACCTGTTTTAAACACAATGATAAGGTTGCCGGATCGGTATCATCCAATTACATCACCGCTATTTTTGAAGACAGCCACCAACGTTTATGGATAGGTACCTGGGATAACGGCGGTTTAAATTTGTATGACGACCATACAGGCAGTTTTAAAAACTTTAAAAACAGTCCGGGTAACAGCAACTCGCTTTCGGGCAATTACATACAAGCCATTGCCGAAGATAGCGATCAAAACATCTGGGTGGGCATTAATAATGGCGGGATAAGTATATACAATTACGCCGAAAATAAATTTACAAACCACTATCATGATGATATCGACAACACCACTATAGCCAGTAACTCTGTTGATGCCATATTAAAGGATAATATCGGTAATATGTGGGTTGGCACTTTTTCTTCGGGCATTAACCTATACAGAAAAACCACCGAGAACTTTTCATACTACAAACACAGCTCTCTGCCCGAAAGCTTATCAAACAACTATGTATTAAGCTTTTACCAGGATAAAAAAGGCGGTATATGGATTGGCACCGACGGCGGGGGATTAAATTTATTTAACCCTGATAATGGGATTTTCACAACCTACAAACACCGCGAAAACGACAAAAGTGGCATATCCGGGAATTATATTCTGGACATGCAGGACGATGATAACAACAACCTGTGGATAGCCACCTGGGGCAACGGCGTTAGTGTCATGAACATGCAAACCCACCGATTTAAATCATACACCCATAACCCTGATGATAGCAGCAGTTTAGCCGGCAATAACATATACGCCATTACTGCCACACCCGATCATAAAATATGGATAGGTACATTTGGTCAGGGGCTCGACCTGTATAATCCTAAAACCAATAAGTTCATCCACTATAAACATAACCCCAATGATCCTAAAAGCATTAGTGATAACATTATCAATTCATTGTTGGTCGACTCCAAAGGCAATCTGTGGATAGGCACCGGCGAAGGAGGTCTTAACCGTTTTGATCAGCAAACGGGTACTTTTACCTCTTACAAGCATGATGAATCAGCAAACAGCATCAGCAACAACAAAGCGGTCGATCTGTTGGAAGACCTTAACGGTAATATATGGGTATGCACTTTCGACGGACTAAATCGTTTTGATCCCAAAACCGGCCGCTTCACCGTTTTTAAAACAAAAGATGGCCTGCCCAATAATTACACTTATGCTATTAAGGAGGACAATCGTGGCAATCTTTGGATAAGCACCAATAAGGGCATATCCAAATACAACCCCATAACCAAAAAATTCAAAAACTTCACCGTTGACGATGGCTTACAGGCTGATGAATTTAAAGCGAAATCGGCTTTAAAAACCAGGGATGGCCTGCTGTACTTTGGCGGTGTTAACGGCTTTAATGTATTTAACCCCGAAAAGATCGCCTCCTATCACTACAATCCGCCTTTGGTTTTAACCGACTTCCAGATCTTTAATAACTCCATACCGGTAGCTAAAAATGCTCAAGACCCCTCGCCGCTCAAGCAAGATATCACAGTCACCAATGCCATCACTTTACATTACGACCAATCCGTAATTTCATTTGAATTTGTATCGCTGGATTATGCCTTCTTAAACCGTACCGTTTATGCCTATCAATTAGTGGGTTTTGATAAGAGTTGGAATTATGTAGGGCGTAAAACCTCGGCAACCTACACTAATTTACCCGCCGGCCATTACCTTTTTAAAGTAAAAAGCAATAACGGCGATGGTGTATGGTCAACCAGGGAGCTGAATTTGGAGTTAACCGTTCTGCCACCATTTTGGCTAACCTGGTGGTTTATTATCCTGGTAACATTTTTTGTTTTTGCTGTTATATATAGTTTATACCGCTTAAAAGTAAATACTATTGTTAAACAAAAAGCTTTATTGGAGCAACAGGTAACCGAACGTACTGACGAGGTTTTGCAGCAGTCTGAGGAATTAAAAAAACAATCAGTCGATCTGCAGGGGCTCAATGCCGAATTACAGTCGCAATCAGAAGAGCTGCAGGCGCTGAACGAAGAACTACAGGTACAATCTGAAGAATTAGAGCTGCAGCGCCAGCAGGAGCGGCAGGCCCGTAAAGAAGCCGATAAGGCCAACAAAGCCAAAAGCATATTCCTGGCAACCATGAGCCACGAGATACGGACGCCCATGAATGGTGTGATCGGGATGGCTTCACTTTTGAGCGAAACAGAATTAAACCCCGAACAACGGGAATATACCAACACCATTATAGCCAGCGGCGACAACCTGGTGAATGTGATCAATGACATCCTTGATTTTTCAAAAATAGAATCGGGTAAAATGGATATTGAACAGGACGACTTTGACCTGCGTCACTGTATTGAGGAGGTAATGGATCTTTTTTCGCAACAGGCCTCGCAACAAAACCTGGAATTGGTTTACCAGATAGACCCTGCCCTGCCCACACAAATTGTTGGCGACAGCCTCAGGCTTAAACAAGTAATTACCAACCTAACCGGCAACGCTTTAAAATTCACACAAAAAGGTGAGGTATTTATCAAAGTATTCCTATCCAAAACCTTTAAAAATGGCGATATCGAAATAGGTTTTAGTGTGATGGACACCGGGATAGGCATTCCCGACGAAAAGCTCCCGGGTTTGTTCAATGCCTTCTCGCAGGTTGATTCATCAACTACCCGTAAATATGGCGGCACTGGTTTGGGCCTGGTGATCAGCCAGCGCCTGGTAAAACTCATGGGCGGCGAAATATGGGTAGAAAGTGTTCACAACGAAGGGTCTGTTTTTGTATTTACCATCAGGGTGCCTATCAGTAAAAAGCAATCCAAACATATCCCGGTAATCTTAAATCCGGCCGAAATGGAAGGCAAAAGGATTTTGGTGGTTGATGATAATCAGACCAATCGGTTTATCCTGAAAACCCAGTTAGAACAATGGGGAATACTTACCCTATCTGCCGCATCGCCCGTGGAAGCGCTTGACCTTTTATCAGAAGGCGAAAAATTTAACCTGGTGATAACCGATATGCAAATGCCGGATATGGACGGTGTCGACCTGGCGCGGGCCATTAAAAGAAATTATAAAAACCTGCCCGTGATTATGCTGAGTTCCATTGGCGATGGTTCAAAGAAAAAATACCCGGGCTTATTTTCCGCTATACTCACCAAACCTGTTAAACAAAACCAGTTGGGGAAAAGTATACAGGCAGAGTTTCAAAATCAGCCAGCCACAGCTGCCACAGAGCCCAGATCTCCTAAATTATTTGATGAAGACTTCGCAACTGAGTTTCCGATGCGCATTTTGGTGGCTGAAGACAATCTGATCAATCAAAAACTGGTTGATAAGATGCTCACCAAGCTGGGCTACAAATTCATCATGGCGCCAAACGGGCTTGAGGCTTTAAACAAGTTAAAGTTAAACCCAGTTGATGTTATATTTATGGATGTGCAAATGCCCGAAATGGATGGATTTGAAGCTACACGGCACATCCGCAAATACGCCTTTAAACAACCTTATATCATAGCTATGACCGCCAACGCCGGCCCCGAAGACCGCGAGCTTTGTTTAGCAGAAGGCATGGACGATTACATAGCCAAACCCATGAAAACCGAAGATTTGGTAGCAATATTAAAAAAGGCCTATGAAGCTGTGAAAAAAAAGAGTAAGGATAAAGAGAGGTATAGATAAGATAGGGATGTAGTTGCGGTTACAGTAACTAAAAAAGAAATCTCCCCACGCGTCATTGCGAGGAGGAACGACGTGGCAATCCCCTACTTACAGAGAGGCTCTGCCTATAGGGGATTGCCACGCTGCGCTCGCAATGACGTGAGGGCGATAATTTTATTCCCCCACTCCTAGTTCCTGCATTAATTTCACTAACTTCTCCTTCACTTCGGCCAATTCATTTTCCAGCTGGCTTACTCGGGCTTCCAGACCGCTGGTTGAGCGGCTGCCTACTTCTTCGATGTCATCATCATCGCTTATTTCAGGTGTACCGCCTAATAAATGAGCATAACGGGCTTCTTTTTGCCCGGGGCGTTTGGGCAATTGCACTACGTAAGGTAAAGTCGGGTCGGCCAGTTTCTCCAGCATTTCCTGCACTTCTTCTATCGTTTCAAATTCATATAGCCTGCCCGAGTTGGTATTCAATTCACCAGGCGTTTGTGGCCCTCGTAATATCAGCAGGCAAAGCAAAGCCACCTCGGCAGGTATCACCGGGAAAACAATAGCAAAATTATGTTTGTATTTGATGTTACGGATAGAGCCGCCGGTAACGGTCGAGATCAGTCCGCGTCTTTTAAGCGTATTTAATGTTTCGGTAACCGTGCCTTCATCGTAATTCACAACGGGCTTACGCGATGTTTTCTGGTTACAGGCCGCGGTTAAGCCATTCAGCGTCATGGGATAATAATCGGGCGTGGTTTTGCTTTTTTCCATCAGCGAGCCCAACACGCGCAGCTCTGTAGCATTAAGTACCGGTAAAGTTTGGGGTGAATCCATGGCTAAATATAAGCAGCTTTTTATAGCCGCAAAATTTTAACGATTATTTTTAAACACGTTGCGTTAAGCAAACATAAAATTTGGCTTAAATCCGTTACTTTGTATTTACATGTCATTATTCATCACATCACTAAATTCGGGCAGTAACGGCAATTGCTATTACGTAGGGAACGAGCGGGAGGCTATATTGGTTGATGCCGGCATATCATGCCGCGAAACTGAAAAACGCATGGCCCGCCTGGGCTTATCCATGCAAAAGGTAAAAGCCATATTTGTATCGCATGAGCACTCAGATCATATCCGCGGCATACCCGTGCTGGCCAAAAAGTTCAATTTGCCGGTATACATTACCCCTGGTACCCTTTTGCATTTAGGCAACAGTGTAGATGCACAACAGGTACATCACCTGCGGGAGTTTGAAACCGTGAATATCGGTGAATTGCAGGTTACCTCGTTTCCCAAAGAACATGATGCCACCGAACCGCATAGCTTTTTTGTGAGCTGCCGCGATATCAACGTAGGTATATTTACCGATATTGGCGTAGTGTGCGACAGGCTCATCCGCTACTTTAGCCAGTGCCATGCCGCTTTCCTGGAAGCCAATTACGATGACGATATGCTGGATAACGGCGGCTATCCCTACCATCTTAAACGGCGCATCCGCGGCGGCAAGGGTCACCTGTCAAATAAACAGGCACTGGCCTTATTTACTACGCACCGGCCCGCACACATGACCCACTTACTGCTCTCCCACTTATCGCACAATAACAACAACCCCAAACTGGTTGAAGATTTGTTTATGGCCTGTGCCGAAGGCATCCATGTGGTTGTAGCCTCCCGGTTTGAAGAAACCCCGGTTTATCATATTGGCGAGATGGACAAAATAACATCATTTGCCGGACAGCTTGATCTTGGATTTAATAATTAGTTTAAGTAGTTAGTATCAAGACATTGGAAATACCCTTTTGTCATGCTGAACGGAGTGAAGCATCTATTATGCTATATGCCTATTTACGAATAGATCCTTCGTTCCTCAGGATGACAAACTTTTCAGGTTACCTCGCTCCCGCGAGATTAGCGCAGCGTATCTCGTGGGTGGCATGTGGCAAGCTTCCAGCTTGCTTCAGCTGAAAGCTGAAAACATGTGTACCTCTAGCCGCAAGCTCGCGGCAGCGGTGTATCAAGTATCACGATTTAAAAGCTGAGAACTACCTTTTGTCATGCTGAATGCAGTGAAGCATCTATTATGCTATATGCCTATTTACGAATAGATCCTTCGTTCCTCAGGATGACAAACTTTTTAGGTTACAGATATATGCAAAATCGTGGTAATCTTTTAATCCCTTCAATCACGGTTCAGACAAAGTCTTGATACTTGATACTAACTACTTGATACTAAAGAACCCTATCGCCTCACCCGCATAAACATCATAAACAGCATTTCATACAGCTCCGGATGTTTGTGTTTGAGTTCTTCGGGTTTCTGAAAAAAATATTCAGCGGCTACGGCAAAAAACTCGGCTTCGCTGGTGGCAGCATAGGGGTTGATGTCTGACCGGCCTTCCTCTATTTTATGGATCTCGTGGTGGATCATTTTTAACCAGGGCAGCACATAATCATGCGCCAGCAGGTTTTCGGGGATGCCATCAGTAGCACCGTCAGATTTATCCAGCAGGTGTACAAACTCATGTATAGCGGTATTCTCTTTACCAGCCGAACGCGAAAAACCCTTGGTAAGGGCCGCCCGCGACAAGATCATTTGTCCGTTCATGTAGCCCGAACCCACCATGCCCATGATATTCCGGCCTTCGCCCTCAAACTGAAACTCAGTATCAAAAGTATCAGGATAGAGTATTACATTGGTGAGATTACTGTACCGCCAGTTATCCAGCCTGAAAATGGGGATCACCGCGCTCGACGCGATCATTACGCGGTCAATATCTTCAATAGCTGTGCCTACCCCTTCTATGGTAATACCTTCCTGAAAGCCAATTACCTTTTGCTCAAATAAAAGTTTATCAGTATTGTTCAGGGCCTGATAAAACGGTATATATCTTTCCAGGATGGCCTTATAAACCGTATTGGCGGGTGTCTTTTTCAGCTTACTCTTTTTAGTCGAAAAGTAGTATCCGATAATGGCAACAACAACAAGCAGGAATATAATGGTTGGTATCATAAGGGTAAAAAATCAACGGAATCAACGGAATCAATGTAATCATTCACATCAATGGTCAAATATCAGCATTAAATCAGGTAAAACAATACCATTATAAGGGCCGCTACCAGCGTATTTAAAAAATTCACCGCGTTATTGCCTATGTATCCCCGGCGTTCCAATAAGGCGCCCAGTACCGAATCGGTTAAATTACCTATAGTTCCGGCAACAATAAGCCAGATCAGGCTGTTGTTCCACCCAAAGCCAACGGCATAAACTACGGCTATCACCAAACTGCCGCCAATACCCATTAAAGTACCTTCTAAACTAATCACGCCATCCAATCCACGCTGATCGGGTTTCAGGGTAATAATATTGAAAAAACGACGGCCATAAACCGTGCCCAGTTCGGATGACAGTGTATCGGCCGTTGCCGATGCAAAGCTTGCGGCCATCATCAACACCCATAAGGAGTTATAAGCAGGGAACGATAAAACCAGGATCCCGGTAATGGCCCCCACACCCGCGTTGGCCAATACCTGCGCTGCGCTTCGGCCGCCCTGATGTTCTTTAATATCGCCAAAACTTTGCTTTTTGTGTTTCTGCCAGGAAGTAGCCGCCGAACCTAAAATAAAAAAGATGGTCATCATGGCTACACCCGTATATCCCGCCCCGGCAAAAACCAGGCAGGCCACACCCGCGCCCGTGATGGCTGCTACCGGTGTTAGCTTACGGGCCGATATGCTGTAAACAACGCCCGCGATAAGGATAAGTACCAGTAAACCGTAATGAGCCATGATAGAATCAAGAAATTAAGAGTCAGGAATCAAGAGGCAAAAGTCGAGAATCAGGAGACAAGAACCAAGAAATTAAAAGTCAGGAATCAGAAGAGACAAGAACCAGGATGCACGAGCCAAGACACACCAGTTTTTTATTAGTGTTCAGGTTAATATCAATTTCTCCGCGTTTTTTATGATTCTTGTCTCTTGATTCTTGTCTCTTGATTCTTGTCTCTCTTGTCTCTTGACTCTTTCTTACTATTTTTGCGCCGAATGAAAGATATATTAGGACAGGCCATACATGATCATTATCATCAGCAACAGGAGCATCAGCTCTGGATCAATAACCAGTATGGCCCGCGCGAGGAGATGCCGGTAGAGGCCTATTTCCGTGAGGAAGACGATATGCCCGATCTGGAATGGCTGGCCTTAAACGAGTGCCGGGGCGACGTACTGGATATCGGTGCAGGTGCGGGCGCGCACGTATTGATATTGCAGGATCGCGGTTTCGAAGTTACCGCCCTGGATATATCCAAACTGGCATCAGACATCATGAAAGCGCGCGGAGTTAACAAAGTACTTACCGCCGATATTTTTGAATATCAGGAGCAGCAATACGATACCTTGCTGTTGCTGATGAACGGTATTGGCCTCACGGGTACCCTGCTAAAGCTGAAAACCTTTTTACAGCATGTAAAGCAATTGCTTAAACCAGGCGGGCAGCTTTTGTTCGATTCTTCTGACATTGCCTATTTGTACGAGGGTAAGCTTCCCGAAAACGGACCATACTATGGCGAAATTCAATACCAGTATCAATACAACCAGCAAAAAACCGACTGGTTCCCCTGGCTGTACATCGACGAACAAACCCTCACTACCATCGCCCAGGAAATGGGCTATAACATGGAAGTACTGCTCGAAGACGAGTTTAAACAATATCTGGTAAGACTTACTTTAAAATAAATATTAGCACCGTGCCCTATTGCGGCTTTTGAAAGTTTTCGGTATATTTAGGAATATCCAACCGTCAGCCCTGCTTGTTTGAAAAACATAAGCAGGGCTGTTTAATTAATGGCAAAAAAGGCTTTAAAAAGCAGTTATTTTCACATAAAAAACTAAAAATCAATACATTAAAACTTTTTAAACTTTTCAAAACCCGTCAAAAATTTGTTAAAAAGTGTTAAAATGGGTAGCTCAGTAACGTTTTTAGGCCTTTTTGGTACCATTTTGGCCCAATTTTGATCAGAAAAGTGTTAAAATAAAGGTTTAAAAAGTTTGGGACTGTTTGAATTTCATAAGTTTGGTTTCGAAGCGACTAAAAGATGGAATGATAAATTGATCCGGAACCGGAACGAAGATTTTGACAGTCGGGAAACCTTAGGCTTATTCCGTTTTTCTATCTTTAAAAAGTTTTTGTCTTACGCCATGAAAAAAACCATCGACCATATACTGGAAGCCCGCGAGAAAAAAATAACCGAGGAAGATGTTGTGTTACAGCCCCTGCCTCATCAGCAATTCCGCTTTGCCAACCCTTTTATTGTTTTGCACCATATGAGGCCGCTTGTTATTAAACCAGGACAGGCTTCAAGGATACATCCCCACCCGCATCGCGGTTTTAGCCCATACACCATTATGCTGCAGGGCGAAGGTTACCACCGGGATAATGCAGGCAATGATAAAATGATCAAAGCAGGCGATGTACAGCAAATGTTCGCCGGTAAAGGCATTTTACACAGTGAGGGCCCTACCCCGGAGCTTTTAAAGACCGGCGGCACACAGGAGCTTATACAACTCTGGATAAATGCCCCCAAAGCCAATAAATGGGACGAACCTTTTTACCAGGCCGCTACTAAAGAACAGCAACCAAAAGTATTAGAGGACGATGACCTGAGTTTCCGCCTGCTAAGCGGCGACTATGAAGGTAAAACCGGACCTATTAAAAATTTCACACCAGTGATCTCCATAGTTGGCGAAATAGCTGCGGGCAAAACAGCCCATTTTACCGCGACGCCAGGTTACTGGACCTTGCTATATCTTATCCATGGAGATGTGGAGATAAACGATACAGCGGTGTCTGCTCATAACCTTATCGTATTCAGTAAAGAAAATGAGGATATCGCCGTAACAGCTGCTACCGATGCGCAGGTATTATACCTGTCGGCAGAACCAATTGAAGAACCTGTTGCCGCTAAAGACAACTTTGTCATGAACACACCCGAAGAAAACGAACAGGCCATTGCCGACTATAAGAATGGCCTGTTCGGGACTTTAAGTTTTTAACCAGGTAATATATTTTCGGTATTTACCGGGATACTATCATACTTGTCATAAAGCTTTAAAAATTTATGTGGGTCGATAGGTTGTTCGGTGAGTATTTCTTTTAAACCCAAAAAGAAACCTTCCCGGCTTTGGCCCGGGTTAAATATCAATGTCGCTGTAACATCCAGATCGGTTGTATTGCGAAAACCATGAGGCGTAAATCGGGGAATGTAAACTACCGAACCCTCAACGGCATCTATCATCTTGTCTGATAGCTGAATGGTTAGGGTGCCTTTGTTTACAATAAAGGTTTCGTCCATAAACCGATGATAATGCAGCTGTGCACCGACGGTACTGGGGCCCAGCACAATTTCATATACCCCCATTTGGTTATTCGATAATTCGCTGGTTACTTTAAGCGTGATCCTGCTATTTTCAATAGCTAACACCTCCCCCTCGCCAGGGTTAAAAACCACGGCTTCGTTCTTTAATACGTCGGTGTAATGATTGGTTATTTCAGCATGCATAGTATGGAGTATTAAGCCTGAGTTTTAACTGCATAATTCAAATACCAACCGAAACCAAAGCGATCGGTGATTACGCCAAAGGCCCCCCAGGGAGTATCTTGTAATGGCGAAATAAACCGAGCTTCGGCAGAAAGCCTTTCAAAAAAGGTTTTAACCTCTTCTTTGTTTTCGCTGTTAATACATAAATAAACAGTATTGCCCTGGGTGATACCTTCGGGTTCAGTCAATTCAGAGGCCAACAAGATGATACCGCCGCTAATTAGGCTGGCATGCATAATGGATTCTGATGCTTCGGGGGGCATAAACTCGGCCATTGGCGAGTTGCCAACGGTTTGCAGGGTTAGTTCCCCGTCAAAACAATTTTTATAGAAAGCCATCGCTTCGCGACAGTTTCCATTAAATTTTAGATAGGCATTGATCTGTGTCATGATAATTTGCTTTTGTTTAAAACAAATTTCCATAACCACCTGAGTAAAAACATTTACAAATGTTGAGACATCATAAAAATTTATAATTCGGCCCGGATACGGCTTAACTGTGTGGGAGTTATACCCAGGTATGCTGCTACTTCATGCTGCTTTAACCTGGGCTCCAATGTGGGGTAATCTTTTAAAAATTGAATATACCTGGTTTTGGCCGTATCAGACCGGAAAGCTATTTCCAATGGCTCTTTTTCAATGATCCAATGCAATTCCATGTACCGGATATACATAGCCGCTATGTCGCTGTATTTTTCTGTTAGTTCTTTAAACTCGTTAAAGTTATACTCCAGCACCACGCTTGGTTCCAGCGCCTTAATGGTAAACATGCTTGGCCCCTTTAATAACAAGGCGCTGGTTGAGGCCACAAAATATCCTTCGGGGAAAAATCGCTTGATGATAGTATCGCCATCTTCAGAAGTGTAGCTTTGTGCAAACAGCCCTTCGCCAACAAAGGCAACAGCCCGGGGGATCTGTCCCTCCGCTAAAAAAAGTTCATTTTTGCTGTATACCTTTCTTTTTAAACCCTTCTCCCAGGCTATCCGGCTTTCATCTGATAGCCTGGTATAGTTGTTTATCCTTTGCCAAAATTTTTCCAGTATATCTTCCAATGTTCAACTTCTAAAGTTAAACACCAAGATAAACTTTATATTTTTATTATGGCAACCAGCCTCCTTATTTGGCTTTGCGTATGTAGATATTACCGTTCATATTTTTCATCAGCATTTCCGGACCGCCACCATCAATTTTACCATAAACCCAATCGTCAATTTTGAGGCTGTACATACCGTTTTTATTGGTTTTTGTAACCGCCGGTTTCTGCACGGTATTCACTACATCAAAGTCGGTATAAATATCCCCGCGATCTGATTTGAGCTTAACATTCGCCTTTAGTGTGATCGGGAATGTTACATCTACATTGCCATTCAATGTAGTGAAAGCCATGGCTGCTTTAGGATCAATAGATCTGAACGCAACCGTCACATCACCATTAATGGTATTGGCCACTACAGAACCAGAAACACGCGTTAGTTTAATATAACCATTCACATTAATGACCTCCAGTTCACCGCTTACATTGGAGAGATTTATATTACCGTCATTCACGGTAGATAACTTTAGTTTAGCGCCATTGCGGGGCACTTTAATAGTTAAATTAACCAACTTGCCGGCACTTCCACCTACATTCACTTCATTATTTTTTTCTTCGGCTGTGATATCCAGGTTATTGGTGCCTATCAGGCGTTTCATGCCGTTACCTTCTTCTTTAACATGACCACGCCTGTCCTCTCCCTGGGCATCTATTACAATGTCTTTACCTTCATAACCAGTCACTGTAATTGATCCCCGTACCAGGCCCGCGCTTAGTTTATAGGGTTTACCCGGGTCGCTCAACGGAACAACCAATTGCGTGGAACCGCTTTGCGCCCAACCACGCGTGTTTAATAGTAAAACGGTTAAGAGTACTCCTGTAATTTTTATAGCTTTTATCATTTTCATGTCGTTCAATTTATTATTGTTTTTTAATATAGATATCCCCGTTGAGGGTTTCAAACTTGAATAATTTACCGCCTGCCCCTATCCTCACATGGGAGTTTTTGCTGAGCTTGTAAGTGGTACCCTTACTATTTTTTGACTGGGTTGTGATTACCTTACTGGGCATTACTTCCGCATTAGGAAAGTCGGTATAAAACTGCCCGTTCATGCTTTTAAATTCCAAATCAGCAGCCAGATTTGCAGGGTACGTGATCTTCACCTCCCCATTTATCGTTTTATAGGATGATGCATCTACAGGAATTTTCAAATAACTGGCCGTTACCGCACCGTTAACTGTATGCGCATCCGTTGGACCTTTTGCGTTTGCAATATCAATCGGTCCGTTTACATTACTTACTTTTAGTACCCCGTACACATCCTTAACAGTAATATGCCCGTCATTTACGGTGGATATGCGCAAATCGGAGTTATATGGTACTTTTACGGTAAACTCAAGAGTATATTTATACTCAATATGTCGGTATTCATCCCTGTTATACCAGCGATGTGGCCTTGAATCATGGGGTTCGGCTATGTAGGCCATTACCGTATCCTGTTTCTGATCGAACCCGAGCTTAAACTCTTTTTTTCCCTGCTCCAATGTCGTCTGGTCATCGGCCGAAATAGTTTCATCAATCTCCATGATCACCTTATCGCCCGAGTAGCCCTCTACATTAATGGAGCCGAAGATATTGTAAATAGCCACTACCCCTTTTTGCTGTGTAAACTGCTTGCTCACATGCTGCTTAAATTCCTGGGCCGAGGCCGAAAATTGGGCAAAACAGAGCCCTGCTCCCGCCAAAACGGGGATCCATAATTTTTTCATAAATTGGTTTTAAATAAGTTGTGTTATTGTTTCCTTGATCTTTTCACGCACACCGCGATCCAGGTCTTTTTGTTTTAATAATTCTTTAAATGAACCTATCGATCGTTTCTCCTGCAGCTTAAGCATCACATCGGCTATAGCCGACTGCATTAAAGGCGAGTCCTGGTCTAAAATAGAACGGATAAGCCCTTCCCTAACTTCTGGATGATCAGACAAATGAGTCAGCGCATCTAAGGTACTCAGGCGCACATTTACATTAGGATCGTTATTTAATGTGGCCAGCAGCGCGTTGATTACCTGTTTATCGGCATGTTTTATCTCGCTGGTATAACTTACTCCTCTCATCCTTTCCGATGCTGACGGATTTTCCAATAGGGCTAACATCATCGTTTGTCTTAGTTCATGTACCTGCGATGAAAGTGCCTGCAGCTGTTCATCTTGTTTACTACTCCGGCCGGAAGAAAAAATCCAATATCCACAAGCAAAACTGATCAGCACTACGATCATACTATAAGCCATTGGCAAACGGGGCTGTAATTGCCATAACCGGTTCCAGTTATCCGCTATCTTATCCCAAAAGCCCCTTTTCTCTTCGGCCGATGCTGTGAAAGTATCCAGCATAGCATAAAACTTCACCTTTACATTTACCGATGGCTCCGGTGTTTCCAGATCGCCCAATTCATCCCATAGCTCTTTCATAGCTGTCAACTCCTGCGCACAAGCATCACAACCGGCAATATGCTGTTCCAGTTCTGTTTGTTGGGTTAAGGTTAACTGTTTATTCATATAATCTGTAAACAGCTCCTGGTATTGCTCACACTTCATCTTATTTCTGTTTAACGTTTTCTTTTTAAATAAACCTGTTTTAACTCCTGCATGGCCCGATGTGCCCTTACTTTAACAGCACCTTCGGTAATTTGAAGAATCTGCGCTATTTCCTGGTATTTTAATTCCTGCAACCGACTCATGATCAAAACCTCACGGTGATCATCACTCAAATTCTTCATGGCTCCATGAAGCTGCGTTCGCGTTTGCCTGAGTTCGAATTGCTCGTCAGCAGCTGTACCTCCATCTATCTGATCGGCAAAGTCGGCAACATCATAGTGAGTAATCTGCTGAGATTTCTTTTTATAACTGTCTTTTAATACGTTACGGGCTACCTGGTACATCCAAGCCATAAACTCGCCATCGCCGGTAAAGCTGTTGCGGTATTTGAGCATCTTGTAAAACACCGTCTGAACCATGTCTTCACTGCCTTCCCGGTTATAAGTCATGTGAAATAAAAAGCCATATAAAGCCCTGTGGTACCGTTCAAAAAGCAGTCCCATTTTTTCCAGTTCCCCGGTTTTAACCTGGAGCATGATGGCATTGTCACTTAGCGTATTCAAACAGGTTTAGTATTTTATTTACATTGGAGACTCCCGGTAAAAAAAATGGTTACAGGAAATTTAAGAAATATTTCAATTTACTGATGATGAGGGAAAAATCAGTAAAAAAAAGAAGGCCTCCATGGTGCATGTCGGCCTGTCTTTTCTCGGGATAAGGTAGGTATAAAATCTTTGGCGCCAATTTAGTCTGACCTGCAGAAAAACCAGCTTATAGCGTCAGATGACATGATATGTCCCTGAAACTTATTGTTATTACTTGCTTCTGATTTGTAAATAGTCGGAGTGAATGTGAACCATTCGCTCAATTAGTCATTATCTTTCATTCCCGACTTAAACACTGGACGTAAAAGTCTGAGTATAGCCTGTTACTAGCAACAGTACAAACACGCTATCAGTATGCGGTTTTTACGCATTTGCGCAAAAAATACTTACATTTTCCGGAGTTGGATAGCGTTCAAGATAGCTTCGCCTTTAAGTGGTTCAAACGCAATCATTATTCCTTTGCCACCGGTAACAATCATTTGTATTTTTTCCTGGCCCGCGGTAAGTGTACCATAAGTATTTGCCGGACTAAAGTTTTTCAGTATACTTTGATTGTTTACCGTCACATTAAAAACGCGTTCTTCGGCTTTTTCTTTTTGTATATTGTTAGTGAGATTATAAGCCAATGCTTCTTTGGTTTTATTGGTGGTGAGCTCCGCGAAATGCAAAACCAATTCGTACTCTCCATCGGGTACATCGAAACGATATTGTTGTATACCTACTTGTTGGGTTTGGTAGATGGGGTCGTTATCTGTATTCAGGATATTTTTGTTGGTACCATAGCTTTGCTGCCCGTTACCAGGCATGCTAAAGGGATGGCCTCCTACATAGCCAAAATTACCCGTACGATAAGGCTGATCAGGCATCCATACCTGGTGTTGTGCCTCGTCAACATAAAAACGTTTGGCGCCTAGCAATACATTGATGTTTAATAAAGAATCCCGATCATTTTTAAGATCGCGGGATAAAAGGTTAAAATTCACATCCTGTATATCGGCGTAGGTTTTGCCATCAACAGTAATTAAAGCTTCTACCCTGTTTAAACCTTTGATAAATGGTACCTGCCAGGTAGCTTCGCCATCTTTTACCTGCTGATCAGGCAAGCGGGTTCCGTTAACCGTTAACTGTATAGTGTGCTCATTGGTAAAAACGCTTATGGGTTGTGTACAAACCGAGCTGTTTAAACTATCGGTAATACCAGCGCGAATGTTCCAGTTGGATATTTTTATAAAAGGTTTATTTAGTAAATAGGCCTGATAAAGGCTGTACACATCTTTTGGTTTACGATCCTGGGTAAGCAAGCCTTTGTTGTTGATGTGCGGCATGGTTTCTTCACGGGTTTCTGAATTAAAGTCGACAAGATTCCAAACCGCTGCAGCAGCTACAAACGGACGTGCTTTGATCGCATTGAGATATACCTGGTGAAAGCCAACCGCATACTCTAAACTTTTGTCAAAGCGTTCGGGTTGTAATGAGCGGATGCGGGGATCTGCATCGGCGCCAAATTCGGTTACCAGCAATGGTTTATCCGGAAACTCTTTATGATGCTTGTCTAAAAACTCGGCAAAGCCGGCTGTTGTACCACCGTACCAGCCCTGGTAAAGGTTCCATCCCACCAACATCGGGATCTGGATCAGGCCTACCTGTTTGTATCTGTTAAAATCGCCGTGATTAGCGATCATGGTATAACGATTAGGATCCTCTTTACGGGTGACGCTGTCAAGTTGCCCGGCCAGTTTAGCGATATTGGCAAAATAAATCTGTTGACGTGGCTTATCATTGTTAAACTTGGGCCGTAACAATACCTCGTTCATATAGGCCCAGATAACCACACTAGGATGATTATAATTTTGGCGGATCATCTCCACCTGCATATTTTTGCAATTCGCCGTAAACGCTGCCGACTCGGTTATCGCGTTGACTACCGGTATCTCTACCGACGCCAGTATACCCAGCTTATCGCACATTTCTAAAATCATGGGATCCTGCGGATAATGGGATACACGTAAAAAATTAGCGCCCATGGCCTTCAACAGCTCCATATCGTGGATGTGATAACTATCGGGCAATGCATTCGCCAATCCTTTAAAATCCTGATGCCGGCTGGCACCCATCAATTTGAGTGGCTTACCATTCAGGAAAAACCCTTTTTCTCCATCAAACTTAAACCATCTTAAACCTAATGGATTGGCTACCTCATCTATCACGTCCCCACTTTTGGCATCGACAATCTTGGTAATAACAGTATACAGATAAGGATCATCCGTTGACCATAAATGCGGGTTGCTAATTATAGGCAAATCTTGAGCAAAGTTTAGCTCCGTATTATTTCCACTTAAAAAAATCTTCTTGTCGGCAACCATTTTTGATGACAGGTCAAGAATGGTGGTAACTATTTGTAATTTTTGCTTGATATCCGACTTTGTGGTTATTTGTCCGTTTATCTTCACCAAAGCGTTCGTGGCCGACACAGTGGGTGTGGTGATATAAACCCCGGTTGAAGCATGGCTCAGATCAAAATGTGTTTTATTACAGATCACCAGATTTACATCTCTGTAAATTCCTCCAAAGAAGGTAAAATCGGCTGTGAGTGGTGGTATATTTTCATTGAAACTATTATCAACGCTTACCGCTATCTCGTTTTTTGCACCTGGTTTAAAATCAAGAAATTGACCGATCTCTATACAAAAACGGGTGTACCCGCCAGTGTGTTCACCTGCTTTGTGCCCGTTCACATAAACTGCCGTTTGTTGGTTGGCCCCTTCAAAAAATATAAACACCTTTTTATTTTGCCAATCGCTGTTTACTGTTATCGCTTTTTTATACCAACATAGTCCTCGATAATAACCTGGGGTGTCATCATCTACATCATCCTTATTCCAACTATGCGGTAGTGATACGGTTTGCCATTTTGCCGATGCTGTATCCGCAGAACCTGGCGTATAAGTCCCTTTACTAAATTGCCAGTAACCATTTAGGCCAATCACATTACGCCCCTGCGAAAAAGCCGCTGAAGCAGCAGTGATAAACAGAATAAAAAAACAGAATAACTTATGGAGATTCGCAGACATCGGGATGGATTGATTAGTTATTGCTGACGGGCTTTATGACCTGATCAAGGGCAAGCTGCCAGTTAAATTTTTGTTTAACGCTATTAACTTGCTGTATATCTTTGATATAAGCCGGGTTAAAATAAGCAGCCAGCGAAAGGGTATAAATACCATTTACAGGTTCAAACAAAGTGCCGGCTTCATATCCTTTTTCGTGATTTTCGGCACGTTTTTTATCAAATGAAACTTTGCTGTTTACAAACTCGCCATGGGTTTTAGCGCCTGTTACAAATGGCACCAAAAAATCAACCGACTTTTGGATAGATGCTCCTTTTTCTGACTGATAGGTAAAATAGTTTTTACCTGTGGCACGGTAAATAACCATGCTGGCCCGCAGTAATGGTTCCAATGTATACGTATGATAATGCAGGGCATCTCTTTCCAAAAAATCAAAGCCGCTGCCATCGGCGTTCAGATTAACATTGATCTGCTTTTCAAGTTCCTGGTAAATGCGCGATTCATAGCCTGTATTATGCAGTGTAAATGCAACCAGGGTAAGGGTTTTGATACGATGCGAGTTCCAGTTATTAAAGCTGGTTGTTCTGCCTGGTTTGGCAGATGCGCTGTTGAGTTCCGCTTCGCCAACTTTGACTACCCAGGCATCAATCTGCTGTTTTGATTCTGCCGAAATATCGTTCCTGATCAGGTCATAGCCGGTTATTATATCTTCCAGCTTGGTTTCATTGATCGGGTCGCCGTTGGGTTTATTAGTATTTGCCCAGGCCAACAGAAAATCCTGCGCTTTTTGTAAATAGTTTTTTTGCTGATACAATCTGTAACACAAAGCCAGGGCATAAATTTTATTACCATCTTGCAATGATTTAAGGCTGGCCGTTTTCGCAGGGTTACCTGCCAGCACCCCTTGAGACACGATTGTTTCTATAGGGTTTGGCTGCTCATTCAGGGCTTGTTCGGCAGTTTGTTTGTAAGGCGTAAATGCTTTTTTAACGTCACCCTTACTTTCTATATCCCTTTTCAATGCCTTGATTTCAGCATCATTTAAACTCACATACTGCGCCCTGGCATATACCCCGGCAACAAGAAAGCTTATTAATAAAACTACTTTTTTCATGGATCAGTTACGGTTAATTACAGGTAGCCCCTTGTATAAATGTTGTTTGCGCAGTAAAGCTTCCAGATAATAGTAATCCGCGTAAATTATAGGCACATCAATCTCGGTACCGGCGGGTTTATGACCTGTACTGTGGATCAATAAAAACCCCTTGCTGCCACCTGCTTTTGCCTGGTATTTTCCGCTTAGGGTTTTAACGATCTTATCGGCAATTGAGCGGTATTCCTTTGCATTTCTGCTATAAGTACTTAACTCATACAATGCCGAAGCAGCTACTGCCGCAGCCGATACATCTCGCGGAACATTGGGTATGGCCGGATCGTTATAATCCCAGTAAGGTACCAGATCGCCTGGTAAATTGGGGTTACTGAAGATGAATTTGGCAATATTCTCAGCTTGTTTCAGATAGGCTGGGTTGTTCGTCTCGCGGTAACACATGGTGTAACCGTATAAACCCCATGCCTGCCCGCGTGCCCAGGCCGATTCGTCGGCATAGCCCTGGTGAGTTTGTTTGTGCAGTACTTTGCCGGTTTCAGGATCGTAATCAATAACGTGATATGAGCTATAATCGGACCGGAAATGATTTTTCATAGCAGTATTGGCATGTGTTACCGCGATTTTATAAAAAGACGAATCACCGGTTAAGCGGGTGGCTTCAAACAGCAGCTCCAGGTTAAGCATATTATCAATAATAACCGGAAATTTCCATTGCTTGCGGTTATCCCATGATTTAATAGAACCCACAACCGGGTTAAACCGGGTGGATAGTGTTTTGGCAGCTTCAATAAGTACTTCTTTATAGTGCGCGTCTTTGGTTAAACGATAGCCATTACCCACGCTGTTATATACCTTGAAACCCATGTCATGCGTAATGCCGTTTGTTTTCTCGACCTCAATATTGGCAGTAAATTTTCTGGCCAGATCTGCCCACTTCTCGTTATGGGTATACTCATACAAAAACCACAATTCGCCAGGAAAAAAGCCGCTACACCAATCTTTTGAAGCCACCATAACCAATTTCCCATCGGTACTTAAACTACGTGGTGATACCAGAGCAGAGTTTGTAGCATCTGATTTTACGGTGTCAACTTCCTTCAGCAGTAAAACGGTTTGGTTTTGCGCGAATGATAAAGCTTTGGCTACATCGGTTTGTGAAAATGCCTTTGTGGTTAAAAGGGAAAGCACAAAAAATACGATCAAGTTTTTGGTTCTCATGGGTTTTATAAAAGTTTATGATCAGCTTGGTTCGTCCTCAATTCAGGGGGTAAAAGACACTGATGATGAGGCCAATATTACGACGTATTCCCGCCAAAATAAAAGCATGGCTGGTTAATTTTTACGCAAACGTTTGAGTTGACGCTATGCAAGCAGAGCTTCAACTCATTTTTGATCACATTTTTTTAGAGAAAGCGAGTGTAAAAATGCTGTTTAGTCGATGTTTTTATCTAATTTTAAGAAAATACTCATATACTTGTTGAGTCGCCGGGAGAGAGCCAATTATGAATTTTGACGCTATTACTATAAGGGATATTGCTAGGGAATTACACCTATCTGTGTCTACGGTTTCTAAAGCACTGAGAGACAGCTACGAGATCAGCGAGAAAACCAAAAAACTCGTCATGGAGTTTGCTCAAAAACACAATTACCGTCCCAATCCTATGGCCCAGAGTCTTAAAAAAGGGCATAGCAAATCCATCGGTATCGTAGTTTCCAGTATCGACAACCAGTTTTTTTCACAGGTTATTAATGGCATGGAATCCGAAGCTTACAGCCAGGGTTATAATGTGATCATTACCCAAAGTCATGAATCCTATGACCTGGAAGTACAAAATGTTGGGCACCTTATCCATAGGGCAATTGACGGCCTGCTAATTTCCATTGCTACCGAAACTGCCGATGTTGAACATCTCCGGAGGCTACAGCAGCAAGGCTTGCCGATTGTTTTTTTTGACCGGGTTAGCACCGAAATAGAAACACACAAAGTAATAGTTGATAATTTGGGCGGCGCCTATCAGGCTACTACACATCTGCTCGATTCGGGTTATAAAAATATTGCGCATATCACCAGTTCTGTTACTTCGTCCGTTACCAAACAGCGATTGGAAGGCTATGTAAACGCCCTTGTAGAAAGAGGTATCGAAGTAAAGGAACGATACATTAAATACTGTCTTCATGGCGGCCTTAACCTGGATGAGTTAGAACAAGCTGTTGATGAATTATTAGCGTCAGAACCGCGTCCCGACGCCATCCTGACGGCCTCCGATCGCATCACTACATCTACCATGACCTTGTTGCACAGAAAAAACATCAGGATACCACAAGATGTGGCGTTAGTTGGTTTTTCTAATACCGTGCTGGCCGATGTATTAAACCCTTCACTTACATCGGTGCATCAGCCAGCTTTTGAAATTGGCCGAAAGGCAACCGAAATGTTACTGAGTATCATCAACAGCAAACGCCCTGTTACCGAATTTGAAAATGTGATATTGCCTACCGAGCTATTCATAAGAAGCTCATCTGCAAGCAAACACAAATAACCTGTTTTGTAATTTCCAAAAGCGGCCAGGCTATTTTAAACAGCAATTCACCTTGCTGAAATACACCTTAGTGTAAGGATAATTTTACATTACCTGTTTTTTCGAAAACGATTGCGTAAATAAAATTGAGGCAAAGTGTAAAACACCGTATCAAATGTAGGTACTTTTGATATGTGCCATCTGCCTGAATAAGGCTGTCACCCATTTATAAACCCCTGTATTAATTATTAAAGTTTGCTGTATGTATTTGGTTGTACCTTCATATTTTGTAAATGCTATTGATCAATCATCAAACATAGTAAGTGTAACCAATGCTCATTTGCGTTAATGACAGAACAGCTGCGTACGGTCATGAAATTTATTGACAGTGTAATAAAACGTATTAAAAACCACCTAAAAACCAATAAAACCAGTGCTTACTAAAATAAAAGTGAATATGGAAGAATAACAGACAAAACCCGTCTGGAAACAGACACCCTATCCCCCTCATCAAGGTTTCCTTAAAAAAATTAAGCAACGAAAGTTGTACAGGGATCCTATTGCCAATTTTTTAAACCTAGTTAATACAATAAACAAAGAATATGAAGAGAAAAGCTTTATTTTTTAGCGTATTCAGAAGCACATTACTGCAATTAGCATTTACTTGTTTTTTGCTAACCAGTGCTTTTGCAAGCGTTGGCGCTAAACCTGGTGCTGCGCCAATAAAAACTAATAAATCAGCCGGTAGCTTAAAAAACACGGCTGACATAAAAATAACCGGTCGTGTTGTAGACGAGAAAGGACAGCCGCTTCCAGGTGCAAGCATACGCGTAAAAGGCACCAAAGCAGGTACTACTACAGATATTAATGGTAAATACGCTATAACAGTACCAGATAATAATGCTGTTTTGATATTTACAACGATTGGTTATGCTACCCAGGAGATTGCGGTTAGCGACCGTACTACCATAGATGTAAAATTGGTAAACGGCTCCAAAGATCTCAATGAGGTGGTTGTAGTGGGCTATGGAAGCCAAAAGAAACGCGATGTTACAGGTTCTGTATCATCGGCAAACTTAGGTAATGTCGACAAAACACCCGTATTTGGTACAGCTCAGTTATTGCAAGGCCAGGTTAGCGGGGTTCAGGTTACACAAACTAATTCACAACCAGGTGCAAGCTTCAGTATACGTATCAGGGGTACAAACTCCATTAGTAACAGCAGCGAACCACTATATGTAGTTGATGGTTACGCTGGTGCCGATATAACAGCTCTTAACCCCAATGACATTGCCACCATGGATGTATTAAAAGATGCATCGGCCGCTGCAATTTACGGTAACCGTGGTTCAAATGGTGTTGTTATCATTACTACAAAAACAGGTAAAGCCGGCCAAAGCAATGTTTCGGCCGATGTGTACTCAGGGGTACAAAGAGTAGGAAAAATGCTGGATATGATGAACGCCACTCAGTTTGCCACCTATCTTGATTCTGTAACCTCTTTCCTGAACAGAAGTTCAAAAACACCAACACCGCTACCCTTTACTACCGGCCAAATAAATGCTTTAGGTGAAGGTACTAACTGGCAGAAGGAATTATTCAGAACAGCCCCAATCACCAACGCCAACGTATCTATCAATGGCGGTACTGATTTAACCAAATACCTGGTTAGTTTTAGCTATTTCAACCAACAGGGTATCATTATAAATTCGGGCTATAAACGCGGTACACTACGTTTTAACTTCACACATGATATCAGTAAAAAAGTACGGTTTGGTATAAACTCCCAAACCTCCTTTGATCAGCAAAACCTGGCCAACGTAAACACCAGCGGTGGCTCCAATGGCGGTACGCTGCTTGATGCCTTGCGTATAAGCCCTACCATTCCGGTTTATGATGCTCAAGGACAGTTTACCTTCCAAAACGGGCCTCTCGGCTATACCAATCCGGTAGGTAACCCCATAGCCGCGGCTACTTTAAACACAGATATTGATAATGCGCTACGCTTATTTGTTAATACTTATGCGGAGTATGATATATTAAAAAACTTAAAGTTCAGGACAAGCTTTGGTACTGACGACCGCTTTGAGAAGGAAAAGATATTCCGGCCGAGCACTACTTACCTTGGCACAAACCTTGGCGGTGGCTATGCGCAGATCATCACGCCAACTAACCTTAACTGGTTAAATGAAAACACCGTTACTTACAATACCACCATAAATAAAATACATAGTATTACCGCTTTAGCAGGCTTCACCTATCAAAAGTTTTATTTCAGAACAAATTCGGCTACAGCAACCGGATTAACCACCAATAACCTGGGAACTGATGGCCTGGGTGCCGGTTCAAGTGCAACTGTTTCATCAAGCGGTAACGGGCGCAAATTAGCCTCCTTTATCGGCCGTATTAACTATAGCCTGATGGATAAATATTTATTAACAGTTTCTGTTCGCAGAGACGGTTCTTCGGCATTGGGTGCAAATAATCAGTGGGGTACATTCCCGTCAGCTGCACTGGCATGGAGAGCTGGAAGTGAAGACTTTATAAAAAATATAAAGGAAATCAGCGATCTGAAACTTCGTTTAGGGTACGGTATAGTGGGTAATGCCAATATACCTGTTTATTCGCCCAATAAGCAGTACTCATTAAATACATATATGCTTAATGGGGCTCGTATTGTAGGCTTTTCACCGGGTAATATACCTAATGCTAACTTACAATGGGAACAAACCCGCTCATACAACCTGGGGCTTGATCTCGGTTTATTCAACAACCGTATCACCTTTAACGCCGATGTTTATGATAAAAAAACAACCAAATTGTTATTTGCCCGTCCTGCCCCTTCAACAACCGGATTTTCAACAATACAAGACAATCTTGGCGGTATAAGCAACCGCGGTATTGAGCTGGCTGTAAATACCATCAACATCAGCAGTCCACTTGTAAAATGGTCAACAGGGTTAAATTTTTCCAGAAATATTAACAAAATACTAGACCTGGGCGGATCTCAAAATGTGTTAACCGGTAACGTAAGTTCAAGCTTATACCCTGGTGGTCAAAACTCAGCCATATTACAGGTTGGCAAACCTATCGGATCATTTTATGGCTATGTGTATGATGGTATATGGCAATCGCAACAACAAATTGCAGCAAGCGGCATCACCAATGCAGTTAATCCGGGCGATCCACGTTATAAAGACCTCAATGGCGATCACGTGATCAACGCGTCTGACCGTACCATTATCGGCCAGGCCCTGCCAAAATTCACCTATGGCTTTAACAGTAATTTAACGGTAGGTCCATTTAACCTGTTTGTATTGATACAAGGCGTTTATGGTAACCTGATCATGAATGAAAACCTGATCGAGGGCGAAAACGGTACGCTTAACGATAATAAGCTGGCACATGTATTAACCCGCAGCTTTGGCATGCCAGGTTCTGACAATACGTTACCAAGCGTGGGCAGTACCTTACGCCGCAGCCTTGGCCCTACCAGCGATATATTGGAAAGCGGCAGCTACCTGCGGTTTAAAACCATTACCCTTACTTATAATCTGCCATTACCAAAATGGAGCAAAGTATTTAAATCGGCATCTATATATGTAACCGGTCAAAACTTGTTCACCATTACCAAGTATACCGGGTATGATCCTGAGGTAAATACTTATGATACTGCAAGTGGCAACTATACTTCTTTGGGTACCGATTATAATCCGTATCCAAATGTTAAAACATACACTATGGGATTAAAATTAGGTTTATAAACCATAACTCTAAATAACGATAACGATGAAAAAGATATATATACTATGTGCTTTGGCAGGTTTAGGATTATCTTCCTGCAAAAAGCTCCTGGAAGAAAAACCTGTTGGCATTTTAACTGATCAAAACTTTTACCTTAATGCCGCCGATGCACAATCAGCAGTTGTTGGGGCCCTGAGCCAACTACAACCTCAGGCATATTATCAGCGTACGGTTTATATCATGGGCGAGCTATCAGGCGATGGCCTTGTGCCCCTGCTTACTCAAAACCAGGAACGTATTGATATGTATAAACTAACCTATACGGCTCAAAATATTGAGATCAATAACTGGTGGGTAAATAGTTATAAACTGATTAGCAGGGCTAACGATATTATTGCAAACGTACCCAAGATCAGCATGGATGCCGCAGCCAAGAACAATTTATTAGGAAACGCTTATTTTTTACGTGGCCTTGCCTATTTTGACCTGGTGCGGAGCTTTGGCGACGTTCCATTGATCACTCATCCTATTACCAGTAAAGATGACCCTGATTTTTCTCCATCAAGAACCGCTGCCAATAAAATATACGCGCAGGTAATATCCGATTTACAATTTGCAGAGACTAATTGTTTAACAGAGGATAAGATAGCAGCGGCCAATAAAGGTATGGTATCATCAGGTGCCGCCTCGGCTATGTTAGCCAGAGCTTATTTACAAAGGGCCAGCACCGCATTTGCAGATCCGGCCGATAACCAAAACGCCCTTAATGCCTGCAATAAAGTGATTAACTCCGGTATCTATAAACTGATGCCTAATTACAGCGATGTATTTAATTGCGATCTTAAATATTTCCCGCAGCAAACCGAACATATTTTTGATGTGCAGTTTGGCAATAATAATACGACCACTCAAAACATCATAGTACGTATGTTTACACCTAAAAATGGATCAGGATCATTCCTTGCCAATCCATATATGGCCAACCAGATTTATTTTGGCGCCGATAAAAGAAAAGCATGGAATATATCCAATTCCGTTGTTGATGCCAAAGGTGTAGTTTCCTCTGTACCTTTCTATATCAGCAAGTTCCGTGATCCGCAATGGGTATTAAACTCCAATAACTCGCGCGTAAACTGGCTTGTATTACGCTATGCTGATGTATTGTTGATGCAATCTGAAGCGATGAATAACCTTAATCCAAGTGATCCTGCCAAGTTTAATGGTATGAATACCGTACGTGACAGAGCCGGCTTAACCGCCTCTCATTTAGATCTCACCAACACCCCAACGCCATCTGCTTTTATAGATACATTGGTTAAAGACCGTGCCCGTGAATTATGTATTGAAGGCCATCGTCGCTGGGATTTGATTCGCTTAGGCAGGTTTAAACAAATAGAGCAACAAGTAAACGGATTTACGGCCCAGGACTTCCAATTACTGTTACCCTTACCTCAACCTGAACTCGACGTAAACAAAAACCTGAAACAAAATCCTGGTTATTAACCCATCATGACATACAGATATATTACCCTATTTCTGTTAATACCCCTATATTTTACCGGCTTTGCACAACGCAAGGCCGGTAAAACTGTTTTTATACTGCTTGATGAACAAGCCATTGAGCAATGTAAACAACAGTACCAAAATAAAGACACAGCCATGGCGGCACAGGTAAACAACCTGATCGCCCGTGCCGATACCCTGCTGAGTGCAGCCCCCTATTCAGTAACATTTCACAAAACAAAACTCGCTCCAAGTAACGATAAGCACGACTATGTAAGTCAGGCGCCCTACTGGTGGCCCGACTCTACTAAAAAAGATAGCAAGCCCTACATCCGCAGAGATGGCCGGCGAAATCCCGAAATTTATTTATTGCATGATGGAAGTCAGATGGGCAACTTATGCAATAGCGTAGAACAACTCACGCTGGCCTGGTACTTTACAGGCAACGAAAAATATACACAGAAAGTTAAAACTTTACTGCAGGTTTGGTTCATCGATCCGGCTACCCGGGTGAACCCTAATTTAAACTACGCGCAATATATTCCAGGGCTTAATGACGGCCGGGGTATTGGCATTATTGAAACTACGGGTTTAACCGTTATACCTGATATGCTCACTTTGCTGCAATCAAGTAAAAATATCGACAACAGTTTGATCAGTGGTATCAAACAATGGTATAAGCAATACCTGAACTGGCTGGTAACCAGCAAAAACGGTAAATCGGAACATAGCCAGATCAATAACCATGGTACCTATTACGACCTACAGGTGGTTGATTTTGCTTTATTTACCGGTAACCCGGCTTTAGCCAAACAAACCCTGCAACAAACCACCATCGCCAGGATCGATCAGCAATTTACACCTGATGGCGCTATGCCGCTGGAACTTATCCGCACCAAATCATGGGGTTATGCCAATATGAACCTTTGGGGCTGGTGCCGCCTGGCTAAAATGGCAACATTAGTGAATGTTGATCTCTGGCATGAGCAAACCATCGATGGCAAAGGCATTAAAACGGCTATCAATTGGCTCATGCCGTACGCGTTGAAGCAAAAAGCATGGACTCATGAGCAAATTGAACCTTTTACCTACGGTATGTTTACACGCATTGTTCATGCCGCAGCCGCTGTTTATCCAGACGATAACCTCAAACAATACTTAAAAGAGCATCCGCTAAAAAGTCGCTTAAACGATATCAATTAGCAGGTTTTATATACTTATGAAAAGATCCGTATTATTCTTCCTAACCCTTCTTTCAGCGTTTAGCCAGTTGAGTTATGCCCAGCAAAAAACAAGGCTTACCGGCAATTGGGAATTTTTAAAGCAGGACATCGGCGGCGTATGGGAAGCTGTGCGACCAGTTACTCCCAGTAACCCCGAAAGTGTCCCGGTTTGGCAAAAGGTGACTCTGCCTCATTGCTTCAATGCCCGCGACGCAGTTGATCCGGATGTAAATTATTACCAGGGCCCGGGTTGGTACCGCACCCAGTTGGATATCAAAAATCCATATACCAACGGCCGCACTCTACTCCATTTTGAAGGTGCCGGGCAAAAAACCGAGGTATATGTATACACCACCAAAGTAGGCGCTCACTTAGGCGGCTACGATGAGTGGACCGTAGATATAACCCAGGCCATAGAAGATTTTAAGAAAACAGATGTCTATCAAAAAAGATTTAAAGGCCGTATCCCGGTGGAGATCAGGTGTGACAACTCTCGTAACCTGGAAACTATTCCTTCACAATTGTCCGACTTTAATGTTTATGGAGGATTGTACCGTTACCTGAACCTGGTTTACGCTCCTGCTGTTTCATTGGATAAGATATTCGCTTCGGCACAAACCAATAAAGAAGGTAAAATGGGTGAGCTACAGATTAAAGCACGGTTTTATAACCCAGGCAATAGCTCTGCTGCTGATTGTTTGATCAAATTGATGGATCCGCAGGGCAAAGTTGTTACCAGCAAAACTTTTCAGCTTAACAGTTTAACCGGTGATGTTTCGATTGGTTCATTTCAGATAAAAAAACCAAAGTTATGGTCGCCTGCTGATCCTGCTCTGTATACGGTTGAAGTATCTGTAAAAACGGGCGAGCATGTTGATGTACAAACCGAAAAAATAGGTTTCCGCAATTTTGAATTTGCCGATAACGGGCCGTTTTACCTGAATGGAAAACGACTGCTGCTCCGCGGTACGCATCGCCATGAAGATCAGGCTGGTGTTGCCGGGGCCATGACCGACGACATGATGCGACACGAAATGCAGATGATGAAAGATATGGGTGTCAATTTCATCAGGCTTGGCCACTATCAGCAATCCCGTACCATATTGAATTTATGCGATAGCCTGGGCATCCTCGTTTGGGAAGAAGAGCCCTGGTGCCGTGGTGGTCTTGGCGGCGAGGGCTATCAGAACCAGGCCAAACAAATGATGACCAACATGATCGAACAGCATTTTAATCACCCGGCCATTATTTTGTGGGGCTTGGGTAATGAGAATGATTGGGAAGGTGATTTCCCGGTGTTCGACAAAGAAAAGATCCGTGAGTTTATGAAAGCGCAGAATGACCTGGCACATCGCCTTGATCCTTCGCGCAAAACAACCATCAGGCGCTGCGATTTTTGTAAGGATATCCCCGATGTGTACTCTCCTTCTATCTGGGCGGGCTGGTATCGCGGGTTATTTACCGAATACAAAGCAACCTCCGAAGAAGAATTTAAAAAAGTAAAACACTTTTTTCATGCCGAATGGGGTGGCGACAGTCATGCCCTGCGCCATTCTGAAAATCCGGATAAAGCATTAAGCAATATCAAGGCCGGAACAGGAACAGACGAACGCCTGGGCGACGCTTCTTTATACGGTGGTGCAGCCCGTGCATCAAAAGACGGTGACTGGAGCGAAAGCTATATCTGCAACCTGTTCGACTGGCACTTAAAAGAACAGGAAACTATGTCATGGCTTACGGGTTCGGCGTTCTGGATCTTTAAAGATTTCTCTACTCCTATCCGCCCGGATAACCCCATCCCCTATATGAACCAAAAGGGTGTGGTTGAACGTGATCTCACACCAAAAGAATCTTACTACGTATTCCAATCCTATTGGACGGAAAAACCTATGGCACATATTTACGGGCACAGCTGGCCGGTACGCTGGGGTGATGCAGGTGAAGAAAAGATGATAAAAGTATACTCCAATTGCGATAATGCCGAGCTTTTTGTAAACGGTAAAAGCTATGGTGTAAAAAAACGCAACAGCCAGGATTTCCCGGCGGCAGGTTTACGTTGGATGGTGCCTTTACAAACAGGCAATAACGATATCAAAGTAGTGGCTCACAAAGGCAAACAAACCGTTACCGACCAGATCAGTCAGCAATACCAAACCGAAAAATGGGGCAAACCAGCCAAAATAGTGATCGAAAAAGTGAAAGATGAAAATGGCGAGACCACCATACAGGTAAAACTACAGGACAGTAAAGGCGTACAATGCCTTGACTCCGTAAACTGGATCGTGTTTTCGTTAACCGGCGATGGTACCTTGATAGATGATCTGGGCACTTCAAGAGGTTCGCGTAAAGTACAAGCCTATAATGGGCGCGCTTTGATCAGTATAAAAACAAATAACGGTAAAAGCGTGGTGGGTGTACAATCGCCGGGCTTACCGACAGCATTCATTAATTTATAAGCTATGTTTAAAATACGGTATCTATTACTTCTTTGTTTGCCCCTGCTTTTGTTAAGCTGGCAAACAGACACAGGGTTGCCTGTTAAACAACAGGTAACAGCCACATTAAAGGCCGATATACTAAAAGAAGCCGCCTGGGCGCTTAAACAAAATCCGGTAACCGTTACCGCCGAAACTTGTCCACGCAGCTCAGGCGGCAAGCATGATTTTTATTCCGAAGGGGATTACTGGTGGCCAAACCCGCAGGATCCTAATGGCCCTTACATACAAAAGGACGGATTGACCAATCCGCAGAATTTTGTGGCACATCGCCTGGCCATGATCCGCTTCGGCCGTATCATTGGCGCCCTGGCATCGGCTTATCAGATCACCGGTGATAAAAAGTATGTAAAACAAGCGCTCTGGCACCTAAAAGCCTGGTTCATTAACTCCGAAACCATGATGAACCCCGATCTGCAATATGCGCAAGCTATCAAAGGAGTAGCCACAGGTCGCGGTATAGGTATTATTGATACCATACAATTAATGGAGGTGGTTCAGGGTCTGGAAGCGCTGCAAAACTCAGCCTTGATTGATCAGCAAACGTTGGCGGGTATCAAAGGTTGGTTTACCCAATATATTACCTGGCTTACCACCCATCCTTATGGTAAAGACGAAATGAACGCCAAAAACAATCATGGTACCTGTTGGGCCATGCAAACAGCCTGTTTTGCCAAATTTACGGGCAATAAGGAGGTGCTGGATTTTTGCCGTAACCGGTTTAAAGAAGTATTGTTACCGAGCCAGATAGCAGCTGATGGTAGTTTCCCCTTAGAGTTAAAGCGAACTAAACCCTATGGTTATTCTATATTTAACCTGGATGCCATGACCACCTTATGCCAGATACTCAGCGACAAAAACGATAACTTATGGACCTATCAAACACCCGATGGTCGCACTATCAAAAAAGGGATCGAGTTTTTATATCCCTTTTTAAAGGATAAAAATACCTGGCCCTACGCGCATGATGTAATGCACTGGGAAAGTTGGCCGGTAGCCCAACCGTCCCTGATATTCGGCGCCGCAGCCTATGGTAATGCCAATTGGCTCAATACCTGGAAAAAACTGGATCATGCTCCCATGGACGAAGAGATCATCAGAAATTTACCGGTAAGGCACCCGCTTATCTGGCTTAATTAAAACCACAAAAAAGGCCGATTCAATAGAATCGGCCTTTTTTGTGTACTACATGGTATATTATCAATCTGGCAATTGCCGGTAGAACTTAGTTTCGGTTACTACCGGTGAGTCGGCAGGATAGGTAATATATTTTAATGTTAATAGGTTTCCGTCAAGCTTAAATGTGCTATTATCATAAAGTTTAATATTACTTGCCGTTTTAACCGATGGCTTATTTGGATCTTGTTGAGTCATTTCTTTGATCGTAACCTTTAAACTATCACCTTTAGTAAGATAAGTCCCAGTATAAACCGTATAAGAAATTTGTCCTTTATCATAATAGGACAATGTTGTGCTAAATGTGCCATCACTACCAAAATTTAAACTGCGTGAAAAATTAGCATCGGGTATCGTGACAGACCAGCTTCCAAAAAGCGTTTTAGCAGGCTCCGGCACCGGCGACTTCTTATCCTTTTTGCATGCTCCGATAATTAGTATAGTGCAAATCAAAACGCCATGGAACGCGCCGATAAAATTTGGTTTAAGTGATTTCATAAAATACAGGTTTTATAGCCATTACGGCACACTAAAACATTTCGATACAATCACTTATCATTTTTATCAATATACAGGTTCTCCTATACTTATACCATATCGCTTTACAGACGACCTGAAGATCTCTTTAGCTACCTGCGTTAGATTCTGCCATTCAAAACCACCATAAATACTATCAAATGATATTTGTTCAACCCGCCTGATCACCCTTGCCAACTCATTCTCTGGTAAAGGAATAACATTGGGATAGCTGTACATAAAAGCCAGATGTTTTTTGCTTTTGGCTACATAAATGCTATCGCCGGTGAGTAATGTCCCTTCTGCTGATAGGCCGGGTACCCGTAACACGCTGCTACCAGGGAAATGCCCACCGGTATTGATGATAGAAATGCCATCCCATAGCTGCCGTTCGGTTCCCTGCCAAAACCTGATGTGTGGACCTTTGTTAAACATCCATTGGTCATCAGCAGCATGGATATAAACCGGGCAGTCGAATACCTCTGCCCATTCGTTCACATTGCTGTAAAAGTGAGGGTGCGAAAAAGCTATGGCCTTTATACCACCTTTTGACCTGATAAAATCAATGATCTCCTGGTTAAGCAACGGAATGCAGTCCCACAGAATATTGCCACCTGGCGAAAGTGTTAACAAAGCCCTGTTCCCCAGCGCAAATAATGGCGTTACCTGTAAAGAGAAAAGCGAGGGACTAAGCTCACTGATCAATACCCGGTGATTAGCTGCTATTTCGTTTGAATTAGTCCAGGTTTGGCCATCTTCGGTCAGGTATTGCCGGTCATCATTACATATCGGGCAAAATTCGGGCGATGATAGTTCTGCTTTATATTGTGTACCACAGGTGCAGCAAGTGTTTTTTATTGGTTCCATAAGTTTTAATGCTTTTATATTATTTAGTCCTCTCCTGCAACCAGGTGCATAGCAATAGCTATCCGGTTCCAGCTGTTGATGGTTGTGGTTACAAAAATCACTTGAGCCAGTTTTTTCTCACCCAACAATCGCAATGCATTTTGATAAGTTTGATCGGATACACCGTGATCGGCAATACGGGTTACTTCGGTAGCCAATTGTAGAATGGCTTGCTCTTCTTCGGTAAAAAATGGAGTTTCCCACCAGGCGGCCAGTGCAAAAAGTCGTTGGGTAGTTTCGCCAAGGGCGAGGGCATCCTTGGTATGATAGTCGATACAATAACCACAGCCGTTGATCTGGGATACCCGTATCCTGATCAGTTCCTGTAAGCGGCGCTCGAGGTCAAACTGTGGCAGATAGTTATCGGCCACAGCCATGGCCTTGTAAATACGGGGCTCAGCCTCGTTAATATTCATTCTGCGTTTCATGTCTGCTTAGATTAATTATGATCTAATTTCAGACATTATTGGACTATTCAGCTAGTCCAGACATGACAGACAAAATAGTCCAGAATGGTAAATTAGCCATGGAATCAATCAATAGCATGATCGGTTTCGATATCCTCCCCTTTCCACACTTTTTTGGCGGTCCAATCCTCATCGGCTTTTTGCCAAAACTCATCAGATGGCGGTAAACCCAGTACCAGAAAAGCTTCGGAACAAAGGTAAAGGCTTCCCGTCGATATGTACCCTTCGCCAATATCGGGCTGATGTCCGTACAAACCAACCCGCAGCCAGCCCTTATCATCAAAAGTCCCGGGGGCCTCCAGTTGCCGTTTGATCAGCGTATACAAAGCCGCCCTTACCTGCTGCGGTTTCACAGCATCAGGTAAAGCGTGCATTAAAGCCATTTTTGACAACAATTGAAAAGCGCCAAAACGATAAGCCAACGAGCGGCCAATGGGTGGATAGGTACCTTCGGGAGATATCAATCGTTCCTGAATTGCCGCATACCTTCGGGCACGTTTCAACGCGGTATCGTAAGTTGTTTTTTGGTCAACGCCGGCGTCCTGAAGTGTTTGCAGAACCTCCAGCAGCATGGGCTGTATTACAAAACTGTTGTAATAATCCCAATGAAAATCGGCACCATCGCCATACAGGCCATCACCCTTGTACCACAATTGATGCTGTTTGATAGCGTAATCCATCCGCATCCTGTCTCCATAATTATCAAATTTCAGTAAAGCGGCTTCAATGGTAGCGCTAAACAGCAGCCAATTATTATAACCCGGCGTAATAACCCGCGACGATTTAAACGCGGTAATAATATTGGCTTTGGTTGCGGCATCCAGCGGATCCCACAATTGATGCGGCGCACGCAGTAAAGCCTGGGCCAAAAAGGCGGCATCAACCACGGGTTGAGCGCCTTTGTTAAAGTTCATAAAATCGGCACTGTTGGGGTCGGTAGCGTTATGAAGAGCCAAACGCGCCAGGGTGATATACTTTTTGCGTAGTATGCCTTCCGGGGTTTGAGCAGGACCTAATTCTAACCAGGGTGCCATACCTGCCAGTAAACGCCCGAATGCTTCCAGATAGGTATAATTTTTACGATCACCGGTTTTGGCTTCCACCGGCATTTTCTGTTTAAGCTCATTTTTACTCAGGGTGATCAATACCGGATCGGCTATTTTCACCAGTGATTTAATCAGGTATTCCCGTTCCTTTTGACCAACATCATTATTGGCTGGCGATTGCGCCATTACCGTGCCTGATAAAGGCAAGAATAATATTAAACAGAAGAGTTTACGCATTTACAGGCAATTAATTTTCAGTTTTACCGGGGAACTTATCGAACAAAGCTTTCAGTTCCTTTGCTTTTTCGGGATATTCCTGGATAACATTGGTTCGTTCGCTCGGATCATATGACAAGTTAAACAATTCTATCTTGGATTCCTGTGCCTGACTTGATATTCCCGTATTGGTATTGGCCGATTTTACCTCCCGGTATTTCCAATCGCCCTGGCGTACCGCTTCGCAAATACCGTTGTTTACATAATAGATCTCCCGGTGTTTAGGATGGCGACCGCCTTTGCCCAACAATACATCCGAAATAGATTGACCATCGAGCACCCTCCCTTTTGGCAAAGGCGCATTTACCCATTGTGCCAGCGTTGGCAATACATCCAGATTGCTCACCATGCTGGTAATGGATGCGCCAACCGGAGTATGCCCTTTCCAGTAAACGATAAAAGGTTCGCGTACGCCGCCCTCATAACTTTGCCCCTTGCTGCCACGAAAAACGCCTGCCGTACCGGCATCCCAGGGTTTGGTAGCACCATCGCCCGACATACGCGACGGAAACTCGATCCAGGGCCCGTTATCACTCGAAAACATAAATATGGTATTATCGGCCAAACCTTGTTTTTCCAGCTGTGCCCAAACCTCGGCCAGGCTCGCGTCCAACTGCTCCACCACATCACCCAGGTGACCACCATCAGAGCGGCCTTTATTTTTTTGCGATGAAGCAAAGGCAACCGGTAAATGCGGCACATTATGCGCCAGGTACAGGAAAAACGGTTTGCCTTTCTTTTGTTCTTTGATGTACCGGATAGCCTCATTCTTATACAGATCGATGAGGGAGGAATCTGCAGGTTTGATCACCTCCGGTTGATGTCCCCTGAATATTTTAAGCGTGGTATCGGTTTTAACATAAGGATACTTATAATCATGGCTGTACAACATACCGTAATAGGAGTCGAAACCTTGTGCCATGGGATGGTTATAGGGTTTATGATCGCCCAGGTGCCATTTACCAATCATGGCGGTTTTATAACCCACAGCCTTCAACATTTCGGCAATGGTCACTTCCTGATCAGGCAAACCTAATTCCGACCCCGGAGGTATGGGGTAAGGCAGATTCATCCGCGAAGCATAACGACCTGTTAACAACGATGCTCTTGACGGCGTACAGCTTGGACTGGATACCACATAGTTGGTTTCACGAACACCTTTTTGGGCCATTTTATCCAGGAACGGTGTTTTGATAACCGGGCTTCCATAACAGCTCAGATCGGAATAACCCATATCATCGGCCAGTACAAAAATGATATTTGGCCGTTGCTGTGCTTTGGCTCCAAATGAAACCAATAACAGGATCAATAGCGTTAGTCTATTAAAATATTTTTTCATTAAAAATTTATACTGGTTTAATGTTTATCAAAGTAACCGGTTACACCTTATGTTTGCAAACTGATAACCGTTATTATTTTGTTACAAAAGAGAATCTCAAATAAAATCACACAACTTGTCATTTCGAACGAGGTACGAGGAGAAATCTTGTACTATTGACCTATCGCTTATATAAGATCTCTCCTCGTACCTCGTTCGAGATGACAGGGTTGATAGTTTATTTCTACAATGATTGGATCTTGTTCCAGTCAACCACCCCTACTTTTCGCGCCCATTGCAGGTATTCTGCTTCCAGGGCTTTTACTTTATCGAGATATTTGGCGGCAAGATTGTTTGTTTCGGAGCGATCGGCATCCAGGTCGTATAGTTCCCAGGGCTGGTTAATTTCGGCAACCAGTTTCCAGTTTCCTTTTCTGATGGCGCGGCTACCTTCGTGTTCCCAAAAAATAGCGTCATGACCATTCCAGGGTTTGTTGAGCAGTACGTTTTTCAGGCTGGATCCTTCCAGCGGTGTTAACTGCCTGTTTTTAAATTCCTGCGGATAGGTAACGCCCGCCAGATCAAGACAGGTAGGCATCAAATCGATAAAATGAGCGGGCTGCGTGTTGGTACTGCCAGGTTTGATAACACCCGGAAACCAGGCGATAAAGGGAGTGGCGATGCCACCTTCGTGCGTATTTCTTTTAAACAGCCTGAACGGCGTATTACTCACATTGGCCCAGGGAATTTCATAACTATCAATAGAATTTACCGAACCGGGAGTACCGTTCTTTTGTATTACTGTCGATAAACTTTTCACCTCATCGGCGCTGCCGCCATTGTCTGATGCAAAGAGCACGATGGTGTTTTTATCTTTCCCCAGCTGTTTGAGCTTAGCCATGATCTCGCCCACACCGACGTCCATCCTATCGATCATGGCCGCATAGATAGCCATGCGGGTATCCCATTTTTCTTTCTCTTCGGGCGATAATGAATCCCAGTCGGGCACCCGGCTTTCGCGATCAGATAGCTTCCAATATTTTTTGATGATACCGCTGGCCACCAGTTTTCCGTAGCGCTGTTTGCGCAGCTTGTCCCAACCCTTCAGGTATTTGCCTTTGTAACGGGCAATATCTTCAGGCAGCGCCTGGATGGGCCAATGCGGGGCGTTGTAGGCTACATATAAAAAGAACGGCGACTTATCCTCTTTAATTTGCTCTAATGACTGTTTAGCGAAATCGGTAATAGCCTGGGTGAGGTATTTGGAGGTATCATTCCTCGTAATCTCCTTATCGTTTAGCATAAAGGTGATCTTGCTGCCATCGTTATACAACGGGGCCGAATTAAAATAACTGCTGCCATTATTCAACATAGTGAATGATCTGTCAAACCCTCGGTTAAAAGCTAATGCTGATGGCTGCAATCCTACGTGCCATTTGCCCGATACAATGGTATTATAGCCCGCTTGGTTCTTTAATAACTCGGCAATGGTAGCGCAATGATCATTCAGATAACCCTGGTAAGCTGGCGAACCTTTATATTTCACCATGTCGCCCACACCGGCCTGATGCGGGTATAAACCGGTTAACAAGGCTGTTCGCGATGGGCAACACCTGCCGGCATTATAAAACTGGGTCATTTTTAAACCCTCGCGGGCCAGTCTGTCAATATTGGGCGTATAAATCTCCGAGCCAAAACAGCCCAGATCGGCAAAGCCCATGTCATCGGCTAAAATCACGACGATGTTGGGTTTGGAGGGTTGCTTTTGTGCGAAGGTAATGCCCGGGAGCAGGCATAAAATAAGGAATAGTAAACGTTTCAATGGTGGTGGTTATTTGTTTACACTAAATGTCATTTCGAACGAAGAGAGAAATCTTATACACCGGGATATAATAGCGTAAAAGATTTCTCCTCGTTCCTCGTTCGAAATGACAGAAGGAAGGGTGATGACTATTTGGTTTTCGCGATGCTTGAGGTGGTCTGTGCCACCGCTGCTTCAACCTGGGCAACTGATGAAAAACCTTGTTTTTTCCAGACTTCTTTTTTATTTTGGTATAGTACCAGGGTTGGCAGCACATTTACTTTCAGTTCTTTAGCCAGGGCGGTATTATCATACACCTCGATGCTGATGATCTTCGGGGTAAAACCTGTTTTGGCTTTCAGCGAATCCAGTACAGGCACCAGTTTTTTGCAGGCGCCGCAGTATCTCGAACCAAAATCAACCAGTACTAATGGTGATGAACCGGTAAGCTCGGTAAATTGTGCTTTGGTTAAAGAAACGCCTTTTTTGGTAGTTGAAATAATGGGATAACCAGAACCGATCCAATTGGCTAATCCACCCGGCAGCTCTTCTACATCTTTAAACCCTTTGGCGCGCAATTCGTTGGATAAAACCTTGCTGCGGCCATTGGCAATGGAGTAAACAAAGGTTGGCTTGTCTTTGGAAAGCGCATCCAGGCGCTGCTGATAGTCGGCGGCTTTGGCATCTACATTAACAGCGCCTTTGATGTGGTTCTGCACAAATTCCTCAGCCGAGCGAGCATCCAGTACCTGTGCATCTTTAGATTGCTTTAGTTTGGCGGCAAAGGCCTCCAGTGATAACAGGGGTTTATCGGTTTGGGCCTGCGCATTAGCAATCCCCGTGGCGGTTACGATTACCGCCAGCAAAAAACTCTTTAATTTTTTCATATTTTTAGTTTAGTATCTATTTAGTATCTATTTAGTATCAAGTAATTAGTATCATGTATCAAGACAGAAATTTATAAAGGCGAATAGCCAGCCTTACGAAGTTTTTAAAACTTCGTAAGGCTTTAAGCGAGCGACAAAACTCAAACTGACCACTCACCATTCACTACTGCCCACTCAGCACCTTATTGGTTATTTTCCAGATGATGGATCCTTTTATTGTTGATGTCATCGCGATCTATAAAAGGGTAGATATTGTTCTTTTTGGCTTCGGCATCAAACAGATCTTTTAACTCTTTGAGCTTTTCGGGATATTTTTTGGCCAGGTCAATGCGCTCGTTAAAATCTTCGTTCAGGTTGTATAGTTTCCATACATCCTTATCGTAGTTGCGCTCAGGGAGTGTTTTTCCTTGTGGGAAATTGAGCAGATCGATATTGTCCGGGCGGTGCGCAGCTTCGGCTTTCCAGCCATCTTTATAAATGGATCGGGAAGTGAAGATGTAATAGTATTGTTTGGTATGTAGTGTTGGAGCCTGCGCGTTATTAAAGGAGCTGAACAATGATTTACCCTGCAGTGTATCCTGCTTAATACCTTTAATGTACTCCGGTAGTTTTAAACCCGCGGCCTCAATGGTTGTTGGGAATATATCCGAAACGTGGCCATACTGTGTACGAATGCCGCCTTTCTCTTTGATCAATTTTGGATAATAAACAATCAGTGGATTATGTGTACCACCTTCGGCATCGGCATCAGATTTCCAGTATTTGAATGGTGTATTGGCAGCCTGCGCCCAACCCAGCGGATAATTGGTTGAAGCCTGTGGTGTGCCAATGGATTCGTAATCACTTTCATTTTTTTGGATATAATCGGCCTCAGGTGTAGTGAGCGCTGAGTTTTTAGGATTGATCACTCCGTGGAAAGTGCCCTCCTTACTGGCGCCATTATCCCCTATCATCACAAACACCAACGTATTATCAAACTGGCCAGATGCTTTCAAATAACTAATCACCCGGCCAACCTGGTGGTCGATATAGGTAAGATACCCGGCATAAACTTCCATAAAACGGGCGTACAGTTTCTGCTGATCGGGCGGCAGGCTTTTCCAGGCCTGGATGCGCTCGTTACGCTCGGGCAGCTTGGCATAAGCAGGGATATAACCTGCCTTCTTCTGGTTTTCAAAAACCTTTTGGCGATATACGTCCCAGCCCTCGTCAAATTTACCTTTGTACAGGTCGCTCCATTCCTTGGTTACCTGGTGAGGCGCGTGTGTAGCGCCTGGGGCATAATACAAAAAGAAAGGCTTGTCTGGCGCGGCTTTGTGGGCGGCATCAATATAGGCAATCGCTTTATCAGTGATCACCTCGTTCAGGTTACGGCCATCGGGTTTGATGTGGAAATTATCCTCCACCAAATGCGGCGGATTATACTGGTCGGTGGCTGATTCCAGAAAACCGATGTGGTGATCAAAACCCTTACCGGTTGGCCAACGATCAAACGGTCCAACAGCTGTGGTATCCTCATCGGGTGTTATGCCCCACTTGCCAACTGCAAACGTGCTGTAACCGTTTTCACGCAGGTTTTCGGCAATGGTACCTTTGTCAGCCGGGATACGGCCATCGTAACCTGGAAAACCTGCCGCGGTTGAGGCATGCGAAAAATTACCTACATGCACATAATGATGGTTACGCCCGGTTAATAATGACGACCTTGTAGGCGCACAAATACCTGCTGTATGGAAATTGGTATAACGCAAGCCGTTATTGGCCAGCGTATCAAAATTTGGCGTATTGATCAATCCGCCAAATGTGGCCGAAGCACCAAAGCCAACATCGTCCAGCAATATCCAGACAATATTGGGTGCGCCTTTAGGAGCCTTAAGTGGTTTAGGCCACCATTCTTTTGATTCGGCCAGGGTTTTGCCTATAACTCCTTTATAGGTTGCGGGGGTTGATGGCGGTATATTGGCCGGAGCTACGGGTCCGTATTGCGCCGCGGCCGGCAACGCAAAACCCAGGGCAATTACCATCGCCACGAGCGTTTTTTTGTGTGTTTGTTTCATATGGATAGCTTTTATATTATTGGATTAATACCTTCTGATCTAATTTATCACGCGTCATTGCGAGGTACGAAGCAATCTCTACACAAGCAGATTAACTTTGCATATTTGCTCTGTACAGCATAGAGATTGCTTCGTACCTCGCAATGACGTGTTTTTTGTTTTTTATCCTTGCTCTTTGTTCCAAAAATCCTTGTTCCCCCAATTATTTCTTATAATTCTGATGAATCCTGCGGTGATACACATCGTACCAGTCGATAAATGGATACAGGTTGTTCTTTTGGGCCTGCTCCTCGAATACCGCTTTCAGTTCTTTTAATTTTTCGGGATACTTCTTGGCCAGGTCAACACGCTCGTTAAAGTCATCATTCAGGTTATAAAGCTCCCATACATCATTATCAAAGCTGATATCGGGCACATCTTTGCCGACAGTAAAATCGTTCAACTCCACATAATCCGGATGGTGCGCCGCCTCAGCTTTCCATCCATCACTATAAATGGAGCGAGAGCCAAATATGTAGTAATGCTGTATTTTGTGTTTGTTGGCTGCTTCCGGATGATCAAAGGAATAAACCAGCGATGTACCTTGCAGCGTATCCTGCTTAATACCCCTGATATACTCCGGCAATTTAATGCCGGTGTACTCTAATGTAGTTGGCAATACGTCGATCACGTGGCCGTACTGTGTGCGGATGGTTCCTTTATCCTTAATACCTTTTGGATAGTAAACGATAAGCGGGTTACGGGTACCACCTTCAGAGTTGGCATCCTGTTTCCAGTATTTGAATGGCGTATTGGCCGCTTGTGCCCATCCCAGCGGATAATTGGTAGAAGCCTGCGGCGTGCCGATATCATCAATATCCTCGATATTGGTTTTGAGGTAGGGAGCCTCGGCAAGCACCCTGGAAGAGTTCTTTTTGGGGTTGATCTCGCCGTGCAGTGTGCCTTCCTTACTGGCTCCGTTATCACCAATGATCACAAATACCAGGGTATTATCCAGCTGACCGCTTTGTTTCAGGTAATCCAACAAACGACCAACCTCGTGATCGGTATAGGTTAAATAACCGGCATACACTTCCATAAAACGGGCGTATAGTTTTTGCTCGGCCGGCGGAAGCGATTTCCAGGAAGGGATACGGGTATTGCGTTCGGGCAATTTAGCGTAAGCAGGTATAATGCCCAGTTTTTTCTGCCTTGCGATCACTTTTTCGCGAAAATCATCCCATCCAGAATCAAACTGACCTTTGTACAGATCGCTCCACTCCTTGGCTACCTGGTGCGGCGAATGGGTTGCTCCCGGCGCGTAATACAGGAAGAAAGGTTTATCAGGCGCTACTTTATGCTGACGGGTAAGATAAAAGATAGCCTTATCGGTGATCTGCTCGTTCAGGTGGCGGCCATCGGGTGTTACGTGTGCGTTATCTTCTACCAGGTCAGGTTTGTACTGATCTGTTGCCGAACCCAGGAATCCGAAGAAATGATCAAAACCTTTGCCCGTTGGCCAGCGGTCAAAAGGGCCGGCATCGGTAGCGTCTTCATCAGGTGTTAAACCGTATTTGCCCACGGCAAAGGTGTTGTAACCGTTCTCTCTTAATATTTCAGCAACCGTTCCTTTATCAGATGGTATGCGGCCATCATAACCGGGGAACCCGGCTGATAAAACCACATGCGAAAATCCGCCCTCGTGCACATAATGGTGATTACGCCCGGTAAGCAGAGCCGAACGTGTAGGCGCGCAGATACCTGCCGTATGGAAATTGGTATAACGCAAACCATTGTTGGCCAGCGTATCAAAATTGGGTGTTTTGATGATGCCGCCAAAGGTGCTTGTAGCGCCAAAGCCTACGTCATCCAGCAATATCCACAACACATTTGGCGCACCGGCAGGCGCTTTATGAGGCTCGGGCCACCACTCCTTTGAATCATTAAGCGTTTTCCCTACAGTGCCGCCAAATGGCTGGGTATTTTGAGCCTTTACACTTTGCAAACCGAGTATGCTGATAAGCACGGCAACAGGCCATATTTTACCGCCACCCGGTTTAAAATACCGGGGTGGCTTTGGGGTGAGTACTTTTAAATGTATCATGATATGATTTTATTTTTAGATGTTAATTATTGTACCGGGAAACCGGCTTTAGTTAAACTGTCAAGCGCCCCGATGTTATAGCTCAAATGATAGCCCAGTGTTTGCAGGGAATCGGCTGCCCGGCCGCTCCGATTCCCCGAATGACAATAAAGATAGATGGATTTGTTTTTATCCAATTTCCTGATCTGGTCGGCAAAATCGGCCGATTTGATATTGATATTTGCAGCGTATTGCAGATGTTTCTGATTGTATTCCTCGGGAGTACGCACATCTATCAGGTAGGCTTTGCCTTGTGCCACGTCATCGAGCAGTTTTCTTTCTACCGAGGGTGTTACCGCAATCTTATCCGACTTTTTTTGCACATATGCTAACTGTTGCGCCCGTAAAGCGGTATTTGCCGAAAACAGCAATAAGCTGATGATGATTAACTTTTTCATATATATTTTTTCATGTGATCAATTAAAAAGGATGTCATGCTGAGCTCCGTCGAAGCATGGTGGGCAAGCCTCTGCGCACGCCCCTTCGACAAGCTCAGGGTGACAGGCCCCTTGTTTAGGGTAATAAGACATCTGGTTCCAGAATCGACTCACCCGGTCTACGCTTCGCTGGACCACCCTCTCTTCGCCTCCGGCGGAAAGAGGGTAGAAAAAAAGCTTACCGCAACCCTCTTTCCAGCGAAGCTGAAGAGAGGGTCGACAAGCGTAGCGATGTCGGGGTGAGTCGACATCGCGTTTAAGGCTTGCTCCATGTCTTGTCATAGGCTGTTCCTCTTTTGATATTCTATTTTTTCAATACTACTCCGCATAACTTGATCTGAACTTGATACCCCATTTACCATTTTCTTTGGTAAGGATATATAATGACTCGAAATGACCTATCAGGCTGCCATCAGCCCGATACCTTGAAAACTCTGTATCCACATGCACCTTATCTGCCGAAGCCTGAATAATGTTGCGGTGATCCCATTGGCTATGATCCCAGCCGGTCTTTTTCAGCTCGCCAAACACTTTGGCCGAGTCACGAAGACCTGCTTTTTCCAGTACCGACATTTTGCCGCTGGCCAACCGGTAATGCGGGAATTGATAGGTACGTTCCCAGCCGGCCAGGTCTTTAGCATTAAAAGTGGTCATGTACTCATCAAGCACCTGCAACACAGCCACGCTTACCCTGGGGTCAACCTCGTGCGAACCCTGACCCGTTGCCGGCGACTGTGCGAAGACCGTGGTTAATCCGCTGATGAACATTACAAAAACGACAATTATTTTTTTCATAGCATTGATATTTAATCGTTTAACTATTCAGAGCCTCACCCTGCCCTCTCCAAAGGAGAGGGTTCTGAAATCCTGTTTTAAAGCCCTCACCTTTGGAGAGGGTTGGGCGAGACTTTACTGCCAGCCCGGGTTTTGTGTAAGCTTACCGTTACTGTTATCAATTTCCTGCTGTGGTATCGGGAACAGGTAAAATTTGCCTGCTACCCCTTTAGTCACATTAGTTTTGCCCACTTTAAGCAGGCTGGCTTCCAGTATACCATTGCCGTTGGCGTCACGCTCACGAATCAGGTCGAACCAGCGCTGGTACTCGAACACAAATTCAAGGCGTCGCTCCAGGTAAACCGCATCACGGAATTGTGCCTGTGTCAAACCCGAAAGGTCATCAAGTCCGGCGCGTTTGCGCACCCGGTTAACAGAGGTATATGCTTTGGTAGTTGGCCCGTTTAGTTCATTTTCTGCCTCGGCATGGATCAGCAATACTTCCGAAAAGCGGATAATCGGCACGTTAGCACCCGACTCCGCCTCGTTGGCCACCACATTGGGATCGTAATATTTATTAAAGAATGGTGTGGAATCGCCGGGGATGGTATTGTCATTCAACTTACCATACCAAAGGTTAGTGCTGGGGCTCTGGAAACGGGTCACAAAGCTTATGCGCTTTCTTTTATCATTGGCAGAGTACAATTTATAAATGCTGAAGAATTTATCTACCCCACCTGGTTTGGTAGCATCAGGCACAGAATAAAACACCACCTGGTCGGCGTAGCTGCTTACCATACCGGGTATGGCGTTCAGGATAGCCCGCGGCGCCTGGTTATTGCCTTGTCCCTGCGAGTTGGCTTTGAATTGAGCCGAAAATATATGCTCTTTACCATTTTTGGAAGCCGGCAAAAACACATCTGCATAATTGGTGAACAAATCATAACCATACGGGCCATTGATCACCACTTCGGCCTGCGTTACGGCTTTGGCCCATTGGCGCTCAGTTAAATAAACTTTGGCCAGCAGTGCATTAGCGGCTCCGGCGGTTGCCCTGCCCAGATCGGCTCCGGTGTAGGCGTTTGGCAGATCGGTGGCTGCCGCCGTCAGATCGGTTTCTATTTGCTTGTAAACTGTAGCGACAGCCGTTCTGGGCACCTGCAGATCAGACAGATTAATAGAAGTTTGATCATGCAGCACCAGCGGTACATCGCCATATAAACGCACCAGGTTAAAGTAATACAGGGCACGTAAAAACTTAGCTTCAGCCACCAGTCGTTTGTTCAGGGTAGCGTCAAACTGAATATGCGGGATAGTATCAATAGCAATATTGGCTTTCTTGATAGCCGCGTAATGCTGCTGCCAGATCTGCAGGATGCGCAAACCCGATGATGCATGCCCCAGCACAGCCTGTGAACGCACATCGGCATTGGTAGCCCCCGGACCAGGTCCTTCGTCATCGGCCATAAAGTTCATGCCTGTATTAAACAGGGTATTGTATGGTGTTTGTATGGAGTTGGAGCCCGCGTTTAACAACGAGTACGCGGCAGTAACCGCGGCCACCGCGTCGGCCTGTGTTTTATAGAACTGGTTTGCCGGAATGAATGATCGCGGATCTTCATTCAGCTTGGCGCAGGATGTGGCGCCAAAAGCAAGCAGTATAACGAAATATTTAATGTTATGAAGTTTCATGTTTGATCATATTATAAGGTGATACCTAACCCGGCAATAATGGATTTGCTGTTGGGGTAAGCCCCGTTATCGACACCAGCTGTAATGGCCGACTGTTCGTTACTGCTCACCTCCGGATCATACCCGGTGTATTTAGTCCAGGTGGCCAGGTTTTGCGCGGTAAGGAATATCCTGATCTTTTTGATAGGCGATTTGGACACTACTGATGTTGGGATGGTGTAACCCAGACTCAGGCTTTTTAAGCGCAGGTATGAGCCGTTTTCGATAAATCGGTCAGAAATGGTTGGCGCCGGATCCTGGAACGCGCTATGCACATCAGTATTGGTGTTGGTTGGTGTCCAGCGGTTTAGTAAGGCAGTGGTTGCATTGGTATAGCCCGTGCCCAGTTCCAGTACGTTTCGCTGTTGGTTGTAGATCTTGTTACCATACGAACCCTGCAGGAAGATACTCAGGTCGATACCTTTGTAGGAAAAGGTGTTGGTTAAGCCGCCGGTAAACTTAGGCTGTGCGTTACCCAGGATCACTCTATCTGCAGATTGCGTGATTTTGCCATCGCCATTGATATCCACATAAGCCTGCCCACCCGGTGAGGTATTGGCCGCCGGGGTTAATGCCGGGCCACCCGCCTTGATCAGTCCGTTGGTTTTGTACCCGATGAATGAACCGATAGGCTCTCCTACTTTTAAAATAGATGGCAGCGACGAATCCGGGATGAATTGATTTACCCCATTACCACCCAAACTCAGCACTTTATTGCGGTTCACTGCGAATACCAGGCTGGTGTTCCATACAAATGAACCGGTAAGGTTATGCGAGTTGACACTCAACTCAAAGCCTTTATTTTGCACCGAACCCACGTTTTCATACTGCTGCGGATTGGTGATAGCGGTATTGGTAATAATGGTTAGTCCGCTGGTAGCTGGCAGCGGCAGGTATAACAGCAGGTTGGTTGTCTTTTTGTAATAGACATCGGCGGTAACGGTGATCCTGTCTTTCAGCAGGCCCAGGTCGAAGCCAAAATCATATTGGCTTGTTTTTTCCCAGGTAAGGTTGGGATTGGCCAAACTGTTGGGCGCAAAACCAGCTACGGTGGTGTTACCAAAGTTGTAGCGGTAATAACCCAGTTGTGAGAATGACTGGTATGCCGGGATATCACTGTTACCGGTTTGCCCGGCACTCAACCTGAATTTAAGCTGACTGATCTGCTCCACATTTTTCAGGAAATTTTCGCTGGAAGCATTCCAGGCGATGGCGGCCGACGGGAACGATGCCCATTGATGCCCCGGTGCAAATTTGGAAGAACCATCGGCACGTAAGGTTAATGTTAACAGGTATTTGCTGTCAAAACCATAGTTAACACGGGCCAGGTATGATTTTAAAGCCCATATATTGGACGATGATGATGGCGCAATAGCAAAACCACCTGCCGAAATGGAGGTGATACTCCCCGAACCCAGGTTGTTGTAGGCATCATAATCGCTCACAAAGCCAGATGAACCGGTAATGGCACCTTCGGCTTTAAATTTTTGCTGAGTAAAACCTGCTAATACGGTCAGATTATGACGATCCAGCTTTTTGGTATAGGTCAGCGTGTTTTCGTTAAGCCAGTTAAAGGAATTCAGCGTACCTACTTCGCCGATGCCTGAGTAGCCTGAACCTTCGTACACCGTGGAGGGCAGGTAGCGGTTCTGTTTGTTGTCGATCAGGTCGATACCGGCTAAAACACGCGCAGTAAGGTCGGTAGTGATCTTGTAATCACCCGCGATATTACCTAAAACCCTGCTGGTAGTAGTTGTATTGAGTTGATTATACAGCGTATTGATGGGATTGCCATAAGTACCCTCAAATATGTTTTTCATAAAGAAAGATCCATCCGCATTGTATACCGGCGTGGTGGGCGTCATCAGCAATATGGCCGGGACAACTCCTGCCGGCGCTACCTGCGCGCTGATACGGCTGCCGGTGATATAGGATGATATTTTAAACCTGTCGTTATAATCATGCTCCACATTCACACGACCGGCAAAACGCTCAAAATTGGTATTTTGCAGTATACCGTCCTGCTTCATGTAATTGCCCGAGAACGCCAGGCGGGTACGGTCTGTCCCCGAAAGGATAGACAGGTTATGGTTTTGCGTATTCCCTTCCCGGAAGGCAGCCTTTTGCCAGTCGGTATTCACATTAAAAGGATTGAGTTGGGCGGCAGTTTGTGGTGATTTGTTTGAATTAACCAGGGCGTCGTTACGCAAGGCCCCCCATTGATCGGAGTTAAGTAATGGGATAGTCTTGATCACGCTTTGCCAGCCGTAGCTGCCATCGTAATTGATGGACGATACACCCGATTTACCTTTTTTGGTGGTGATGATGATCACACCATTAGCACCACGTGTTCCGTATATGGCTGTCGCCGAGGCATCTTTCAGCACCTCGATGTTTTCAATATCAGAAGTACTCAATGAAGCCAAAGGATTGATCTTAGGGCCATTGGTTACACCGGCATCGGTAAGGGAATTACTGTTTGAGGTTGGGAAACCGTCAATAATATACAGTGGTTCAGCCACCGCGTTAATGGAGTTCACACCGCGGATCTGTACCGTTACCCCTGCTCCGGGTTGCCCGGTGGCCTGGGTTACCTGTATGCCCGAGATGGTACCCTGCAGGGCCCTATCCAACGAAGGAATGGGCTGTTTGAGCGCCAGTTGTGGTACTGATGCCACCGAACCGGTGATGTCCTTACGTTTTTGAGAGCCGTAGCCCACCACAACTACCTGGTTCAGCAGGCTTTGCGCGTCTTTCATCCGGATCTCTACGGGACTGCCATCGGCAATAAACGACTGTGTTTCGTAACCTATAAAGGTTATAATAAGTTTGTATGGAAACTTCTGACCGGTAACAAAACTAAATTTCCCCTGAACATCTGTCGAAACAACGTGTGTTGTCCCCTCTATACGTACTACCGCGCCGGGCAATGGCTCTTTGGTGGAACCATCAATTACCCTGCCTACCAGTTTTGAATTGATGATAGGCTGTGTTTCCTGGGCAAAAACAATAATGGGGAGCAGTAAAGCTAATGCTGAAATAAATAAGAGTTTTTTCATATCGCCTGGTAGTTTAAGTTGGTGAATAAACCAGACGATAAAGCGGCTTTTGATATAAGCCCGCCACCGGCGTACCGGTAGTAAATACCTGCGGCTATGGCCGTGACCAGGTGAACAAGCCGGGGTTGGGGCAATAGAAAGCCCTGCCCAACTTTTGCAATATTTTGCATAAATTTGAATAGTTTAAAATGACACCATTGAAGCAGGCTCAACGCCAATCGATCCCTGTTTCGTTGTTTTAATTCTGGAGGGAAAAGCGATTGCTTTTCCCTTATTTATGTTATGTTATTATTTTTTCATATGCCTTTGTTCTTTAATGTTTATCAATTCCCTCTTGAGAGGGCAGGGTGTCATGCTGAGCTCCGTCGAAGCATGGTGGGCAGGCCTCTGCGCTCTACCCTTCGACGGAGCTCAGGGTGACACCCTCACTTTTTATTACTAATTTTTCACGCACCTGAAACCCAGGTGCTCCATCCCACTGTCTTCGGTGGTTTTCATCCTCCGGGCTACCCTGAAACCCGAGCAATAGCTATCGTTACATAAAAACGAACCACCTCTTACTACCCTTTTTATTGCGTAAGGCTCATCTGGATCGTATGATTTTGATGGACCTTCGGGATTTTTCACCCCCTCGGGTTTGTTGATGGTATTGTAATACCGGTAATCATACAGATCGGCGCACCATTCCCAAACATTGCCGGCCATATCGTACAAACCATAGCCGTTGGCGGCAAATGAACTTACCGGCGCTGTATAATAGAACTTGTCGCGCTGGGTATTCCGGTATGGAAAATCGCCCTCCCAAATATTGGCCTTAGGCTTACCATCGGTCACTTTCTCGTTTCCCCATGGATATATGTTATCATTCAACCCACCCCTGGCGGCGTGTTCCCATTCCGCTTCTGTCGGCAAGCGTTTGCCAGCCCACTTGCTATAGGCTACGGCATCATAGTATGACACCTGTGTTACCGGGTAATTGCCTTTGCCCTTGATATCGCTGCCCGGGCCATGCGGATGTTTCCAGCTGGCGCCTTTTTTCCAGGTCCACCACTGGCTGTAATCACTTAGTGATACGGGTTGTTTCGAGGGCACAAATACCAACGATGCAGCCACCAGCAAACTATCCGCCGGTTTTTCGGTACCGGGGGGCAATTGTTTTTTAAGCACGTTCCAATCCGGTTTTTGTTCGGCCGTGGTTATGTAGCCGGTAGCTTTTACAAATTGTTCAAATTGCGCGTTGGTTACTTCCGTCCTATCCATCCAAAAGCCATCCACAGTAACTTTATGTTTTGGATATTCGTCCTTTTCGGCCTGGCTGTTGTCCGCCCCCATCCTGAAAGTACCTGCCGGTATCCAAACCATCCCACTGTGACTGGTATCGGGCCCGTTCATCACAGCCGCCCCCGCTAAAGGGGTTGGTTTAAACCGGCTGGGAATGTTCGATTCGCAGCATATCGCCTTCTTTTTATTCGACGCCGCGCTGTCGGTTGTAACAACAGCTTTAGCCTTGTCTTTTTGCTTACAGGCAGAAAACAAAATCGAACCAGCAATCACAACTATCAGTACCTGGGAAATTCTTTTAAGATTCATATTTATTATAGAGTCGAGATATAAGAATCAAGAGTCAAGATGAGAAATTAACCTACAACAATTATTTTTGTCTCGATTCCTGATCCTTATATCTTGATTCCCGCTAAGCTTTTACCGGCTGTAAGTTATATGTTTCTTCAGAAATTTCCTGCTCCACGTTCTCTCGTTTTTCGGGACGATATAACTGATGTTCCTGTAAGGGCACATCTTCCCTAACCATTTGGCCATCGGCTGCCAACTCGCTTCCGGCTACTTTTGATTTAAAAATAGGCCATAACAGCTGCGCATACCATTGATCGCCTTCATAGTGCGATATACCATAAGCTTTTGGATACTGACGCGAAATATGCGCCGTACCAAATATCACATCCCATAAAAAAAACATATTGCCAAAGTTGCCTTTGTAATAGCCCACGCCATCATCGGTAGTAGCGGCATGGTGCGCATGGTGCGTTGCCGGCGTAGATATGGTACGCTCCAACACCCAGGCCAGCGGGTGCAGCACTTTGTACTGATAAAAAGGCTTATCCCATGGAATACTGGAATGTGCCAGCGTGGTAATAGTACCCTTGATGCCTTTTACTACGATAGCCGGAATGCCCAGGCCCAGATAAACCAGCGCGGTAGTTAAATAAGTTTGCGAAAAAAACAAGGTATAGATCACATTTTGCCTGCTGGCCATAGCCATCCCCATATACGATGCCGAGTGGTGCGTACGGTGAAAACGCCACAACCATGGCACTTCATGATGTAGCCGGTGGTACCAGTATTGGGTCAGGTCGTCGGCAACGGCTATAATGATGAAACCCCAGAAAAAGGGAACCCAGTCAAAAGCGTTTTTGAAACCAGGTAGCAGAAACGGCAAAACTTTCAATCCGTAATAAGCTACTACCGGTTTAACAATCAGTTTGGGGATGGTAAAGCAGGCAATATCTACCCAGCGTTCGTTCTTGTTCCAGCGTTTTTTATACAGGCCAAACGAAAACTCCAACACCCCGAGCACCAGCACCAGAACGGAAAAACCGTATCCGTTCAGGTTATCAATTACTTTTTTTATCAGTTCAATCATGGTATTTATGTTTAAGGATTTTCAGATTTAGTTTTTTCGGCAGGCTGGGCTGTTTTTTGCACCTGTTTTTTCTTTTCCCATGGGCGCTGCCCGGTAAAGTAAAAAGTAACAAACATGAGCACTAAAGGCAATGCGTACAGTGCCAGGCTCAGCAGGGCATTTTTAATAATGCGTGTCTTTTTGGCTTCTTCCAGTTTCATGATGCGGTTGATTTAGTTTGTGTTGTGGATGCCGGGACAGATTTATGATTATCAGACAGCAGCTTTTGCGTAAGCCATAATCCGCCAAAAATGATCACAAAGGGAATCAGGGTGATGATCACCCCTACCAGTATCTTTTTTCCCAGCAAGGAAACGTCGTTAAGGGTCATAATAGTAGTATTTTTTTATATATGGTTATTTAAAAAGCAGGTAAAAAGGGCAAAGCCAATCATGCACAGATGGTCATGCCGTATATAAAATGGTATAAGAATAATTTGTAGAAATCAGATCATTACCGGCAGGCAACAATCGCAGAGAAAGACAGATCCTCTAACGCCTGGATCAACAGCAACAACAAAAACGACGGAAAATAGCAGTTTGCATTTGATAAGCAGCAAAGCCGGAATTGGTGGTTGGGTCGGGTTGCATTTTCTGGAGCTTTTAAAACAGTTTTACGTTGTATTTTTTTATCTCTCCGGCAAATGTATATAATTGTTTTTTAAATAACTACTAATTCTATAGAATTTATGTATAAACTATACATTTTTATGAATTTCGTAGTGTTTTTACAAAAAACATGGCAAAAATCATGTTCTAAAGTGTTTAAAACCCATGAAAATTAAGTATTTGTAAATGGATTTATGAGGGGTTTTAATTATTGAATTAGTGATTTAGTGAATTATTGATTTCTTTTCCCGTTCAGCAGATAAGCTTTGGGAGAAAATCTGAACCATGATTAATGGATTTAAAGATTAGCTTGATCTATTGTCATACCATCTTACAAGTTTGTCATCCTGAGGAACGAAGGATCTTCTTCAATATACACGAAGTACAATAGATGCTTCACTCCGTTCAGCATGACAAAAATGCGGGTATTTTTAATTATTGAATTAGTGATTGAAGCCCTTCCCCGTCAGCAGATAAGCTTCGGGCGAAAGCGGGTAGAACGATGGTGGGCGGTGCAGCTGCGGGGCATAGCAAGTTTTTGCTGAAGCGTGGGGAAATGTACGAACGAAGTTGGGCAAAATAATTGCAGCCCTGGTTCTGCCCTATTTGCCGGGTAAAGGCTATGTGCGGCAAAGAAGCATTTCTGCTGAAGCCTTTTTGGTTACTTTTGTGGCGACATACGGCGAAGCCTTCTTGAGTACCAAAAAAAACAAACCACAACGAAAAACGTGACTGGCCCTCCCGCGGCCAAGAGCGGATATACGCCATACATTTACGCTCTGTACAATATGCGATTGCCACACTGCGCTCGTAAAATGACGCGTGGAAATAATGCGGTCTACGATAGGCATTATTCGCTCTGTATAGTATGCGATTGCCACGCTGCGCTCGCAATGACATGTTTTTTGAAGAACTGCAATAGATTTGAGAATCTATCACGGTATCAATCCTACAACCGTATTAATAATCAAATTAAATACATCGCTTTTAAACTGGTCAACAGTAACTTCGGCAAGGCCGGCTTGCTTCAAGGCTATCATTTTTATTTCATCGGCCTGGCCCAGTACCAGGTCGCTGAAATCGTCTTTGCTGATGTCGCCATTGGCTAACTGTTTTGTCCAGGTCTTCAAGTCGTCTTTCAGATCGTTCAGGATCGCCTGCCCATCGGCTGTTGCCTGGGTGATAAATTCCTTTAAACTGTTGCTCGCCAGGTCGGCTATACCCTGCTTAAGCGTAGCCAATACGTTTTTAAAATTTATTGCCATAATTCAATTTATTGGGTTACCTGCGCAGGTTTTATCTTTTTACTTTCCAGTTCGGCTATCTGGTCAAAGGAGTTACTGATCTGTTTCTTTTTATCAACGATGTAAGCCGCGTTGCATTTGCCATCCTTTTTCCATTTTACCAGGAAACCGCCAAAAAGGTGCCCCTGGGGGTCGTTTAGGATAGTCCACATTTGTGTAGTGATCTCGTTATGCGGGCGGTGCTTATCGTATTCAATGGCCTTGTCAATATTCAGCTGAAGCGCTTTTACTTCGCTTTCATGACTTGTATAATTTTCGGTAGCTTTATCCATCAGATCAAGCGCATCCACTTTTAAGGAAGTAACCTGGGTATAAGCGGTTTGATCAAAGGTTGATATGGTTGAACTGCAGCCAAAAAACAGGCAAAGCGGCAATAAGAGCGTGAGGTAAAGGCGTGTGATCTTCATAGGTAATGTTTGAGTAAAAGTAAAAAGAGTTTTCGATATAATTAAGTAAAGTTCATGAGTATTTCGCCCGATTCTGCAGCTGTGTTTGGCTACCACCGGTATATGATTGCCCTGCATGGCAACCGAGGCCCCGAGGCCCTGGGCTGGCGCGATACCGAAAGCCAGATTATCCGTTTTGATGTACTGGCTCATATGACCGATCTGAACGGCCATTCTGTACTGGATGCCGGGTGTGGCCATGGCGACCTCCGCTCCTACCTGCACGAATTGTATCCCGATGTTGTTTATTATGGCATGGAACAGATCCCGGAGCTGTTTGACGAAGCTACGCGCAGATTTCAGGACTGGGAAGCCACCGCTTTTATCCGCGGCGATTTTATGACCGATGATATGCCTGTTGCCGATTATGTAATGGCCAGCGGATCGCTCAATTACTACAATGCCGACCCTGATTTTATTTTCAAGGCCATTACCCGTTTGTATGACCATTGCAGAAAAGGCCTTGCCTTTAACCTGCTGAAACATATTATTCCCAACGGCTTGTTAGCGGCCTATAACCCCGATGTGATCATGGCCCATTGCCGGCAGCTAAGCCAACACGTGGTACTAAAAAATGATTACAGCAATGAGGATTTTACGGTTTTTATGTACCGGTAATCATTAATACAGTAAAACTTTTTAAACTTTTAAAACCCGTTAAAATCAGGCGGAAATTTGTTAAAAGTATTAGAATCGATATTTTTCGAATGCTTTTAAATCATTTTCGGTGTTTTTTTGGCTCAAAAAATGTTAAAATTCAAGGTTTAAAAAGTTTTTGAGCCAGGCCCCGCTCTTAGAATATGTTCTGCAATTTTTATTCGATCATTAAACATGTTAATATTACATTTGATTTTGTTGGATAAACCTAACAAGCCTATAATCTTAAAAAAATGAAACAAGGACTGCTTATTGATATGGATGGTGTAATATACAGCGGTGAAGAGCTGATATATGGTGCCGATAAATTTATAAACCACCTGCTTGAAAAGGGCATCCCCTTTGCCTTTATGACCAACAACAGCCAGCGAACCAGTCTGGAAGTGGTTCGTAAGCTGAAGAGGCTGGGTATAACCGTTGAGGCTAAACATGTGTATACCAGTGCTATGGCTACGGGCAAATTCCTGGGCGATCAAAGTCCGAATGGTACTGCTTACGTACTTGGCGAAGGCGGTTTGCTCACCAGCCTGCATGAAAACGGCATAACCCTGGTTGATACCGACCCCGAATTTGTGGTTCTGGGCGAGGGTCGCAATTTTACCCTGGAAATGGTTCAGCGCGCGGTAGATATGATACTGGCGGGTGCCAAATTCATCACCACCAACCGTGATCCATCACCAAAAAAACCCGGCTGGAACAACCTGGGTATAGCGGCAACAACAGCTATGATAGAAGAAGCAACCGGCCGTAAGGCATTTGTAACCGGCAAGCCAAGCCCGGTAATGATGCGCTCGGCCCGTAAATTCCTGGGGCTCGAAACCGCCGAAACCACCGTAGTTGGCGATACCATGGAAACCGATATACAAGGCGGCGTGCAAATGGGTTATAAAACTATACTGGTGCTTTCCGGAATATCATCCAAAGACCAACTCAGCCACTACGCCTTTAAACCCGACCTGGTTGTGGGTTCGGTTGATAAGATCGAGTTCCCGCTGAAATGGTGGTAACAAAAGGTGATGTATCATTGATGAATATGTATACAAAAGTGGGTTTACACTTTTTTTAGTAAAAAATATTTAATTAATTGATTATCAAATAATTAAATCAACTCAAACCCTAAATAATGTAAACCATGTAAACCCACTTTTTGTTAATTAAGTTAAGCCGGGCTATACATCAGTTCATGATGGAGTATCCGGATAAATCAAATAAAAAAGAGGCTGATCATGATGATGATACAGCCTCTAACACAAATGAAGTAACTCCGCTATTTGAGCTTGGTAGCTTTGTCGCCTTCAATATCTGTAATCACCGAACTATTGGATAGTGGTAAATTGGTAGTGCTTCGGCTAAGCGTCCACCGGCCTATAGCCGGGTTATATTCACCGCCCAACTGGGCAAAACTACCCGATACCGGGAGCGTACATGCCGCGGTATTGGTACCTTGCCTGTTAAATGGCTGATCTGCTTGCGTTACCGGGTTCTTTACATCATAAAAATCGTTGTTGGTAATGCGGTAGCCTACATTCGCGCTGGCATCATATAAATTACCACCTGTTCCGTAAAATATCACGTCAACAGGTTTACTGGCTGCCGTAATATTGGTACCGGTAAATACGGCAACACCTGCCGCATTACCGCTATTAGCCAGCAGGTTGCTGGTTTTTGTACCAAAAGCCGAGGATGGATCGCTATTAAAATTAGGGCTGTTGGCCGTTGAGTAATTGAACGCTCCTATCCAGTTGGATGAGCTTATATCAGTTGACGCTGAACCATCTATTTTTTTACCTGTTCCGCCAACATAAAAATAAGTACCCTTTGTTACTTTACCAGACTTGAGCTCAATTTTGTAAGTTCTCAGATCGCCCATGGCCCAGCCATTCACCGGGTAACCCGAAGGTGTTGATGCGCCTGCATTATTGGTAGTTACCAGGGTAAAGTTCTCCGTCGAAAAATCAATATCGCGGGTAGCCAATAACTGTATGTACTCATAATTGGCATCGGTACCCGCCGGATCGTTCAGGAAACCGCTGATCACCATGGGAGCAATATCTGTTGCCAGTATAAATGCGTCGTCAATGGTACGCATACGCAGCTGTGGAATTACTGTACTGCTGCTGCTATCTGCACCAAATACAATAGCCGCGAAGTTGGCACTTAGTGGTAAGTTTTTACCAGCAAATGCAGCCGAAGCTTCTGTATGCAGGGTAACTTTACCATAACCATCGCTTATCACCTTATCTCCGGCATAAGTATCTGTTGATGTGGGCAATGGATCAAAACCGGCTTTAGATATAGTAACCAGGGTGCTTTCATAATTATCCAGACTTGCCCTCAGTGTATTGGTTGCCACCTTCTGGCTGGCTATTGTGTTGTTTGAAGAAACCTTTGTAACCGCAGCAGGCTGTATACCCGTTATCTGCAAAGTGCCGTTAACCCGCTTTAGTACCCCTCCGGTTATATCTATCAGCACCGAGTCGCCGGGTGCATAGCTGGAAGCCGCGGCGCCTAAAGGTATGGATATGCCTCTTAGCTTTGCCCTGCGGTTGTTTTGTACCACCAGTAAACCTGTGGGCATATTACCTCCTGCCGCATCCGAAATTACAATACCAGTCATTTGGTGCGCGCCGAACATATTTTTGGTATCGAGGGTAACATCAGCCCCTTTATATATAGTTCTGATGTCGGCTACAGCTATAACCGAGGCCAGTACCCCGCCAGGGTAATTATTTGCCTTGGTACAGCCCTGCATTAGTATAGCTGAGCAAAGCAGCAACAAAGTGTAAAATAATATCTTTTTCATTTTCAATGGATATCGTGATAAATCATTCAGTTAAAACAATTAGGGCTTTTGCCACCAAACTTGCGTATTCAGTAAGTCTGGTCCCTGTGACGCCACTGCTGCTTTATAATTTGTTGGATTGGCCGATTGTACATAAACCGGATAAACGATACGGGCAGGCATTACACCACCATTTAGCAAACCCGATCCCTTTGGCAATACCGGGTGACCAGTGCGGCGATATTCAAACCATTGCTCAAAATCGGTCCAGAACAGGGTGTAATACTTTTGAACATGTATCATCTCCATTTTATCGTCAAGTGATGCCGAATCGTTCCAGGTGATATCTGCGGTAGCTTCATAGGTTGCTATAGGTATGTTAAAAGTAGGTATCCAGAAAGTAATGGCATTAATAACGCCGCTATCATAATAGGTTTGCGCAGATTTGGATATCCAACCTTTGGCAGCGGCCTCGGCCAGTATAAACTGCAGCTCGGCATAATTCATGATATTACCCATTAAAGGTTCATTCATGAGCGTTTTGGCAGAGGTGGTAGAATAGAAATATGATTTCTTGATTGGCGCATTACCAGGTGCATAGCCACTGGGTACACCCACATATCCGCCACCATAAGTAGCGATTGCCCAGCTATTCTGAAATAAACGGGGATCAGACCATTTGGTTAAATTATCAATAAAGAATGAGCATAAAGACGGCGCTGTAAAGTCCTGCGCCCGAACCCCCGCAATAAACGGCGAAGTTAAGTAGCCTGAACCTGTCCACTTCAAAACAGCCGATTCGGCATTACTGGCCATGATGGGATAAGTGCCGGGGTTATTATCCACAATATCTTTAATTTTCGCAATACAGTCCGCAGCAACCTCGGCCTTACCCGAAATACGCAGCAATAAGCGCAGGTATAATGAATTGCCAAATTTACGCCACAGGGTGGTATTGCCGTTAAAAACCGGGTCACTTGAAGATGCCACATTTGCCGCACCATTTAATAGGGTATTGGCGTCTTCCAGCTGTTTAAATATACCTAAGTATATATCCTTCTGTTTGTCAAATGCAGGCTGAAAATTCAGGTTACGGCCTTGGTTTGACTGTGAATAAGGCACATCCCCGAAAGTATCAGTAAGCATGGAATAGATCCAGGCCTGGCAGATGAGCGATATACCCTGGTAGCCTTTATTTAAGGTAACGGTTTGCCCGGCTATGTCATATATTGATTTAAAGTTGGTTAACTGCAAATACCAGTTGTTCCAGGTATAATCGCCCCAGGTATTTTTGATATCGTACCGGAAAACCTGGCCTTCAGAGTCACTTTGATTTACGGTGACCTGCATCAGTTCGTTATTATAAGTACGGCTGCGTAGCATATTGGTAGTTAACACATTTACCAATGCAGGGGCCAGTAATTGCTTAGGCGTAGTTGTTGGCGATGTATTCGGGTCGGTATTGATGGATTCAAAATCCTTTTTACATGATGGCTGAACCGCTGCAAAAAGCACCACCGCACAAATAACTTTATAAATATTCTTTTTCATTGTTCTGCTAATTAAAGTGAGATAACGAGGTTTACGCCCATTGTTCTGGTTGAGGGGAACTGGCCAATTTCAAAACCCTGTGTAATATCTGAGCCGCTGAGCGTACCAAACTCTGGATCAAAACCCGGCCATTTTGTCCAAATGAACAGGTCACGACCGTACACGCCAATTGTAGCCCGCTGTATACCCAACCTGGAAGAAAGCCGGGCTGGCAATGTATAGTCAAACCTGGCTTCCCTGAGTTTGATAAAATTGGTGCTATAGGTGGCTCCTTCGGCATTGTTGGCTCCAAAATTGGATTGATAATACTGGTCAATATCGAGAGCCACTACATCGTTTTTACGGTAGCTTCCATCAGGGTTTTGTACCACACCATTACCAATGATACCATTATATCGGCCTGGAAGGGTATTGGTTGTTTTACCTTGTTCGGCCAGTTTATACGATGTAAGCGAGTACGCCACAGCACCATATTGAGCATCAAACAAAATGCTGAAATGAAATTGTTTATACCTGAAATCGTTACTCAAACCCATTTTCCATTTGGGTGAGGTATTACCGAGATATACCAGATTGGGAGAGATAAGCGCGAAACCTGTTTTAGGATCAAAAACAACCTGCCCATCCGGAGACCGTTGATAACCCCTTCCATACAGGTCGCCCATGCTGCCGCCTACTTTGGCTACTATTTGTCCGCCCCCTGTGGGGCCGTTTTGCAATACAACGGAACTATCTGAAAGTTCTTTTATCTTGTTGCGGTTAGCCGAGAAAATAAGGTTGGTTGTCCAAACAAAACCGCCTTTAGGATTCGATATCGGCGTTCCGTTCAGGGCTACTTCAATACCTTTATTGGCAACCTTACCAATATTAATAACCGCACGGCTGTAGCCCGATGAAGCATCTACAACGCGGTTTAATATTTGATTTTTAGTAACGCCCGAATACAAGGCCAGGTCAAACCCCAAGCGATTTTTGAACAATTGTACGTTTGAACCAACTTCATAAGTATTGGTACGCAAAGGTTCAAGGTTTACGTCGGGCAATGTTGTCGGGTTTTGTGCTCCGCCAGAATAGGTACTCCCGGCTGAACCATAGGAGTATGAAGTTCTGTAGGGCACTGTACTACCACTACCAACACTTGATGCTGATACCCTGACTTTAGCAAAGCTGATGGCTGTAGGCAGCTTAAAGGCATCAGATAAAATAAAACTGGCACTTGCCGACGGATAAAAGAACCCAACCTTATCTGTTCTTTGCGGAGTAGCTAAAACGCTGTTCCAATCCTGCCTGCCGGTAAGATCTACATATAGGAAGTTTTTATAACTGGCCGATAATAAACCATAAAAGCTATTGATAGCATACTTACTACTATAAGGTAAAGTGATAAGCGTACCAGCGGAATTGGCCATGGTATATATCCCAGCTATATTAAGTGAGTCGGCCCTTACCTCATCTACACGGTAAGTATTACGTAGCATACTGCCACCGGCTGTACCGGTTAAGGTGATGTCTTTATTTATGGCTTTATTATATCGCAACAGGAAATCGCCGCTTACCTCCTGCGAAAAAATGTTTTGGGTGCGATAAGAGCCTTTAGGATATTTAGTTCCGGCATCATACGGACGCTCCTGCGCACGCTGCTCATAGCCCATGTCCAGAGAAGTTCTGACCTGCAAACTCAGTGCCTTGGTAATATTATAGGTGGCCTGAACATTCCCGGTTACCGCATTACGGTTTGATTTATTAATAAACTCATAGGCTACCGCGTATGGATTTTCTGGATATGAACTGAAAGGATACTCAATAGCGAGGTCTTTTTGTCCCAGTTTCCAGTAGTTTTTGAGCCAATCAATGTCGGCACTGGGTTGCCAGAAGATAAACCAATACATAAGCGATTGGTTACCATAACCTGCTCCAGGTAAGTTATCGCTGAATTTGTTCTGATAATTTACTTTTGAGCTGATGGTCAGCTTATCATTGATCTTGGAATTGACAGATAAGGCCACTGTATTACGGCCATAACCTGTATTTGGAACAATCCAATTGTTCTTAACATTAGTAGCCGAAAACCGGGCTGTGGTTTTATCCGACCCGCCGTCAATGCTTACCGAGTTGGTAAAGGTTTGCCCTGTATTAAAAAACTGGTGAAGCTTATCTGTGTAAGGCACCCATGGTGTTCTGACGGTTGATTGCTTTTGGGTTACCGGATCAAACTGGTAAAACATTTGGCCGTCAAACCGGGGGCCATAAGCAGAACTCGTTCCACTGGTACTTGCGCCATCTGGCCCGGCTCCATATGAATAATAGGATGCGCCGGCTAAGCCCTGCCCATATTCAAACTGAAGATCGGGCCAGCGGTTTACTTTTTCTATAGATGCATTTGAGTTAACCGTTATACCCAAACCATGCTTTTTGGCGCTGCCAGATTTGGTAGTGATAATAACCGCGCCATTGGCACCGCGCTGGCCGTACAAGGCTGCGGCGCCCGGCCCTTTCAGCACAGACACGCTTTCAATATCCTCAGGATTTATATCATTGATACTGCTACCATAATCGGCAGGCATATTGTCGCTTCCAGTACCATAAACAGTTTCTCCGGAAATACCTGTACGCCGGCCGCTACCATTATTGATCACCACACCATCAACCACAATCAGAGCTTCATTATCGCCGGTAAGGTTGTTTTCTCCACGTAATATGATCTTATTTGATCCAGTTGGGCCTGAATTTGATCTCACCATATTCAAACCAGCCACTTTGCCCGAAAGCGCGTCACTCCAATTACTGGAAAGCGCATCCGTAAGCTGTTTTCCCTGTACAACCGTGGCTGCATAACCAAGTGCCTTTTCATCACGCTTAATACCCAATGCGGTAACTACTACTTCGTTCAGCGTAGCGTTTGATTTATCCATGGTAATGGTTATGCCTGCTGTGGCCTTACTAAAAACCTGGCTCTGTGTGGCAAAACCCACGGTAGAGAAATTTAAAGAGCCGCCGCTCGATACCAATGCAGAAAACTTACCATCATTATTGGTAAAGGTCAACAACTTTTTGTTTTCGTCGGTTACGCTAACGCCGGCAAGGGGCAGTTTATCTTCAACAGATATTACGACGCCGCTTACAATAACCATATCCAACTTTTTGATCACCAGGTTGCCATCGATATTTTTTAAACCAATACCTGCCTGTTGTTGCAATACTTGTGCGAGCCTGTCAAAAGGTAAATTTTCATCGGGCAGTGTTACCATAATGCCCATACTTACATTGGCATCAAAAGATATCTTATAGCCATATTTAGCTTTGAGTGTGTTTACAATGGCTTGTACGCTAATACGTTTTTTTTCAAAACTGTACTGACCTGAAGTACTTGTCTGTGCCTGTATTGCTACTGAAAAAAGTAACAAAAGCAAAAACAGACAGAGTTTTTTCCGGACAAAAAATGAGCGTTTTAGTTGTTTCATGCTTAATCAGAATATTATAATAGTGTGAGGGTTTTTATATCGGTATTTAAGGCCGGTGGCATAGCTCAGACCTGGTAAAAGATTGCCAATACCATTATCTTTCATTTCGCCGCTAAAACGGGCTCGCTTACGGGCTGATGCTTGTACTTCGATTTTGATATTATACCAACGTTGCAATTTTTCGGCTATCTCATCGGCATTATTATTATCAAAAAACAGGGTTTGATTTTGCAGGGATGAAGCATCGTGTGCATCTACTTTCGCGATGGCTACCTGGCGGCTTTTTATCTCATAAGTAAGCTGTTGACCCGCCTTTAAATAGCTGGTTTTATTATTTGCAGTAACACCCACCAAACCAGTGGCTACCTTAACTTCGATATTTGTTTTGGGACGCGAGTAAACATTAAAAGATGTACCCAATACGGTTACCGCCAAATGATTTGCTGTACGAATAATAAATGGCTTGCGAGCATCATGTTTTACATCAAAAAAGGCTTCTCCTGCTAACTGAATCTCCCGTTTATCAGTACCAAATGTATTTATATAGCTAATTTTTGAATTCGGAGCCATAAATACCAGGGTACTATCGGGTAAAGTAAGCCGGCCGCCTACATTCTGTGCGCTTTGCAGAGTTTGCAAATCATTGCCAAACCCTTGTTTAACTTTTTGCACGTAAAACCAGCCTAAAAAGCAAAACAACAGTAAGCTGGCTGCAATACCAGAAAACCAATAAGGCCGTTGCTTGCCCTTCTTATTATCGGACTTTGACAGTTCAAATATCCGATCGAGCAAGTGCAGCCATTGTTCATCAATGTCGCTTTGTTTTAGAGGCTGCTCCAGTTGCTGTTTCCTGCGCTCCAGATAAGTAAGCAGATAGCGATGTTCTGTTTGCTCATTGGCCCAGTCAATAACATCCTGAGCTTCATCAGGCCCGCATTCGCCGTTTACATAATTGAGTATCGTTTCCCAGTTCACGCTTTTTAATTTTATTTAAAGAGCGCGGCAGGGGCAGTTTCCACCTAAAGAAATAATTACCTGTTTGTTAAGTTTTCGTTAAATACCATAAAACAAAAAAAGCCGGATCTAAAACCGGCTTACTTTTACATTTTAGTATTAAAACTAACTGACAGTTACTGTAAGTATCAGGTTGATCAGCATCAATCCACCAGCAATGGTAGCTTTATCAAAATTACCGTTGTGGATAGCATGGCCAAGCTGCTCAATAGCTTCACGCATGTGATATTCAACCTTCCTCTCCGTAATATCAAGCACCTGGGCTATTTCCGCATTCTTAAGGCCAAGCAGTCTCAACTCGATCATCTCTTTCCGATGCGTAGGCAACTTATTGATCAGCTCCTCAACAATTTTGATAGACTGTTTGGCTACAAACTTTTCAAATGGATTGTAGGTATTCTCGGGGATATTAAAAGCATCGTTGGGTAATTCTGAAATCTGATAGCGGGACGACAAAGCCTTTAAAGCGCCATTTTTCGCGGAGCGGAATAAATAGGGCTTCAGATCATTAATTTGCAACTTATCTTTGTGCTGCCATAGATTGAGGAAGAGGTCGGAGAGCACATCTTTAGCCAAGTCTTCATCATTGATCATGGAATTTACATAGCCGAACAAAGGAGCATAATTCTCTCTAAATATGCGTTCAAATCCATCCAATGTATGTAATAGGGGCATATTTACTGTTTCCATCATTGGATTGCAAATTAAGCCCGGGCATGTTTATATAACAAAACATCCACGTTAAATTTATATTAACAACATGTATTTAAAGGAAAAAGCCTGTAATTTATTTTCAAAATCACAGGCTTTTTTTTTCTTAGCTAGTAGAATGTCTGGTTAAGTTATATTCTAAAATTTAAAGAAAAATAAGGATACCAGCCTTCATTAGAGTGCCCGGCAAGTAACTGTACAATAGTTAAACCAGCTGGCGAAAAATACAAGCCGCCACCAACGCCCTGATGCCAGGTGGTTGAGTGCTCGTCTTTTATCCATACCCTGCCTGCGTCATAAAATCCGGTTAAGCCCAACTCACCTGGTAATATATAACTGGCTATCTTAGCCACCTTTACCCTACCCTGCAAATTGTTGAACACCATTTGCTGACCGGCAAACCTGTTTTGAAGAAAGCCTAGCAAATTCCCTTGCCCACCCAGGAACAGGGATTGATAAAATGCAGGGTCACCTATGGTTACGCCACCACCAACACGATCTGATAATACAATCGTGCCCTTGGAGTTTAACTTTTGATAATAGGTAAACTCTGGCTTGATCTGCATAAATGATTTTGAATAGCTGTTAAGCCCTGTATATCCCTGAACCAACACATTGAAGTAAAAACCAGCTGATGGCAATATATAATTGTTGCGCTGGTTGCTGACATAATTCAAAATCAGGCCCACATGCGCTTTATTTTTATTTAAAGTAGTGCTATCGTATGAATTAGTATGTGTTGTTGGCAAACTGATAAACTTTCCAATATTATCCTCTGGATTCATATGATAATATTGTAAAGACGGTCCTGCGCTAAATGTGCTCCCCTTACCGGTATGCCAGCGTAACGCAGGGTCAAACTGGTAAGTATCAAAACGGGCACGGTAAAACCGGCGATATCCCGGAAATTTGGTAAGCTTGGTTTCATTACCCCTGCCAAAAAAGTTCATCGTATTATCTGGTGCCTGGATAAAAGCCTGCAGCGTAAAATCGGCCTTACCTATAGCCTGAATCCATTCCCCGTTATATTTGATCCGGAAGGCATCAGTAGCAAACGAATGCGTGATCATTACCTGTTGTATCGTGGAATAAGGTAACTTCCTAAAGCCATCCACTCCTTTATATCTAAAACCAAGACCCAATAAAAAACCGTCATCGGCATTTATAGCTGCTGTTGCCAGTGGCATCCAAACATTGTAGGGGTTGGCCTGGACAAACCGGCTGTTTAATGTATCGGTTGAAAAATGTTTACTTACCCTGTTCACATCTCCTGTAAAACTTGTACTGTCTTTTGGCCCGTAAACTTTTATGCTGCTGTTGGCCTGTTTTATATCAAAGGTTTTATCATCAACGCTATCAATAATACGCAGCTTAATTGGTGACGAGGCATTATTGACCACAATATGATCATTACCCGCAGCAGTGTATAACCTTAGTTCATGGGTTATATCTGGTTGATAAGTCATGTCCCATATCTTATTTTTAGCTTCCCCTTTTTTGTTAAGGCTTTCAACCGTTACATGCAAAGCCTTGTTAGGTGCATCACTAATAGTAATTTGTTCATCCTTATCGGTAGTGTGCAAGTCAACTATCCTGTTTATAAAACGGTAATACTCGGCCATGGCAGCCGGTATATTATCTCTGCGCTTTTTTAGTATAGATAATAATTCCTGATGCCTAAGATCATAAGTTTCTTTAGGCAAACGTTTTAAACCGGCTTCTAAAACCTCATCCGTTTCGACCTTAACAAAGTCGTTGGCAATCCGCATCCAATCATCATAACTTATCTGCGCATCAGGAAATTGTTTCATAAACCTTGTTTTAAATAAGGAATATTTCGCGCCAGAGAGATCACCCTTAAAATTCCCCAACAAAGGATCTATCCATGGCAATGCTGCTATAGAGGGAAACAAACCCTGATTAACATGGAATACTTGGTCACGGTCACGAGGTACGGCCACATAATGCCTTGCTTTATCGTCCTTGGTTACTGCCCAACGCCATTGATCCTCGTGTCTGTCCCAATCGCCTATTAACAGGTCAAGCATACGAGCCCGTAAAAACGCCTCCCCATCAAGCCGGTTATCATAATTTTTGGTTAGCTCCCGCTGCATTTTGAACGTATTATCAGATTCACCTATGGGTTCGCGTTCTTCCAGTAAGCATACCATATTTGTGAATATTTTGCTATACTCGCCCAAGGCCGGATCATCAGCAACCACACCAATAACCGGGTTAGCATGAGGTACTTTTGCAGCTGCAGCCAATGGCGGGACGATAAGCGCGGAATATGGATGCTGCGCGCTAAATTCATCTGCCACCCAATCAACTGCAAACGTGCCTTGTAAACCCTCCGGTAATAATTTATCAGGTACTTTCTCTACGCTCCTTAATACCCATTCCCTGCCCGTTTTATCTTCAAGTCGCAATGATTTTGACTGCATACCTCCACCCTGCTTTAGCGTTGTTAAGCCTCCATTAACCTTTGACAACCTGATCACGGGTAATTTAACAGGTATGGCCCATTCTTTACGAAAATTGGTTCCAAACAGCCAGCGATGTACGCCAGTCACATCATTGTAAGAAGGGTGAATTTTAACAACAGTACTATCTGGGAATTTTTGCCACGAGGATGGCGCTATTTCCTGTGCATGAAGAGGAATTACAAACGCTAAACAAACAAACAAAGAAGGTATCTTTTTTATCATAGGTTGATTTTTGTACTTAATTTAATATCTACGACGAATTTAGCTTAAATTAAACTTAATTAAAAATTACAAACAGCAAAAGCAAGCCCTGTAAATTCTTTGATTTACAGGGCTTGCTAATGAACCTTTCTATTTAAGAAAACTTACTCTGTTTTTTTGATATACTGTTTGTTGCCACTTGGAGACAAAGTATATTTACCGCCTCTTGGGCCTAAATAAATAGTTCTGCCTTTGTCGTCTTTGCCAATGGCCTTATCTTCAGACTTATTTGCGGCTTCGGTAACGGTTTTAGTGACTTTCGCTTTTTTAGTACTAACAGCTGCAGTAGCCTCATCTTTAGCATCTTTTGCTTTGGCCGCGGTTTTATCCGCTTTATCTTCTGCTTTTGCCTTAGTATCTTTTGCTGCTGCTACTTTATCATCGGCTTTAGACTTAGTGTCTTTTGCTTTTGCAATTGCTTTGTCAGCTTTATCTTCTGCCTTCGCTTTGGTGTCTTTTGCGGCTGCTACTTTATCATCAGCTTTAGATTTCGCCTCTTTTGCATTTGCGGCGGCCTTGTCGGCTTTTGCATCGGCCTTGGCTTTTGCCTTTGCAGCGGCTTTATCGGCTTTGTCGTCGGCTGTTGCTTTCGCTTTATCGGCTGCTTTCTCGGTTTTATCGGCAGCTTTCTTTTTAGCTTTTTTCACGGCAGCATCAGTTGTCTGTGCAAACGTATTGGTACCTACCAATAATACCGAGAATGACAATAATAATACAAGTAATTTTTTCATGTTAAAATAATTTTAGTTGTAACGATCGAATTGAAAATTGGTTTAGAAGTTTAACGGTTTTGACTTGGTACTATATCAATAGGTTTAAACCAACCATTCAGTTTATTTTCCACGATATTAAAATATTCTTTAATCTATGAACAAACTCCCCGAACAGATGATTAATTATTTTGTCGCGATCCCATAGATAATTTACTTATAAGATGAGATATAATAATTCAGGTCTCTCCTTTTGTCAGGTCTGTGGAAATGGTTGCGTTTTTGTTGATACCTCTTGAGTGAGTTCTTCCATAATAATAGATTTTAGGTTCAGTAATGATTATCTAAATTTAAAAAAAATAAATAAAGAATTAATTGTTTCTATTTTATTATTTCAACAAGCTGAATCTTGCATAACGTTTTAAATAAATCATCCTGAAACCTTAACATTATTACCTCATTAACAAACGTAATTAGTTCGTTTGTTATTAAATACAAGCCTTATGATTTATTTCATTTATTCAAAAAAATGTATATTCGTGTAAATCAAAAATCTACAACCATGGGAAAATTTGCAACTAAAACAGGTAAAGACGGACAGCGTTATTTTAACCTTTTAGCTACTAATGGACAGGTTATTCTTTCCAGCGAAGGGTATACAACTTCAGCAGCCCTGCACAATGGTATCGAATCTGTAAAAAAGAATGCTCCTGACGATAAACATTATGAAAGAGCGGACTCTAAAAACGGAAAGTTTTATTTTAACCTAAAAGCGGCCAATGGCCAGGTGATAGGTAAAAGCCAAATGTATGAAAGTGTGGCCAGCCGAGATAACGGAATTGAATCTGTTAAAAAGAACGCGCCTGATGCTCCAACTGTTGAAGAATAATTTCTTATTATTATCATATTGAGCAACCAACTCAGTAAGTGTGCCCTGGAATAAACCCAGGGCATTTTTATTTTATTTCACTAAGCAAATCAAAGCATTTCCATAAACTCGCTCGGCGTTTTTCCGTACTGTTTTTTAAATTCTTTACTAAAATACTTACGGTCGCTAAACCCAACCATGTAGGCTATCTCATTGATAGTATATCGTTTACTTTGCAAAAGAATGGTAGCGTTGTTCATTTTAACGGATTTGATAAACTCATTGACAGACATACCTGTAAGCGCGTTTAACTTTTTATACAATATCGGCTGACTCATCGCTACCGCTTTTGCTAATTCGGGCACACCAAATTCCAGATTATCGATGTCGGCCTCGATTATCCTGATCACTTTGCTCAGAAACTCATTATCAATTGAATCAACCAGTTTCTTTACCTTTTGATCATTGTTCGGGTGCAGGATAGTATCACTTTGTTCGATTTCTGGGACGGGTTTAAACTGGCGGTTAAAGCTTTGGCGGATCCTTTCACTGGCAGCCAAAAGATTATTTACCTGCAATAGCAATATCTCAATACTGAATGGTTTGGACAGGTAAATATCCGCCCCCATCTTTAATCCTTCCACATGACTTGAATCAGAAGCCCGGGCCGTTAACAAAATAACCGGGATATGATTTGTTCTGTCGTCTGATTTTAGTTTATTACATAACGTAAAACCATCCATTACGGGCATCATCACGTCGCTAATGATCATATCCGGGATATGTTCTTTTGCCAATTCCCAACCTTTAAGCCCGTTATCACCCGTAACCACTTCATAGTGATCCTGCAAAAAGCCACTTATAAATAAACGCACATCCGGGTTATCCTCCACCAATAAAACAAGATATTTTTTGTTTCCTGTTGATTGCCTATCAACCGGAACATCGGTTATAATAACATCAGTATTTATGGCAAATTTTACAGTTTCTGATTGATCCTCCAGTTGTTGCGTGCTCAGGTCTGCCGGGTTAAAGTGGCCGGCTCCTTTACCTAAGCTAACCGAAAAAGCCGTCTTGTTGCCTTCAGGCGATAATCTGCTATCCACTGTAATACCTCCCCCGTGTAACTCTACAATACTTTTCGCTAAGGCTAAACCAATGCCATAACCCGTATTTTGCTTTCCCTGGTCATTTTCCTGAAAATAGTTTTCAAATAAGTTATTGAGGTTTTCGGGAGCTATGCCTTTGCCATTATCGGCCACAGTAATAGTAACTTCATCCTTCTTTTCTTCTATAAAAACCCCAATGTGTCCCCCATAATTGGTAAACTTAAAGGCATTATAGATTAAATTGTAAAACACCTTTTCTAACTGTTCTTTGTCAAAATAAACCCTGATATCATCTGAAGAAGGTATCAGATCAGTAGTGATGTTACGTGATATGGAGTGATCATCAAATGAGATCAGTATCTCCCTCAGGATGTTTACGATATTGTATTCAGCTACATGAAGTTTAAGATTACCGCTTTCGGCTTTGCGGAAATCCATTAGTTCGTTTACCAGTTGAAGCAAACTATCCGAATTCTTCTTGACGATCTGCAATTGTTTGGTATTTTCGGTATCTCCCTTACCAAACAATACTAATTTTTCCAAGGGTCCCAATATCAAAGAAAGATGCGTACGGATCTCATGCGATATGTTGGTAAAGAAATTCAGCTTTAACTGCGTGAGTTCTTTATCCTTGCGTAACAATGACCGGAGAATAAAAAAGCGGGCTATTAAAAATACCAGACCACCTATAAACAGCACATATAAACAATAGGCCCATATGGTTTCCCAAAATGGCGGCAGCACCTGTATATGCAAAACCGCGGCCTTTCCCCATACACCATCGTTATTAGCCCCCTTGGCCAAAAATGTATAACTACCGGCAGAAAGATTGGTATATGGAGCTGATGGTATATCGGTATGAACCCAATCGTTATCAAAGCCTTCCAGTTTATAAGCATACTTATTTTTTTCGGACTTGATATAGTTTAACACCGCGAAATCAACTGTGAACACATTTTGCGCATGTGTAAAGGTTATTTTAGGGGTTAAACTGATATCCTTCTTTAATAATCCATCAGATTGACCAATTCCTAATGGCTGATTAAATAATTTTAGACCAGTTATGATAACCGGCGGAGCGATATTATTGTCTTCAATTTTGGATGGAAAAAAACTGCTCAATCCGTTATATCCACCAAAAAGCATTTCACCATCAAAAGTTTTATAGCAGGAATTGATATTAAAAGTATTGCCGCCTAAGCCATCGCTTTTATTATAATTTTTAAAGGTTTGGGAGGCAATATTAAATTTGGATAAGCCATTACCCGTACCCATCCAAAGGTTATGGCTGGCATCTTCTAAAATACTTTGTACGTTATTGTTTGCCAGGCCTTCTTTTTCTGAATAGGTTATAAATCTCTTCCCATTACTATTATATCGGGCCAAGCCACCGTAGTACGACCCTACCCATATATGCCCATTGGTATCCTGATAAATACAATTGATGTCGTTGGATCTTAAACCATCATTAGTAGTAAACAGCTTTAAAATGCCATGTCCATGATCTAACAGATACAAACCATTGGCTGTAGCTATCCAGATGTGCTTATCCTTATCTTCAAGTAAAGCCTTTACCGATTGTTTACCAATTTTATTAATAACCGGCTTATCAGTTGCCTGTAAAACAGTATTATTGCGCTTAAAAACAAGCAGGCCATTTTGGGTACCTACCCAGAAATTACCCTGGGAGTCTTCCAAAACAGTCAGCACTTCTGAACCTAATGTCACCGGGTCATTTTCTTTGTATAGATATCGTTTAAAGTTGCGGGTAGCGGGATTGAACAGATTTAAGCCTCCGCCATGGGTTCCAGTCCAAACATTACCGCTCCGGTCGATATATATCATCTTAACCAGATCAGATCCCAGGGATGAGGGATCGCCTACTTTGTTTTGGTAAGTGGTTACCACATCGGCTTTACGATCGAAATAATTTAACCCTCCTCCTTCCGTACCTATCCATAAGTTATGCCTCTTATCTTCCCATACTGCGCTCACCACGTTGTTATTGATATTGGAGTGGTACCGCGCTGTTTGAAAAGTTAAAAACGTGGTATTGTGACCCGATACCATGTTGATGCCGCCCCAATAAGTACCTATCCATACCGTGCTGGTATTATCTATAAACACACTGTAGATGGAATTCTGACTCAGACTGCTTTTATCCTCCGGATCATGCTTATAGGATGCAAATTGTTTTGTTGCAGGATCAAGAATGCTCAAGCCTCCCTGTGTACCGATCCATATTTTACCGGAGCTTGCCGTTTGCAATATCCGTATATTGTTATTAACCGGTCCGCTTGTGCCACTATTGCTTAAAAACCGGGTATAGGTATTGGTGTTTTTATTATACAGGTTGATACCTCCGTGTAGGGTACCTACCCATAAGTTATCCTTCAGGTCTTCGGTAATAGTGGTCACGGAATTATCGCTTAAACTATTGAAATTTCCTTCTACATGCTTGTACATTCGGTATCGATACCGATTACCTTGCTTTTGCATTTTAGTAAGTCCGGCCGACGAGCCTATCCAATAAACGCCCTCATGATCCTGGTATATAGTATGCACGTTGGTGCCATACAAACCCGCAACCGAATCAGGAACAGCAACCTGACTGAACTTACCAGTTGTTTTGCCAGGCAGCATATGCAAGCCATTTGATGACCATATCCAGATGTTTTGTTGCCGATCCTGGTAAACCGAGCTGATAATCTGGCTACCCTTTGATAGAGGGTTTAGCTGAACCCGCTCGAAATTATCCTTTTCGGGATTGTACCTGTTTAGCCCGTTGCGGGTGCCAATCCAAAGCGTTTTATTCGCATCAAGCAGCAGGCAGGTAATATAATCTGAGGAAAGACTCGACTTATCTGCCGGATCATTTTTGTAGATCTTAAAGCTCCGTGTATTGTACTTATTAAGCCCGTGCTGGGTACCATACCACATAAATCCCCGGCCATCCTGAACTATGGCCAGTACCGAATTTTGCGATAAGCCATTATCAACCGTCAAGTTCTCAAACGCGATACGCTGACTATAGGCAGCCGAATAGCAAACTATGGAGAACAGGAATATGGTAATAGCTAATTTCATTTGATCGACCGGTCAAATAAAACTAACAAAATTCCGGTTAGGTTAATAGCTTTTATTCCGCAGATCCGTTTTAAAATAATGACCTGTATTTATTGCGCTGTAACTGACCGGTATAAATCCTTCGGAAATTGTTGCGTTGTACTCTTTAGCTTTACCGGCATAAAATTCCAGGGGAACTGTGGCTTTTTAGGATACTGCTTTTGCCCATTGGCGGCTACAGCATCTTTCCGGTTGGGTAAATTATCCAGTCCGACAATATTTCCGCTGAAAGCGTTATTGATAAAATTTACATGACCATATTGTTTGGGCGATTTGCTAAATACCACTGGAGTCTTTCCTGTGTACACAAAATAATTATCCTCAAAAACAACATGCTCAGGTATCCCGCCCTCAATATCAACTGCTTCCATGGTGAATGATTTTGGCGCGTTGTTATAAAATATATTGCCTTTAACCAGCGTACTGTCGGTTACTCCCGCGAAATTGAAAAGCCGTTTACGGTTGATGCCATCATTTACGCTGAGGTTGTATTGGATGATATTTCCGTTGGTTTTCACATTGTCTTTATTAATGAGGTCTGATATCACCAGCATAAAACCACCTTCGTTATCATGGCTGTAGTTGTATTGGATAATAGTATTGCGGGAGTTACCATCGATATCAAAGGATTGGCCGTCGTTAGCCCAGTTATCGTTTTGGGTATAGCCAACCTCATTGTACTGAATGGTGGTATGATCACTGCTATGCGGCCACACGGCAACGGCATTATCCTTTGCCCGGCTGCGGATATGGAATAGTTTATTATGCTCCACCATGGCCGTATCAAAGGCTTTTACTACAATACCATCACCGCCGATATCTTCGAGCTGACAATTGCGGATCAGCAGGTACTTGTTCGGGAACCAGTTGGTGCGGAAGGAGAAAGTACCATTACCACGGATGCCGTTACGATCAACCCGCTCCACCTTGCAATTTTCGATGATCAGATGTTCAATATTGCTTGGCTTGGGGCCCCGGCAATCCCAAAAGATGCCGCAGCCCTCGGCGGTACCCTTTTTGTTATCGCCATTGATATCATGGATATACAAATTAGCCAGCCGGATATGGTGCAGGGTGCCAATATTTTCAGCCATCACGCGAACACCGGTAGGACCCGTTTTCTGGAACTCTACACTGCTATCCAGGTTAGAGGCCGCCAGATACTCTACCACAATATATTGCAGGTTGCGTAGCAGTATGGCATCCCGGAAATGGCCGCCTGCTTTTATTTCGGGCAGGGCGCCAGAGCCATAGGCACTAAACACGATGGGAGCCTTTGCATCCCCCGAACCCAAGGGGGCCAACTGCCCTTCCCAAACACCGTTACGGGCAAATAGCATACTATCGCCAGGCATAAACGTATGTTGATTTACCGTAGCCAATGACCGCCAGGCTTTGGCAGGGCTCAATCCGTCGGAGGCATCGTTACCTGTTTTGTTGTTGATATAGTAGGTGCCGGCATACGTGTATAATGCGGCACAACTTGCAATTAATAATAGTAATATTTTTTTCATATGTTTTGTTGATGATGACAGCCGCCGGTGTGCTTACTTGTGGTTCAAAAACTTTTTAAACCTTATATTTTAACACTTTTTTAGTCAAAAACAGGGTAAAAACGCATCACTTTTGGCTTGTTTAACTAAATTTTAACGCCATTTTAACACTTTTTAACAAATTTTTGAGGGGTTTTGCAAGGTTTAAAAAGTATTAATTTATTGATATTCAAATAACTAAATATAAATCGATCGATTTTTTGCCCTGTTTTCCTTAACCAAAACGGCCCGGTTACCTTTTTTCAAGAAGGTAACCGGGCCGTTATATATACAAATATACCGAAATTTTGGGGCATTAAAAAGCGATTGGGCCGTTAAAATGTGCTTAAGGGAATAGCTACGAGATTGCTTCGTGGTTCCTCCTCGCAATGACATGGGGTTTGAATCCTTATCCATTAATTGCTTTTTGTTATGCCGTTTCCATCTTCCAGTATCCACTCACATGAGTCCTGTAACGTTTTTTCGCCCGTGCCAACGCTTACCTCAATTTTGTTTTTCCCTTTTTGCAGCGGCACATTTTCCCAGCGGATGATGTGAAACTCGTCGGGCTCGCCATTGGTTATGTCCTTTCCGTTTACTTTTAGTTTTACATGCGCTAAGGTGCTGTATATTTTTACAGTAATAGCCTGTTGGGTGCGCATTGTATTCCTGCGGTCGGTGATGTAGAGCATGGGTTCGGGGTTCCAGTTGGCTTTGTAAAAGTAGAAGGCATCTTTTTTCACTTTCCGGTCGTAGGTAACCAGGCCTTTATCATTGATGCCCGAGGTATCCCCTTCGGTGCGGATGGAGGAGCCAAAATCGGCCAGGGCCCATACAAATTTGCCCCAGATAAATGTTCTTTTACTCAGTTCCAGCCAGTTCATTTCGTGGTAGCTGGTTTGCCATTCTTCGGGGTGAAACCTGCTGTCGGCATCAGGCTTAACATTATTTTCGGTATGCTTAAACGGGCTGCCCCCTGCCCCGTATTCGCTTACGGCAAATGGCTTTTGCGGATAGTTATGGTGCGTTTTATCGGCCCAGGCACCTATCTGCTTAAATTCACCGGCATACCAGCCGTAATACTTGTTCCAGGCAATCAGGTCGGATACCTGGTTAAAGCGGTCGCTATCTAAAAAAGTAGCGCAGGTGGTTGGGCGGTTCGGGTCTTCCTTTTTTGCCAAAGCATTCAGCTCTTTGATAAATGGCACAGGATCATCATGATCCAGTTTCAGCTCATTGAATAATCCCCAGAAACAAACCGATGGGTGGTTATAATTTTGGCGGATCATCTCGGTAAGCACCTGCCTGGCCTGTTGCTCCAATTCGGGGTTCTTTAAATACCCGGCACCGGTATAGCCGCCGGGACCAACCAATGGAATCTCTGACCATACTACTAAGCCGTTCCTATCACACAGATCATAAAAATATTTGCCATGCGGATAATGGGTTAAGCGGAGGGCATTGGCTCCTATCTCCCTGATCAGTTGCATATCCTTGTCGTAATCGGAGGTATCCAATGCCGATCCTTTGCCTTCCACATCCTCGTGGAAACCTACCCCATGCAAATCGAGGTATTTGCCATTCAGGGTAAACCCTTTATTGGCATCTACATGATAATATCTTAAACCCAAAGGCTGCACCACCTGATCGATCACCTGTCCGTTTTTGAGCAAACTCACCTGCACGCTATATAAGTACGGATCGGCTTTACCGTTCCACAAATGCGGTTGTTTCAGGCTGATGGTTTGCACCGCATTCCGGTTATTGCTTACTACGTTGGTAACCGAAGCAACAACGTGCTGTCCGGCATCAACAAGCTCCGACCTGAGCTGTAACCCGGCTGTTTCCGCCACCGAAAGTTTAGTTAATACATTCACCGTAGCCGATTGCGCAGATACCGAACGGGGCGTTAAATAAACGCCGGGCGACGCATGATCCAATGGTGAGATACAATCCTTTGCCGTAACCAATAAGGAAACCGGCCGGTGAATGCCACCATACACGTTAAAGTCGCCGCTTAAAGGCAGTACATCCGCGCGGGCGGCATTGCTCACCTGCACTTCCACCTGGTTTGCTTCACCGGGCTTCACCAGATCCGTGATCTCTACACAAAAAGCGGTATAGCCGCCCTTATGTTCGGTCACAAAATGCTTGTTTACCAGCACGGTTGCCACCGAGTTTACGCCATCGAAATGCAAGAACAGGCGTTTATTTTTCCAGGCAGAATTTACAGAAAAAGCTTTTTCATAGATGCCGCTTTCTCTTTGGTAATTACCGTTGCCTGATAGTACGTCTTTGGCGTTCCAGGTGTGGGGCAGGGTTACGTTGATGGTTTCCGGTTGTTTACGTACATCGTAGGCCAGGTGAAATTTCCAGCCGGTGTTAAAGTTGATAGTTTGGCGGGAAGCCTCACCCCGGCCCTCTCCAAAGGAGAGGGAGTGAAAAGCATGATTATGTAAAGTCCTCTCCTTTGGAGAGGATTTAGGTGAGGCTTCAACACCCACACCAACAAACAGCAGCAAAAAGAGATAAAAATATCCCGGTAGTAATTTATTCATATAAGATGTAGAGAAGATAGAGTCAGGAAGCAAGAGTCAAGATCATTCACTGTTTTAATATCAGCTTTTATTTTTCTTGATTCCTGACTCTTATCTCTTGATTCTCTTTTTAGTTTATCCAACCAGCATTTTGCTTTAAGTTGGGGTTTCTTTGTGTTTCTACCAACGGAATGGGCCAGGTATAGATGTAATCGCCCTGGAAAGAATAGGTATACACGTTGGCGCCCCAAACTTGTTTTACGCCATTGCCTGAGTAAAACACTTTATCTTTCCATGATTTCCATCGCAACTCATCAAAATAATTGATGCCTTCATTCGGAAATTCTACACGGCGCTCATTGCGTATACGCTCACGCAGATCGGCCTGCCCGGCAACGGTGGTGGCAGTGTTGGAGTTTAATAGCGCCACTCCTGCCCTGGCCCGCACCTCGTTAACTTTGGCAATGGCATCAGCAGTAGATCCCTGCTCGTTCAAAGCTTCGGCCCACATCAGCAGTACATCGGCATACCTGATCAGCGGGAAATCGGTAGGACCGTATGACCTATTAATGATCTCGGCATTGCCTTCGTACACAAATTTCCGGTACAGGTAATAAAAATAGCTTTGGGTATCGGTACGCAAATCACCACCCAGGGCGGCTTCTCCGCGGTATGGCCAGCGTGATGTCACCGTAGCGTTTACGGAGCCAAATACACCATTATAAGTAGCATACGGGGTGATCACATTGGCAGCCAGGCGTGGGTCGCGATTGGTGTAGGCCTGTAATATGCGGGCCTCGTTGCCTGTTGGTAAATACAGGCTCATTTGCGCGCCACGGGTTGTAGCGGCGGCAATTTCTTTATCTGTAAGATTATTCCGCAAGAAAAACACCTCCCGCTGGGCGGGGGTCATGCCGGAGTAACCCGGTAAAACGTTATCCCAGTTAAAAGGTGAACCATCGGCATTTTGATAAAGATCAACCAGATTGGGCGATACCAGGTAATCGTTCCAGCAGGAACCAAAAGACGAGCGCGTACCGCAAAACCATTGTGTGGTTGAACCATAGCCGGTGGTACCACCGCCGGCAACAGCTACGTTCTGGATAGAAAATATCATTTCGCTGCATTGCTCGTTAGCAGCTTTAAACAAGGTAGTATAGTTAGCAAAAAGAGCGTATCCGGCCGACTTTACCATGGCAAAATCAGCAGCCGCCAGATCCCATTTCTGCAGGTACATATAGGCTTTACCACGCAGCGCATAAGCCGCGCCTTTGGTAACGTGACCATAATTGGCAGCACCAGCGGCATAAATATTGGGTAAATTGGTTTCGTTGATGGCATCTGTCAGATCGGCCACCACCTGATTCCATACATCTGCTTCGGACGATCTTGCTTTGGTAGCCTGATCGGCAGAAAATGGCTCCAGGTAAATAGGTACACCTTTCCACAGCTGGTTTAAGCGCAGGTAAAAATAAGCCCGCAAAAACTTACACTCGGCCACATAACGGGCCTTTTTGGCCGCATCTGATGGCGATTTTAACGGGATGTTTTTGATGGCATCGTTGGAGCGCTGCACACCCTCGTATAAATTTTGCCATATGCTGCTGTAAATTCCATTGCCGGTAGTTATGGTACCAGACAGCATGGATTCCTGGCTGCGGGTTTGGCCGGTAAAGCCAAACCTATCCAGCATGTACAATTCCAGACCGGAGTCGCCGCCGGAATTTTCGCCTAAGCGCAGAGCCTGGTATACACCTGTAACACCCAGGTCGGTTAAATTATCGGTTGTCCACATATTGGATGAGGCAACAGACGAATATGGTGTGGTATCGAGCAGATTTTTCTTGCAGCCGGTTACTATGGCTACAGTTAATATCAATATAAATATCTTCTTCATCGTATTTTTCATTTAAGCTTAAAAGGCAGCATTTAAACCAACAGAGTACTGACGCATGGTTGGGTAACCCACACTCGGACCTATCTCCGGATCAAGTCCCGGGTATTTGGTGATGGTGAACAGATTTTCGGCAGCCATGTAGATCCGCACTTTACTTAACGACCATTTCTGGGTTAAACTTTTTGGCAGGGTATAGCCCAGTTGCACGTTTTTCAGTTTCACGTAGGATGCGTTATACAGGTAGAAATTGCTGGCTACCGCGGCGTTCTGTACATCTGATGTGTTTTTAAGGCGCGGATAATAACCGTGGATATTATTGGCCGGATCTGATGGGTTAGCATCGTTGTAATAATAGTGATTATCGGCCACCAAAGTGCTCACCGCGTTGCCCAAGGAAACAATGGAGTTATTATACCCGATGTCGTTCCAGTAGTAATACATCCCAAAGCTTCCGGCCCATATCATAAAACAGTCGAACCCTTTGTAGGATACATTAAACTGTAAACCGGCATTATATTTTGGTGTGGATGATTTATTGCTGAGCTGGGCGTCATAGCTGTTGCCGTAGATGCCGTCGCCATTGGTATCACCATAAATGAGGTCGCCGTAATAGATCTTGGTTTTACCGATACCATTGGCCGGTTGAAACTGGTACCCGGCAGTCATCATGCTCTGCAGCCAGGCCATATCCTGTGGTGTACGGATCATACCATCTTTAGGGCCGCCGTTCTTATTTACCGAACCATCGGCATTATAATAGCCTCCGTTGCCCTTGTATACCGGGGTTAGATAATATTCATTAATCACATGTCCCTGGATAACCCTGGTGGTACCACCACTGGAAATTTGCCCGATGTTGGATGAATACACGCGGTTTCCGCTGGCATCGGTGGTGTAACCTTCCTGCAGAATGCCTTTGTATTTTTCGACCCGGTTAAAGTTGTAGGCAAAATTACCGGACACGCTATAGCTTAAACCACCGGCCTGGCCACGGTAGCCCAACGTTACCTCGATACCTTTGTTGGATACCTCGGCAATGTTTTGTGTAGCTGCCGTAGCAGTACCTACGGTTAGCGGTATGGTTGGCGTAAATAAGATGCCACTGGTATATTTACGATAGGCATCGATCTCAAAATTCATTTTGCCTTTAAACAAGGTTCCATCCAAACCAATATTGCTGGTAGTTGTGGTTTCCCACTTGAGGTTTTGGTTGGCAAATTTGGTTTGAGCCAGACCAGTTACCGCTGCCCCGTTGTAGGAGTAAGCCGTTGGACTGTAAGTAGCCAGGTAATCATAATTACCCAATGACGCGTTTGAGTTCAGCACGTTATTACCCGTTTGTCCCCAGGAAGCCCTCAGTTTTAAGTTGCCCACATATTCATTTACGTTTTGCATAAAGGGCTCTTCAGAGATTCGCCACCCCGCGGCAAAGGCCGGGAAAAAGCCCCAGCGGTTAGCCGGCGCGAACTTGGAAGATCCATCATACCTGAACACGGCCTCCAACAGGTAGCGTGATTTATAATCATAGTTCAACCGCCCAAAGAACGACCGCAAGGTATAATCATAGGCATCGCCGGTAGCGGCAGTTGGTGTAGTTGCCGAACTTAAGGTAGTAATTGCAGGGTCGATGAGGCCTAATTTGGTGGCGTCGAAATAGTAGTATTTGTATTGATACTGATCATAACCTACCAGAGCGCCCATAGTATGATCTTTGGCAATGGTGGTATTGTAACGTAAAACAGCATCGAGCGTAATGAGGTAATTTTTATTAAAATCATAATAAGTGCTCAATTGCGATGGCGCGGTAGCGGCCTGCTTTAGCGTATTGGTCGAGAAATCCCATTTTTCAAAAGGAATGGAGTACGAATTATTCTCCTCGAAACGGGTCTGGTAATTGAATTTGGTTTCGAGGGTTAAACCCTTGTACAGATCGATGTTGGCAAAAAGCGTGGTATTGATCCTGGATTCCTGGTCGCTACCGCCGGTAGAGGTTAAATAGCTCAGGATGTTATTAGCTGTGGATGATTCTTCGGGAGCCGAAGGGAAACCATATTTACCATTGTAATAAGGATAAACACCCGGCGTGGTTTGCCTTAAAAAGTTAAAAGCAGTGCTGGTACTGGCCAGTCCAAAAGTTTGCAAGGAGGCAAATGTTTGTGTACCTACGGTTAAAAACTTGGTTGGCTTAGTCTGCAAATTCACCCGGAACTGGTATTTGTCTGATCCGGTATTTTGCATAGTGCCCGGGTTACCGGTATACCCTGCCGACAGCAGGAACTGCGTGGTTTCATTCCCTCCGCTGATAGACAGGTTATGATCCTGCAGGATATTATTCTGAAAAATAGCTTTGGCCCAGTTGGTGTTTGGATAGGCGATATAATTGGGTACGCCTATAGAGTTTAACCCGTTCGGATCGGCATCGGCTTTTTGCCATTGGGCTATAGTAGCAGCGGTATAAACCGGTGTTTGACCCAGGTTTTGGTAACCCTCGTTCACCAGCTGCATGTGCCGCACATAATCCGTCACAAATGAAGGCAGGTTGCTTGGATTGGTTTTGGAGGTGATACCCGTATAGGTTACAGTGGTTTTATTTTTGCTCCCTTTTTTGGTAGTTACCAAAATAACACCGTTTGCCGCTAAGGAGCCATATATAGAAGCCGCGGCAGCATCTTTTAATATAGAAATGCTTTCCACATCATCGGGGTTCACGGCATCCAGCGTACCTTGTATACCATCTATGATTACCAAAGCATTATTGTTATTCAAGGTACCCAGGCCCCTGATACGGATAGTAGCGCCATCGGCACCGGGCTTGCCCGAACTTTGCATGACCGATACCCCGGCACTCAAACCCGTTAAAGCAGATGACACGTTGGTTACCGGCCGGTTTTCCAGATCTTTTGCGCCAATGGTAGCTACCGAACCGATGAGGTTAACTTTTTTCTGGGTTCCGTAACCTACAACCACCACATCGTTCAGGCTGGTGCTTTGTTCTGCCAGGATAACATCCAGTACCGACGCGTTACCTGCTGGTTTTTCCTGGGTTATAAAACCGATATAGGAAAACACCAGCGTAGCATTATCAGGCGCGCTGATCGTATAAGTGCCTTTCGCGTCGGTAACCGTACCATTCGCGGTGCCTTTTAATTTAACGCTTACGCCAGGCAGCGTCTCCCCTTTGCTGTCTTTTACAGTACCGGTGATCTTACGCGTTTGAGCGTAGGTACTGCCTATAAACAAAGTAAGTATCATGAGGGTGGCGAGGAGGTTTTTAAAACACTTTACCATGCGCGCACCCTGGCAACTTAATAAGTAAATTTTATCCATCTTAATTCAATAAGTTTTAAGTTTTGTTGGTGTATGATCATTTAAAAAAGGTACGTCTGCACCTATGCTCAGTTCCCGATTACTGACCGGCGGGAATAAAAATGGCATGAAGCCGCGAACCCGGGAGGGCTATTGAAATGTCTTTTCTTTCATAATTTGTTTTAGAGGTTTCAACAAATTTGATGTTATTGACCGCGGAGGAAGGGGTAAAATCCTAAGGAAATGGGGGTAAATTTCTAAATCACCCTATCGATAAGACTTATAAGACACTTATTCATGGAGGATTGTCGGATTAATTTTTAGTAAGTCAGGATCACCAAACAGTAAATAATAGATTATTCCGTTTATAAATTCGCAAACATCTGCGGGGTTCTCTAACTTCGGCCCGTCATCATTCTTTGCTTATTTATCGTGAAAAATCATATCAATAGTGTTTATATTCTTGGGCTCGGAGCAATGGGTAGTATGTACGCGGCCAAACTGCAGGATATTAACCCCAGTCTGGTCAGGATCATCGCCTCGGCCAAACGCATCAAAAGTTATCAGAATTCCGCTATCAAGGTTAACCGGAAGCCCTATCAATTCAATTATGTTCAACCGGGCGACAGTTCCTGCCCTCCTGCCGATCTCATTATCGTTGCAGTAAAAGCGCCTCAGTTAGCGACGGCTATAGATGATCTGAGTGGTTTTATACACGATGATACTATTGTTATTTCATTGCTCAACGGCATATCCAGCGAAGAACAGATAGGCGAAAAGATCGGGATGAAGCACCTGCTTTTTGCTTACGGTGTTGGCATGGATGCTGTTCGGGATGGCAGCCAGGTCACTTATACTAACCCCGGCCGGATAGTTTTCGGCGAAAAAGACAATACCATACTTTCGGCAAGGGTACTGGCCATAAAGGATCTGTTTGAGCAGGCAGCCATACCTCACCACGTACCTGCAGATATGTACAAGGCGCTATGGTTTAAGTTTATGATGAATAGCGGCATTAACCAGGCATCTGCTGTGTTGAAGGCTCCATACGGGCAATTCCAGCAAAATCAACAGGCCCGCAGATTGATGCTGATGGCAGCCGAAGAGGTGATTACCTTATCTCAGCAAATGGGTATTTTTTTGGGTCGGGATGATATAGATGAATTTACCCGGATAGTTGACGGGCTGGGCCCTGAGGGAAAAACCTCCATGCTACAGGATATTGAAGCCGGCCGTAAAAGCGAGGTGGATCTTTTTGCCGGTATGGTTATAGAACTTGGCCGGAAATATCAGGTGCCCACCCCTGTTAACGAAACTTTATATACCATTATCCGTGCTTTGGAAACAAGCAATGGTGTAACGTAGAGATACATCACATGTATCTCCTTTTGACAAAATCTAACATATAAGCTCACCCTTTACAATTGGAGACGCATGTGATGCGTCTCTACATTTTGATAACCTTATTTTAAATTTTGTTTGTGTGAAACTTTTTATACATTTGTTTTAGTGTTATATTAACAATTAATATATCACAACCAGTTATAGCTATTTTATTAACCGTTCTGCCGTTTTGTTTTCAATGTTGTATCATTAAATGATCATCAGAATACATCTGCCAGGCGTTATTATCATATCAATTAAAATAAGTGTTATAAAAACACTAATTATATATGAATAAAACTCAATTAGTGATCGGGGTTGATTATGGATCAGATTCTGTACGCTCCGTTCTTGTAAATACCGCCAATGGACAGGAAATAGCCTCATCGGTATACGAGTATCCGCGCTGGCGCGATGGCCTGTTCTGCGAACCGGGCATCAACCAATTCAGGCAGCATCCGCAGGATTATATTGATGGCCTGGAAGCTACCATAAAAGATTGTATAGTACAGGCTGGAGGTTCCAGCATTGTTAATTCCATAAAAGGCATCTCAGTTGATACAACAGGCTCCACTCCGGTAGCGGTTGATGATTCGGGCACACCGCTGGCTTTAACATCGGGTTTTGAAAATAACCCCAACGCCATGTTTGTGCTTTGGAAAGATCATACGGCCGTTAAAGAAGCGGCCGAGATCAATGCCCACGCAGCCTTGTTTGATATCAATTACCTGCAGTATGTGGGCGGCATCTACTCATCTGAGTGGTTTTGGGCCAAACTGCTGCATGTTTTAAGGGTTGACGAAACCGTGAGGAACGCGACGGCCTCATGGGTGGAGCATTGCGACTGGATCCCCTTCCTGCTCACCGGCGGTACCGATGCTAAAGCCATCAAACGCGGGCGCTGCTCTGCCGGGCATAAAGCCTTATGGGCCGAAGAATTTGATGGTTTGCCACCGGATGAATTCTTCTCTGCACTTGATCCGCTCTTAAAAGGCTTTACGCAAAAACTATATAAAGATACGTATACTGCCGATCAGCCAGCAGGTACGCTAAGCCCTGAATGGGCACAGCGCCTCGGCTTGTCAACCGAAGTTGTAGTAGGTACCGGTGCTTTTGACGCGCATATGGGGGCGGTAGGCGGACAAATTGAGCCTTATTATTTAAGCAAGGTAATGGGTACATCCACGTGCGATATCCTGGTTGCCCCAACCGCCAACATGCAAGGCAAATTGGTGCGCGGTATATGCGGACAGGTAAATGGTTCGGTTATTCCGGGCATGGTGGGCTTAGAAGCGGGGCAATCTGCCTTTGGCGACACTTATGCCTGGTTTAAAAGCATCATTTCATGGCCAATTAACCACCTGTTATCCAAATCAACAACAATTGATGAGGATACAGCCAGGGCACTAAAAGCGGAGTTAAGCGATCTGATCATACCTGAACTGAGCGCACAGGCCGCTTTGATCCCGGTTGATGAGCCTAATGAATTGGCTGTGGACTGGCTTAACGGGCGCCGTACACCCGATGCCAACCAGGAACTGAAAGGGGCCATAACCGGTTTGAGTTTGGGAAGCAACGCTCCCCGTATTTTTCGCAGCCTGGTAGAAGCTACCTGTTTTGGCGCCAAGAGTATTGTAGACAGGTTTGTTGCCGAGGGTATCCCGGTTAAAGGAATTATAGGTATCGGCGGGGTGGCCAAAAAATCACCCTTTGTGATGCAGATGATGGCCGATGTACTGGGCATGCCTATCCGTATCCATCAATTTAAACACACCTGTGCCCTCGGTGCGGCTATGTTTGCAGCGGTAGTGGCTGGCATATACCCCACGGTTGAAGAAGCCATGACGGCAATGGGAGGCGGTTTTAATGAGGAATACAACCCCAACGCCGGCCTCACCGCAATTTATAACAAACGCTATGAGCAGTATCAGCATCTCGGGGAGTTTGTAGCCGGGCAAACAGGTAAAACCATAGCAGCCGAACTTCAAAACAGTTAACTACATGAGTAAGTATCAACATATTAAACAAACGGCTTACGAGGCTAATATGCAACTACCAAAACTTGGGCTGGTACTGTTCACATTTGGTAACGTAAGCGCGGCCGATAGAGATTCGGGCGTCTTCGCCATCAAACCCAGTGGCGTACCGTACGATGAGCTAACGCCCGAGAAAATGGTGATTGTTGATTTTGATGGCCATACAATAGAGGGCGATCTGCGTCCATCATCGGATACCAAAACACACGCCGTTTTGTATAAATATTGGGCGGGCATCAACGGCATTGTGCACACGCATTCCACCTACGCCACTGCCTGGGCGCAAGCGCAACGCTGTATCCCTATTTTCGGCACAACCCATGCGGATCACCTGACTACCGACGTCCCCTGCGCACCACCAATGAATGACCAAATGATAACCGGCGATTATGAATACCAAACAGGTCTACAAATTGTCGATTATTTCAAGGAGAACAATCTGGATTACAAGGAGGTTGAGATGATATTGGTGGGTAATCATGCACCCTTTACCTGGGGTAAAACAGCTGATAAGGCGGTTTACAATAGCGCTGTTCTGGAGGCTGTCGCGCACATGGCCCATTTAACAGAACAAATAGACAATTATGCTCCCCGTTTAAAAGATTCGCTCATCAAAAAACACTACGAACGCAAACACGGGCCCGATTCTTATTACGGTCAATGATACAATCCATGAAATTACCTTGTTTAATCCTATTTGCTGCAGGCGTTCTACTATGCATCCAAACATCTGCCCAAATAAAAATAGCCACCACACCACCCATGGGCTGGAATAGTTATAACTGTTTTGGCTCGGCCGTTCACGAAGATGAGGTTAAGGCCAATACCGATTATATGGCCCAATACTTAAAACCATATGGCTGGCAATATATCGTAGTCGATTTTTTATGGTCGTATGATAACCCTCCGGGCAGTAACATTGGCAATCCTTTTCAAAAACGGCTGGAAGATGGTTCATACATCCCCTGGTTAACTATGGACAAATGGGGGCGCTTAACACCACAGCCCAACAAATTCCCATCGGCGTTGGGGGGCAACGGCTTTAAACCACTTGCCGATTATGTGCACGCCAGGGGTTTAAAATTTGGCATCCATGTCATGCGCGGTATCCCACGGCAGGCGGTATGGGCAAAATCTCCGGTAAAAGGCATTAATGGTGTCACGGCGAATATGATAGCAGATACCAATTCCAAATGCCCCTGGATGAACCATATGTACGGCCTCGACATGAAAAAGCCAGGGGCGCAGGAATACCTGAATTCGCTATTAGAGTTATATGCTTCATGGGGTGTAGATTTTATTAAGGTTGACGACCTCTCGCGGCCATACAGCGCGGCCGAAGTAGAAGGCTACAAAAAAGCGATCGACCAATGTGGCAGACCCATCGTTTTAAGCCTGTCACCTGGCGAAACACCGCTTAACCAGGCTGCCCATGCCACCCAATATGCCAATATGTGGCGCATGGCCGACGACTTTTGGGATAACTGGAAAGAAGTGCTGCACATGTTTGATTATGCCAAAAGTTGGGAAGGCGTAGGCGGCCGTGGCCACTGGCCCGATTGTGATATGATACAGATAGGTAAACTATCCAAACGCGGCCCGGTTGGTGTTGAGCGATATAGCCGTTTTACCGAAGATGAGCTATATACGCATATGACTTTCTGGAGCATATACCGTTCGCCCCTGATGCTGGGCGGCAACCTTCCTGAAAACCGCGAACTGGAACTGAAGCTATTTACCAACGATGAAGTACTTGCCGCCAACCAGACAGGAGAAAACCCGAGGCAATTGTATAAAAAAGATGGCGCAATGGTTTGGTACTCGCATGTACAAGGTAGCAAAGACCTGTATGTAGCCTTATTCAACGTCGGGGATGATCTAAAATCAATATCTGTAGATTTTGCTTCGTTGGGGCTAAAGGGCAAAATAAAGGTGCGCAACCTATGGAAGAAGCAAGATCTCGGGCAGTACAAAGCAAACTACCAGCAAAGTATCAATGCACACGGGGCAGCCTTATTCAGATTATCACCTGATATCAAATAATTAAAAAAGTCGTGAATCACTAATTCACTAAATCAATAATTCAATAATTAAAAAATGATCGACCTGAAAACATTTGAAGTTTGGTTCATTACCGGGAGCCAGGATCTGTACGGAGAAGAAACACTAAGGCTGGTTGCCGAACATTCGCAACAAATCACCGCCGGGCTCGACAGCTCGGGTAAAATCCCCGTACGCGTGGTTTATAAACCCATAGTAAAAAGTACCGACGAAATATATACCACGCTGCGGCAGGCAAATGTAGCCGAAAATTGCATAGGCGTTATCACCTGGATGCACACTTTCTCTCCTGCTAAGATGTGGATACGGGGGTTAAGTATCTTGAAAAAACCGCTATTACACCTGCATACTCAATACAACCGCGATATCCCATGGAGTTCTATCGACATGGATTTCATGAACCTGAACCAAAGCGCCCATGGCGACCGGGAATTTGGTTTTATAGTATCGCGGATGCGCATGAATCGCAAGGTAGTAGTTGGGCATTGGCAGGACCCAGAAGTTTTAGAGCAGATAGAAACCTGGACACGCGCGGCCGCTGGCTGGCACGACTGGCAGGGAGCAAAATTTGTTCGCTTTGGTGATAACATGCGTTTTGTTGCAGTTACCGACGGTGACAAGGTAGAAGCCGAACTAAAATTTGGTTTCTCGGTAAATACGTATGGTATTGGCGACCTGGTAGCGGTGATTAACTCGATAACGGAAGCTGATATCAAAACGCTGACAGATGAGTACGAAGCTACATACACAATGGATGCTTCGCTCAAAAAAGGAGGCCAGAAATATGCATCAGTTTATGAGGCGGCAAGGATAGAATTAGGCTTGCGCAAGTTTCTGACCGACGGCAGCTTTAAAGGCTTTTCAGACACCTTTGAAGACCTGCATGGTATGATACAATTACCGGGCATTGCCGCCCAGCGCCTGATGGCCGATGGCTATGGCTTTGCAGGCGAAGGCGACTGGAAAACCGCTGCCCTGGTACGTGCTTTTAAAATAATGGGAGCCGGACTAAAAGGCGGCAACGCTTTTATGGAGGACTATACCTATCATTTCGATCCAAACAACGCGCTGGTACTGGGCTCACATATGTTGGAGGTTGATGCCTCTTTAGCCAATGGTAAAGTAGCATTGGAGGTTCATCCACTGGGTATAGGCGGTAAAGCCGATCCGGCAAGGCTGGTATTTAATGTAGCCGGTGGCTCTGCGCTTAACGCTGCCCTGGTTGATATGGGAAACCGTTTCCGTTTACTTATTAATGAAGTAGAAGCTGTAGAGCCAGAGCACGATTTACCTAAGTTACCTGTTGCCCGGGTGTTATGGAAGCCCTATCCGGATATGAAAACAGGCTGCGCTGCCTGGATCTATGCCGGCGGAGCTCACCATACCGCCTACAGCCAGAATTTAACGGCTGAGCATCTGCAGGATTTTGCTGATATGGCAGGTATCGAATTTTTACGCATCGGAAAAGATACCCGTATAGACCAGTTTCGCAATGAGATCAGGTGGAACGAGGTAGCCTATAAATAAATTATCCCCTATTAAAAACTGATCTGGCGGCTATTGATGGGTAATAAGCCGCCGGATCTTTATATCAACCCCCAATTAAAATTCAAACCAAATTATGAGTAAATTCTCCACTATTGATTATATCGTATTCATCATCTACTTTTTTGTAGTTGCCGGATATGGTTACTGGGTATACAGCCGTAAGAAAAAAACCAGTATTTCCGGCAGTCACGATTTCTTTTTGGCAGAAGGTTCCCTTACCTGGTGGGCTATCGGGGCATCGTTGATAGCCTCTAACATTTCGGCAGAGCAATTCATTGGCGCCAGCGGTCAGGGCTTTACCGTGGGTATTGCTGTAGCCGCGTATGAGTGGATAGCTGCCATCGCGCTTATTATTGTAGCGGTGTGGTTTATCCCGGTATATCTCAAAAACAAGATATTCACGATGCCTCAGTTCCTGGAAACCCGGTATAATCAATCGGTGAGTTTAATCATGGCTATTTTCTGGCTGTTTTTATATGTTTTTGTCAACCTTACTTCCATCCTGTTCCTGGGCGCATTAGCCATTAACAGTTTAGCAGGCGGCGATCCTGCTACTTTTCACTGGATCATCATCGGACTTTCTATTTTCGCGCTGGTTATTGCCTTGGGCGGTATGAAGGTTATCGGTTTTACCGATGTGATACAGGTTTTGGTACTGGTGATCGGTGGACTGGCTACAACTTACATCGCCTTAACACTGGTAAGTGAACGTTTTGGCTTGGGGAAAGATGCCTTAGCAGGTTTTACCGCCATGCTCAAGGACTCGCCCGAGCATTTTAAAATGATACTGGCCAAACCGGGGCCGAATGCATCTCAGGCCGATATCGATAAATACCTGCTACTACCAGGTATTGCCATGTATTTTGCAGGACAGTGGATAGTGAATTTAAATTACTGGGGTTGCAATCAGTATATCACTCAAAGGGCTTTAGGTTCTGATCTGAAAACCGCCCGCACGGGCATCCTGTTTGCAGGTTTAATGAAACTGGCTATGCCTATCATTGTGATCCTGCCGGGTATAGCAGCCTATGTTTTATACAAGAATGGTGGCTTACACCATGAGATGAATTCAGGCGGACATTTAAATGCCGATAATGCTTACTCGGCAGTATTGGGCTTTTTGCCTAGTGGTTTAAAGGGGCTTTCCATAGCGGCTTTAACCGCGGCCATTGTAGCCTCGTTGGCAGGTAAGGCCAACAGTATATCCACCATTTTTACGATGGATATCTACAAAAAATACATCAAAAAAGATGCTGACGAAAAAAGTATGGTTAGGATGGGCAAGATCATTATTGCTCTGGCGATGTTACTATCCGTTCTGTTAACATGGAAGGACCTGTTAGGCATTGGCGGCGAAGGCGGGTTCACTTTCATTCAAAAATATACCGGCTTTATCAGCCCGGGGATATTTGCCATATTCATATTGGGATTTTTCTGGAAACGAACCACCGGTCCGGCGGCTATCGTAGGTATCATCACCGGCTTTCTGATGTCGGTGTTGTTTAATAACTATGCGCCGAAATTGTTTGGGCACGAAACCTGGCTTTACACCGCCTTCCCGAACGGTCATGGGGGTTATGAAATCCCCTTCCTCATTTGTATGGGCCTGTCATTCCTGTTTACCGTTATTGCCATAGTTATGGTAAGCTTCGCCGGACCTAAGATTAATCCCAAAGCCTTTGTGTTAGATAAAACCATGTTTAAGATTGAGTCTTCCACATTGGCGCTCATCATAGTTACCTTATTGCTGCTAACCACACTTTATGTGAGGTTCTGGTAAATACAAAACCGATCAACTAATATCTCATCATTAAGAGCCCTGGTACAATATTTGTATCGGGGTTTTTATATTCGGAATCTAAAATCGTTTAATCCTATTTCTTTTGATAAACTCTTACGTAATCCACCTCAAAGCGGCGGGGAAACTTTGTTTGGGATGGATCGCCACCATTATCACCACCCAATGCCAGGTTAAGCAAAATATAATGCGGCTGCATAAAAGGGTTAAAATTACTGCCGTCGCGATTTATCAGATCCTTGAGTTCAACCTGGTTCATTAACTGATCATCTACAAATAAACTGATCGCGTTTTCGTCCCAGTCCATACGCCAGATATGAAATTTCCGGCTCCAGTTTTTGTCAAAGCTTGTGAGCGGTTTTGTATTTCTATACCATTTGGCTTTAAAAGGCTCAGCCGTTCCAAAGCCTATATTAGCCAGGAGTTTACCACGGTAATATTCCATAATATCGATCTCACCATTGGAAGGCCAGGGCTTATCTATACCCAATGTCCAAAAGGCGGGCCATATCCCGGCATCAACATTAATCCTCGCTCGCATTACAAAACGCCCATATTGCCAGCTGTGCTGCGCGCGTGTATTCATGCTTGAGGAGGTGTATTCTATAAACCCCCGATTGGTCTTCCAGTTATCGCTTCCAGCTACATAGCCGGGAGCAGGCAAATGCTCTTTTTTAGCTTCTATCACCAATAAGCCATGATGGCAAACCGCATTTTGGGGCTGATACCATTGCAGCTCATGATTGCGCACAAAGCCCTGCTCAAATTTCCAGTTGGTGGTATCCGGCGCGCCTTCCTTATTAAATTCATCAGCCCATACCAGTTTATAGTTACCAACGGTATCCGCTTGTTTAATCTGACATTTGCCTGCAAGACTACCGCCTGCAAGAAACGCTATCAAAACAATCAGGGGATTTTTCATTGGTATTATTCAAATTATTGCAGCTGATCTAAAATAGGCTTTTCGGCTGTTTGTAACAAATTTTGTTCTGGCTTAAGCATTTCTAATACAACAACTTCGTTTTGGCCTTTTTTAAGCCACTCAGCCGGCAGATATAGGGTTTGCTGTGGGCCAATGCTCCAGTATTTGCCTAAGTTATGGCCATTTACCCACACTATTCCTTTACCCCATTTGCGCATATCCAGATAGGTATCGGCTAGTTTATTCAGCGTAAATGAACTCTTTTTAATAACCGGCGCTGATCCCCTATAGGTTACGGGTTTATATTTTATTCCATTCAAATTATTGAAAGGTAAGCCATACATTTTCCAGCCTGTAAGCTCTTTCTGATTAAACAATACCTCTTGGGTAATACCTTTTTTGTTTTGCAAAAGGTATTTGCCAAAATTAACCCGGCCCAGGTTTTCGACCAGTATATCCAGCGTAACATTACCCGCAGGTAAAGTAGCCAGCAAGCTATCCTGTTTTAAACGGCGATCAAGCGTTCCTGCAGTTTTTCCGTTAACCATAATAATAGCATAATCTCTTAACTCCTTCAGTTTCAACAAACCTTTTATACCGCCTTTTAATGTGGTACGGTATAACACAAAGCCATAATCCTGGTTCAGATCTTCAAAAGTTAGTGGTTTCAGATTGATCTTAGGTATTGGTAAATTCTGCAACAGGCCCCCAGCGTGCGTAAGCTTTATGGCTGGGATCTGCATGGCTGGTTTAGCAACCGGGACCTGCGGTAAATGCGCCCCCGCTGGCAAATGCTTTTCGATGACACTCCTGAACGCCATAAACTTTGGTGTAGCGTTACCGGCTTCATCCAACGGGGCGTCATAATCATAACTGCTTATCTGTGGTTCGTAAGGCGTTTCATCTTTAAAATTGGCCCCGTTCATAAATGCGCGGGTAGTGCCACCGTGAAACATATACATGTTAATAGAAATACCGGCCGCCAAAACCGAATCGAGCCGACCGCTGTACTGCTCCGCTGGTACCGTATGGTGTTTTGTACCCCACCAATCAAACCAGGCCGGATACCATTCGGCTATATAATAAGGGCCTTTGCCCCCATGATTTTCATTGACGATCTTTTTTACTTTAGCAGGATTATCTACCCCATTTATCGCCGGCAACAATCCCGGCAAATGCCCGTTTACCAGATCGGGCGCGGGATCGCAGGTGTACAGCAAACCATCAAAACCCGCTGCTTTAAACAGTTTCTGATTAATCTGCAGGTATTCTTTATCGTTGCCGTATGATCCATATTCATTCTCTATTTGCACCATAAGGATGTTACCACCATGATTGATCTGTAAAGGAGCCAACTGTTTACCCACCTCTTTAATATATTTTTCATACTCTTTCAGGTATTGCTCTTCCTTGCTGCGAACCACCAGTCCCTTTTCGTTTTGCAGCCAATACGGATAACCACCAAACTCCCATTCGGCGCAAACATATGGGCTTGGCCGAAGGATCACCCAAAGACCCTCCTGCTGAGCAATTTTTACATACTCGGCCACATCATTATTTCCGCTAAAATCGAACCTGCCTTTCTGAGGTTCGTGCAGATTCCAGAAAACATAAGTACCTATGGTATTTAAGCCCATGGCTTTGGCCATTTTCATCCGGGCCCGCCAGGCCTCACGTGGTACCCGGGGATAATGCATCTCACCGCTGATCATCTGAAAAGGTTTACCATCAAGCAGAAAAGCGGTATCTGATAACGTAAAAGAATGTTTGATTTGTGCCTGGGTATATAAGGCCGCTAAAATTAAAATACCCGAACACAGAGCTCGTAATTTGTTTCTTAAAAGCATAAAATTAATTGGTGGTATTATTTTATTAGGTTGTACACGCTAAATACAGGCTTTTTCTGATAAAATAAAGGGGGTAAAATCGTCAATTACAGGGGATATTTTCTTATAAAAAATTAAACATTTGGAGCAATAGTGTTAATGAAAATCTATCTTTCTTTCAGAATTCAGGAAAAATAATTAATTCTATACCGATATCATCTTTTAAACTCCCTTAATTATTTTTCAACAATGGTGTAGGGAATCTTTTAAAAAATCGCTTAAAATGTATTTTTGCCCGCTGTAAAACAGAATACCATTTTATGTCTGCTGAAGATACTTATTCCCGAACCGGGGCCGACCTGGTCAGCATTGCTTCTAAATATATTTTACTTGCAGAAAGCCGCAAAAATTTAAAAGGCCGTTGCCCTTTCCATCCCGATCAGGGAACCTCATTTATGTTATCACCCGAAAAAAACATCTTCAAATGTTTTGGCTGTGGCAAAGATGGCGGCCCGATAGAGTTTATCATGTATATAGAGGGCAAAAGCCGGGAAGAAGCTATACAACAATTGATAGGGACTGGAAAATAAAAAAGTATCTCATGGTACAATGTAATACCTTTTTAAGATATGGATATCAGAATAACAGGCTTGTATTCTTGTATTTATTTATGGAGTATAGTTAAAAAAACCACAAGAAGCTCATTTTGCAAGCTCACGCCCTTATCATCATTATACCATTTTTGTAAGGCGATCTTTTTTTGCTCCATTTCAACATGCTCTTCCAGCAAGCGGTTGTACAATAGCTGGCACTCCGCTGGGCGTGATCCCCAAACGGCAAGGTCATTCTTTTCATGATCTGCGATGATCAATTTGGGTATGGTTTTTTTACCATTGGAGAGATAAGAATCGATCAAAAATGGTTCTGAGTCCCTTAACTGGTAGTCTACCTTTATCAGTGGATTTAGCTCGGATAACCTATATATAAACGGTAAAGAATGGGCCGCGTCGCCACACCAGGGTTCGGTGATAATCGTCCAGAATTGTTGTTTTTTGATACTTTGTATTACTGTTACCAGCTCATCATTCAATACACCAACCTTTAACCACCTTTGTTGCCGCGACCAGTTTAGCCTGGTGTAATTCAGGTAAGCAGGGTCATGATATGGGGCAGGGGGATTGGGACTATCTAAAATGTTTTGAAATACCTGCTGATAAGCTAAAAAGTCCATTGATTTCACTTTTATTATTAAAAAAAGAGGTAAAACCGGTCCTTTTTAACCAGCTTTACTATGACAGGTAATTTACAAATGATTAATTTAAAACAGGTCAAATTTTTGTCCGAAAGTCAACTTATCATTTTCTAAAATCATTTCTTCAGCTTCATCAAAACAAACCCCATCCATTAGGTAAGTGCTCCGAATAACCCTAAGGCTTCATCCCTTATGGCTGCGCGGTTTCAATAAGTGGCTTTATTGCTATATCTTTATCGCTCCTGAAACAATGTATAAACCATAATTTGTTCCGCTATTTTACCTAGTAATAATTTGATTAAGCCAGCTTCTGATGAAAGCAAGATTGATATTCATTTTACTTCTATTAGCCACCGTATGGCTACCAAATAGCGTAAATAGTCAGCAATTATCTATTCGGTTCAGGCACATTAGCTATAAAGATGGCCTGGTACAAAGCCCTATTGCCACGATGTTGCAGGACAAAAGTGGATACATCTGGATTGGCAGTTGGAGTGGTTTATCAAGATACGACGGTACTGCCTTTAAAAACTTCAGACCTGATGATACTAAACCAGATCAAATCAGTCATAATCGTATTAACCGCCTATTTGAAGATCGCCAGGGACGTTTATGGGTAGGTACCGGCGGAGGTTTAAATCTTTACAATAAGCAAACTGAGCATTTCCGGCATATTGGCTTATCGGCTGCCAAAGGTGGTGGCAATTTTATTACGGCTATTGAACAGGATCACTCGGGCAAAATATGGGTAGCCACGTTTAAGGGCATCAAAAGCGTAACGCCGGATGCTAAGTCTTTAACTGTTATAGCTGATTGGAAAAACACAGAACCCCAATTGTGCCAAGGTATTGTTTATTCACTTCTTGAAGATATTCAGCAGACTATTTGGGTAGGTATTGAGCAGGGCTTAAAAAGATTCGACCCTAAAACAAATACCGTTATCCCTTTACCCGAGATATTACGGCAGAATAAGGCGCTCAGTATTGCCAAAATTATTGTTATTAAACAAGATAATGAAGGTAACATTTGGTTCGGGACCGAAAATAGTGCCATTTTCAGGTATAGCCCGCGCTTAAACTCCTGCATTCAATATCTAAAAAAGGCAAATGATCCTCATAGTTTGCCGTCAAACTGGATAAACGATCTCCTGATAAAAGATGGCCGCCTAATGGCTGCCACCCATAACGGACTGGCCATATTTGATCCCATAAAAAACACCTTTGCCAACTATACGCATGATCCTAACGATTCGCGAACACTAAGCGATGGTTCCTTATGGAGCTTAATGACCGACCATACCGGCAACGTTTGGATGGGTACTTATTCGGGCGGTATTAATATCTTTTATCCGGGTAATTCTAACTTTTATAATATTGGAGAGCAGATTGGTAAAAGTATCGGTCTCAAAAAACCATTGGCCGAGGCAATAATAGGTGATGCAGACGGTGGTTTATGGATTGGAACATTCGGCGGCGGGCTAAACTACATTAACCGCAAAAAAGAGGTTACAGCCGTTTATAGTATATCAGATGAAATCAAAGCACTGGTAAAGGACTCAATAGGCGATATATGGACAGGTACTTTAGATGGCCTGTACAAGTTTAACCGCAGTAAAAAAACTTTCAGCCCCATCAACCTCCAAATTATCAATAACAAAACTACAGCTAAACTCATTAACTCACTGATAGTTACCAAAGCCGGGATCTGGGTTGGCACTAACGGGGCTGGCCTTAAATTAGTGGATTATACAGGAAAAGAATTACTGAGTTTAACAAATAAAACCGGGCTGGTAGATAATTATGTTAACGCTCTTTACAGCCGGGGCGATGAACTGTGGATAGGCACACAAAATGGACTGAACAAATACGATTTAAAAAATCATACTTTCAAAACCTATCGCAGAAAAACAACCGGGTTGGGGAATAATAATGTGTTATCACTCTACACAGATAGTCATCAGCATTTATGGATAGGTACAGATGGTGGCGGGCTAAACTACCTGGACGAGCGAAATAACAGGACTTACCCCATTCGGCAATCAGATGGCTTGGCCGATGATGTGATCTCGGCTATTATTTCTGATCATGAAGGGGCCTTGTGGGTAAGTACTAATAATGGCATTTCGCGACTCACATTTGGAGCAGCAACTTTCCCTTTATCCAAAGGCAATTACCAAATTGCCAATTATACGGCAGCGAACGGTTTACAAAGCAACCAGTTCCTGGTTAACTCTGCGTACAGAACAACTGACGGGGAGCTCCTTTTTGGCGGAATGAACGGGGTGACTACTTTTTTTCCTGACCGTATCATCAAAAATAAATTCAGGCCCGAAATATTATTGACCGACTTTTTGGTGAATAATAAAGATGCACGTATTGGAAAGAATCCGGTTCTTCAAGCACCGGTAAACGAAACAACCCGGATTACCCTGCCCTATGATCAAAACAATTTAACGATTAAATTTTCAGCGCTTAATTTCATTAATCCCGAAAAAAACAGCTATGCCTATAAAATGGAAGGGCTTACTAATAACCAGGGCTGGCTATCAACCGGTAATCAAAAAGAAGTGAGTTTTAACAATCTTGCGCCGGGCTATTATGTTTTTACCGTAAGAGCCGCTAATAACGATGGTTACTGGAATACAAAGGGTCGTACATTACAAATAGATATCCGTCCACCGTTATGGGAAACGTGGTGGGCTTATCTTTTATACATTTTATTAGCCGCATTTTTATTTTATAAGGTGATCCGCTTTTTCCAGGTTCGGGCACGGTTAGAGCAGGATTTGTATAACGAACACCTGCAAAATGAACGCCAGGAAGAGTTTTATAAAATGAAGCTGGACTTTTTCACCAACATCTCCCATGAGATCCGCACCCCGCTTTCCCTGATCATTGGCCCGGTAGAAAATCTGTATAACGCCACACTTGAAAATCCCGGCATCAGCCGGCAAGTACTACAGGTTAAAAATAACGCCGAACGCCTACTCCGGTTAATTGGTGAGCTAATGGATTTCCGCAAGGCCGAAACCGGCAATATGGTTTTATATGTGCAAAGGCATAATGTAGCTGCTTTTATTAAAGAAATTTACCTGTCATTTAACTCATTAGCAGAGAGTCGTCATATTACCTATGATTTTAAAACCAACGACCCTGAAATATATCTAAACATTGATCAGGATCAGTTGGAGAAAGTATTCTTTAATCTCCTGTCTAACGCTTTCAAATTCACACCAGATCATGGCCGCATCTCGGTAACCATCAGCAACGACACTGGTACCGGCCTCAGAATTACTATTGCTGACAATGGTAAAGGGATACCGGTTGAACACCAATCGAAGCTGTTCACCAACTATTACCAGGTTCATGACCAAAAATCAAACGCCGGTACAGGCATTGGTTTAGCACTTTCAAAAAGCATTGTAGAGCTGCACCAGGGCAGCATCTCTTTTAAAAGTACGTTGCAGACAAACGAACGCAAAGGTTATACCGAATTTACGGTATACCTGCCTAATGAACTGAAAACAGCAAAAAATGTACACTTCATTAATAATACCTCCGGTTTAGAAAGTATCGCCTCCTTTAGGCGACAGGCCGAGATAGATATAACACACCCGGCTGAAATTCAGGCATCCTTTAGCGCAGAGGGCTCCATTGTACTGGCCGAAGATAATGAAGAGTTAAGAAAATTCCTGGTAGATTCTTTACCGGGATACCAGGTAGTGGCTTTTGAAAATGGTTCGGCGGCTTTTAAATATGCTGTAAGTCAGATACCGGACCTCATCATTAGCGATGTGATGATGCCGGTAATGGATGGGTTTGAGTTTTGCCGTAACATTAAATCGGATGAGCGTACGAGTCATATCCCGGTGATATTGTTAACCGCCTTAGCTACGCACATTCACCAGGTTAATGGTTTACAAACTGGCGCCGATGTTTATTTAACCAAACCTTTCAGCACCAAACTGCTGCAATTAAATGTGCATAACCTGCTCACTTCACGCGATAGGATGCGCAAAAAATTCAGTCAGCAACTGATCCTGCAACCCAGGCAGGTTTTGTTGAATAACCCCGATGAGCATTTTATCCAAAAGCTGATGAATATTATTGAGGAGCAAATGGAGAACCCCGAATTTGGGGTGGTAAGCCTGGGTACAGAAATTGGTATGAGCAAAACTGTTCTGTACAAAAAGATCTGCGCGCTTACCAACCTATCCCCTGCCGACTTTATTAAATCCATGCGGCTCAAAAAAGCCGCCGATCTTTTACGGCAGCAGCTATTATCAATAAATGAGGTTTCTGTGATGGTGGGCTTTAATGATCGTAAATACTTTAGCCGCGAGTTTAAAAAAATGTATGGCATGTCGCCTTCGGATATGAACACGCCAACATCTTAGTTTTTTCTCCCTTTATTTTATAAAATTCAGCTTCAAAATTAAAAGAAGTCATTTTTTACCCCTAAAAAAGTCTTTTTTTAACCCGGTTTCCCTCCCGCGATATTCATTTTTGGCCATCCAGTTATAACGGGCCAATCCCGCAATTTATTTAGCATTAACCCATTTAATCTTATAAGCATGAGGAAACTTTAGCGCGCAACAAATTCCCGTACCTGTACGCATCTACCCCTATAATTTTTACCTGATTAAACCCATAAACTATGAAGTTACTATACGCAAAACTTTCAAAACAGCTTAAACACTCATGGGCAACTAAAAGCTTCTGCCTGTTATTATTTGCTGTATTTTTCCAGATCTCTACACTCTACGCGCAAACCATCACCGTAAAGGGAAAAGTTACTGATAATAAAGGGTTGCCCCTCCCCGGTGCCTCGGTTAAGGTAAAAGGCACCACCAATGGCATCCTCACCAACGCCAATGGCGATTACAGCATTACTGTGCCTGATGGAAACGCTATACTCGTTTTTAGTTTTATCAGCTATCAACCGGCAGAGCGTGTTGTTGGCAGCAACACCCAGATTAATATTACCCTGCAGGACAATGTATCTTCTTTAAACGAAGTAGTTGTTGTGGGGTACGGCGAAACAAAGCGAAAATTACTGTCTACCGCAGTAAGCAGCGTAAACGCCCGTCAGCTGGAAGATCGCTTGGTTTCCACACCCGGCGAAGCCCTGGTTGGCCAGGTATCGGGTGTGCAGATTTCGCAGGCCCTGGGCGATCCGGGGGCCGCACCGGTCATTAACATCCGCGGACTTGGCTCTATCGGAGCGGGCAATAGCCCCTTATTTGTAGTGGATGGTTACCCGCTAAACAGTGCCGATGATTTTAATAACATCAATCCGGCAGATATTCAAACCATACAGGTATTAAAAGATGCCGCGGCTGCCGCCATTTATGGTTCGCGTGGTGGTAATGGTATTATCATTGTAACCACCAAACGCGGTAAAGCGGGCACTACTAAGTTCAATTTCACATCTAACACCGGCATGGCCAATGCATCTAAAAAAGTGGCCGTATTAAACAAAGATCAATATGTTGATTATGTAAAAGATGCCTTTGCCAATTCTAACAAAACACTGCCAGCCATTTACAATGATCCGTCAGCATTACCAAATACCAATTGGCAGGATCAGATCTTCCGCCGGGGCTGGACAAGCGCTTATGCCCTATCGGCTTCCGGGGGCTCAGATAAGGTTACCTTTAATGTAACGGGATCATATTATAAGCAAACAGGCATCATCAAGAACACCGATTTTAACCGGTATAATTTACGGGCCAGCATGGATGCTCAACTGAGCAGGAAGTTAAAATTCAACTTCAATGTAGCACCATCGTACGCGATTAACGATCAAACAGCTACTGGTGGTGGTCTGAACAACGCGCTCATTAATGGTATTGGTGTTAACCCGTCCGGAGTAGGCGGCACAGTGATCAGCGCACTATTACAACCACCCATACTCCCTGTAAGACAACCGAACGGAGATTATTCAAACGCTACGGCTGTACTTTCAGGTGCCGGACAAACCTTTAACGGTAACCCTTATAACCCTGTGGCGGTGCTTGATTTGTATAAAGACAGGACAACCACCGGGCGTATGCTGGCAAATACCGGCCTTGAATATCAAATTATAAAAGGCTTAAGCTTTAAAAGCACATTTGGTTTCGAGGCGATAATCAATAACCGCAGCTGGTTTGTACCCGCTACCCTGCAATCAGATAATGGCCCTACCGCTAATATCAACAATCCACTGTTAAGCAATGTAAGAGCGAGAACTACACAGGGAACAAACTACAATTATGTATCAGAAAACACACTGAATTATAATACAAAATTTGGCAAAAACCATAGTCTGACTTTATTGGCCGGGTATTCATTCCAAAAAAACACGTACACCGAAAGCAGCCAATCGGGCCAAAGCGGAACAACCACCAATTCCATAGTGCAAAATCCCAATGATGCCGGCATTATTTTAGGTACTTATGCCAATACAGCCAACGCCTTGATATCGGCCTTTGGGCGTGCCGATTATAATTATAAGGATAAGTACATCCTGTCGGGATCTTTACGTACAGATGGTTCATCGCGTTTTGGATTGAATAAACAGTATAGTACTTTCCCTGCCATTTCGGCCGCCTGGCGCATCACAGAGGAAAGCTTTATGAAAAATGTATCAGCCATCAGCGAGCTTAAGCTTCGGGGCAGCTATGGCGTAAGTGGCAACAACAACATTGGCGACTATAACTCCCAAAGCTATGCCACACAGGTAAATTATGTTTTTGGCGCTAATAATGCCACACCTGTATTTGGTTTCTCGCCGAGCTCGCTGGCCAATGCCAATTTGACCTGGGAAACCAATAAACAAACAGATATAGGCCTGGAAATCGGCCTTTTAAGTGATCGTATATTCTTTATAGCTGATGCTTACCACCGGGTAACCAGTAACCTGCTCCTGAGCCGGGGTGTACCTGCTATATACGGTTTCGCTACCTCCATATTTACCAATATCGGATCGGTTGAAAATAACGGGCTGGAGTTTTCGATAAAGTCAGTTAATCTTAAGAGTAAACTGAAATGGACAACCGATGCCAATATATCCTTTAACAAAAACAAAGTGATTAAACTAACCGATGATGGTTCATTTGTTGGCTATGATGCTGCCTTTGGCTATACCAATTCCATTCGCATAGTACCGGGTGAATCGATGAGCAGTTTTTACGGTTACAAGCAAATAGGAATATATAAGGATGCCGCGGATGTAGCCGCCAGTCCAAAATGGGCCTCTGGTGGTTCTGTTCCCGGCGATGTAAAATATGCCGACATCAACGGTGATGGAAAAATTGACGCCAGTGATATAGTGAACATAGGCAGTCCATTGCCAAAATTTACTTATGGCATAACCAACCGTTTCGATTATAAAGGTTTTAATTTCAGTTTCCTGTTCCAGGGTGTTTATGGCAACAAGATCCTAAACTCAGCCGACAGGTATACCGACTATTATAACGGATCATTCAACGTGCGTACAAATGCTTTGAACCGCTGGCGATCGCCCGATAACCCGGGCGATGGAATGACACCCCGTGCGGCGGTAACTAACCCATCCTCCACCACAGTTGTATCTACCCGTAATATTTTCGACGGATCGTATCTGCGTTTGCGCAATATCACTTTAGGATACTCACTTACCGGACGAGCCCTGAAAGCTTTAAACATCACCAGCGCCCGGGTGTTTTTGACGGCCGAGAACGTGGCAACCTTCACCAAATACTTTGGTTATAACCCCGAGGTTAACGTTTGGGCGGGTTCGCCGCAACCACGCTATGGTGTAGATCAGGGTACCTATCCCCTGCCGCGTACATTTTCGCTGGGCTTAAACATTGGTTTTTAATTAAATAAAAAGATAACGATGAAAAAATATATCATACTGCTAATGATGCTTTCATTTGCCGGCGCATCATGCAAAAAGAGTTTTATTGAGTTACAGGACCCCACCAAAATATCAACTACCGATCTTTACAGCGACGCCAATGGATTGAACCTGGCTGTGAATGCGGCTTATGGTACCCTACAGGATATTTATGGCAAAGGCACCAGCGGCACGGGTATGTATCTGTTTACCGATGTACCCTCTGATAACAGCAACAGTCTGGTATCAGGAGCCGGACTTGGCGATTTTGACCTGTTTACCGTAGCACCAGAAAACGTAAACTTATCAACACAATGGCAAAGCTTTTACAGATGTATTGCCCGTTGTAATGCCATTATCTCACGTGCCCCTGCTGTGAATATGACAGCCGCCCTACGCGATCGCTATATTGCGGAGTGTAAGTTTTTAAGGGCGCTGTGTTATTTCAACGCGGTACGGATCTGGGGCGGAGTTCCCCTTGTGACAAAAGAAATAGCATCAGTTGACGAATCATTGAGCTATGGCAGGGAATCCGTTACGAATGTTTATGCCCAAATCGAGAAGGACCTGACCGAGGCTGAAGCAGTACTCCCAGCCACCTATGCAACCACCGACCTGGGTAGAGCTACGAGCGGTGCTGCAAAGGCCATGCTGGGGAAAGTGTACCTGACCGAGGGTAAATTTGATAAATGCAAATCAGAATTGACCCCTTTACTCCCGAGGGCTTCCAATGTCTGGGGATATGATCTACTGCCGAATTATGGTGATGTGTTTTTGACCACCAATGAGATGAATAAGGAGATCATTTTCGCTGTGCGATATACCAAAGGTGGTTTCGGTACGGGTAGTCCATTCTTTAACTGGTTTATACCTAATCAAAGTGGTTCAACCATAGCTACCATTGGTGGCGGATCTGGCTTTAATACCATTATGCAGGATCTTTACGATGCTTTCCCATCTACCGATCCGCGCCGGGCGCTTTCTATCGGCACCTATGTGGGTGGGGGGATTAATTATTATTACACTAAAAAATATACCGATTTACCCGCGAATGCCAACGACAGTAATAACGATTGGATCGTTATCCGTTATGCCGATGTATTGCTGATGTACGCAGAAGCCGAAAATGAGCTCAATGGCCCCGCAAACGCTATTAGTTATGTAAATGATGTCCGCCGCAGAGCTTATGGTAATACCAGCAATGACCTTAACGATGAACAGACCTCATCCCAGGCCAGTATGCGCCTGGCTATTGAAACCGAACGCAGGCTTGAACTCAATATGGAAGGGCACCGCTGGTTCGATTTGCTAAGAACGGGCCGCGCCATCACAATTATGAACGCCTCATTCGCCAAATATCAAACTAAAAATGGAGCCAATGTTATCCAGATATCTGCTCCACACAATCTATTGTTTCCTATTCCACTAAGAGAAATACAGCTGAATCCAAAACTTACCCAAAACCCTTAAAATAAATTTAAATGATATCTGTGAAACATATTACGTTATACCTTATTCTATTGGCCAGCACCAGCACAGTATTGGCTCAAACCGAGAACGAATACACACTAACGGTAAGTGCTAAAATATCCAACCAGGGAACCGGGCAAAAACCCGGTTTCCGGGAATGGAAAGATTACTCTACCCGCACCATAACCACCTTAAATGGCTACCAGGCGGTAAATGACAAAGATTTGAATACTTATGGATCAGCTTTGGCGCGTAAAACAGAGGCCACCGGTTTTTTCCATGTTGCTTTTGTCAATGGCCGCTGGTGGTGTATAGATCCTGACGGGTACCTTTTTATTAATAAAGGGATGAACGATATCAACATCGGCCCGTCCGATAATAATAAAGCGGCTTTTAGCAAAATATTTAAAAGTCAGCAAGATTGGGCGTTGAAAACCACACAAATGCTCCGCGACAAAGGTTTTAATGGGGCTGGCGCATGGTCTGATTATACCCTTTTAAAAAACCTGGATAAAAAATCCCAGCCCCTGGCCTATACCGTTATGCTGGATTTTATGGGCAGTTATGGGCGCACTAAAGGCGCTTACCAACAATCAGGGCATCTGGGTTATCCCGACAACGCCATTTTTGTGTTTGATCCCGAGTTTAAAAAATACTGCGATACTTATGCTAAACAGATCAGCATTAACAAAAACGACAGGAATCTTTTCGGCTATTTTTCGGATAACGAATTGCCTTTTTATCATAAATCGCTGGATAATTTCCTGGCTAAAAAAGATCATACAGACCCGGGTTATATCGCCACCCAAAAATGGCTGAACGATCATCATTACGATCAAACAGCTATTACCGAACAAATGCGTCACGAGTTTTTAGGATTTGTGGTAGATCGTTACTTAAGCACAGTATCCGGTGCCATTAAAAAATATGATCCGAATCATATGTATATCGGCTGCCGTTTTAATGGCTACGAAAAAACAGTTAAAGAAGTAATAACCGCAGCCGGTAAATACCTGGACCTGCTTTCCATTAACTATTATGACCACTGGACTCCCGATACAGGTGATATGCGCAACTGGACGGCATGGTCGGGCAAACCCTTCATTATTACCGAATGGTATGTAAAGGGCGAAGATTCGGGTATGGGTAATTACTCAGGTGCCGGCTGGGTGGTAAAAACACAGGAAGAACGGGGTATGTTTTACCAAAACTTTACACTGGGTCTCCTGGAATCGGGCAACTGCGTAGGCTGGCACTGGTTTAAATATCAGGATAACGACCCTACCAACAAAAATGTCGATCCATCCAACACGGATGCCAACAAAGGTATTTTAAATAACAAATACCAACTGTACAATGGCCTTGTCAATAAGATGAAAGAACTAAACCTACAGGTTTATCACCTTATTGATTTTTTCGACAGCAGGAAAAAAGCACAGAATTGATCATGGGCAGAGATGGGGCTGCTCAGATAATAACCCACCGGTTTTCCGGGCGTATTGGCCAGTATAATAATTTTATGCTGGCTGATAAATAATCATACACAGGTGTTTTTAGGTGAGGGAGATAAGGTGGCAAACTGAAGTATTGCAATTAACCAAATACCAAATTATAAAACCAAAAAACCATGAGAAAGAGAACTACTTTACAGGCCTTCGGCCTCGCTGCAAGCCTATTGATGTTTGGCTGCGGCAAACAAATGTCTAAACCAATTAATGACACCGGAAAAGCCGACGTCCCGGGATCCACGTTAAAAACACAAAGTGTTACTACCGAATGTGTAAACACGCACACCATTACGGTTGGCGCATCTTACGTGTTAAACAATAACATTTGGGGGGCAGGTACCAACGGTGCCGGTTCACAATGCGTATGGTATGATAATTCAAGTCAGTCATGGGGTTGTAATGCCAGTCACACATCGGGTACCGGCCAAAACATCAAAGGCTACCCTGCGCTTGTGCGTGGCTGGCTTTGGTTTAACAGCAGCGGCAGTATTTGGGCATCGCCATCAGATACTTCCTTCCCGGTACAAATGAGCCATTTGTCAAGCTTCCGCAGTAACTGGTCTATGACCGTACCCACAAACGGCGAGAAATATAATTCGTCTTATGACATCTGGCTGGACGTCTCTAATAACCCTGCTTACAAAGCAAAGAAAGAGGTTATGATCTGGCTCAACTACAAAGGCCCAGCCTATAATGGTTCGGATTTTGTACCTGTTGGAGGTATTCCAATCCATACCAATATCTCCATAGCAGGTAGTACCTGGAATATATACGAAGGCAACAACGGCACTAATGATGTGTACACATTCAGGCGTACCACCAATACAAGCTCGGTTAGTAACCTGGATATCAAAGCTTTTTTAACTTACGCCCAGAATGATGATTTCTTTTCATCTTCGTACTATTTGTTAGGCGTACAGGCTGGTTGGGAAATAGTAGCCGGAGGCGCGTTTACTACCAATAGCTACACCAGCACCATTGTTAAAAATTAATAGATATTTTTAACAATAACAGGCCAGATCTCTCATTAAAGTGATCTGGCCTGTTATTCATTCTTCGTTTCTCAGTCATCTCCAGGATGTCTACTTCTTTTCAACTCCGTACCGCTTGTATCTTATTTTGAACATATCAACTGCCATAACCAGTGCCATAAAACGGATGGTTTTTCAGAGACCAGTTCTGTTTGTATTATAAAGTCGCCGCTTTGGTTAAGACAAAGGGCATTTGAGTTAAATATGCCATCATATTGTTGTAGACCTTTGTAAAAAAGAGAAAAACTATGAAAGCAATCAGAATTAATGAGTTTGGCGGACCGGAAGTGATGAAAATTGTTGAAGTTGAAAACCTTCTTCCTGCAGCAGATGAAATCTTAGTAAAAGTTTACGCCGCCAGTGTAAACCCGGCAGATTACATCATACGCCAGGGTGGAAATGAAGGTTTAAAACCATTGTTGAAATTGCCTATGGGATTAGGTATTGATGCGGCAGGAATTGTAGAAGAGGTTGGAAGCGAGGTGGCTGAATTCAAAAAAGGAGACCGCGTATATGGTGTTCCCAATTATTTAGACGGCAGCTATACCGAATACCTTGCAGCAAAAGCCAACCAATTCGCCCTTATGCCACAAACGATCAGCTTTAATGAAGCCGCTTCGTTACCCGCCTGTGCACGTATGGCCTGGAGCGGTATGGTAGAGAAGGCAAAGGTACAACCAGGCCAGCGAGTATTGATCCATGGTGCGGCAGGGGGTATTGGCAACCTGGCATTACAGTTTGCCAAAGCCTATGGAGCATATGTTATTGGTACAGCATCGGCACATAATGCCGATTTTTTAAGAAAGTTGGGCGCCGACGAGGTAATTGACTATAACACACAAAAATTTGAAGATGTGGTGAGCGATATGGATATTGTATTCAATGCCACCCCAACTACTACCGTTGATGAGGCGTTACGTTTAAGATCTGTTAAAGTTTTGAAAGAAGGCGGTATCTTTGTATGTACACATGGCGTGTGGCCCAACGAGGAGTTTAAGGGATTACTGGCCCGGAAAAATGCAACTGTTTCCATGGCTGGTGTTGATATTAATCACCAGCATTGCTTCACTGAAGTGGCTAAATTGATTGACGCAGGCAAAGTGAAACCTATTGTGAGTAAGGTTTATATATGGGAACAAGCGGCCGAGGCACATCGCGATAGTGAAACAAAACATGTCCGTGGAAAAATTGTACTTGAAATTCGTAAAGAAGACTAAAACATATGGTGCATTACAAAACTATCAGCGAATGGTTCCGGGCCTGGCAACTGCCAAAGCCCGAACACCCGCTTATCAGTGTAATTAAGGTAGATGTTGCCAGAATGATGCGCAGTGGTGATACGTCGACATCCTTTTGTGATTTCTACTGCATAGCTATTAAGCGGGTTACAGGTGCCGAAGATCTCAAATTGAAATATGGGCAACAACCTTATGATTTTAATGAAGGGATCATGTCTTTCGTATCACCCGGCCAGGTAACAAGCCTTGTCGTCGAAAAGGACGTCGAAGTAAAGCAATCGGGATGGTACTTAATCGTTCATCCCGATTTCCTGTGGAACACAACATTAGCTAACACTATCAAACGATATGAGTTTTGGGATTATGCCGTAAACGAATCCTTATTCCTTTCTGAAAATGAAGAAGAGATTATCGTCGGTATCATTCAAAATATCCATCGCGAAACACACAATAATATTGACAAGTTCAGCAAACAGATCGTTATATCACAATTGGAAAGCTTGCTTAATTATGCCGAGCGGTTCTATAACCGCCAGTTTATTACGCGCGAAAAGGCCAACCATAAAATACTTGACCGCCTGGAAAAAGTATTGAATGCCTATTTAAGCAGTGGGCAGCCGGCAAATAAAGGTTTGCCTACTGTAAACGATATTGCGGCCATGCTTTATATCACCCCAAAATATTTAAGCAGCTTATTACGGATGCATACAGGGCAAAACACTCAGTACTATATCCACGAAAAACTGATTGAAAGAGCCAAAGAAAAAATATCCACCAGCGAACTTTCTATGAGCGAAATTGCTTACGAATTGGGGTTTGAACATTTGCAATCTTTTAGCCGGTTGTTTAAAGCTAAAACCCAGCTTTCGCCTATGGAGTTCAGACAGTCGTTCAAAAATTAGCAATTGCAATTGCCAGATGATAAAGTAGTCTTTTTTGCAATGATTCAGGATTCGGACCTGCCCCCCTCTCCCATTTTCGGTTTTACAATACTTACATCACTCAAATCATTTTTTCGCTGTTATGAGTATAAATCAAAATATCCACCGATATTTATATAAGTATTTCGAATAGAAGCACAATAACTTTAAGCGACATCTAAATAACCTTATTAGCTTGTACCTGTTTATCAAAAATATAAACAGTGGACAAGCTGGTTTACCTATGAAAGAAATTATTGATATCGTGACAGCTTACGAAAAAGCTGTGAATGAACAAAAGAAAACCGCGTTAGCTACCGTAGTGCTTGTGGAAGGCTCTGCCTATCGCAGAGCAGGCGCCCGGATGCTGATCACTGAAGACGGGCAATTGACCGGGGCTATAAGTGGTGGTTGTTTGGAAGGGGATGCCTTACGCAAAGCCAGAATGGTCATATTACAGCAGGAACCGTTGTTAGTTACTTATGACACGATGGATGATGACGATGCAAAACTTGGTGTTGGCCTGGGATGTAACGGCATTATTCACATTTTGATCGAACCGATCAATGATACACAAACCAACCCTATAACATTATTGAAAGCGACAATAAACTCACGGAGCCATTCAGTTTTCGTTACCATATTTTCCCTTGAAGACCGTAAGGCACCACAGCCAGGGTCATGTTTATGCCTCACAGATAGCCAAACGCTTCGGAATGGTTTGGAAATTCTACCTTATAAAAGCGAGCTATTGGATGATTCAAAAAATGCACTGGATAATCAAAGTTCAACTATTACAGCTTACCATGGATACACTGCGTTTGTGGAGTGCATAAAACCTTTAATCTCTTTGATTATTGCCGGCGCTGGAAATGACGCTATCCCATTAACCAGGATTGCCGCTGTATTGGGCTGGAATACTACACTTATCGACGGGCGGCCAAATTATGCCACTATTGAACGCTTTCCGGCGGTTAAAAAGATCCTGATTACTAAACCTGAAGGCGCTTTAGATAACCTGGAAATAAATGACTGGACGGCCTTTGTGCTGATGACACATAATTATAATTACGAGATTGCCTTATTAAAAGAGCTTTTGCCCTTACACCCTCCTTATATAGGCATTTTAGGACCCAAGAAAAAGCTGGAACGTATGCTGGATGAGTTAGAGGTGAATGGCAACGTTATAACCGAAAAGAACCAGAAAGCAATTCACGGGCCTGTTGGCCTGGATATCGGGTCTGAAACATCAGAAGAGATCGCGCTGTCTATCATTGCAGAGATAAAAGCGGTATTTTCTGAACGAAATGGAAGATCATTGAAATATAAAACCACTGTTATTCACAACAATTAATAAATAACCAATTATCCAAAAGGCAGGCTAAACTATTTGTAAAGATGCTGGTCTTTGATATAATCTATATTATTTTCCATCAGGTAGTCAATTCCCCATTTACTGATAAACTCATACAAAGGACCGAGCGATTGTCCCCTTGCCGTAAGAAAGTATTCTACACGGTTCGGTTTTACGGAAAGCTGATTTTTGGCTATTAATTTATCCCTTTCCAACTCCTTCAATTGCTGTGATAACATTTTTTCAGAAATACCAGGAAGATTCGCCTTAAAATCACTGTAGCTTTTTTTTTGCAAAATGGTGTAAATGGAACAAAATGAGCAATTTCCATTTACCACCCATTAGCCCCAGTGTTACGTCAACCGGACATGTATATATTTTTTCGTTTAATACTATCATAATCAATCATCTATAACGCCCCTATGCAATTAAAAGGCAGGTATTTTACATCCCGTTAAATTTCCTGCCAAAATTTAATCCTGTCAGGTACAGCAATATAAACGTAGCTCATATAATTTTTAATGTGCCACTTTGCCATATACAAAAGATCCTTCCCAGACAATTCACCGCCCGTAACAACCTACTTTTTAGTTAGTTATTGACTTTATATTTTGCATAGAATACATTTGGTCAGCATTAAAGATGATTAAATATAACTCCTATGAACAACAATAAATCCGTTCCTTCACTTTATGAATGGGCCGGCGGCATGCCGGTATTCGTAGCACTATTCGATCAGTTTTATGATAAAGTATTGGTAGATGACCTACTACAGCCAATCTTCAAACAAATGTCGCCGCAACATAGGCTTCACGTTGCTCATTTTATTGCCGAAGTATTGGGTGGCCCAAAATTGTACAGCGAAAACGAAGGCAGTCATTTCGAAATGATCCGTCACCATCTTTCCAAACACCTTACCCAACAGCATCGCCAACGCTGGATGGACCTGCTCCTGCAAACTGCCGACGAGCTGAAACTACCCGACGATCCTGAGTTTCGCTCGGCCTTCCTGGCTTACCTTGAATGGGGAACGCGTATAGCGGTTATCAATTCAAACCTGGCGAGTATCAACGAACCACCAGACATACCCATGCCGCATTGGGACTGGGGAGTGCCCGGTGGGCCATTTCAGGGATAGACTTCGATTTACTAAATATCAAAATTAGACTTATGCCGTTATTCTGAAGAAATCAGCGATAATCTATTATTACTTAATCTATTACTTAATCCTTCTGAAATGCCTGTTATAGTAAATATGCTTATTTACCATCACCTGTACTTTTTAAGGCCCAATAAACAAGAGCTGGTTGAAATAATAAACGGATAAATCTCTTGGCATCTGTATCCAATCCAAATGAACTTCTTTTATGCGTATATTGAGCAATATTGCCTGGAAAAACAGCAACAAAAAAAGCAGCCGCTATTTTTCCCACACCCGCCCTATAATTTTTTGGTGCTAATGCTATTGCACAACCTAAGCCTATTTCAACTATTCCTGAATACACTACGGTATCATCCTTTTTTAAAGGAACCCAATTCGGGACCTGGGCCCTAAAAGCTTTCCTTGCGAAAGTCAAATGGCTGATGCCTGCAAAGATCAGGTTAGCGCCCAGGAAAATCCTGGCTGCATTTTTTATATTATCTTCTTTCATCAATAGCTAATGGCAACAACCGTTCCATATCACATGGCAATACATTCATTTATACTTTTATGCCGAACCCGACATTGAAGCCAATACCATCGGCCGGTAAAATACCAGGGCCAGGCAAAATGGTTATCCTTCGCGTAAAATATTTAGCATTCAGCACATTATTAAGGTTGCCAAAAATGTGATACTTCCGCAAAAAGCTATAATTGAACGACAAGTCAACAACGTGATAAGCAGGCACAATACCACTTAAACCGGTTGGGTTAAAAATGGTATTATTTGCATCTGTAAAGTTTTTACCAACATAGCTAAATTGTACGGTGGTAGTAATGTGCTTATCCAAATAACTTAAACCGGCACGGTCTATCCAGGTCGGTGTCCCTTCCAGCCAGTTACCAGCTAAGCTGATATTAGTAGCCCCCGCGGTAATTGATCCGCTGGTATAACGGGCATGGTCATAGGAAAAAGAATTGAATAAACGGATATCGCCAGAAGCTGAACGGTCAAATGCCCGCCATAGAGAGACTTCTGTAAAAACTTCGGCACCTTTTGCAACCCCGTTTCCGATGTTAGTGGTATAAATATAGGTTTGTTTCGCGTCATTCACTTCCGTAAGGTTACCTATCCGTTTGCCGTAATAAACATAGTACAGATCAAAATCATAATTGAATATAGTACCAATGTTTCCCCGGTAACCCAAATCAGCACTGTAACCCCGGCTGTCCTTCAGATTGGGATCTACAACAGCCAAATCATTCCCCGGGATAATATTAGCGTAAGCAAACGGATGATAAGCCTGGGAGATATTTCCATAAATCTGACTATTATGGGTAACCTGGTATTGAAGCCCGGTACCAAACAAGGGGAAATTGCGTTTGTTGCCATAAGATACATGATCTAACCCATTATCTATTACACCGTTAAGACTGGTATTAATAATCTCAAAACGGGCTCCGGGTGTTATGGTAAATTCAGGGGTGATCTGGAAAGTATTTTCTGCAAAAGCAGCATAATTACGTGTGCTTAAATGCAGATCGATACCGTAGGGTTTAACAACGGTCAAGTCGTAATCAGAGCCGGTAGTTCCCGTTGCTTTCTGTCTGCGCATGGTGCGTTCTGTAAAATAACGCAAACCAGATGTGAATGTGCTGTACAAATCGCCCAGCTTGTATTGGGTAAGCAGGCGTGCTTCGGTGGTAAACCCGTAATAATAATCTCGGTCGACCTGACGGGGATTATAACTATTCAACTTTTTATTTACGGTATCCGCTACGCCGGGATTATTTAAAAACTGCACACTGTTACGCTGACCAATGATACCGTGGGATATCACTTCGAGTTTGGTACGTGTACCTAATTTGTAATTAAATAATAGCGCCGGGATATTAATTTCAGGATCAAAATAATTACGGGTACGGGTTGACTGGCGGTTGTTGGCATTAAACTGTGCATCGGTTAACCCACCTGCATCCTGCTCAAAAAAATTAACCCTGGAGAATTGCAGGGCAATACTTCCATTATCATTAAACTGGTATTTTAAATTAGCATAAAACCATTGCCCGTAAAAACGTGAGTTATTCCGCCACCCATCACCGGATCGCTGTGCATAGTAGGCATAATAACTCCATTTACCGCTACGGCCACCCACAGAATTAAAAGAGTTGAAATAATGATTAGATCCTGCAGTTTGTTCGCTTTCCGCGCCGAAAACTTTTGTACTGTCGCCCTCCTTTATCTTATAATTTACCATCCCGCCAAACTGGCTTCCAAACTGCAGCGCCGACGCCCCGCGTACAATCCGGATCTGACTCACGGCATTAAATTGAGGTACGTAATGCGCTTCGGGGTAACCAAACAGGTCGGAATTAGTGTTATAACCATTCTGGCGTACATTCGTTTCATTTGAGCGATGGGTGTCTGTCCCCCGGTTTCCAATATTTACCTGGAAACCATTGCCACTCATTTCCCAAACATTTACACCCGGAATGGTAGCAAATATGGTACGAATAGTGCTATTAGCCAGATTGGCCCTTCCGGTTGCCGGCGTAATGGAAAAGGTCTTTTTCCCGGCGAACAGGTAAGTTCCTTCAACATCAGGCAGGTGTTTGAGCTTGCTATCTCTTATCACTACGCTATCAAGCGTAGTTGTGTCTTTAGCAACAGATTTTGCCTGTGGCGAATTTGCTTGGGCATACAGGCGGGAAATACAGAAAATACAACCTAATAGTGTGATGGATTTTTTTTGTAGAGTTTTTTTCATTGGCTAAATCAATGGCATTATATATTTTCAAATATATCGATACAAACAATAAAATATTCATGTTTATTTTATCTATTTATCCCATCCATAAAAGATCAATATCAATTTCTTTGGAGCGATTAGTCGCTCAAGTGACAAATTCCGCAATTAATAAATATCATCAACGGGCTACTAAAATTAAACACCTGGAATTCAATTCCTTAAAATATACCTATACAATATTGTAAAATATACAGCAATATTTTAATACTATATTTTATTAACTCCCAGCATCATTAATATCATAAATGTAAATTTATTTACCCCCAGCGTCGTTATGTTTTTATTAGCATAACGAAATTATATTAATTTTTAATTCATTTTATTCATATTAATTAAAAGTATTATGAAAACATAATTGATATTTATATTTATATAACAATAATTAAACATAAATATTTAAACCTGCCTAATCCTTTAAACTATGAACAAACACCGTATGTTATGGATCGTCGTATCCATTTTTATGATCACCATTATTGTCCGTTGTTCTGCCCCGAATGATCACAGGAACGGAGACTCCGAAAACCAGGAAGAAAGCAAAAACACCTTCCCTGATTTTGGCGCCATGATCCCGATAAACCAGTTTTTAAAAGAATACCCCGGCCAAAAAGTTTTTAAGTTGAGCCAGGACTATCCCAAAACGTTGCCTGCTGAAGATAAAATCCCTGATTTTTTTAAAATACCATTTGATGATAAAGCCAGATGGAAAGAATGGCTGATGGCCGCCCGCGACTATTGTTTTGATGGCATGATTGAGGCTAATTTCATAGCACAGGATAACAAAAAGCGCAGCTGGTATCATATGCCATGGTTACATTATGGCCCACTTGCATCCGAGGGTTTTAACGGCTTGGCCAAAGAAGCTCCCATTAACCCATATCAGTTATCTCCTCAGCAAAAACATCCCGGACAGGTATATGCCCTAGGGTTCTATAATGATTTTGCCGGCCACGTGCTTTACAAAATGTGGGATACAGCTAACGACCCGGATCCATTCGTTACGCAGGGGCCCAAAGGCGGTTTCCCGGAAGGTACCGTGATATTTAAATTGTTGTATACCGATCTGGATTCTACAGATGTACCTTATCTTAAAGATTCATACGCAAGAACAGCTTACATTACACCAACGTTTGCTGATAGTGTTAACCGCGTTGTAAAAAAAGTACACCTGATACAAATGGATATTATGGTGCGGGATAAAAGAGCCGAAAAATATGGCACCGGATGGATATTTGGCAATTTCTGTTATAATGGCAATCTGAATAATGGCAAAACTATGCGCGAACGGGTAAAAAATCTTGTTCCGGTTGGTATACAGTTCGGAAACGACCCGCAATATAAAACTAATTGGATAAACCCCTACCCGGTCATTAAAACCATGATCAACGATACGCTGAAAGAAACGTTTATTAACACATCCGCCGATCTTCCACCACAGCATCTTGGTTGGGGAGGCAGGCTTGACGGCCCGGTTGATTTGAATACCGCGTCTTGTATGTCATGCCATCAAACTGCCGAGTTTCCGCAAGTGGCGGCGCTGGTGCCTGATGAAGCCTTTATCGGCGACACGCTGGCAAATGGTGCCATGGGCCATCTTACACAAACTAACGATCCGGCCTGGATAAAATATTATCAGAATTTCAGATGCGGTACAGCTTATAACCCTAAACAGGCGCTGTCCAACGATTTTTCTTTGCAAACATCGCTGGCATTGGGGTATTACTGGGATTGGAAAAATAAAAACATAGGTGGCTATTATGCCAATCAGTTCTCTGGTGTTGAGCACGTGGTAAGACGCGGCGGGGTACCATTTAAAAGGGCCAGAATATTGAAAAAAGCAGGCCCAAGACAAAAAGCCAATGTAATTCCTGAAACCCAGGGTAATTTTTAATTCCCCCAATCTGTAATTAATTCAAGCTGATACTACCATGAGCAATTCCATATCCTTCTTTTTGAACGGCAGGCAGGTTGTTGTACAAGATCCGCCGGTTGATACCTTATTAATAGATTATCTGCGCTCGCCGGAGGTAAATCTTGCCGGCCCTAAAAAACCGTGCGGGCAAGGCGGTTGCGGTGGTTGCACCGTGATCCTGTCTGACTGGGATGCGAAAGAAAAAAAAGAGCATCACCGTGCTATCAATTCATGCCTGCGACCACTGATCGCCGTTGATGGCATGGTGGTTACAACCGTTGAAGGCACAGGCGGTGCGCGACGCCCCAATCCCGAATTTCTTACTCACACCCAAGTATCCAGCCGAGCCGGCCGGCCCGCAGATCTGCCCTTGCCTGCCGAAACACAGCAGGCATATGAAGACGCCCAGGCAAAAAGGGCTGAAGTAGCTATGGCTGTTGAAAAGGCAGAAAATGCAGATATTTCACCAAACCTATTACTGCAAACTGCAACTCCACAACATCCCTCAGAGCTCAGTCACCTGGGTATGAACCCGGTGGCACATCGCCTTGCCATGAATAATGGCACACAATGCGGCTATTGTACGGTTGGCTTTGTGATGAACATGTCTGAGTTTATCTTTAATAACCCAAATGCTACAAAAAAAGAGATCGAGGCCATCTTTGACGGCAACATCTGCCGTTGTACAGGGTACAGGCCGATACTCACGGGAATGAAAACCTTTGCATCTGACTGGACGGAACAAGACGAACTGGAACGGATGAAATGCCTGGGCGACGAGGCCGTGCAACAACAATTGCCGGCCCCATTCATCGTTATTCCTTTTCCACCGGAAGCTAAACAGCCTGCCCCAGCAGTATCGGTTTTGAATAATCAAAGGCAATGGCTTAGCCCGGTTTCACTGCGTGAACTGGTTGATTATTGGAAAATTTATAGTGGGCATAAACCTCATCTTGTACATGCCAATACTTCTTATGGAATATACAAACAAGAATTCCTGAATGCAGACAGCTTGATCGATATCAGTCACGTGCAGGAATTAAATTTTGTTCCGGTAGTTGATAAAAAAGGGATAAAAGTAAGCGCGGGCACAACTTACAGCCATCTGATTGATACGCTGGAATTGGCCCTAAAGAAATACCCGGTTAACATACCGGAAGGAAGGGACCGGGAGACTGTGCCCTGGGGGGCGGTACTTTTTATGGCTCAACGTACGGCCGGCAGGATCGTAAGGAATGCGGCAACTGTAGGTGGTAATGCCATGTTGGTTTTCAAACATATTGCTGCGGGAACCGGTGAGCCATTTCCGTCGGACTTAATGACCGCGCTTTTGGGGTGCTATGCCCAAATTGAATACATCGACCCCGAAAACTTCAGAGGACAGACTACTACTGCTTATATAGACGATCTGTCGATCATCATCAAAAATCACCCTGATCTGGCACAAAGAATGATCCTGGTATCTGTTTACATACCTTTTGGAGATAGTAATGATGTTCAGCTGGCACAAAAAGTTGCCCTTCGCGATGTCAATGCGCACAGCATAGTTAACTCTAGTTGTACCATCAGATTAGGCGCCGATCTTAAAGTAACACACGCGGCGATAGTATTCGGAGGTTTGGCGCCGTTTCCATGGCGGGCCGTAAGCACAGAGGTTATGCTGCAAAATAACGTGTTATCGATGGAAAGGATCCCCTTGCTCATCGAAACGCTTAACCGTGAGGTTGGAGTGATATTATCGCAATGGGCTCCCAGAATGAAAGGCCTTCCTGATGAAGGTTTCACGCACGAATATAAACAGCAATTAACCGCTTCCTTTCTTTATAAGGCCATTGTAAAAGCCCTGTTGGAAAAAGGAGGCCCTGTACCACCGCACTTACGATCAAGCGGAGACATTACCTGGGGCAGATGGCCCGTTAGTAATGGCTTACAGTTTTATGCCCCACAGGACTTCAGGGCGCCGGTAGCCCAGCCTTATGTGAAATTTACGGCCATGGAACAGGCTTCCGGTCAGTTACATTACACACATGAACTGCCGGTTCCTCCCAATACGGTAAACGCGGCGCTGGTACAAAGCAGGCGGGCTTTGGCTGATTACCATTTCATTATTCCCGGAAAAAAAGGGCGTGCAAATACTACTGATTTACGCAGTTATCTTTCGCAAACATTTGCAGGTTTTGTTGACATGGTTACCAGTGAAGCTTTCAAAAATGGCGCCAGCAATATGCAGGGCATGGGATCTGATCAGCCTGTTTTTGCCATTGATCAGGTTAACTATGTTGGCCAAACTATTGCATTAGTAGGTGCCAAAACCGAGCTTGAAGCCGCCACAATTGCCGAATATGTTGCAGACAACTGTGTTGCCTATACTCCTGTTCAAATAGATCCCGACCCGAAAAGCTGGAAGAATAAACCTGTTTTAAGTATTGATGATGCGCTTGCTCATGGCAATATTTATCCCGACTGGCCTACAACAGCGAGTTTTATTTCACATATATGGCGCATAACCAGGCCCGGCACTCAATTGGAATGGATCAACGAAAAAGGCGCGCTTGATAAAAACATAATCAACCGAACCGGAACAGTAGATGGCAACATTTGCCAGATTGTTGAAGGAACACAGCTAACAGGCGGGCAGGTACACTTCTATATGGAAACCCAGGCGGCTATAGCAGAACCTGTAGACGGTGGCAAAATAGTGATCAAATCATCTACACAAAGCCCTATGACTATTCATGGCACTATTGCATCAGCATTGGGAGCTCAATATAACAGCATAGATATACAGGTACCACCCGTAGGTGGTGGTTTTGGTGGCAAAACAGAGCAAACACGCTTTGTGGCTGCAGCGACCGCTGTCGCCGCAAAAGCACTAAAGAAACCGGTCAAGCTAGCTCTTACACGTGAACAGGATACTGGCATGATCGGTAAAAGGCATGCTTATTATGCACAATATCAGGTAGCTATAGATAAAGGCGAAACTACACCGGCGCACAAGGGCATAATCAGAGGCCTGCTGAACCGGATGTGGGGCGATGGAGGCGCATTTTATGATTGCTCGTTCATTGTTTCCAATTGTATCATTACCCGGGCAGATAATGCCTATCGCATTCCCAATTTCCAGGCGCAAATTGATGTTTGCCGTACCAATACAGCTCCTTCTACGGCGTTCAGAGCTTTTGGCGATGTACAGGGTAAAGTAATGATGGAAAATGCTATTGATGATGCCGCATTCTCTATTAATATGACCGCTGAAGAAGTACGCAGAATAAATTTATATGACCGCGGCGACGTTACCCCATTTGGTCAGGCACTTTCCTATTGTTATATGAAGGATGTCTGGAAATATCTAAAAGACGTTTGCAATTATGATATCAAGGTTGCCGCCGTTGAGGAATTTAATCAAAAAAACAAATGGCGTAAGCAAGGGTTAGCTATTATGCCGGTAAAATACGGCTCTGGTTATAACCTTACCATGCTTGAACAAGCGGGCGCTATGATTTCGGTGTATCAGGGGGATGGTAGTATCATTATTCATCAGGGCGGCGTAGAAATGGGTCAAGGTTTACTGACACAGGTGCGCCAGGTAGCCTCCTATATTTTGAATGTCCCAATGACTCTCATCGAAATTGAAAGCCCTAAAACCAGTATCGTTACCAATCCAACCAGTACAGGAGCATCCACCGGAACAACTTATAGCGCAGAAGCCGTTAAGCGAGTTTGCGAACAGCTAAGAAGCCGTATAACTGAATTTGGGTACGAAATGCTCAAAATCAAGGGCGACGACTGGTGTGGAACTCAAGGTATTGACTTTTGGAATTATGGAGCGGCTGGCTGGCAGGCTAAGCCTCTTAAAGGCGGACGACACCCCATCATTTGGCAAAACCTGGTAGCCATGGCCTACCAAAACAGGATTAGCTTAACTTGTAGTTTGAATATCCCCATTCATGGTGGCGAGGTGCCTTTCCCTAATATTACCTACAAAACATATGATCAACAGCCCATCATACCTGGTTATGAGAGCAGCAAGACTGGTGCACCAGGTGAGTTTGATTCCTTCAGTGGATTTACTTATTCTGCCGCTTGCTCTGTAGTTGAGGTTGACATATTAACCGGTGAAACCAAAATATTAAGTTCTGACATTGTGTATGATGCCGGCTGGAGTATGAACCAGGCTATTGATATTGGTCAGGTAGAAGGTGCCTTTGTTCAGGGGATTGGTTATGTGTTATCTGAAAAATTGGTATTTGAACCAGACGGTCCGGATGCAGGACGATTAAACACGTTAAATACCTGGACCTACAAACCACCGGCTACCACCAGCATTCCACTGGAGCTGAATGTGCATCTTTTCCCAAGGGGCTCGGTGAATGTTCCGGAAAATCCAACAGATATTATGTCTGCCAAGGAGATCGGGGAGCCGCCGCTGGTATTGGCAGCATCTGTGTTTTTCGCGGTAAAGGCAGCGATCAGAGCATCAAGAATAGAACGGGGCTTAAGCGGTCTATTTCGGTTTGACTCCCCTGCAACTGTACAAGAGGTAAGCCGTGCTTGTGAGATAGACAATAATTACGTTTAATTACCTATTAACACACCGCTGTTTGGTAACAGCGGTGTGTTATATAATATTGCATCAACTTATATAAATCGCCCGCCAATCACTTCATCTATAGTGGTATTCTGTACATTTTTTTGAAAAAAAATGTTACCATGATTGTTATGCTGCTTCTTTCGACTGCAAAAGATTGTCGTAATATTGTTTCTCAATAATAATTCTTCACTCGGGATGCCTAATTAAAGTTTGATCATACTGATAAAAAAGACGTCATTTTCCCTGATCGGGAGTTTCTTTGAAAATATCCCGGTTGAACTAATAGTGATATTCTCTTTCAAAATGGGGATACCATTATTTTCTTTTTTTAGCAGATCGACCTGTAGTTTACTTAATTGGTCAGGTTTATTGAAGGATAGATAGGTTGTGTAGGGATCGTTTACTTTGTAACCCGTTTGGCAAATCTCTATTCTGTATTTTCCTTTAGGCATACCTGATATAGCTAATTTAACTTCGCCTTTTGATTTAGCAGGCAGATCGCGGGTATAGTAGGATTGGTTATTAACGGAATCGGGCAAGGTGTAAGTATAATCCCATAACAAGATGTGAACATCACCTTTTTTATTTTTACAGGCCCATGAAGACTTGTCCTGATCATCTATTTCGGTTTCGCCCAATTTATTTAAAAAAGAATAAGCAAAGAATGCAGGTTTCTTGATCCCCTGCGTATTTACTAAACCAAACCCACCATGAAAGGGCGTAAATCTTGGCCCCGCTTCCTCAAAAATATCAGTAAACGTCCAGTACGACATGGAGTTGGCTGCAGATCCCGTTTGTTTCAGTTTTTCAAGTATGTATGCTGCTTCATGGTAACTATCATGCAGTGGATCAGCAGGCGTATAAGATGAACTCCATTCTGTGTAATGTAATTCTAGTTTTGGAATTGCGGAATTTTGAATTTGCTTGCGTGAATTCCAAACATCACCGCTAACACTCTCCTTGTTTTTATCGAGCACGGTCCCCGTTGCCCCATACTCATCCAAAAACCCTTGTTTTACCCGGTAAGCGTGTGTGCTGATAAAATCTATAGGGACAGAATTTTTGTTGCAGAAATCTATCATTTCAGGTACCCATGCAGCCCCTGCTGTGGCAGGTCCGCCAACTTTATAGGCCGGGTTTACGCTTTTTATAGCCTGTGCACTATATTGATATAGTTTAAAATAATCGCTTTGAGAGCCGGTCCAGAAACCATCTTTCAGATTGGGTTCGTTCCAAACTTCAAAATACCATGTTTTAACCTCATCTGTTCCGTATCGTTCTGTAAAATGTTGAGTCAGGTTACGGATCAAACCTTCCCATTTCTGATAATCTTTAGGTGGTGTTACGTTACCCCTCCACCAAAAAATTGTTTGGCTTCCGCTTGCCAACGCCGCCGGCATAAATCCTAATTCAACAAAGGGCTTCATGCCTATACTTAGGATATAGTCGTACAAGGCGTCAACATATTGGTAATTATATTGTGGCTTTCCGTTCCCGTCCTCCTTGTAAACAGCCATGTCATCAGTCAGCAAGCCATGCATCCTGATGTATTTAAAACCACACTCCTTTTTCACCATAGCCAATTGCTGCTGCCAGTCAGCCCGCAATCCTTCATTGGCACGACCAGCGCCTACACATTCTTTAAATGAGGTGTTGAGACTTCCTTTTTCTTTGTTAAAATCAAGACGGATTATTCTCTCGGTTTTGGCGAGATTATTATTCTGCGCGAAAACATGACCAAAAAGCAAGCTCCCTACAACAAGTGATAAAAATTTATTTTTCATTAGGGTGAGGTTAAAGCTTAACTGTTACTTTTTCCCCTTTATAAGCTATCTGCTGATCGCTATTCGGCTCAAAATGCAGCGGTACGACTTTATTCCTGCTAATCCATACGATGTTAAACTTCCTGTTGCTTAGCATGCCGGTAAAATTGCCTTTCCTGTCACCAATAGTCAGCGTTTTACTTGTTTTGTTATAGGTAAGTTGTATAGTGCTGAAAGCGCCTTTTTCATAGTTATAATTTGTGCCTTCATCTTCATAAAGGGTAAAGGTGGCGTCTTTGCCGGTATACACATATAGGGTGATCGAATCGGCAGGTTTTTCGCCGGTATATTGTATCTCGGGGCCAAAAGGGATAATTGAACCCTCTTTTATGTATACGGGAATGCGGTCATAAGGTGCATCCGCTGTTATAGTTTGCCCTCCGGATGTATATTTTCCATCATATAAATTATACCAGCCATTACCCTTTGGTAAATAAATGCTCCGACTGGTAGCGCCATAGGTATAAACAGGATTGATGAGCAAAGCTGGGCCAAAAAGATATTCGTCTGCAATATTCTTCACCTTTTCATCCTGTCCGTAATCCATCATTAAACCGCGCATCAGGGTATAGTCATGGTGATAGGCCATGCCTGCCAGGCTATAGATATAAGGCATCAGGCGATAGCGCAGCTTATCATAATAAAGCATACTCTGGTAAGCAGGATGATTTTCGGGCGCTATATTATAAATTTCGCGGTACGGAAACTGACCATGTACCCGAAACAGGGGCACAAATGAACCAAACTGGTACCAACGGGTTATCTGCTCTCGCCATTCGGCCAGTTCTTTTTCATTTGGCTGCTCGTAACGGTGCTCCACGGCAAAACCACCGATGTCCATAGTCCAATAGGGAATACCCGATAGGGCAAAGTTGATCCCTGCGGGGATCTGGTTTTTCATGTCATCCCAGCGGGCAGCGATGTCGCCGCTCCAGGTTGCTGCCGCATATCGCTGCAAACCTCCATAAGCTGATCGGGTTAACAGGAATACACGCGTATTTGGATTGGTACCGCGCTGCCCCTCGTAAATACCTTTTGCATTTTGCAGCGGGAAAGCATTAAAATACCGTGTAGATGAGCCTAAATAGGTAGGATTCATAAAATCTTTACGGCTCTGTATATTCAGGTTGGAAGTTATGTCTGGTTCTGAAGCATCCATCCACCAGGCATCCACCCCTTTGGCGTATAATTTCTTATTCATCAGCCCCCAGAAAGCCTCGCGGGCCTTCGGGTTGTAGGCATCATAGAAAGTAGAAAAATACCCCTTACCTATCCAATCCCTTTGGCGGTTTGCTATATTACGTTTATATAACCAACCATTTTTATCAAAGTGCTTATAGCTATCAATCCCCTCATAAAATTTGGCCCATACCGAGATCATGAAGTGCATGTGATATTGATCATGTAGTGTACTGATCATTCCGGCAGGATTAGGAAAGCGGCTTTCATCAAATTCCTGGCTACCCCATTGATCTTCCTTCCAGTATGACCAATCTTCCACAATATTATCCAGCGGTATTTTCCTCGCCCGGAACTCCTTTACGGTATTCAATATTTCATCCTGGGTTTTATACCGCTCGCGGCTTTGCCATAAACCCATTGCCCATTGGGGCATTATGACAGCCTTGCCGGTAACAGTACGATATCCGGAGATAACATCGTCGGCATTTTTTCCATATATAAAATAATAGTTGAGCTGATTGCCAGATTCAGAGTCGAACGTATATTTATTTTGTTGTTGCTTACTTAAAGGACTCAGCCATTTTAACGCGATGAATGATTCATCGGCATCAGGGAGCCACTCAATTTTGATGGGATACTTTTTGTCTTTGATCAAATCGACATTCAGTATTGCGGTACCGGGGTTCCAACCTTGACGCCAGCGGTCGGCCAGTAATTTACCATCGATCCATATCTTGGCATAACCTGCATATTTAAGCCAAAATTGGTGATTACCCGTATAAGCCGATGAGATCGAACCTGTCCAGCTTACTTTACCCTCTCCTAATTTATAACCCTGAGGAAAATTCTTCATATCCTCCAGAAAAGAATAATCAATATCAGATTCGGGGCGTTGTATAAAAACGTTGGTGGAGTCGGCTTTTTTGGCATAGGTAGCCGTTAGCCAACCCTCACTCCCATCTGCGGAAAATAACTTTAGTCCTGAAATTGATTGTAGGTCGCGGGTGTCGCCAAATTTAGTTAAGGAATAATTATCCCACAGGATACCATAGTTCTTATTGGAAACCAGGAATGGCACCGCTACTTCCGTATTGTTCTGCAGTAGCTCCAGGTGTTGGTTTTTAAAGTTGACAACCCCGTTTTGATGCTGACCCAGGCCGTAGATAGCTTCGTTGGCCGGGCTGTTAAAGTTTTGGATAATATGATAGGAGCTTTCACCATTGTTGGACACAAGCGTAAATGTCCGTTCAGCGTTTTCGCTTAAAATAAGCTTGCCGGCTTTATCGGTAAAACTCACTAGACCTTGCGGCAACAATACATGTGCTGTGACTGATGCTGTTGACAGCAATAACTGATTGCCTTTTTGCACAACATTCCAGTTAACAGGTGAATTGATGCGATCTAAGGCCATTAGACTTTTGTTGCGGGGAAAGGAACTTTCAGGAGTGGCCGTTACATGGATAATTTTATCGGAGATCACCTGCAACCGGAGCAGGCGGGAATCCTGCGCTGATTTTTGAGGCAGGCTAACAATAATTCCGTCGGTTACTTTTTTATAAATGTCCTGAGCAGCGGCATGCGTAAACAAAGCAGCCGAAAAAATAGTACAGACACATAATAGTACACGTTTTAGCATAGCATTAAATAGGTTATAATATAGAATTGGTTGTAACTAACAAAAGAGCTTTTTAATATATAGCAAGCGATAAATTCCTGTTACCGGTTTTTGATGGGGGTATAAATAAAATCAAAATTATCATGCATATCCATTTCATCGCCCCATAAATGTTCAGCTATGGCATTTTTAGAGATAACTTTTCCCTTATTGGCAATAAAATACAATAACATATCATATTCCTTTCTGGTGAGGATAATAGAGGTTTCATTAACTTCAACCGTCCGGCCCTGCACATCGATGGTAATTTCATTAAATATTAACTTATTGTTGGTATTTAAAGCCTTTCGGCGATAAACTGCCATCAGGCGGGCCTTGAGCTCTGCTAAATGAAAAGGTTTGGTCAGGTAGTCGTCGGCTCCGATATCCAGTCCCTTTAATTTATCCTCCAGGGAGTTCCGGGCAGATATGATCAATACCCCTTCGTTCTTCTGGTTGGTCCGAAGGTATTGCAGCACATCTAGCCCTTCTCCATCAGAGCCCGACATCCAGCAAAACACAATCATAATCGTAGTCTGATAGTTTCTGCAGGGCCGGATTTAGCGCGCTACAGCTCTCGCAGATATTGCCATCTACATTCAAATAGTTTGTGATATTCTCACGTAAACTTTGCTCGTCTTCTATTACCAGGATTTTCAAAGCTGCTTTTATTCAAATGTAAAGCTTAAAGTTGAAGAGAACCTGAAGTATAATGCGACCTATCATTTTATTAGTTGGGTAATCGTATCGCGACTACAGATTTGCTTCATATTCATTCAGTAATTTACAAACAATTGATCAAGATAAATAGATCAAATCAGATTAACGTCAAAATGACTTTAGAAGCCAGCACTAACTTAAGACCACTATGGCAATTATAGCACCTGTCCGTAAAGATACTTGGCATCCCGAGCCTATAAAAAAATATTCGGCTTCACTGCGCTTATGGCATTGGGCCAACACCATTGCTATCAGCGGTTCACTGATTACCGTGTTGATCAATTCAACCATTACCGATGAAAGACCTGTATCAACATTGATTAAAACTCAATTAAAAAATGCCGGTGCCACAGTAAGCAACGAACAGGCTGGTTCAGTTGCACACGCGCTTGGCGATAGCGTCTGGAA